>NZIK01000045.1 GCA_002691625.1 Alteromonadaceae bacterium
CTAATATCGAGCGTGGTATCAACACCTAGGTGGTCTGACATATCAGTGCCGCGTGGATTTCCTTCTACGTCGATAACACCAGGACAACCTTTTACTCCACTAGATAAAAGCGGTAATCCCGTTGCTTCATTAACTCCAGGCGCATCATACTCGCTCTCATCGAGTGCTGAAGTATTAGCCTCTTCACCGCTTTCCGAGCAGTGTCCGAACAATTGATAACTTAGTAATGACATTGTGCTGTCCTCTTGTTTTTTAATCAGCACAAAATTACGTTAATGAAAAATAACCCTAATGCAAACTCTTTCCTCTTAACGTCCAACAGCATAGCTGTGGTATTGCAATTCATTGGTAAGTTAAAGATGTCGAGTCTTCGTTCTTAGAGCGTTAGCCGCTACGCAAAACTAGTCAGCTCTCAGTTGCTGAAACCCTGGTACATTTTTAATTCATATCTTTTTCCTACTCATTCTTTTACTGATTAAAGTTTGCGGCATCTAGTTAAGAAGCCAGACTCGACATGAATATTCTCCCTCAAAAAAATTTTTTAAATAAAATCTGATTATGCTTGGAAAGCATGAATTACCAGTTGCAAAGCAAAGTGATAGCACCAAATTAAAAGTTTGCGTGCAAAAAGCAGTTGTGAAACAACTCAATAGCTCGCGCAGGAAGACAATTGCGAAGCACATTTTCTTTTGAAGCTGGCGCATGTTCGCAGTTGCGAACTACCCCCTATTTTGTTTTGCCCTAGCAAAATTTGGTGAATAGGGCGAAAGCGCTATGAATCAAACCCCTTGCCGCAAGCAACGCTAGCGCAACGAATAGCTGTGTATGAAATACATAGATATGAGAGGCAAAATGGGGGGTAGTGCGCAGCACGAGAACATGCGCCTTAAGCGTTGGTGCTAGCCGCGATTGCGGCGTAGAGTCACTGCGTTGACGAACGTCAACAACAGCAGCGGCGGGCACTATAAGCGTTTACGCTCACAACAAACGTCGTGAGCTTTCTTTTTTCAGGTGGGTTATAAACAAGGAAAAACAGTGGGTGTTTGAGAGTACAAGAAACTCCCAGTAAGAAACCCGAAAGAAATCCTTAAACACTTAAATTTTGCGTTAGCTGTTCCTTTGTAGTTTCTCAATTAATACACAAGGAACACAATGATGAACACTAATACACCTTCCCTAGATCCCCCTGTGTCAGGATAGTTGTCGCCTCAGTTTTTCATAGTATTAGACAGGGTGCGGAAGTTAGGCATGAGTGAGACATTATCCAGAAGAACATAAAAAGGCAGTGGTTAGTAAGTTGATTGAAAGCGGTTTATCATTACGCCAGTTTGCGCAAAGAGAAGGTATTAGCCTGTCTACGTTGTATGGTTGGCGGGACAAGTATACAGAGGCCGATTTCAGTTTGACTAAAAGTAATACGCCAGAGAATTGGACCGCAGAGCAGAAGTTTTCTGCGGTGATAGAGACTGCTGCCATGTCGGAAGTTGAGGTAAGTGAATACTGCCGGAAAAAGGGCCTTTTCCCGGAGCAAATCCAGCAATGGAAACATAGCTGTATCTCCGGTAATCAATCCGAGGCGGATAAGCGTAAACAGCAGGCCCAGGAACGTAAAGCGGATAAGAAACGCATTAAAGAGCTGGAAAGAGAGTTAAAACGCAAAGACGCAGCGTTAGCCGAAACTGCTGCGCTTCTGGTGCTTAGAAAAAAGTTAAATGCCTACTGGGGGGAAGACGAGGACAACTAACCACGTTCTCAGATAGGCAATACTATATTTCACTGATTGATGAAGCCGTTAGTGCGGGGGCCAGAAAGCACAAAGCCTGTGGCATCATCGGCTTATCCCTGCGCACGTTACAACGATGGCGGGACGCGGATGGAATTTGTGCAGATAAGCGCCCGGAGGCGAGCAGGCCGACGCCTGCAAATAAGCTAACTGAGATAGAACAACAAGCCATTTTGGATATCTGCAATGAAGAGCGGTTTGCCAGTCTGCCGCCCAGTCAGATTGTGCCCATGTTGGCCGATGAGGGAGTTTATCTGGGTTCGGAATCCAGCTTTTACCGTATATTGAAAGCCAATAATCAGCTTAGCCACAGAGGCAAAGCAAAACCCAAAGGTACACAGGCAAAACCTGATGGATTTACGGCTACGGGACCCTGTGAAGTGTGGACCTGGGATATATCGTACTGCCCCTCTACGGTCATTGGTCGGTTCTTTTATCTGTACATGATAATGGATATTTTTAGCCGTAAAGTTGTGGGATGGGAAGTGTATGATTGCGAGTCTGGTGATCATGCCGCTAACCTCTTGGAACGCACGCTATGGTCTGAGAAATGCGTGAATGACGAGATAATCTTACATTCTGATAATGGCAGTCCGATGAAGAGCCTGACCATGCAAGCTAAGATGATTGAAATGGGCGTTATCGGCTCACGNAGCCGTCCCGGNGTCAGTAATGANAANCCNTANTCAGAATCTCTGTTCCGCACAGTCAAATACTGCCATAGATGGCCGAGTGAAGGCTTTAAGTCNCTGGANGAAGCGCGAGCCTGGGTGCGAGATTTTGTCCGCTGGTATAACACCGAACATCGCCANAGCCGCATAANATTCGTTACCCCNGAGCAGCGACACAAAGGNGAAGACCAACAGATACTGGCANAGCGCNCTGAGTTATATGCCNAGGCAAAAGTGANNAATCCNAGTCGTTGGTCTGGTGANNCCAGAAACTGGGATAAGATCGGAAGCGTNGAGNTAAATCCGGAGAATAAAAAAGAAGCAGCTTAACNGCTCAGGCGACAACTACCTTGAAAAACGCCGCCCCATAAGCGATCAATAATTGGTTGTACGCATAATCGAAGTCATATTTATTTTCGTTGAGATAACTTTTTTGGATGACCACCCTGAAAAGAGATTTGACTTGATCGGTGATCGGGACACCTTCACCCTGATTACGTGTGCGAATGGGTCCGTTTCTCTTACCTTTAAATGTTTTCGGTTTTCCTCGTCCCCCACACAAATCATAACGTCCACTCAATGAATTTGCACACATACCAAATTGCCAATATTTTCGCAGCCAACGATACAAAGTTTGTTTGGTAACTTTGTTCTCTTCCATGATCTTACACATCAGCAAGCCACGGGCTTTCCTCTCATAAATACCGGGCTCCGACTTGACCATATCCTTGATAGCAATCCATGCTTTTTGTTGCACTTCCTCAGATTTCGAACCTGCCTTAGGCGCGCTCATGCTGATATTTACGTAAGGGTCATTGATTACTTTAAGATCGGCTCTAGCCAACAAGTGTTCAAATTGTGATTTCAGTGTTACTTGTGGTAGGGCTCTTTCGTCATCTATATTTATCCAATAAATTACTTGCGGATTACTCCAGAGTATCCTGATTCTCTGGGTATCCCACTGATAAACATCATTTGGCATGAACATAATTTGCCTCCTGATTTAACCAGTACTCTGACAGTTCTATATCCTTTGCTTTTAGCTTGGTGTGCAGTGTTCCGTGAATATCCCAAAGAAAAGCCTGTTGTGCGGCTAAATGCCTGAAGTATTGGAGGTGAGCGCCGGGCACCTGAGCATAGTTGTCATCCAGCTCTCGTAATGGTACTGGCAATTTTTCCTCTGAATTGCCATCAAGCGCTTTGGCGATTCGTTCGAAAATGCCCATTCTTTCGGAAACTTCAAGGTCATAACTGTGCATGTGAGACGCTAGCCAGCGGATATTTTTTACCGACGTAACTGGCACATCGTGTTCTGTAAATGCGTACCAAGCTACTTTTTCATTCTCCCAAAAGCGACGCTCAATCTCCTGCTTTTCTAGTGTGCGCGCATCCTCTAGATCTTCAGCATACTTTACTGAAACAGCATGGCTAACTAGAACCCCATCAATTTCCATATCAATTAAAAAATCAGTAGTCATAACCTGAAGTATCCCTTTGTATACGGGATGTTTGATTCCTAACCTTTTTGCAATATCAATTGTGGCTTCAGGGTTAAGAGGGAACTGCTCACGTATATCGACCACAGCGTCATTCCAATCAAAAAGTAAAAATGCTGCAAGCTCAAGGTCTGAAAGTAGATGGACGATACGGTTATGAGTAAGAGCTGGACGGCGATGTACCCTTCCCTTGCTCGGAACATCTCGTACAGTTAAAAAGGGCTGATAATCTTTTCCGTAACCTTGGCCACGTTTTTCTTTTTGTAAGCGTCTCAGAATTGCAGGCTGAAGAAGACTCTTAATTTCTTTCGGGTAGGGGCTTAAGAAAGCGGCTTTCATACTCATATTGATAATCCGAGCAAGGCTATTAAGTCAAAGCATAGCTCGGATCATATTAAGTATGATACTTTTTTGTTTAGTATGATACTTTTTTGTAAGTATGATAGTTTTTTGTCAATCTACAGCAAAATGTAGGGCAGTAATAAAGTTTCATACTGGACAAATCTTAACGCACTGATTTTTAGTTGTTGAAATGGAACCACAGAAAATAAAGTATCATACTAACCGCATGATAACCTCCGAAATGGAACTCATACCAAGTAATAAAGTATCATACTACACATTAAACTTAGCCAGTAAATCGAAGACACTGGGATAATGCTACTAACAATGCCTCCTCCTTTTTCGCCTAGTATGCTAAGACAATCAATACTCTCTACCCTAACTATTTGAGAGCAGTATATAGCACGCTGGTCTCGCTCTTGGTTGTATCGGAACCTCTCCCACTAAGATTCAATGTTAGCTATGGGAATATACGAATTTTAGCACCCCTGGTGATGGAGCCAGAAGCATACATTAAATAAATCACACAGATTGTTGTGCTTTTTCGAACTATGACGGGGCAGCTAGGGAGATTCTTATTATGCGATGAATATCTGAAGCCAAGCGAATGCAGCGTCCGTAGCACTATTATTTCTATCGAAGTATCTTTCGATTGTGGTACTTGATTTCAAGCCGCTTGGGTTTATCAGCTCACCAAAAAACGAAGTATCGATATCGTTTCATTCCGAATAATAGACAGCTGAGACTCATTGCTAACCTGAAGTCCGTGAACGATCCCATTTAGAACTTTAATGTGCCCTTTCATCTTTCTCGCCGCAACTTTCAATTCATTTCTTTCCTCCGGAGGAAAGATATCACTTTGTACAACCAGCCAATCAGCTACCATGCTTAAGTCAACTGACTGGTTTCTTTTATACTCTTCCGAATGATTTTTCCGTTTACCCTCGCCCCGCGCGTAATAATAGTCCTTTATTTCAACAAACAAGTTACGACTTTTAACAAATCTCCTCGATGCCGTTTCGAGCAGCGATCTATATAGCATCGAACTAGCGTGCGGAGCACTGCGCATTTCGAGGTCTATCGACTCAATAATCAGATTGTCTAGTACTTCGTGATCGTCGGAAATTGGAAATCTGGCAGGAAGCAACGTGGTCCAGTGTTGGGTATGTTTACCTTTATTGTTTTCTGCTCTTTTCTGAATATTCTTCGCTTCAACCGCAGTCTTCTTTAGTTGCTCACCATTCTTTCCAGAATCGGGCTTCGACTTAATGCGCCCTCCGCTTCCAACTTTGCTAGTACCTTTAGATGGCTTGGTAAAGATTAATCCTGTTCGCTCCGCGAACTCAGCTTTGCGAGCTTCGACCTCAATCATTGGGTTTTCTCTGATCTCTTTCCAGATATTTTTTAATACATTTGCTCTAGATCGATACTCCTTGGCAAGTTTTTCAACTTTTTCTCGGATACTGATGAAAACTGATGAACCTAGTTTAAGCTCCGTTTTAGCAGTATTCCATGGAAGTTTTCCCGGATTATCTCCGATCATTCTTATTAGACAAATAAAACCGCTGTACTCATTGTGCCATGAAGTGGTGAAGCCGTGCTTTTTATCTGTGCTCGCGTCAACAATGACACGGTCATTACTTATAAAATACAGGCCATATGTTTCACTGATCAGCCCATTCTGTTTAGAGTCGTTCTCTTCCTCACCAGCAAATTTATACTTTTCGTGAACACCGACATTAAAATACACATCCAATCCTTCAGTACTCATTCGGTCACTAAAAGGTGTAATAGGTTTCCCTTTTCTTAAACTCGGAATCGAGCTTTTTATAAAGCAAGTGGCACGCCCATCTAGGGTGCTATTTACCACGGTTATCTGCAAGCCCTTATGAATAAAAATCCCATACCGCACCCCTAGTTTTTTAACCAAATAGTCGAACCACGCCTGATCTTCTATCTCATGCTTAATGTCCGAAAACAAACCTGAGACGGTAAACAGTGAATAGGGCTTGTTTTTTGTTGGATATCTTTTAGCCGGGATTTGGTTTTTTTCGTTCCCAGAAAAGGATGACGAATTGAAAAGAGCTCTATACCTTGCCACTCCGTTATCAGACGCAAATCCAAAGCGACTCCCAGCCTTGAGCAAAGCCCTTTTTAATCCCAAACCATAGTGCCCAATGCCAAATCGATGGCTTGATTTTCTACCAGTAATAAAAGCTGAATTAGTCAAAGTGGCTTCATCGAAACCAGAGCAGTTGTCTTTAACAGTTATGCTATGAGCAGAAAACCTAAGTCTGATTTGGTAGCCCGAATAGTCCGCCGGAAGTCCATGACTATCAAGCTTCACATTCTTCTGCGCTAATATTTGTTCCCTAGCAGCATCGATGGAATTGTCTATCAAATCAAACAATGCATCTGTGAGTTCAATATCAGCAGTAAGCGTCTCCGACAGAAATGAGGGCTCAATACCAGTATTTATTATTACTTCGCTCACATTTTCTATTGTTGACATCCAACTTCCCTATTTACCAGAAATTACACTGCCTTTCTCGAAGAGCTTTTTTTAACTTCAAGCTTCAGCTTTATTTTACTTAAGATGCTTTCGGACAATATTGGCGAAACACTGTTTCCTATCATCCTAAAACTATGCCACTTTGTTGGGTGGAAAACGAACCAATCGGGGAAGCCTTGAAGCCTTGCAGCTTCTCGAACTGTTATAACTCTGGGCTGCTCGGGATGAAGGGGACGTACCGCTTGATGGCTGCCCTTGTCCGAACCTGTTCCAGCTCTAAGAGTAGGGCATAAGCCGCCCCAAGCCAACTTCTTGGCCCTACTAACCTTATCGACCATTCCCGGCATTGTTTCGGCATAGCGCTTTCTTACGATAGCCGTATGCCTAGTATCGAAATACCCACTAACCAGTCCATCCCTCAGCTTCTCGAGAGATTCGCTCCAACCCAGCCCTTTTCTTGGAAAAGCTCTCATTCTCTGCGCATAAGCAGACAGCTCATGCTGTTCGGGGTACTTTTCCCAACCAAAATTTTCATTGTCTTTGCTTTGAGCGATGGGGGAAGCCAAATCCGAGATCGCATCCCTCACGGTGGTGTTTAGCGTACCTTCAGGTTGAAAGTCGCTAGCTGTAAGCGGGGACAACCTCTTAGGGTCGTATCCGATGAGTATCACCCTTTGTCGCTTAGTCGGCGCCCCATATAAGGAAGCATCAACGATCATCGGCTTAAGCACCTTGTACTTTTTGTCTAGAGTCTTTACCGCGTTTTCCAACTCGTAAACATTCCGCTCATCCATCAGCCCCTCGACATTTTCCATGATAAAGAACTTGGGACTAATGACATTTACATTTCTGAAAAAGTGACCTAATAGCGTTCTTCTAGGGTCTTCCTTATCTGACTTCCCCATACGGCTATAGCCCTGACACGGCGGCCCCCCTATTACGCCGTCTACTTCGACACCGTTCAATATCATCCGCCAGGACTCTTCGTTCAACTTAGACAAATCGCCGTTTAGTACGTGAGTTTCGGGAAAATTTTTTTTGTATGCAGACTGAAGGGTCGGATCTATATCAACCGCTGCTACCGTTCTAAACCCTGCCAACTCAGCGCCGAGCCCGAAACCGCCGCAACCGCAGAACAGATCAACTATTGTAGGGTTTAATTTCATTCTTCATTTTTCCAAAATTTCCTATCATTGTATTATCGCAAAACTTTTCGATTCGCGCGACCGCTAAATAAAAAATATCCGATAATAATCTGCACTATTTGGATTAGGCTCTATAGTGCAACCTTGCCAAACCAAGGAAATGATCGGTAGTAGGACATAAAGTTCTCCAATTGCTCTTTTGCGGACCGTTCGTTTGGACCGATGTAAAATCCCAAGCTATCCCTTATTTCTTCGTAACTTCCATCAGGGAGCATCTGTTCGACCTGCAGTCTCTCCCTAGCAGATAAGGCAGGCAACGAAATATTTTTTGTTTCTTTCCAATTGCTTGCAAAATAAGGCCAAATGTCGATGCGCGTTTTTTCGAAAAACTCATCTTTCTCGGTTTTGTTGAGCACGATTCCTGTGGCAGTCAGCATTTTCTGCCCATCCTCATATACAAAAGCGCTTAATAGGACGGCCTCCAACTGACAGGCCGAAGCCATACCTTTCGACACGGCCCTGTTCAACGCTTCCAACAGAGTGTTTGGAAATACTTTCGAATACATAGACTCTTCAGTTAAGCCATGAGGTTCGAACTCTGACGTTACCAACTCTTTGAACTTTTTAAGCCGGTACTTATGCTGATTTGCCCCGTCGTCTACATTCCCCAAATTTGCCGAGTTCGCGTTCAAGGTTACTTTGAATATGTCACCATGGCATAGGTTACTCAACAACCTACTTACATCCGACAGCTGACGGTTCAAGTCCTTGAACGATACGAAGTCAAGCCATACGATAGATTCCTTATCGAACTCATACTCGTTAATGAAATCGGTAGCTGAGCAAGCCTCGTCTAAAAAATCTATGCACGAGAGCGGTTTGTTGAACTGCTGCCGCAATCGGACGTTCTCGTCTATCTCTACGCAAACCATATCAGAGATCTTTAATTCGTGATGCAATACTTTGAAGTCCTCCAAAAACGGACCTCCAAAGCCTATGTAACGATAATCCGATATGTTAGTAAATTTGTTTATCTTGCGGAGCGACTGGATGAACAGTCCCCGCTCCACGGCCTTATTGGGCCTCAGATGATACGGTATAGAAGTCCCTGCCGACATATCACACCTTTTTAAGAATCTGATCGAAACAATACTCCCCGACGAACGTCGTCGGGCGCACCTCGTCGAACAAGTATTCGGATACAGCCTGTACTTCACTTCTCTTTTTCGTGAATACAACACGTTCCGTGGGGTCAGTCTCTTTTGGCAGCGGAAGCCTGGGTTTGAATACCTTGCCCCCATCTCTCCGAACGTTGCTCCACTCCTCAGTCCTTACTTTTTGGGATAGCGAAATACTTGGAGCCGATTCTGTTTCCTCTATCCTAAAATGTTCAGATAACTCTCCTTTCGAGATTTTTTTCCATTTATTCGTAAAGTCGGTAAATATCTTTATACCTTCTCGAACCTTATCTTTAACAACCGCATAAATCTGCGAACTGCTATCCACCCCTCTTTTTGTTGTTTTCAGAGGCAACTTTGCCGGGGTATTGGACTGGAAAATAACAACCCCTGAAATTCCTATAAATTGGGTGTGGTACCGGGGCACTCCCGCCTCTCCCCAACCTGTTACATGCGTCTTATCGTTGTGAAGAACGACCCTGTCGTTGCAAATTATCGTGATACCAGCGTTTGTGCTTACCGATTTTCCATCTTTTTCGTCTTGCTCTTCTTCATCCGTGCCGAGCGAGCGATAGAAACCAATAGCCACTTCCACGTCGACGCCGTCCATGTTGTTTTTATAAACATATGGAGCGATCGAGTCTTTTTTATTTGAAAAATCTTTTGCGAAGCGGGTAATAGAAATCTTAGGAGCGATCAGGGCAAGATCGTACTTTTGTTAAATTACTCTGATATCTGATCGATTTAATTCGTTATATTTATCATCATTAGTGTGATCAAATAGTTTTTTTGATG
>NZIK01000025.1 GCA_002691625.1 Alteromonadaceae bacterium
ATTACACCCTAAAAAAGCCGCAAAAAGTGGCGGGGGCCGTCCGGCTGGTTAAACAATTGGCCAGCAAAGGCATTAAAGTACATGCCGTGGGCATGCAGGGCCACTATTCGTTGTTCTATCCGGCCATCAGTGATGTTGAGCAAAGCATTACAGCGCTGATTAACGCCGGTACAAATGTAGCCATTACCGAACTGGACGTTACCGTATTACCCCTACCGGAAAATGCCCATACCGGCGCGGATATTACCCAGAGTTTTACCGCGCATCCGGTTTATGACCCTTATGTTGACGGCTTACCCGAGAAGCAGCAACAAGATCTGGCTGGCAAATATGAATCGTTGTTTGCTCTGTTTCTTAAGCATGCCGGGCATATCAGCCGCGTTACCTTGTGGGGCATTACCGACGGTGACTCCTGGCGCAATAACTGGCCTATTCGCGGGCGCACGGATTACCCACTGCTGCTGGACCGCGAGGGCGAGCACAAAGCGGCTTATCACGCCGTGGCTGAGCTGGTTACGCCGGAGTAACTAGCGTAAAAAGGCGGTAACGGTAAAGCGAGCGGTGTACGGGTTTAAATCCGCAATAAACCGCTTCGCGATATCCCCAGAGTGAAGCAGCGCACAGGGGTAAATCACAGCCCGGTTAAACTCACAGGACACCTGCAATACCCGTTCAAATAATGGCGTATCACCGTTTATATAGCCGCGTTCAGCGGGATAAGTTTTCAGGTGTTGCGCCAAATTTTGTTGATAAGCCTGAAGACCAGGCCGGGTGATTGCCACCTGTGCGGTAGGTTTGTAACGGTAAAAGCTGGTTCCGCCAAACGCCGGTGAACACAGGTAATGAACGACAGCGTACTCATTGAGCAGCGGCCGGTCAAAGTGGGGGATAGATTGCTCAAGGGTTAACTCGTCAGCTGCACGGGTTACCATGGCAAAGTAGGCTTCACCATCACTTACCCTTGCAGTGAACTTTTCGTGCTGAAAAGCCCGGTTTATGGTGGCTATGGCGTATTTCAGATAGCCGGGCGGTACTGGCGCCCTCAGACCCGGGTACACCGGCGATTCACTGGGTGGCTGTTGCGGGGCCACCGCGTAATCGATTAATTTGTCTGGCGCAGGCATAAAATCGTCGATCACCAGCACCTGATGATTACTGCCGGGGACCGGCAGCATCCTGATATTAGTCACGGTTTGCGGCACAGGTTTTAGCAATAAACTCGGCGTGGCCGGGCATGTAATCCACGGATTTTCTCACCACTCGCTGGATCCCTTCCAGGCGCCGGGCCAGTTCCTCCTCCGGAAAAATGTCGGCCAGCGCGTGATATCCCTCGGGGCGCAGGCCCTGGCCGTACATCACCTCAAACCAGCTCAGATCATTAAACAACTCGTTATTAAAACGGCTGATGCGGCCGTTAGCCTTAAAGTGGTCGATTTTTTCCTGCAAGGTGTCGGGGATAGGCATATGTTTACAGTAACGCCAGAACTCTGTGTCCTCTCGCTCGGTAACATGATAGTGCAGGATCAGAAAATCGCGGATACGGGTAAATTCAAAGTCCATCTCTGCGTTGTACTGGTCAATATCACTCTGGCACGGTTGCTGAAACGGAAAGTANCTAAAGAATTTGGAAATCGCTACCTGCACCAGATGCAGGCTGGTGGACTCCAGTGGCTCCATAAAGCCGCCGGATAAGCCNACNGCCAGACAGTTCTTNTGCCAGAACTTNTTTCGTTTNCCGGTGACAAATCGAATTTGTCNCGGGTCNGCCAGCAGNTCGCCNTCNATGTTTAATCGCAGGGTNTTTTNTGCTTCCTCGTCGGTCATAAATTCACTGCAATAAACGTGNCCGTTACCNACTCTGTGTTGCAACGGAATACGCCACTGCCANCCGGCTTGCTGNGCGGCAGCCCGGGTAAATGGCCANGGNGTTTCGGTGAGCGANGANGGCGCTGTGANGGCGCGATCNCNGGGNAGCCANTGACGCCAGTCTTCATAACCGGTTTTNAGGGTTTGNTCGATTAGCAGAGCGCGAAAGCCGGAGCAGTCGATAAAGAAGTCNGCNNCATGTTCGNTNCCGTTTTCNANAATNANNGACTGNATAGNGCCGTCCGGGTGCTGACGGACTTCAGTGACNTTNCCTTCNGTACGCTGCACGCCATGGCTTTCGGCCACCTCNCGCANAAATTTAGCNTACANGCCNGCATCNAAATGAAANGCATAGGCGATGTTTGANAGNGGCGAGTTGCCCGCTTCAAANGGNCGCATAAAACGCTTTTCNTTGCAGGCNAACGACGANAGNGTNTATTCATCCAGNGGCGCGGCTTTACCTTGCTGGCGCATTTTGAGCCAGTANTGATAAAAGTGCACACCNTCCATNTTNTTNCCCACNTCACCAAANGCGTGNTANTAGCTNTGGCCNGGCTTGCGCCAGTTNTGAAANTGGATCCCCAGTTTAAANGTGCCCTGGGTNCGTTTTANAAAGGTATCTTCATCCAGNCCGATTAAGTCGTTGAANAACTGGATTTGCGGGATAGTNGCTTCNCCAACNCCCACNGTACCAATNTCTTCTGANTCAATNACCTGAATGTCACAGGGGTGTTTACTTAAAATTTTGCCTAGTGCGGCAGCCGTCATCCAGCCNGCNGAACCGCCNCCCAGAATGATGATNTTNTTTAATTGTGTTTGCATGTTTACCCCTGAAACAAAAAAATCAGGCCCTTAGCCAGGGCCTGATCCATTACGCCGTGCACGTGTGATTAAAAGTTTGCTCTAATTACAAATGCCAGACGGCGGTCTGATTTAAACCACGAGCGNCCTGCTTCCTGNCCTTCGTTATTTAATACCATAATGGTTTCAGACTGCGAATTGGTCAGGTTGGTGCCTTGAATACCCACCGTAACATTCTCGTTCCAGTTGTAGAATATGGAGCCGTCTAACTGACCAATATCGTTATAAAACAGCGGTGCCTTGGAGATGACGTCACGGGTAGTAAGCAGGTAACGTGAACGCCAGTTATACGCCAGTCGTGCACTCCAGCCATTCTTCTCATACATGGCCACAATATTGGCAGTATGTTTTGACTGACCTTGTAGCGGCACATTATCCAGATTTACGCGAATACCAGTGTCGGTAAAATCATCGCCTAACCAGCTTTCATCTTCTACATCNACTTCGTTATTGGGCACGCCGGACGCATTGATNTANGTGTAGGTAGCCTGCACACCCAGNCCNTCCCATGGCGCCGGAAGCATGTCGTAGAATTGNTGATAGGCAATTTCAACGCCGTCCATTTTGCCTTTACCGCCNTTGGTGGTGGANTTNACNAGCGCCGACTGCACCTGACCGGTNGTGGGGTTGGTGTACTCCTGNACCGCNGCNCCCTGNATNAAGTAGTTTTTCAGGTCTTTATGGAAATAGGTCACACTCAACTGACCAACCTCAGCAAAATACCATTCCAGTGCAAGATCGTACTGGGTAGANTCCATNGGTTTTAANAACGGGTTACCNCCNGANCCNGTCCAGGCTGGCACATAGGCCGACTGGATCAGNTTNTCACCTGGCTCTGGTGGATTNTCCGGATCAGGATTACTGATTGGNCGGATAGCCTGGATAGACTCAGTNCCNAGNGTGGCACGGTTACGGATATCCGACATATCAGGNAGCGCNACNGCTTTTGANAACGCGAAGCGGGTAATGAGATCATCGGCNACTTCGATTTTCAGGTTAAAGCTGGGNAGCAGCATATCAAAGTCGGTTTCGGCAGACAGGCGNTCTTCNGCATCATTACCAAAATTACGNTCGGCATTAGACAGGTAGTTGCGTTGATCGCCAATCCAGCGGTTTTCTTCGGCCTCGAGAGCTTCCTCAAGGTCGGCATAATTGCCTGCATTAATCTGTTCATTAAGCCAGTTGGTAACAATCTCAGCTGTCAGCGGAGCGCCTTGTAAAGCCTCAGGAGGCATAAAGTCCGGCACTAAATCAGGGAAGGTCACTGCTCCATCAGCCTGACGGTCGAGCTGAACATAACGTAAACCAATATTACCGCTATAGCGCAGATCGCCTGTACCTTCGAAGTTTACCCGCAGGTAAATTGCTTTATTTTCCTCAGTAGTCAGATTGACCTCGCCGGGTGTAAAGATACCATACTTATCATCGACACCCGGACGGTCCGGATAGGGCTCCCATGTGCCTCCGCCCGTCATATATGGGCGAGCGCCAGCGATAATCGACCGCACATAGGCTTCGGTAGCATGAATGGTTTGATTGCCCGGGATATCGGCGATGCCACCCCCATGAAAATCAGACCAGTCGACCAGTTCAAAATTACTGGCATCGACCGGAATGGTGTCGAGCCAGCCGGCTGGTGCGGCACTGCTGAACTCTGGACCTAATGCTCCCCAGTTGTAGCTGGTAGAGCGTACGGTCTGTTCCCGCTTTGCGTAGCGCACACCTGATTGTACTGAAGTGAAAATACCGTCACTGTCGAGGTGATACGTAGCATCCAGTCTGGTCGCAAAAGAATCACCCTCGGAACGTTCCCAGTGGTCCATGGCACTACGCAGGAAATAAGACGTGGGGTCCTGGAAGTAGTTGCTGTCGCCGGCCGGGTCGCCGGTAAAGCCCGGATAATTCCCTTCGGCATAAACGTCGGGGTTTGCATCCCGGTAACCAAAATAGGGTTCGATGAGGGTCATGGTAGGTGTGCTGCCGGTTACGTCATAAGTCTGACCGGCAAATGCGGCAGTATGTAACACCACATCGTCGTCGCGGGTTTTGGCTTTGATGTACTGTACATCAGCTTCCAGCTCCAGTGCATCAGTAGCCATCCACTCAAGGTTAAACGACAGATCCTCAACCAGGGTATCGGTTTGTTTTACACGCGAATCAAACTGGTAGGGATAGCCAAATTGCGGGCGACCGCCGCTTTCCCATGAGCGGATTACCCGGTCATTATTGCCGTCGGCGGCGCGCCAGCCGTCAACACCCTGTACCATGGTACCAGAGCCAAACAGGCCATCGTCATCGAACTCAAACTCGGTGCCTTCCAGCGCCCGGGTGCGGCGATTATCCAGATTGTAGTAACCGCCCTGATATTTAACCGCCTGCTCATGCCACGATAATGACGCATCAGAGCGAATGTACTGCATGGTCGCCAACAGGGTTTCATCTTCATTTTCCCATTGCAGGGTACTGGCAAAGCCCTCTCGTTTGCGGTCGTCAAACTTTTTAAGCAGGTTCGACGCGTTAGGCATCCACACCGTACCGTTGTTGTCTGCGCCGGTAAAGGCTTCCGCCCCCGCTATATCGCGGGCGTAAGTCTGCACGTAAGCATCAGACTGAATACCATGTGACTCACCGTAAAGTTGTGAGTTAGCATAGTTAACCAGGAAGCCAATCTCGCCTTTTTCGGCAAGGTCGATACGATCGCTGTAGAGCCCGGAAAATGTGGGACTGCCTTTTTCGGCCACATCGCCATAAGAGTAATCGCCACCAAACGCAATTACCCGGCCCTCTGAATCAAAGGGTTTGCGTGTGCGCAGACTAACGGTACCGCCAATCCCGCCTTCAATCATGTCGGCGGTCTGGTTTTTGTAAATATCCACACCGCCCATCAACTCAGGCGATACATCCTGAAAAGAAAGGCCCCGACCACTATTAGCCGTGAAAGAGTCCCGCCCGTTAAATTCACTTCGTGTCTGGGTCATGCCACGAATAATGGCGCCACTGCCTTCAACGCTAAAGTGGTCTGGGTCGTCGGGGCCTGCAAAGCGTTCAATGGATACACCGGGTAATCGCTGAATGGCTTCAAGAACACTGCGGTCGGGCAGTGTACCGATGTCATCGGCGGTAATGGCATCCACTACCGTATCGGAATAACGTTTGAGGTTCTGTGCATTAAGGAGATTGCCGCGGATCCCCTTAACTTCAATTTTTTCTACGACTTCTTCTTCGTTCGATGCCGCTTTTTCCTGATCATCCTGCTCCTGGGCATTCGCGCCATGCAGGGCAGAAAGGATCGTTAGTGCAACGAGGGATTTATTAAAGGTTGTAGCGTATCGGTTATTTCTGTGTGCCCGAATCCTAGCCATTTTTACTTCTCCGCTGGAATAGTATGGAGTTATTGTTATCCATTTACTTGGCTTTGAAGCTGACCGGCTGGTAACCGCTATTTTGAAAGCCAACTATGGTGGGAACATACTCGTTGAAGCCGGAATAACTATCAATGGGATGTTAAAATATCACAAGCTGGAAATCATATATCGCAACATAGAATTAACAAAAAGTTGTAAGGGTAATGGCTAATAGTCTGATTTTGTGGGATTTATTGGTTTATTTGAATTATTATAATACAAGTGTGGCGGACGCGCGGGATAACAAATAGTTAACATTTGTTATCCCCCCCGCATACTTATTCTGTAAGGGTGAGCATTGCTGCCAGCGAATACACCAATGGGGCATTCCAGTTGATAGTGACTTCATTAGTAGAGTAGCTACACCAGTTGTCTTTATATGAAGTTGCGGGCAACGAGGCACTGTACTGACAGTTATCCTGCTGGCCGTTCTGGGCGCCGCCCACTAAAAAGCCCGGTACCGGCTCGGCAATGCCGTCGGCATGGGATTGGCGATGGTGGATAAAGCGTGGCGATATTTCACCAAACCCGGTAACGTAGCTGTAGNCCACCGGNTTTTTNCCCAGTACATAGTCCACCANNCCNGTGAAGGNATGACGGTAGTCGNNGTTATTGCTNANCCGGNAGGCGCTGGCTAANACCATNGCGTGNTTCATGGCAACGCCGTTACTACCCCACACAAAATCGTTGGCGGTCATGGCTGTTCTGAACGGGGATGCCTGGCTGGTTTTTACCAGTGCGTCAGCGTAGTCCAGAAAGCGCGTCTTTAACGCCTGGTAGCGCTCGGCGGGAAGAGCGTTTTGCCCTTGCTCAGAGAGTAATGACAGATAGGCTAATCCCATAGTATCAGACCAGCCCGGGGTGGCAGGGGAGCCCAGGTAATTTTCTGCCTCACTGAGATAGTCCTGCTCGCCGGTGGTAACAAACAGCTCACTGGCGGCCCAGGCAAATTCATCGCTAAACGATGAGTCGCCGTATTCCCCGGTTTTTACGTTTTGTGCATTCTTATAGGCCATTTGCGGGTTTTCTAATGCCCATTGCCAGGCTTTTTTCGCTGCAGCCAGAAAATTGCTTTGCCGTTGCGGGTACACTCTGGCGGCTGTTGCCATCACCGCTGCAAAATTGAGCGACGCGGCAGTGCCCTTGGCCACCACATAACGCTGCTCTGTGGCCTGTGCCGGCATTACCGCCGGGGCAAAGTTTAACGTGGTGAGCTTATGATAAACGCCGCCGTCGCTGTCCTGCATGGTTAGCATCCAGTCCAGGTTCCAGTTGATTTCATCGAGTAAATCGGGCTGGTTGTTGGTGGACTCCGGGATATTCCAGCGTCGCTGCGCATAAAAAGCCGGGAAGTCGAGGTATGCCCGCATCAGGGTGTAGGTCGATATGCCGGAATTAACACTATATTTATTGTAATCACCAGCGTCGTACCAGCCTTTGGGGCTTGCCAGGCTAACCTGCGGCTGGTTGAGGTTAAGCACATAGGTGTCCGGGTGGCCGGCTTTGCGGTGCCATTTACCGGCAAAGGCCGGGTCCAGCGCCATGCCGGCACGATTGTAATAGTACGCTTTAATCGCCGCATCATGCAGGGCGCTCACNCGNTGNACNGAAATNCTGAANGTGGTGTAGTCGTTGTCGCCAAGAGACAGCCGGTAAAGGCCGGGAGCAGTAATACTGCTCACGTCTGCTNTAGCCACGGTTTGATCTGCCAGTGGCCAGTAGTCCGGTGAACTGGTGGTGCCTTCCAGCACGNTCTTACCGCTGGCAGTATGGGTTACCCGATAAGCAAGCATCTGGGAAGTTCTTACCACGATATGCTTTTGCTGCTGGGGCAAAAAGCCAACCTGATTGGCATAGAATTCAACGGGCTGCGCTTGGCTATCTGGGGTTGCTGAGCTGGCAGTGCTGCTTGTGCTGTTAACGCCCGAACAGGCTCCTATGGCGAAAACCAGTGATAAAGACATCGCCAGCTTGCTAAATGATAGTAGTTTAGTGCTCATATTTACTCCGGCCTGAAACAAAGATTAATCAGCATTGGTTGCGCTGGTGACGGCCATACTGAAAGCCGCTGCGGGAAGCCCGGNACTACTGAANAAACCGGGTTCGGGGTTATCAGCCCAGCCATAACGAACGTGAANCGGTTGACTGACCTTAGCGCTGGATAGAATCACCTTGTCGTTGCTAATGCGTACGTCAGCCCAGTAGTACTGGTTATCAGCGCCGGCAANAGCAAAGCTCTGCGTTAAGGGGGATGCTTCAGTCAGGCCCTCGCCGGTATGGCTAAAGTGCACAATGACTTTGTCGTCCTGTCGCTCTGCTGTAGTCGGNACNGGGCCCTGATAAGCAATGTCCTGNNCGTAGGCGATGTTGCGGGCAGCCAGTGCAAGCCNTTNTCCTNCAGTAGCCTTATTGACCGGATGGATGTCGTTCCANTCTCCCACATCNAGGGTGACCACAGAAGCGGTGTTATCAAGCGTTCCAACCTGGCGTTGCTGGTCTCGCAGAACTGCCCAGTTGCTNTNNACNGGNTGNGCCNGNCGAGCCATAAAATTGGTTAGCTGAACAATAATGAAAGGCATGTCCGGCTGTTGCCACTGNCCACGCCAGTGNTTAATCATNGCGGTTAGCTTNTCNGCGTAGTCANTGGGCGCGCCGCTGTTCGACTCACCCTGATACCACAGGGCCCCGGTAAGCGGGAAGNGGGTCGCTGGCGCTATCATTGCATTGTAGAGNCCCATGGGTTGCCAGCGGATAAACGTNGANCCNNNCAGNCGGGGCATTTNGGCNGCAATNTTNTANTGCCATTCGCCTGCCAGTGGNTANCGCGCNTTGTCGGTGCCTAAAAAGTANGCCTTGTCCTGNACAAATCCTGTTGAACCNCCGNCGGAGGTAATGCGAATGGCGATAACATTTTCGCCTTTNTTAAGCATGTCCGGCGTAACATTGTAGCGCCGTGGAGGGTACTGATAACCTGTGCCGCCAACTTCATGNCCGTTNATATACGCCGTGTCGGCNTCAACAATGCGTCCTAATCGGAGTGTGACAGGCTCCGCGGGNACNTCGTCCAGGTGNANTGTTTTTCTGAGCCACCANACNCCAATAAAGCCTTCGCCGTTAGTTGGCAGATTGCCGGGCAGGGTGATTGATTGCCAGTCGCTGTCGTCGAGGCTCGGGTCATACCAGCTGGGGTTAGACTGTAAGCCTTTATCGGACTGATGGAGTTTTGCATACCAGGCATCTGAGCGGGCTTTATCCTCTTTGCGGGTTTGCTCGTCTACTGCCGGATCGGCAAAGCGTTCACCGGCGGCAATTTTATCCGGATAGGGGCCAAGAATGTCTTTGTGCATCCAGGCCTCAATCGGCGAGCCACCCAGCGACGCATTAACAATGCCTATGGGCACATTCTGATCAAGGTGGATCTGGCGGGCAAAGTAGTAAGCTACGGCTGACAGATGGCGAATGTTTTGCTGCGTGGCACTGCGCCACTGACCGCCACTGTAATCGCTGTTCTGGCCATCGAAACGGTAGATATCGGGCACCGTGAATTCGCGGATCAGCGGAAAATCTGCTTCGGCTACATCGAGCGGATAGGCCTCTTCAACACGGGCCATGGTCAGCTCCATGTTTGACTGCCCAGAGGTTAGCCACACATCACCAAAGTGCAAGTCATTAACGGTAAGGGTGTCGTTGCTTTTGATAATAAGCTGATGGGGGCCGCCGGCGGGTTGGGCTGGTAACTCAAAGCGCCATTTGCCGTTGCTTGCGCTGGTTTCACCCAGCAGTTCGCCGTCAAAGAAAATTTGAACCGGTGCTTTTGAATCTGTGGTGCCGGTTAACAGAACAGGCTTATTGCGTTGTAACACCGCGTTGTCTGAAATAAGCCGGTGTAATGTGGTGGCTGCCCCTGCACATTGGGCGATAAGACAGGTACATAGCAAAAGTAACCGAATCAAATTATGTCTCCTTCAGAAACAAAAAAAGTGCAGAGGTTGTCTGCACTTTTTAAGTAAAAATAACGACTTAGCGGAAGATAACCTGGTTAACCTGGTTTTCCAGCAGTTCCTGACTGCCAGATACCTGTCTTGGGTTAAGCTGCTGCTCAGTGGTTAAGCCGGCCAGTGACTCCAGAGAGAAAGCACCGTTGAGGATTTTCTCGCCCAGCTCGCCGTTCCAGCCCGCGTAACGCTTGGCTTTCGCATCGGCAATAAAGTCGTTTTCAAGCATTGCTGCGGCTTTTTTCAGACCCAGAGCACAGGTATCCATACCACCAATATGGCCGTGGAACAGATCTGCCGCATCAATACTCTGACGGCGTAACTTGGTGTCGAAGTTAAAGCCACCTGAGGTGTAACCGCCGTTTTTGAGAATTTCGTAACAGATCAGCGTCATTTCTTCCACGCTGTTAGGGAACTGGTCAGTATCCCAGCCTAACTGTGCGTCACCGCGGTTGGCATCAATGGATCCGAACACACCCAGTGCAAATGCCGTGGCAATTTCGTGGTGGAAGGAATGGCCGGATAAAGTTGCATGGTTGGCTTCGATATTTACCGCGAACTCCTTTTCCAGGCCGAATTCTTTCAGGAAGCCATAAACGGTTGCCGTATCGTAATCGTACTGGTGTTTAGTTGGCTCCTGAGGTTTTGGCTCTATCAGCAGCAAACCGTCAAAACCAATTTTGTGTTTATGCTCCACCACCATATTCATAAAGCGGCCAAGCTGAGCACGCTCACGCTTGAGATCGGTATTGAGCAGTGTTTCGTAACCCTCACGGCCACCCCACAGCACATAGTTAGCACCGCCAAGGGTTTTAGTGGCGTTCATGGCGTGAAATACCTGAGTTGCTGCGCGGGCAAAGATTTCCGGATCCGGATTGGTCGCTGCGCCTGACATATAACGCGGGTGACTGAAGACGTTAGCAGTGCCCCATAACAGTTTCATGCCGGTGGCTTCCTGCTTGGCCGCCAGTACTTCAGTCATTTCACTGAAATTACGAATATAATCGTTAACGCTGTCACCCTCTGGTGCTACGTCAATGTCGTGAAAGCAATAGTAAGGTGCGCCGAGTTTGCTAAAAAACTCAAAGGCGACATCTGCTTTTTGTTTTGCTCGCTCCATGGCATCGCCTGGCTGCAACCAGGGACGGTCGAAGGTATTACCGCCAAACACGTCGGCGCCGTCCCAGCAGAAGTTGTGCCAGTAGCAGGAAGCAAAGCGTAAATGCTCTTCCATGGTTTTACCTAACACCACTTCTTTGGGGTTATAGTGTTTAAATGCCAGTGGGTTAGTGGACTCGGCACCTTCGTACTGAATTGGGCTGATGTCCTGGAAAAAATCCGCCATAGTTAACTCCTGAGTGGGCCGAATGGCCCGTTATAATGATGATTGCTAATACTGTGCAATCGGCGTGTATTCGACAATTATGTAAACTTCATCGACTTTTGTGTTTTTTGTTAAAATTGTGAATGAAGTGAAAAGTATAGCTCGCGGAACTGCTGGCGACGCTGAACGTAATAGTTTTTCAGGGCAGAGTCAGGCTCGTAGCTGGCAACCAGTTCCGGCACCGGACATATATCACTAACCGGTGTTTGTGGTGAAACGCCGAGCTGTGCCAGCCTTGCCGCTCCTAAAGCCGGTCCTACATCACCACCTTTGCGATAATTCATGGCAATGCCGCTGACATCGGCCAGTAACTGGCGCCAGTAAGTACTTTTAACCCCCCCGCCAATCAGGCTTATCCCGTCAACCTGAATACCACAGCCGTGCACCGCATCGATACCGTCAGCCAACGCCATAGAGACGCCCTGCACAACAGCCTGGGCCATATGTGCCCGGGTGGTGGAAGCGGTTAATCCAAAAAAGCCGGCTTTGGCATTGGGATTGTTATGTGGTGTGCGTTCGCCGGTTAAATAAGGTAAAAAGAACGGCGTATTCGGATCATCCGGCCGGGTGTTGTTAACCACGTCGTCAAATAGTTCGGCAACGGAGCTATAGCCAGAGTTTTTGGCAAACCAGTCCAGGCAACTGGCCGCGCTCAACATTACCGACATCAGATGCCAGCGATGACCCACAGCATGACAAAAGCTGTGTACTGCTGATTCCGGGTCGCTGCGGTAGTCATTGGTCACCGCAAAATACACGCCGGAGGTGCCCAGCGACAACATTGCCTGGCCGGCATCAACAATGCCACAACCAACTGCACCGGCGGCGTTGTCGCCGGCGCCTGCCACTACCGGAACAGCATTCATGCCCCAACGACTGGCCGAGGCTGTGCTTAGATAGCCGGTGATCTCGTTACCTTCATAGAGCTTTGGCATGTGATTCTCACTTAAGCCACAGGCCATCAGCATGGATTTGCTCCAGCTACGTTCACCGGTGTTCAGCCAGCTGGTGCCGGCCGAATCTGACATGTCTGACGCAAACTCACCGGTGAGTTTATAGCGCAGGTAGTCTTTCGGTAGCAGAACTTTATCTACCTGATTAAAAGTGTCGGGCTCGTTTTCTTTCACCCACAATAATTTGGGAGCAGTAAAACCCGGCATCACCAGGTTACCAGTGATCACCCGTGCTTTTGCTACAGTGCTTTCCAGCGTTCGGCACTGGTCTTCACTGCGACCGTCATTCCACAGAATCGCCGGGCGTAATACCTGACCTGCTTTATCAAGCAGTGTGGCGCCGTGCATTTGTCCTGCAAGACCCAGCGCCTTAACAACCGATAAGTCGTTACGCTGCTTTAATTCATCCAGTGTGGCACAGGTTGCTGTCCACCAATCTTCTGGATTTTGTTCAGACCACAGCGGTTGCGGTATGGCTACCGTTAATGAAGCAGACGCTGAGTCCACCACCTGGCCGCTTTCATCGGTCAAAATGGTTTTGACACCGGATGTGCCAAGATCAATACCAATATACATAGTTACTCTCACCGGAAAGATTAGGCGCTTATGCTGATTGCGAAATCACTAAATCGCAATTACGAAAATTTGTTAGTTTTTTGTTAATTCGAACAAGGTGTATTAGTATGCTTCGAAACAACAAAAATCGTAAAAAAAAGTTACTTAATTTAAACAAAGTGGTTAATTGCTAGACAGTTAAAGTCTGAAACATTAACCGCTATGGGCACAAGCGGCTAGCACGGGGCAGTTCATGTTTGAGAATAAACACAGTATTACGCTTTTATTTAACGCCAATAAAATTTACGACCGACGCATCATTGCCGGTGTTGGTGATTATCTGCAAACGTCAAAAGTTGACTGGGATTTGTACCTGGAAGAAGACTTTATGGCACGTCTTGATCATCTCGATGAATGGAGCGGTGATGGTATTATCGCCGATTATGATAACCCGGAAATTCAGGCGGCGCTGCATAAAGCCAAGGTGCCGGTGGTGGGCATCGGCGGCTCTTATGCTAATCCGGCCGATTACCCCGATGTACCTTATGTTGCAACCGATAACTACGCCCTCATCCAGGCTGCCTTTGAGCACCTCAGACAAAAAGGTATCCAGCGCTTTGCATTTTATGGTGCACCGGTGAATGAGCATCATCGCTGGGCCCAGGAACGTGAAAATGCGGTATTAGAGATCACCCGCTCTCAGGGCTATGAGTGTCATGTTTACCGCGGGCATCCGGTACGGCCTGAAACCTGGCAATACACAACCAAACGTCTGGCCGACTGGCTGAGAAGCTTGCCAACGCCGGTGGGGATCATTGCGGTTACCGACTCGCGAGCGCGTCATTTACTGCAGGTGTGCGACCATATTGGTATGCTCATCCCGGATAAAATGTCGGTTATCGGTATAGACGATGATGAACTGGCCCGTTATCTGAGCCGGGTTAGCCTGAGCTCAGTGCGTCAGGGTTGCTTTGAAATGGGGGTTCAGGCTGCTAAAACTCTGCACCGAATCCTGAAAGGCCATAATAAGCCGCGCAAGCCGGTGCTGATCCCTCCTGAATGTGTTGCAGAGCGTCAGTCTACCGATTTTAAAGCCATCAGCGATCCACATGTAATGCAGGCAATGCATTATATCCGGCAGAACGCCTGCCGTGGTATTAAGGTAGACCAGGTGCTCGACTACGTAGGGGTCTCCCGTTCAAACCTTGAACATCGTTTTAAAGAAGAACGTGGCCACAGTATTCACAATGAGATCCACAATGAAAAACTAAGCCGTGCCTGCAAGATGCTGGAGAATTCTGACGAAGCCACCTCACAGATTGCCAAGATCTGCGGTTATCCATCGTTGCAGTACATGTATGCGGTATTTAAAAAGCACTTTGACCAAACGCCCAAGGAGTACCGCGACGCACGGCGCGATAAGGAAGAACAGGACCTGTCACTCAAGGCATCCTGAATGTGATAGCTGGCGGCAGGTAAACAAAACTCAGCCTGCTTCCGGCCCCTATTTTGTCACTTTTTTATCTCTTAATCCCCTTAATTCATAAGGTTAGCTAAATAGCGACGGTCGCTTCACACGACTTCTGCTTGTTTACATTTACTTCACAAAAAACGCAAATCTGGTGAGATTTTTCATAACGCCTGCGCGTTGAAGCCTTGCGGGCTTTAACGTTAAATGCCAGTCACATTAGTACACAGAGAATGTTTATGAAGCAGCGTGTTATTTTATCTTTACTGACAGGCCTGTTGATGACCGGGTGTAACTCTGCCGGTTCTTCAGGGTCTGCACAGCAGGCAACGGCTAAGCCTGCAGCGATGTCTGCAGAAGTGACCTTTGACTGGTTTAAGTATGCAACGCCGAATAACCGCCCTGCGGCGCCAGCCGGCGAATATGCCAATCCGATTTTGCCGGGCTTCTATCCTGATCCGTCTATCACCAAAAAAGGTGACTATTATTACCTGACCACGTCTTCTTTCAGCTATACCCCGGGCTTACCCATTTTACGCAGTAAAAATCTGACCGACTGGGAGCTGGTGGGTTATGCCCTTGACCGTGAAGAGCAAATGGAATTCTCCGGCGCACGCATTTCAAGAGGGATCTTTGCGCCAACTATTCGCTACCATGACGGACTATTTTATATCATTACTACGTCGGTAGATAACGGGGGCAACTTCATTATCACTGCCAGCGATCCGGCCGGTCCCTGGTCTGAACCCATCTGGTTACCGGAAGTCGGAGGTATCGACCCGGACATTTTCTTTGATGACGATGGCCGTGTTTACATCACTCATAATGAAGCCCCTCCTGGCGAGCCTTTGTATAACGGCCACCGGGCTATCTGGATGTGGGAGTATGATCCCGCCGCTCAGAAAGTGTTAGCCGACAGCCGCAAACTGCTGGTAAATGGCGGTGTAGATATTAGTCAGGAGCCTATCTGGATTGAAGCGCCGCATATCTACAAAGTGAATGACTGGTATTATTTGTCCTGCGCGGAGGGGGGCACCGGGCCACAACACTCGCAGGTGGTATTCCGCACACGTTCTCTGGATGAGCCTTTTATTCCGTACGAAAACAATCCGATTCTGACCCAGCGGGATCTGAGCTGGCCGCGACCCAACCCGGTAGATACCGCAGGCCATGCCGACATGATTCAGACTGACACCGGCGAGTGGTGGGCCGTGTTTCTAGGCACCCGACCGTACGAGAATTACCTCTATAACACGGGGCGGGATACCTTTTTACTGCCCGTAGAGTGGCGTAATGAATGGCCGCATATTCTACCGGCAAAAACACCTATTCCGCCTACCAGCCCGCGCCCGACTGGAACCAGCAAGCAGCAGGGCACGGATTTTTACGATTGGGATGACCAGTTTGACGGCAATAGCCTGAGCGTGCGCTGGCAAACTCCGCGGGATTTTGACCGCCACTGGGTGAGTGTTGAAAACGGCGTGCTGACTATGTCGCCGTTGGAGAATGCCCTTTATAGCAAGGAAATGGTGAGCTATGTGGGCTCGCATCAGGCTGCCGCTTCGTTTGCGGCGACTACCGAAGTGACCATCGCCAACGCTTCATCAGCAGAGGCTGGTCTGGCGGCATTCCAAAGTGCCCGCTACCACTATTTTCTTGGCTTACGCGGTGAGCAGGGGCGCTATGAGGCGTTTGTTGAACAGGTAGTTGACGGCAAGGTAGCCACTGTTGCCCGTCTGCCCCTGACAACCCCGATGGGGGAGCCAGTAAAAGTAAAAATTCACGGCGAGGGAGCATTAATTGACTTTGCTGTTGAGCAGGATGGTGAGTGGCTGGCCGTGGGCGAATCGCAGGATGCTACCTGGCTAAGTACGCAAAAAGCGGGTGGCTTTGTTGGTACCACTATTGGCCCCCACGCCAGAAAATAATAAGAGGTAAAGGCATGTTAAAGCGCGTTGTATGTATTTTATTGGTGTGTTTGTGCGTACCGGCCCTGGCGAGTGACTATGTTACCCATCAGTATGCGTCAGGCGACTTTGTGGTGGCCGATGGCACCGCAAAACAAACGGCGACTATCTGGGTAGACAGTACCGCCAACCCGGGGATTAGAATGGCGGCTGAATCGTTGCAACAGGATATCCTCCGTGTAACCGGCCTTAAGCCTCAGTTAACCAGTAACAAAGACGACCTTTCAGGCCACGTGATCATCGTTGGTGAGCGCGGTCAGGCTGCGCTGTTGGATCAACTTATTGCCGGTAATCAACTCACCGTACAGGCAAAAGCCCGGCAGTGGGAAGGTTATCAGTTAGATACGGTGCCGAGCCCGCTTCCTGGTGTTGAACAGGCCTGGGTGATCAGTGGTAATGACCGGCGCGGCGTCATTTTTGGTATTTATGATCTGAGTGAAAAAATCGGCGTGTCGCCCTGGTATTGGTGGGCTGATGTACCGGTTATCACCCATGACAAACTCTACATTAAGGCCGATACGCATATCAGCGATGCGCCCAAAGTGAAATACCGGGGGATCTTCCTCAACGATGAAGCGCCAGCCCTTACCGGTATGGTGCACGAGCAATTCGGTGGCTATAACGCTAAGTTTTATAAGCATGTTTTTGAACTGCTGCTGCGGCTGAAATCCAACTTTTTATGGCCGGCGATGTGGAACAATGCCTTTGCTGACGATGATCCGCAAAACATGTATCTGGCCAATGCTATGGGCATAGTAATGAGCACCTCACACCACGAGCCCATGATGCGGGCGGATAAAGAGTGGAACCGCTATGGCAGCGGTCCGTGGGAATATTCAACCAACCCCGACAAACTCTACGACTTCTGGGTAGAAGGTGCTAAGCGTTACAAAGATAAAGACGGCATTTTCACCCTTGGCATGCGTGGTCAGGCTGATACGCCAATGAGCGAGGGCGAAAATATCGGCTTGCTGGAAAAAATCGTTCACGATCAGCGGGAAATTCTTGCCGATGTGATGGATAAGCCACTATCTGAAGTGCCGCAAGTGTGGGCATTGTACAAAGAAGTGCAGGGCTTCTATGAGCGGGGCATGCGTGTGCCGGATGATGTTACATTACTTTGGTCTGACGACAATGCCGGCAATATTCGCCGCCTGCCAGCCGAAGCCGAGCGCGGCCGTAGCGGCGGTGCCGGAGTGTATTATCACTTTGATTATGTGGGCGGCCCGCGGTCTTACCGGTGGATCAATACCGTGCCGCTGGGTAAGGTCTGGGAGCAAATGAATCTCGCCTGGGAGTATGGTGCGGATAAAATCTGGATCACCAACGTAGGCGACTTAAAGCCTATGGAATTACCTATCAGCTTTTTCCTGGCGCAGGCCTGGGATCCGGAGGCATTTAACGCGCAGTCTGCCAAACGGTTTACCCGGGAATGGGCAGCGAGTCAGTTTAACGGACAGTTTACTAACGATATTGCTGAGTTGCTGACAGTTTATACGCTACAAAACGGCCGACGTAAGCCCGAAGCGCTGAGCCCGGAAACTTACAGCGTACTGAACTACAACGAAGCCGACCGGATAAGCGAAACACTGGCCGAAGCGGCGGATAAAGCCAATAGCATTTATGAGCGCATCGACAGTGATTATCAGGATGCATTTTTCCAGCTGGTTGCGCATCCGGTGTGGGCTACCCAGGCCATGTTTGAGTTAAACCGAGCCCAGGCGCTGAACGCTCTGTATGCCGAACAGGATCGCGCTTCTACGTCGGCCAAGGCGGCCACAGTCAACGCGTGGTTTGAACGGGATGCCGAGCTTACTAAAATGTATCACAGCATCAAGGGTGGCAAATGGAACCGTATGATGTCGCAGCCACACATTGGTTATGTGTACTGGAATAACCCGCCGGCCAATATTCCTCCGGTAGTTCAAACCAAAGCACTGGCTCAACCCGCTGTAGCTGATATGGGCGTTTCAGTTGAGGGAAGCCGTGCTTACTGGCCCGCCACCGGCGGATTGTTGCTGCCGGAATTTACGCTCTACGGCGAAGCGACTCGCAACTTTACCGTGTACAACCGGCAGGGCAAGGCTTTCAAGTGGTCGGCGACAGCCTCACAACCCTGGATCGTGTTGGAAAAAAACAGCGGTGAGCTGCTGACAGATACACCAGTTGCGGTTTCCATTGACTGGTCTCAGTTAGAGGTTGGCCATCACGAGGGGACCATTAATGTGAAAGGCACCGGCTGGGGCGGCGCGAACATAAAAGTTACTGCGCACAAACCAGAACTTACTGCAATGCCGGTTAGCGGCGACTTTATTGAAGCAGACGGTTATGTGGCGATGAATTCCAGCGAGGCCAAGGTGAAGTCGACCCCGAATGGCAGTTGGCATAAGGTCGCGGTACACGGGCGGACAGGCGAAGCCATGAGTGCGGCACTGCCGCCGTACTCAAGCCTGAAACCCCAGCAGGCGCCAGCACTGGAGTTTCCAGTATTCCTTACCTCAACCGGCGAGTTTCCGCTTACCCTCCAGCTATCGCCTTCATTGCCGTTTGATGAGGCAACGGGCATTAAAGTGGCGGTAACCCTGGATGGTGAGCATGTGGCTACACTTGCGTTGCCTTCACAAAAAGACAAGCAAGCCTGGGCGCAGGGGGTAATGGATAACGTGAAAGAACTCAGTACTACATTGCCTGTGACTAAGGCAGGTCGCCACCGGTTGGCGGTAAAAGCCTTAACGCCAGGAGCCGTATTACAGCGGGTTATCATCGATACTGGTAATCTGAAACCCAGCTATATTGGGCCGCCCCAAAGGCGCGCACCCTAAGAAAATATCAAGAAATAAAGGGGGCGTAATAAAGGGGGTCAGAGTTAATTAAATAAATAATAAAGGGGTCAGAGTTAATTAAATAATGGGGTCAGAGTCTGTAATAAAGGGGTCAGAGTTAATTAAATAAAGGGGGCAGAGTCTGAGGTATCCCCACAAATAATAATGCAATATCAATAAGATAAAAAAAGATAGGAACATTCATGACGTTTGGTGATCAGATCAATCGCCAAAA
>NZIK01000046.1 GCA_002691625.1 Alteromonadaceae bacterium
AGAGGACTTCCACCTCCAAGTCATCAACTCACCACCACAGTGAGTCGAACAGTGCTAAAGCACTACGCGCCATGCCCGGCGCACCATAAAAAAACCGGCTGTGTTNAGCCGGCTTTTTCNATNATNTNGGNTNACTATTCCGCTTTGGTTTTNTCAGCNGTTTCTTTAATCAGTGGCTGAAGNTCNCCNTGCTGNAACATTTCCAGAATAATGTCACACCCGCCAANTANTTCGCCGTCGACCCATANCTGAGGAAACGTAGGCCAGTTNGCNTACGCTGGNANNTCNGCNCGAATGTCAGGNTTTTGCAAAATATCAACATANGCAAATTGCTCNCCNCAGGACATNAGNGCCTGAGATGCCTGAGCTGAGAANCCGCAGCTGGGTAATTTAGGAGAGCCTTTCATATACAGCAGGATCGGGTTTTCCGAGATTTGCTGCTGAATACGCTCTAATGTGGTTTGTTCACCGTTGTTTTCCATGAATGCCTCTTAACTTTTTACCTTTGCAGGGATATGTATGCATGAACGCCACTTTTCAAGGGCGGGTAGCGNNGATNNTACCATTAATATGNGCCGCGCATAAATTCTGATTTNACAGTTTGCCNTNNCGTAAGTGATCCGATAAGTGCTTTTANGCCTATGATATAGCAAGCTGATGTTGGAGTTTCACNANNGCTTNGGCTAATCTGTAATACAAATAGTCAGTCAGCTTGTTACGACACACAACAGCATTTGGATTGGTTACCGGTTTTGTGACTGCGATGTAATAGGTTCCCACCNCCGCCAACTAACTCAAAAAAGAAAAATTTCATCTAATTGTCATTGGGTTAAATAAATCCGTCCCTATATCATAGGGTGTCGGGATAAATGACCGTTAGAANAANANACTTATTCTGATAACAGACTACGTACAACTAACCAAGAAAATGGAGACTCATATGGCTTTTGAACTACCAGCGTTACCTTATGAAAAAGATGCTCTGGAGCCACACATTTCTGCTGAGACGCTNGATTACCACTATGGTAAACACCACGCTACTTACGTAACCAAACTGAATGGTCTGGTAGAAGGTACTGATCTGGAATCAAAGAGCCTGGAAGAAATCGTTAAGACTTCTGAAGGCGGCGTATTCAACAACGCTGCTCAGGTATGGAACCACACGTTCTACTGGAACTGCTTAAGCCCGAANGGCGGNGGTGAGCCAACTGGCGCACTGGCAGATGCGATTNTTGCAAAATGGGGNTCTTTTGAAGACTTCCAGGCTGCATTCAACGACAAAGCNGTAAACAACTTTGGNTCAAGCTGGACCTGGCTGGTTAAAACTGCTGACGGTAGCCTGGATATCGTTAACACCAGCAACGCGGCTACTCCACTAACTGACGACAGCCTGACACCAGTGCTGACCGTTGACCTGTGGGAACACGCTTACTACATCGATTACCGTAACCTGCGTCCTAAGTACTTAGGTGGCTTCTGGGCACTGGTTAACTGGGAATTCGCNGCCGCTAACTTCNGCGCNTAANCCCTTTTNCGTACCCGCACCCTGCGGGTACGATCCNTCTCTCCCCCACTGATAATTTTCACTTTTTTCTGTTTATNACTGCCCTTTGCCAGCCCTTAGTTCACTTGGGCCTCATGATTTCATTAACATTTTTGTTGCAAAAATAAACGACGAATAACAGCCTCACCCCATTGTTTTCTGAAATTATAGGACTATGCTGGAAGTACGGGAGACCGTTTTTTATACAGGGGTATTTATGGGTATTTTCGAGCATTACCAAGAGCGCTATGAAAAACATAAGCAAGAAGAGTTTACCATTCAGGAATTCTTAGACATCTGTAAAAACGACCCGATGGCCTATGCAAATTCCGCGGAAAGATTGCTACAGGCCATTGGTGAGCCTGAAATGATAGACACATCCACCGATCCGGCACTCAGCCGCATTTTCTCAAACCGCGTTATNGCCCGNTATCCGGCATTCCATGAGTTTTTTGGCATGGAAGANGCGATTGAACAGATNGTGTCCTACCTGCGTCACGCTGCTCAGGGGCTGGAAGAGAANAAGCAAATTCTGTACTTGTTNGGGCCGGTGGGTGGCGGNAAATCATCNCTTGCTGAACGGCTTAAAGAGCTGATGCANAAAGTGCCNNTNTACATGATTAAAGACTCNCCGGTNAACGACCATCCGTTNTGCNTGTTNGACTTAAATGAAGACGGCAACATTCTTGAACAAGAGTACGGCATTCCAAANCGGTATTTAAAAACCATNATGTCACCCTGGGCCAGAAAGCGCCTGCATGAATACAACGGTGACATCACTAAATTTAAAGTCGTGAAGGTATATCCATCCATTCTCGATCAGATGGGCATTGCTAAAACCGAGCCTGGCGATGAAAACAACCAGGATATCTCGTCGCTGGTCGGTAAAGTGGATATCCGTCGTCTGGAGCAATTTGCTCAGAACGATCCNGATGCCTACAGCTACTCAGGTTCTCTGTGTAANGCNAATCAGGGNCTGATGGAATTTGTGGAAATGTTTAAAGCACCAATTAAGGTGCTGCATCCGCTGCTNACCGCAACGCANGAAGGCAACTATAATCCTACAGAAGGATTTTCTGCCCTGCCCTTTGACGGGCTTATTCTGGCTCACTCTAACGAGTCTGAATGGCAGTCGTTCCGCAATAATAAAAACAATGAGGCGTTCCTTGATCGGGTTTACATTGTTAAAGTGCCTTATTGCCTGCGCGTTTCTGAAGAAATGCGGATCTACGACAAACTATTGCAAAACAGTGAACTACACGGCGCGCCCTGCGCACCAGACACGTTAAAAAGTCTGGCTCAGTTTATTGTACTGTCACGACTTAAAGAGCCTGAGAATTCCAGCATCTATTCGAAAATGCGGGTTTACGACGGTGAAAGCCTGAAAGATACCGATCCAAAAGCCAAATCCTATCAGGAATACCGCGATTACGCCGGGGTTGATGAGGGCATGGAAGGTTTGTCTACCCGTTTCGCTTTCAAAATATTATCACGCGTGTTCAACTTCGATCACGCCGAGGTCGCGGCTAACCCGGTACATTTATTCTATGTGCTGGAGCGACAAATTGAGCGCGAGCAGTTCCCTCAGGATACAGCCGATCGCTACAAGGAATTTTTAAAAGGCTTCCTGATCCCGCATTACGTGGAGTTTATTGGCAAGGAAATTCAAACCGCATATCTGGAGTCTTATTCAGAATATGGCCAGAATCTGTTTGACCGCTATGTAACCTATGCAGACTTTTGGATCCAGGATCAGGAATACCGCGATCCGGAAACCGGTCAGCTGTTTGACCGCGCGTCGCTGAATGCCGAGCTGGAGAAAACCGAAAAACCGGCCGGTATCAGTAACCCGAAAGATTTCCGTAATGAGATCGTGAATTTTGTGCTCCGTGCCCGGGCCAATAATGGGGGTAAAAACCCTAACTGGACCAGCTACGAAAAACTGCGCACCGTAATAGAGAAAAAAATGTTTTCTAATACGGAAGATTTACTGCCGGTGATTTCGTTTAACACCAAAGGGTCTGCCGAAGATCGTAAGAAACACGACGACTTTGTGAACCGGATGGTGGAAAAAGGGTATACACAAAAACAAGTACGGTTACTGTGCGAATGGTACCTGCGTGTCCGCAAAGCATCTTAGGGTGCGCTTTAGCGTGAAGGGGTTGTATGGCACATTTCATAGACCGCAGGTTAAATAGCAAAGGGAAAAGCACCCTTAACCGTCAGCGGTTTTTAAAACGATATAAGCAACAAATCAAACGCGCTGTGTCAGATGCCGTCGGTCAACGTTCGGTGACCGACGTCGAATCTGGCGAACATATCAGCATACCCAAACAGGACATCTCCGAACCATTATTTCACACCGGTAAAGGTGGTAAACGCACCGTTGTTCACCCGGGTAACGATCAGTTTACCGCCGGTGACCGAATCGATCGGCCGCCGCCTCAGGGCGGCCAGGGCTCAGGCCAGGGCGATGCCGGTAATAGCGGTGAAGGTGAGGATGACTTTACCTTCTCCATCTCCAAAGACGAATACCTCGACTTACTGTTTGAAGATTTGGCCCTGCCCAATTTAAAAAACAGTCAGTTCGATCAGGTAGTACAGTACGAAACGTACCGGGCGGGTTATCAAACCGACGGGGTGCCTACCAATCTGGATATTGTGCGCTCACTGAAGGGCTCGATGGCCCGACGGGTAGCGCTAACTGCGGCAGACCGGCGTAAGCTGCGTGAGGCCGAAGAAGAGCTGGAGAAGCTTAAAGCCGACAAGCACGATAACACCGTAGCGATTATCGAATTGGAAAAAACCATTGGCGCGTTAAAAGCTAAAATTGCTGGTGTTCCGTTTATTGACACCTTCGATTTACGCTTTAAAAACTACGCCAAAAAGCCTGTCCCTACCAGCAAGGCAGTGATGTTTTGCCTGATGGATGTCTCCGGCTCGATGGATCAGGCCACCAAAGACATGGCCAAGCGTTTTTATATCCTGCTCTATTTGTTTTTAAGCCGGACCTATAAAAACGTCGAGGTGGTATACATTCGCCATCATACTCAGGCCAAAGAGGTCGATGAGCAGGAGTTTTTCTACTCTCAGGAAACCGGCGGTACCATTGTATCCAGCGCGCTTAAACTGATGGACGAAATTATTGCCGAACGCTACCAGGACAGCGACTGGAACATTTATGCCGCGCAGGCCTCGGACGGTGATAACTGGGCCGACGACTCACCTCAGTGCCGCGAACTTCTGATGAAAAAACTACTGCCGGTAACGCGCTATTTCGCTTATATCGAAATTACCGAACGCCAGCACCAGAGCCTGTGGCGGGAATACCAAAGCGTGGAGGAAGCCTGCAGTAACTTTGTTTGCAAACACATCATCTCGGTCAGCGATATCTATCCTGTATTCCGTGAACTGTTTGAAAAAACCAGTGAAACCAGCGGAGGAAGCTAATGACGGCTGAAGTAGCAGAAGTAAAGAAAACACTCAGCGACGGGCCCGACTGGACCTTCGACATGCTGGCCCAGTACGAAANTGAAATAGACCGGATTGCCAAAGACTACAAACTCGACATCTATCCAAACCAAATTGAGGTGATCACCGCCGAGCAAATGATGGATGCCTATGCCAGCATTGGTATGCCAATCAATTATACCCACTGGTCATTTGGCAAAAAATTCATTCAGAACGAGCAGCAATACCGCCGCGGCCAGATGGGCCTGGCCTACGAAATAGTGATTAANTCCAATCCGTGTATTGCTTACCTGATGGAAGAAAATACCATTACCATGCAGGCACTGGTAATGGCTCATGCCTGTTACGGGCACAATTCCTTTTTTAAAGGCAATTACCTGTTTCAAACCTGGACCGATGCCAGTTCAATTATCGATTATCTGGTGTTTGCCAAAAATTACATTGCCAAATGCGAACAAAAATACGGTTACGAGGAAGTCGAGCAAACNCTGGACTCCTGCCACGCNCTGATGAATTTTGGTGTAGACCGTTACAAACGCCCGCAGAAGNTATCGCTNCAGGANGAAAAGAGCCGCCAGAAACAACGGGCNAANTATTTGCANTCGCAGGTNAATGAACTTTGGCGCACCCTNCCCGACAGCAAAGAAAAAAATCAGCCCAAAGCAATGCGNTTCCCGGCGGAACCNCAGGAAAACCTGCTTTATTTCATAGAAAAAAATGCCCCTTTACTGGAGCCCTGGCAACGTGAAATTGTGCGCATAGTGCGCAAGGTNTCCCAGTACTTTTATCCGCAAAAACAAACCCAGGTAATGAACGAGGGCTGGGCGTGTTTCTGGCATTACCATATTTTAAACAAGCTTTATGATGAGGGGCTGGTGACCGACCGGTTTATGTTGGAATTCCTGCACAGTCATACCAGTGTGGTCACCCAGCCCGACTACAACAGTCCGTATTACAGCGGTATCAACCCTTATGCGCTGGGCTTCAATATGTTTATGGATATCAAACGAATTTGCCAGGCGCCTACCGAGGAAGACCGCTACTGGTTTCCGGACATTGTTGGTAAGGACTGGTTGGAAACCGTGCATTTTGCTATGCATAATTTTAAGGATGAAAGCTTTATCAGCCAGTTTTTGTCACCCAAGTTGATGCGCGACTTTAAACTGTTTGCGGTGGAAGATGATGCTGATAAACCCTATGTGAGCGTATCGGCTATTCACGACGAGCGCGGTTACCGGGCCATCCGGGAAAAGCTCTCCGCCCAGTATAACCTGAGTAACCTAGAACCTAACATTCAGGTATATAACGTGGATGTACGTGGCGATCGCTCTTTAACATTAAGGTATGTACCGCAAAACGGTATTCCACTGGCCGACAGTAAAGACGAAGTCATGCGCCACCTGCACAGGTTGTGGAAATTCGACGTTAAACTCGAACAGATACAGGATGATGGCGAGCCTGCTGTGATAGCCCGCTGTATCCGTCAGTAAGTGCTTTTACAGTCATTATCAGCCAAGGGAATGAAGATAATTAGGATTGAAAAATGGTAGAACATGCCGGGAGTTGTCACTGTGGCGCGATAAAGTTTGCCGTAAGCGCCCCGACGGATCTGAAAGTCAATGAGTGCAACTGTTCAATATGCAGTAAGTCCGGGTATCTGCATCTCATTGTTCCGGCGGACCATTTTGTACTTTTGCAAGGCGAGCAGTGCTTAACCACTTATACCTTTAATACTCATACCGCCAGGCATTTATTCTGTAAAATCTGTGGGATTAAACCGTTTTATATCCCTCGCTCCCACCCGGATGGCTACAGCGTGAATGTCAGATGCCTGGATGAAGCGAGCGTCAACAGCATTGAGATAAGGCAGACCAATGGTAAAGAGTGGGAGAAGCAATACCCAACGGGACGTGACGATTATGAATAGCGTTTAAGGCCGCGCACTGAGATCAAGGGGTCAGATTCTTTGAAACCATTCCTTAAACTCTTCAGAGCGTCTATCCCCTCCGTGTTCAAGATATCCGACAAAGCGCTCAAGTTGTTCGGATATCTGCTTTACAAATTTATCATCGCCCAGCACCCTGGACTTATTTATTGATAATCTTATCTTGTTCACTATCTCATTTGATAACGAGTTGTCGAGAAGACGGTTATAAGCCAGTTTTCGACTCGCGGAGTCATTGCCGAGGGATAAATAGAGAGGGTGAGGCTCTAGCATGGCAATATTTTTATTGCCTCCGTTTGCATGATAGCTACTCCATACGTAGTCTTTTGGGTGATCTACCATTTTTGCTCTGACCGGATTTAATTCAATATATTGGTAAACCTGTAGTAGGTACTCGTCAGAATTCACCAAACTTGATTTAAACCTACCTTCCCAAAGCGTGCCAGTTCGATTGTAAGTGGTGTTGATATAGCGAACATAATAGCGCCCTAAACTCTGCATAACATAACTAATGCCCTCATAGTCTGATGCTTGCAAAAGTAAATGAACATAGTTTGTCATTAAGACAAAACAATGTATCCGCACATTAAATTTGTATGCACACTCTTTAAGCTTTTTAAGGTAAACCGCATAATCTGCAGCCTGAAAAAAACACGCTTGTCTATTGTTTCCTCGCTGAACAACGTGTACAGGCATATTGGGAACCAATACCCTCGGACGACGAGCCAATTTTAATTCTCCCTGAAAACAAACTGGCTTAAATCTTATGTGAAAATCTACCAAATTATACTGGTCAACAGGTCTGTTCTTTATTTGCGGTAAACTAAAGGCTTACCTCACTATGAGAAAGTATTTTCAAAGAACCTGACCCCTTGATCGCTCCCGTCGCTTATCCATCTGCTGCGGTGTAACAAGCAATAAAACCAATCCACCTGCGGCGGCACAGGCGCCGGCTGCAGAGAATGTCAGCATGGATCCGGCGCCCTGTTGCCACAATAACCCTGCGGCATAATTGCCCACGGCGCCGCCCAGTCCAAACGCCAGACTGATATAAGCGGCCTGTATACGGCCATGGATCTGGGTAGGAAAATAATGATGAATAAAATGCATCGACGTAGAGTGATTCAACCCAAAGCTTAAAGCATGGATAAACTGACTGAAAAAAACCAGCCAGAACATGTCTGCCAGGGTGCCCAGAACCAGCCAGCGAAGGCCAGTGGCGAGCAAACAGAACACCATTAAACGCCACACACCAAAACGGGATATCAACCGCTGGGCCACCAGGAAAATGCCAACCTCTACCGTTACTCCCAATGCGATCAGCAAACCGGTTTGCATGCCGGAATACCCCAAATCCCGCATATACAGTGCAAAAAAACCGTAGTACGCGCCAAAACTTAATTGTAGTAAGGCATTGGACAGCAGAAACAACAGTGCCACTTTATCCCGCAAAAAAGGCATGATCCGCACCGCAACAGCGGCTTTCGGTTTAAGGTTTTGCGGCTGGGTAAGCGTAAGGCTGCTGATAAACAGACCGATTAACACCAGCATCGATGCATAAATTGGCGCGTCAGTAGAAAAAAAGTCGAGTGCCTGTCCAACCAAAACGGTCAGTACAATAAAGCCAATACTGCCCCACAAACGAATACGACCGTAACGTTTAGAGTCGCCTTCGATAGTTTGCAGGGTGAGTACTTCGAGCTGCGGCAACACCGCTGTCCAGAACATCATCATCAGCCCCATTACGAGCGTTAAATACCAGAACGAGTAAGCCCAGAACACACCAATAAAACTCAGTACGGTTAAACCGCTGCCGAGTCTTAGAATAAACAGGATTTTACCGGTACGATCGGCAACGCCTGCCCACAGCGAAGGGCCGATAATGCGTGCCAGGGTAATCACCGCAAACAACTCGCCAATTTCTACCGACGTAAAACCGCGCCCATCAAGGAAGATGCCAAGATAAGGGGTAATTACCCCTAACTGACCAAAGTACAGAGCATAGGTAAGGCTGAGCGCTATAATAGCAAAGCGGCTGGAAGACGCCGCCATTACTTGAATATCAGGTTCAGCATCTTATTTGGCTGAACCCGAAATAATCGGCGTAGTGCAATGAACCGCCGCATTTTGTGCGCGATGACGCAGGCAATGGTCCATTAACACCAGCGCCAACATGGCTTCGGCGATAGGTACTGCACGAATACCTACGCAAGGATCGTGACGCCCCTTGGTAACGATATCAATGGCATTACCCTTGGTATCAATGGTTTCGCCGGGTACTGAGATACTGGAGGTGGGCTTAAGTGCCATGTGTACTACCAGATCCTGCCCCGTTGAAATGCCGCCTAACACACCGCCTGAGTGATTAGACGCAAAGCCGTCGGGTGTTAGTGTGTCACGATGTTCACTGCCCTTTTGGGTCACTACATCAAAACCATCACCCACTTCCACGCCTTTAACCGCATTAATGCCCATCATGGCACCGGCAATATCAGCATCGAGACGGTCAAATACCGGCTCACCGAGGCCTACCGGCATATTAGTGGCAACCACAGACACTTTCGCGCCGATTGAATCGCCGGACTTTTTCAGGTCGCGCATGTATTCATCCAGCGCTTCCAGCTTCGACGCATCCGGNCAGAAAAACGGGTTTTCGTTAATAATGCTGTAGTCAACCGTNTCGATNGCAACCGGGCCTAATTGCGACAAAAAGCCGTGAATTTTAATGCCATGAACCTGCTCAAGGTATTTCTTGGCAATGCCGCCAGCAGCCACACGTATAGCCGTTTCGCGCGCAGACGAGCGGCCACCGCCACGATAGTCGCGAAAACCATACTTTTGCTGGTAGGTATAATCGGCATGGCCTGGGCGGAAGCTCGCAGCGATATTGGAGTAATCCTGACTGCGCTGATCTTTATTCTTAATCAGCAAACCAATACTGGTACCGGTGGTTTTGCCTTCAAACACGCCNGATAAAATTTGCACTTCGTCGTCTTCGCGACGGGCNGTNGTATANCGTGAGGTACCNGGTTTACGACGGTCTAAATCTACCTGTAAATCTTCTTCGGTCAGTTCCAGTCCCGGAGGACAACCNTCTACCACACCGCCNAGNGCAATGCCGTGACTCTCACCAAAGGTGGATACCGTAAATATTTTACCGAAAGTATTACCCGCCATCTCTTTTATTTATCCTGTTGGTTGTAACTGTCTAATGCTGCTTTGGTTACAGCGAATATACCATGGCCACCCTGTGCCAGTTCGACCCACTCAATATCCAGTCCCGGGAACCTTGCTGCCATATGCACCAGGCTGTTGCCGACTTCAACAAACATGACGCCCTGCTCGGTAAGATAATCCGCGGCCCGGGCAATCATGGTCTCCACTAAATCGAGGCCATCCTCGCCAGCAGCCAGCGCCAGTTCGGGTTCGTGCTGAAATTCCACCGGCAAGTCGGCCATATCCTCAGCATCCACATAAGGGGGATTCGATACGATTAAGTCGTATTTTTGTCCTTCGAGCTGACTGAACAAATCNGAGTACAAAGGGAAAACCCGTTCACTCAGTCCGTGTTCTCCTATATTCAGTTCTGCCACGGCCAGAGCATCGGCACTGATGTCCACCGCATCAACCTGGGCCTCATCGAACGCGTAAGCCAATGCAATGGCTATACAACCGCCGCCGGTACACATATCCAGAATTCGGGTTGGAGTGTTGCTAAGATATGGCACAAATTTGCCCTGGATCAGTTCGGCAAACGGCGAGCGTGGGATCAGTACCCGCTCATCCACATAAAACGGCAGTTCGCAGAACCAGGCTTCATGCGTGATGTAAGGCAGAGGTAAACGGGTTTGCACTCGTTGCAGTACCAACTCGGCGACCTTACTGCGCTCACTTTTGGTCAGCCTCGCTGCAAACACTCCGTCACCGGTTTGAGAGGTTAATGTGTGAGGTAAATGCAGNGCATAAAANACCAGGCTNACCGCCTCATCCCAGGCATTGTCGGTACCATGACCGTAAAACAGTTCTGCATCATTAAACCGNCTNACCGCCCAGCGCACCATNTCTAANATGGAGTGCAGATCAGCAATGGCTTCGTCGAGGTAAAACTTGTCGGTCATACGGGCTACAATGTCCTGAANTTATAAAGCTGGTATGATACATAATGTTGTCCGCTTCGGACATGCTTAATTTAATGCAAAATCANCCGNAATGAAGATTAGGAAACCTGNCCTGTGAAATTTAAGTCGCAATTTCCCCCTGTCNCNGCNCAACAGNANANCGAAGACAGTGATGATATGGCGTTATTTCGNCAAGAAATTAAAGGCGTAGCGCCTNTNAAGCAGGATACTTANGTNCCNGAGACGANCCGNCCGGAAGTGAAAATTCGTCGCCNGCAAAAANNTNACCGGCAGGCCAGNGCNAGCTTTGANTTTTCNGACGCCTTTGAAGGNTTTATTCCGCCAGAAGGCGCNCTNCGCTACTGCCGACAGGATGTGCCNGGNTATGAGCTTAAACNNTTGCGCCGGGGCNNNTACANCCCGGANTANATTCTTGATTTACACGGCCTGACCANAGCNCANGCTAAACATGANTTAGCNGCTTTACTGCANACNNCNTGGCAGGANCATGTNGACTGTGTGTGTATNGTNCACGGNGTNGGNTCAGGCGTNCTNAAACAGGCGNTGCCCCANTACCTTATNCAACANCCCAGAGTGATGGCNTTCCATCAGGCACCACTGGAATACGGTGGGCAGGGTGCCTTGCTGGTACTGCTGGAAGTCGAGTCACCGTTTANCAAAAAGCGTTAATCTCAATCACTTTTTTTGGGCACGTTTTTTGGGGTTACGGGTTTACTTATGGTCATCACCGCTGTTGTGGATNAANAAGTAAGTGTAATACNCCATCATTNCGCATACGATAAAAATGCCAAGTAATGAGCCCCATACAACCGGATCTTTTAATAACATTGACCACATAACAATCACCTTTTTATTTGCTGTTTCTATGGTGATAGTGTGCGCNNGNGAGGCAGAAAAAACGCTGATCCAAATCAATATCAAAATNNCCNNCTGGCGCAAAGCATGACCTGGATCAAAAGAATGCGGCTAACCTAATATACNGNGNTTTNAAAACTTTTATTGATAATAGTTATCATTTAGATTAAAGTAAANATGCCTGTTGGGTTTCCGGAAATTTTACGGTCTTGGACGGAATCCCACTTCTGGCAGGCGGGNACNTTGCCCGCCTGCTTTTTTTCNANCGNGNGNGCTTCGTGCACGACCANTNNGNCGTTANTCAAATAACTTNNANAACCAGCTTTTCTGGAGATCTTCTTCGCAGGTTTTTAATTGCGTAGCATAGCGCAGTGAACGGCCTTTAACGCGCTGCGAGACTTGTACCAACCACCCCTTCCTGAGATAGGTCTTGCGCCGGTAGCCTCCCCACCCTTCATGATAATTAAGGTATTGCGCGTAGGCATCCCATTTTGAGACACCATTCACTTTATGGGTTTTACTGATAAACCAGCCCATGAAATCTATCGCATCTTCAAAATCATCGCGGTCAGCGCCAGAATTCCCGGTTTCGCGAATGTAGTCGCTCCAGGTGGGCGTTTTGGCCTGAGAATAGCCGTAAGCCGAACTCACCCTGCCCCAGGGAATGAGTCCGAAGAGAATGTAATCGCGGGGCGGCAGCGCATCGTGACGAAAAGAACTTTCCTGGTACATCATGGCCATGGGTACGTGGATGGGTACGCCCCATTTATCACGCATGTCGGCCGCCGCGTCGTACCAGTCTTCCTTTTCGTAAAAGATCTCACAAAGATTGCTGGTATCTTTTGGTGGCGTGGTGGCACAACCTGTGATCACCATTGGTAAGAAAATCACCCAGCCGGAAAAAAAGATACAAATTTGTTTGAACTTTTTGTACATATGCTGTCCAAATTAATGTTCCGAAAGTGTGTTTCCCTGGAACAAATTCTTATGCCTGACCCGTGTCAGGCATTTTTTTTGGCTGGCTCCCGGGCAAAGTAATCGGTGATAAACTCGCTGAAAGACAGATTATCACTGGCTTCAATCTCACGCTGAGCGGCAAAAGAGCGCTCGGCTTCAGCAACAAAATCTTCTGCCGATTTAAAGTGGTAGTTAAAATCACCAATTTGCCGACGATAGGTTTCGGCCAATTCACGACCCACTACCGCGTTGTCACCCTCTGCCAGTAATTTATTCAGCCAGCGCCCTGAGAAGGTTAAGTCTGGATCTTGCACTTTTAACCATTCACGTTTAACCGCTTCGCTGTAACGATTGTCATCATAGTTTTCGTCCATGATGGCTGCTACTTCGGCATACCGGGCAAATAAGGCTTCAGCCCAGTCACGCATGGCAACTTCCTGCTCATTTTGCAGCAAGGTTAAGCCTGGCTTGCGCCCTTCAAGCACTACCCGGTTAAGATTAACCTCGGTTTCTTTGTAGCGTTCAGCATCAAACTTAGGGCTCTCGGTGAGCAGGCATGCCATCAGGAATACATCCAGGAAATGCATTTGCTCTTTATCGATGCCAACCGGACTAAACGGATTCACATCCAGCGCCCGGATCTCAATGTAACTTACGCCTCGCAGTGCCAGCGCGTCAGTGGGCTTTTCACCGGATGCGGTGGGCTGTTTGGGCCGGATTGGCGAGTAAAACTCGTTTTCAATTTGCAGTACATTTTTACTGAGCTGTTGATAATCACCGCCCTCGCCGGCGGCAAAACCTGCGTAATTCTTTGATGGCGAATACATCGCTTCCCGCAACAAGCGCACGTAGGTATCGATTGAGTTGTAACAAATACGCAGAGAAGACTGCTCATTGCTGGTGTAACCCAACCCGCTCATGCGTAATGACGTAGCATAAGGTAAATATAACGTGCCGCGCCCCAGCTGTTTAAAGTCCAGACCGTGTTCACGCCCTTCAACAAAAGACTTACACAACGCCGGAGAAGCGCCAAATAAATACGGAATTAACCAACAACTGCGGCGGTAATTTCTGATCAGAGCAAAATATTGTTCAGACACCCATTCCTGGGAAGCTTGCACGCCTTTCTGGGTGGCCAGGTGCTGCCAGAATGCATCGGGTACAGAAAAGTTAAAGTGTACCCCGGAAATTACCTGCATCATGCTACCGTAGCGGTTACGTAACCCCGTCCGATAGGCTTTTTTCATTTTGCCAACATTAGACTCGCCAAAGTAAGCGATAGGGATATCCTGCGCATTTTCAATAAAGCAAGGCATGCTCAGCGGCCACAAGCGCTCATCACCAATATTATCGATGGTGAATTTGTGCACGTCCTCTAACTGCGCCAGCGTGGTATTAACGTCAGACTCAGGCGGAGTAATAAATTCAAGCAGCGATTCAGAGTAATCGGTAGTGATACTCTCATGAGTAAGAGCTGCTCCAAGCGCCTTTGGATGAGGCGTCATTGCCAGCATGCCGGTTGGATTTATCCGCAAGCACTCGCGTTCAACCCCGCGTTTAATGGCACTGAGTGCAGAAAACGCTGAAGATGATTTAAGGGCCTCAAAATCGTAAGAAAGGTCGTGAGTCAGTTGGCGCAATGTCGATTCCATAATGTCGGTTGCGACTTACATTGGTTGCAAGACGGTTAGCTGTGGGCCGTATAATATCAAATATTTATATCGACCCAAGCATAATTCACAGCACAAAGTGGTTAATTTATGGCGCTCCTGCCCCGGTTTACCCCCAAAATCACTGTTATTGCAGGCCTGCAGGACGCACTTCTTTAATCGCAATACCAAGGGTTTCAAGCTGGGGCAGGATCACATTTTTGTCTCCTACAACAACAATTTGCAATAACTCCGGATGCAAAGCCTTAGCGGCCACAGCATCAATTTCTGCTTTACTGATATTCAGCAATATAGCTTTTTGTGCTTTTTTATAATTAACCGGTAGGTCGTAGGCCAGCAGGCGGCGTAAGAAAGAGGCCTTATCCAGCGGCGTTTCGTATTCTAATGCTTCACTCAGGGTAAAGGCATTTTGCATGTAACTAAGCTCAGCATCCGTGATACCGCGCTGCTGATAATGATTGATTTCACCCAGCAGTTCCATGATACCAGCCGCGGTGAACTCTTGTTTCAGATCGGCACCGGCCTCGAACCACCCCAGGGTTTTACCGCCATTAAACGCGGAGAATGCGCCGTAGGTGTAGCCTTTATCTTCGCGCAGGTTAAGGTTAATCCGGCTGTTAAAATCATCCCCGAGCGGAAAGTTCATCAGCTGGGCACGAAAATAATCGCCGGTAGCGTCATAGGGCATCGCCCGCTCAACCATTCTTACCAGACTCTGCGCAGCACCGGGCACGTCCACCAGCACAATTTGCTGACCGTCGTACTCAGGAAAGTCACCGTAATCGGCAATCTGATAGTCATCTCCCTGCCAGGTATTGATAAAGTCAAAATAGGTGGTGATTTGGCCAGGAGTCATATCTCCCACCACCACGATGGTGCCTTTTGCCGGCACATAATATTGCTCGTAAAACGTTTTAATATCGTCCAGAGTGATCCGGGAGACGCTTTCTGCGGTGCCGCCGGGCGGCAACCCAACACGGTTCTCACCACCCCACAACACAGCAGTTTTTACCTGTTCCATGATGGCGCCCGGCTCTTTGCTCTGAGCGTTGATGTTATCGAGCAACTGCTGTTTGATACGGGCGAAATCCTCGGCTTTAAATGCCGGGTTAAACAGCTTCTCTTCCAGTAGCGCCAGCGTCTCATTTAAGTGCTCTGTCAGACTCGAGATAAAGACCTGAGTGTAGCGGCCGTTGCTGGCAAAACTGATAGAGGAGCCCATTTTTGCCAGCGCGTTAGACATATCCTCATTGGAATAATTTAACGTTGATTCGTTCATCATCAGCGCCGTAAATGTCGATAAGCCGGCTTTATTCACCGGATCCAGTAACATCCCGCCATCCAGATCCAGCGTAATGGTTACCGTGGGCGTTTCATCGTTTGTGACCCCAAGCACCTGAATACCATTACGCAATTTGAGCTGCCAGAAACTGGGAATAGTCACTACCGGCGGTTCACCGGCTGCAGGTATCTGGCTCCGGTCAAAATCAGACGATGGTGTTTCGTTGGTATTCAACTGCTGTTCGGCTTTATTTGCCACCACCTGGCGNTCGGGCTGACTGACNGTNGCAGGNTTAACCGCTAAAGCGGGCTGACCNTCAGGTACCACACTCAGNACAACCGNCGCCCGGCCTTTAATATAACGATCGAAAACCCGGTANACGTCTTCCTTAGTNACTTCGCTATAACGCTTAACATCCTCATTCATTAAATCAGGCTTGCCAAAAAAAGTTTCGTTGTAAGCCAGGGTCGATACCTTGCCGCTAACACTCTGCAACCCATAAATGGTAGATGCCTTAATATTCGCTTTAACNCTGGNNAGCGCATCGTCATCGAACGGGCGGTTTTCAAAGTCTGCGAGTATGGTTTCNATTTCNNTNTAAATNNTGGCCAGNGAATGTTCNGATTCCGGCGACACCAGGGCNACCAGNTTGAATTCGCAGGCGAGTTCACTACAGGGATGTGAAACACCGGCCTGAACCACCTTACCGGTTTTCACCAGTTGTTCGTAAAACACCGATGTCTTACCACTGCCCAGAATACTGGCCAACACGTCGAGTGCGGCTTCGTCNTCGTGCCGTGCGTACACGGTGGGAAACACTATTTGCACCAGCGGCAAGTGCACGTTGTCCTGCATGGTGATGAATTTGTTTTCGCTTAAGGATGCGGGCGCTGGCGGCTGAGCTTCAACGTCCGGACCGGCCGGCAAATCACCAAAATACTTTTCAATCCAGGCTTTAGTTTGAGCGACATTAATATCACCGCCGATAGATAACACCGCATTATTGGGCCCGTACCAGCGTTTAAAAAACGCTTTGAGGTCATTAACATCAACCCGGTCAAGATCTTCTGTGTAGCCAATCGTCAGCCAGGAATAAGGATGACCTTCGGGATACAGCACCTCGCCAATTCGCTCGTGGCGGCGGGCATAAGGCTGGTTATCAATGCGCTCGGCCCGTTCGTTTTTAACGGTTTCGCGTTGGATCTCAAACTTTTCCTGGGTCACAGCCGGTAATAAAAACCCCATCCGGTCTGATTCCAGCCAGAGTACTTTCTCTAACTGATTAGCCGGCACGGTCTGATAATAATTGGTTCTGTCACGGTTGGTAGACCCATTAAGCGTGCCACCGGCATCGGTAATCAGCTTAAAATGCTGTTCATCGGCCACATTGGCAGAGCCCTGAAACATCATGTGCTCGTAAAAGTGAGCAAAGCCGGTTTTACCAGGTTCTTCTCTGGCCGATCCCACGTGGTAGGTTACATCCACATGCACCAGCGGATCAGAGTGGTCTTCGTGTAGAATAACGGTAAGTCCGTTTTTTAATTGGTATTTCTCATAAGCAATAGCAACAGGTTGTGCTACACTTTTTGTATTGGCCGGTGAGAGATCGGATGTCTGAGAGCAACCATATAATAAATGGGCAATCAAACCCAACAGGATAAATCTGAACAACATTAAACATTCCGGAATTTAGTGGATGGCGCATCCATCTGCGAAGGTACGTTAAGTTTACGTGACAAGTTTAACAATAATTACACGTAAATGTTTACTGTTAAAGCCTCGTCGGCATTTTTTCGTATTTACAGATATATCGAGATTACAGGAACTTATGCAAGAACAGCCAATGGTAATAGATTTTGACTTCGGATTACGGCAGCTAAATGGCAACCGTAGCCTGTTATATCGCCTGTTGCGCAAGTTTGCGGCTGAGTATCAGTCTTTGGATACCTGTTTGCAAACCATGCTCGCCCAACAGGAGATAACAGAAGCTGAGAACCTGGTACACACCTTAAAAGGCGTGTCGGGCAATCTTGGCTGCACGGCAGTCTATCAATCAAGCCGCCTGGTCAATGAAGAACTCAAACTGGGCAAGCCCGAACAGTCCTCATTGAAAGAATTAATCCACCGCCTGGCTGAAACCATCCGGGTAATTGAGGAACTGCCAGACGATTCTGAGCTGAATGCAAGCGCTAAAGCGGCCCCATCAGACGAAAAGCAGCAAACCTATCAGGCGCTGAGTCAGGCACTACAACATCACGAATACATCAACGACGAAAAACTCAACAACTGGCTGACAACGCTGGATCTCAATAGCGCTCATCAGCAGGAATTAGTCGATGCAGTGTCGTCGCTGGAATATGACAAAGCCCTGGCCATCTTAGAAGATACTAATGCCTGATGACTGAAGTCATTTTCAGTCATCCCGATTTCTTCATCATTAACAAACCTGCCGGAATTACCATGCACGATGCTGAACATGGCATCGTGCAACATATCCGTGAAGCGTTGGGAGAAACAGACTTACATCTGGTCCACCGGCTTGACGACGGCACTTCCGGTTGTTTGATTCTGGCCCGCAACCCTCAGGCTGCAGCGCGCTTCGAAGTCTTGTTTCGCACCCGACAGGTACAAAAATACTATCTTGCGCTTGTAGAGAAAAAACCCAAAAAGAAACAGGGCACCATAACCGGCGACATGAAAAACCGCCGTAATGGTCAGCATATTTTATTAAAGTCTCAGCATAACCCTGCTGTTACCCAGTTTTTTAGTTACGGCTTTGCCGATGCGCCGCGTCTGATGCTGGTAAAACCCTTAAGTGGCAAAACCCATCAGATACGCGTGGCCATGAAAAGCCTGGGCAGCCCTATTGTTGGCGATACCCTATACAGCGCTGCGCCCGCAGACAGATTGTATCTGCATGCCTGGGGCCTTGAATTTGACTATGAAAGTGAGCCGGTGAGTGTATTTTGCACGCCGTCTGATGGCGAACATTTTGCACACAGCAGTATCGCGGGCTGGCTTGCTCAGGCGCCCCATCCCAATACGCTAAACTGGCCCAAATCTTTTGGTAACAAACGGGATGAGGCCGACTGATATGACCATGACGGTGAATATTCTCGGCAGCGGTGCTATTGGCGGGCTTTGTGCAGTGGGTGCACAGTTATCCGCGACACCTTATCGATTATGGTCAAGGCCTGGCAGCACCACGCTTAACCATGTGGAGTTGTTGAACGGGGAATCGGTAAGCCTCGAACCGCTAGACTGTGCAGACAAGGCACTCACCGCTAGCGATTTATTGATAGTCCCGCTTAAGGTAACGCAACTTAAAGAAGCGTTAAAAACCTGGCGGCATAAACTATTGCCAGATACGCCGGTTGTATTGCTGCATAACGGTATGGGCGGGATGGAACTGGCAGCCAAATATCTGCCGGATAACCCGGTATTTCTGGCCACCACCAGCCATGGCGCACTCAAAACATCGGCAACCCGTATCAGGCATACCGGCAAAGGGGAAACCATGTTGGGTAGCTCGCCCTGCCACACTACCTCAACGCTGCTGAATACCCATATTGCCGAAATGATGAATCGCTGTATCGGCCCGGTGACCTGGCGTGATGATATCGAAACCGCACTCTGGCAAAAACTCGCGGTTAACTGCGCCATCAACCCGTTAACCGCGCTTAACAATATGCCCAACGGCGGCCTGCTGGCAGTGCAATACGCAGAAACCATTACCGCCGTGTGTGAAGAAGTGTGTGCCGTTGCCAGAGCTTGCAAGATAGAGCTTGAGGTAAATACCATCACCGAACTGGTATTTAACGTGATCGAACGTACCGCAGAGAACTTTTCCAGCATGCATCAGGATGTGATTTACAAACGCACCACCGAGATAGAGGGCATCAACGGCTACATTGTTAAACAGGCAAAGAAAAAGGGTATTGATGTGCCCATCAATACCCTTTTATGCAAAGCTATAAAAGCGCTTTAGCGCTTATTCAGCGTCCTGAGCCTGCACTTCCGGTTTCATATGCGGGAACAGGATAACGTCTTTAATCGTCGGGCTGTCAGTAAACAGCATGGTCAGACGGTCGATACCGATCCCCTCACCTGCCGTTGGTGGTAAACCAAACTCCAGTGCACGGATGTAGTCTTCGTCGTAATGCATGGCTTCATCGTCGCCGGCGTCTTTTTCTTCCACCTGCTTGCGGAAACGCTCAGCCTGATCTTCCGGATCATTGAGTTCGCTGAAACCATTGGCCAGTTCGCGGCCGCCCACGAAAAACTCAAAACGGTCGGTAATAAACGGATTGGCATCGTTACGACGGGCCAGCGGGGAAACTTCCCACGGGTATTCAGTAATAAACGTGGGCTGTTCGAGTTTTTCTTCGGCAGTCGCTTCAAAAATTTCGCACAGATATTTACCGGCACCCCAGATCCCATCGACTTCGGGCTCTTTAATGTGCAGCTGTTTCGCCATGGCTTTCAGCTCATCGAGGTGTGCTTCCGGGTCACGGATAGCGGCTTCATTTGCTTCTGGCCAGTATTTCAGGATGGCTTCACCCATACTCAGGCGGTCGAAAGGTTTACCAAAGTCGTAGTGTTTTTCTTCTACTACGTTGCCTTCCGTATCACGCACGGTATTCACCAGTTCGGTGGTACCCAGGATATCTTCAGCCAGCGTACGCAGCATGTCTTCGGTCAGGTTCATCAGATCGTTGTAATCTGCGTAGGCCTGATAGAATTCCAGCATGGTAAATTCCGGGTTGTGACGGGTAGATAGCCCTTCGTTACGGAAGTTACGGTTAATCTCGAACACACGTTCGAAGCCACCTACAACCAGACGCTTAAGGTACAGTTCTGGTGCAATACGTAAATACATATCGATATCCAGCGAGTTGTGATGAGTCACAAACGGCTTCGCTGTCGCCCCGCCAGGGATAACCTGCAACATGGGCGTTTCTACTTCAATGTAGTTACGAGTGGTGAGGAAATTGCGGATACCGTTAACAATTTTGCTGCGCACCACAAAGGTTTCGCGGGTCTTTTCACTGGTGATAAGGTCCACGTAACGCTGACGATACTTGGTTTCCTGATCGGTTAAACCATGGAATTTTTCAGGTAACGGGCGCAGTGATTTGGTCAGCAGTTCGTAGCTGGCCATATTTACATATAAATCACCCTTACCGGATTTGTGCAATGCACCGGCCACGCCAATGATGTCACCAATATCCAGTGAACCATAGCGGGCTTTAATGTCTTTTTGCGTGGCTTTATCAGCATAAGCCTGAATGCGGCCGGTCATATCCTGTAACAACAGGAACGGGCCACGTTTGGCCATTACACGGCCTGCGATACTTACCCGGTTGTCCTGGGTTTCGAGAGTTTCTTTATCCAGCTCACCGAACTGACCTTGCAGTTCCTCGGCATAATTTTCGCGACGGAAGCCATTCGGAAAACCGTTAGCGCGACAGTTTTCGCGGATAGCGCTTAATTTGGCGCGGCGCTCGGCAATCAGTTTATTTTCGTCGAGTTGTTGTTCGCTCATAGTCTGTTCACTTAAAGTTGAGTTACTACAGCCCCGATTTCAGGCTGGCTTCAATAAATTTATCTAACCCACCGTCCAGAACGGCCTGGGTATTACGGGTTTCAACACCGGTGCGCAAATCCTTAATGCGCGAGTCATCCAGCACGTAAGAGCGGATCTGACTGCCCCAGCCGATATCGGATTTGTTGTCTTCCATGGCTTGCTTTTCGGCGTTTTGCTTTTGCAGTTCATACTCATAGAGCTTGGCTTTTAACTGCTTCATCGCCTGATCTTTGTTTTTATGCTGTGAACGGTCGTTCTGACACTGCACCACAATACCCGTTGGTTCGTGGGTAATACGTACCGCCGAGTCGGTCCGGTTAACGTGCTGACCACCAGCACCAGAGGCACGGTAGGTGTCTATGCGTAAATCAGACGGATTGATATCGATTTCAATATCATCATCAATTTCAGGGTAAACAAAGGCCGACGCAAAAGAAGTGTGGCGGCGGTTACCCGAATCAAAAGGCGACTTACGTACCAGACGATGAACACCGGTTTCGGTGCGTAGCCAACCAAAGGCATACTCGCCTTCAAAGCGTACGGTAGCACTTTTAATGCCTGCCACGTCGCCATCAGAGACCTCAATAAGTTCGGTTTTAAAGCCGTGCTCTTCACCCCAGCGCAGGTACATTCTGAGTAGCATATTGGCCCAGTCCTGGGCTTCGGTACCACCAGAGCCTGACTGAATATCCAGATAGCAATCACAGGTATCATTCGGGCCGGCAAACATACGGCGAAACTCAAGGGTTTCCAGTTGCGCAATCAGGCCATCCAACTCACCCTGTGCCTCGATAAAGGTTTCTTCATCTTCGGCTTCTACGGCCAGCTCGACCAAACCATCAACGTCTTCGGCACCCTGCTCCAGGTTAACAATGGTTTCTACCACCTGCTCAAGGGCGACTTTTTCTTTACCGAGGGCCTGAGCTCGCTCCGGCTCATTCCAAACGTCGGGACTTTCGAGTTCGCGGTTAACTTCTTCTAAGCGCTCTGACTTTACATCAAAGTCAAAGATACCCCCGAAGCGCTGCAGTACGCTCACGGATATCCCGAATCGCATTTAGCACAGGGTTTACTTCAAACATAATGACCTTTTAACTGATTCATTTTTAAGGGCACGGATAGTACCGGATTTGGCCTGCTTTTAACAGTCGTTTTGTATGCAAAGTGCGCAGGCAGAGTGCGGTTAATCCTTAAGCTTTTCAGCCATGGAGACCACTTGCGAGGCTAAGTTAGCTAACTGCTTCTTAGCAGTATCGTCGGTAAGCTTGCCGGCGTCGTCCAATTTGTCGGCCGCTTTGGCTACTGACACCTGCACAGGCGTCACCACACACATCAGGTTTTGCATCAGCATGCGCAGTACCACCAGAACACGCATTCCGCCCAGCGCGCCTGGCGAAGCAGCCATTAAGCCAACCACTTTGTTTTTGTAGGCGGCCAGCACGGCTTCATCACCGGCTTTGCGCGACGCCCAGTCGATGGCATTTTTCAGCACCGCCGGGTAACTGCTATTGTACTCCGGGCTGGCAATCAAAAACGCATCGTGATCGATAAGCAATTGTTTAAATGCCTGAGCCCGCTCGGGAATACCGTACTCGTCTTCCTCATCCTGATTAAAGATAGGCATCGCATAGTCAGCCAGGTTAATTACCGTAACCTCTGCGCCCGCTTCGCGCGCGGCATCGGCGGCGTTTTCCACCAACGCCTGATTTAAAGAGCCGTTACGGGTACTACCTGAGAATGCCAGTACTTTAACCATGATGTCTTCCTTATTAACAAAGTGAGTGTGGGGCGTTTATCAGCCTTACATTTTTTCCAGTGTTTCGATGCCCAGCAGCTCAAGGCCCAGTTTCAGCTCTTTGGCAACCAGTGCCGACAAGGCTAAACGACTGTTTCGGGTGGCTTCAGGCACATCACTCTTTAATACCGGGCAAGCTTCATAAAAGCTCATAAAGTGGCTGGCCAAATCATATAAATAGCTACACAACACATGAGGCGTTGCATCTCGGGCGACAACATTCAGTTGTTCTTCCAGTTGCAACAACTGCACCGCCAGCGCATGCTCCTGAGCATGTTCGATGCTGATGGTGGCATTCAGTGCGGTAGGACTCACCTCAGCCTTGCGGAACAAGCTCTGCACCCGAGTGTAAGCATATTGCAGATAAGGCGCAGTATTGCCTTCAAAGCTCAGCATAGTATCCCAGTTGAATACATAATCGGTGGTACGGTTTTTACTTAAATCGGCGTACTTAACGGCACCGATGCCCACTTTGCGGGCAACGTCGTTAAGTTCGTCAGCGGTTAAACCAGTATCTCTCTCGGCCAGCAATTTACGCGCACGCTCAACCGCTTCATCCAGCAGCTCTACCAGTTTAACGGTACCACCACTGCGGGTTTTAAACGGCTTGCCGTCACTACCGAGCATCATACCGAACGGGCAGTGTTCGTAAGTTTGTTCTGGCTGCATAAAGCCGGCTTTGCGACCGACAATTTCAGTTTGTTTAAAGTGCAGCGCCTGGCGGGCATCGGTCAGGATCAGGGTGCGGTCTGCGCCCAATTTTCCGCTGCGATAGCGCATTGCCGCCAAATCCGTGGTCGCATACAGGTATCCACCACCGGATTTTTGTACGATATACACTGCCGGGTTGCCTTCTTTGTCGGCCAGCTCTTCAAGGAACACAACCTGGGCGCCCTGATCTTCCACAGCAATGCCCTTCTCTTTCAGCTCTGCTACCACGTGTGGCAGATCTTCGTTATAGGCGGATTCGCCCATAATGTCCTTGCGGGTCAGGCTGACATTGAGTTTTGCATATACTTCTTCACTGTGTGAAATAGACACATCAATAAACAAATGCCATAGCTCGGCACACTGCTGGTCGCCGCTTTGCAGTTTCACTACATATTCACGGGCCCGGTCGGCAAAGCCTTCTTCCTCGTCGAAACGGATTTTGGCTTCCCGGTAAAAGTTTTCCAGATCAGAAAGTGCGGTTTCGGCCACGGCATTGGCGCTGAGTTTATCGCTTAAGTGCGCCAGCAGCATACCAAACTGCGTGCCCCAGTCGCCCATATGGTTTTGGCGAATAACCTTATGGCCAAGAAACTCCAGCAGTTTAACCACCGCGTCGCCAATGATGGTGGTACGCAGGTGTCCAACGTGCATCTCTTTAGCCAGGTTCGGTGAAGAATAGTCCACCACTACCGTTTGTGCGGCCTGAGAAGGAATGCCGGAGCGAGTATCTTCTAGCGCCTGCTGACACTGCTGTGCCAGCCAGCTGTCGGCCAGATGAATGTTAATAAAGCCCGGGCCGGCAATCTCAAGCTTGCTGGCCACGTCATCAAGTTTTACGTGCTCTAAAATAGTGCCGGCAATATCGCGGGGCTTTTGCTTAAGCTGCTTGGCCAGCGCCATGGCACCATTAAACTGATATTCACCAAACTCAGGTCGGCCACTGCGCGCTACCGGAACCGGCGCGTCGGTAATGCCCATGTCACTTAAGGCCTGAGAAAAACGAGAAATAAGAAGTGCGTGAATATTCATTGTGGTCTCTAGTGCTCGCGAGTCGTTCTAAATTCAATATCGGGGTAGCGTTCCTGTGCCAGCGACAGGTTCACCATGGTTGGCGCAACGTAAGCTAAGTTATCACCACCGTCCAGGGCCAGGTTTTGCTCGGCTTTGCGGCGGAATTCATCAAGCTTCTTCTCGCTGTCAGAATACACCCAGCGGGCAGTTGCCACACTGACATGCTCATACAGTGCATCAACGTTGTATTCGGCTTTAAGGCGCGCCACTACTACATCGAACTGCAGTACACCTACCGCACCGACAATCAGGTCATTATTCGCCAACGGGCGGAATACCTGTACGGCGCCTTCCTCCGACAACTGAATAAGGCCTTTTTGCAATTGCTTCATTTTTAGCGGATCGCGCAGGCGAATACGTTTAAACAGTTCCGGCGCAAAGTTAGGAATACCGGTAAAGCGGTAATCTTCGCCTGATGAGAAGGTGTCACCAATGCGGATAGAGCCGTGATTGTGCAGGCCGATGATGTCGCCGGCGTAAGCTTCTTCGAGCAATGCCCGGTCGCCCGCTAAGAAGGTAAGCGCGTCGGAAATACGCACATCTTTACCAATCCGCGTATGCCGCATTTTCATGCCTTTTTCGTATTTGCCTGACACTATCCGGCAAAACGCAATACGGTCGCGGTGTTTAGGATCCATGTTGGCCTGGATCTTAAATACAAAGCCGCTGAACTTAGGCGCCAGTGCATCCACACTGCCGTTATCCGTTTCGCGTCCTTGTGGCTGTGGCGCCCAGGCCACCAGACCATCGAGCATATGGTCCACACCAAAGTTACCCAGTGCAGTACCGAAGAAAACCGGGGTAATCTCACCTGCCAGGAACAGCTCCTGATCAAACTCGTTGGACGCCCCCATTACCAGCTCAAGTTCGTCACGGAACTCAGCTGCCAGGCCATCACCTACCGCCGCATCCAGCTCCGGGTTGTCCAGCCCTTTGATGATCTGAACATCCTGAATGGTATGGCCCTGACCGGTTTTATACAAAATCGTTTCATCACGGTGAATGTGGTAGACCCCTTTAAACTGCTTACCACAGCCAATCGGCCAGGTAACTGGCGCGCAGGCAATGTTGAGCTCAGTTTCCACTTCATCCAGTAGTTCCATAGGATCGCGAATATCACGGTCCAGCTTGTTCATAAACGTGATGATCGGCGTATCACGTAAACGGGTAACTTCCATCAGTTTGCGGGTGCGATCCTCAACCCCTTTCGCCGCATCAATCACCATCAGACAAGAGTCAACGGCAGTCAGTGTGCGATAAGTATCTTCAGAGAAATCTTCGTGCCCGGGGGTATCCAGCAGGTTAACCAGGTTATCACCATAAGGAAACTGCATAACGGACGTTGTAACGGAGATCCCCCGCTCTTTTTCCATTTCCATCCAGTCGGATTTAGCATGCTGGCCGGACTTTTTACCTTTAACGGTACCGGCGGTCTGCAATGCTTGTCCGTATAACAGCACTTTTTCGGTGATGGTTGTTTTACCGGCGTCCGGGTGCGAGATGATAGCAAAGGTCCTTCGCTTATTGATTTCATTAAGAAAATCTTGGTTTGCCATGTATAAATTCTTTTAGTTTGTACACGGATTTGTACACACT
>NZIK01000047.1 GCA_002691625.1 Alteromonadaceae bacterium
AGTCACTTTGACAGACTGGGGGGATCAATCAATAGGATCCAAGAGATCACTGAAAATAAATATATTTAGCTGTCAATAGGGCCCTGGTGAACGGTTACCCCTTAACCTACCCTCATTTGCACAAAGAACGGTAATTGAAGAGTCATCCTCAAGCGCCTCTTCAAGCCTGGAAGCAGCCACATCAATAGCCAGCTCAGAAAAATCTTTGAAAATGCGGAATTTATTTCTGGTGCCAGAAAGGCTGGTTTCGATTTGTTGTAATCCATCACATTTTTCATTTATTAGCTTTCGAGACTCATCTTCTTTCTGTTCTTTTGCTAAAAATTCCTCTACGCAAAAGTGTTCAAGAAGGCGCCTGCACAAATGTGTTTTACCGTGTCCTGCATCACCGGTCAGGACAATGGCATTTGCTCCATCTTCACATGCTTTTACTAGGTAAGAGAACGCTTTCGTTTCAATATTAAAGGAGTCGCTTGAAGATGCATGTTCCTCATAAATCTGGTCATGTCCCGGATCAAAAGGCAAATAGCGATTTAGTCGGCCTACTAATTTGTTAGTGGTTGGCATGTAATTTCCTTATACGCAGGTACTGAACTACCTTTGCTATGATAAACACGAAGAACAGAAACTTACCAGTAAAGATGGGTAGCCGACTGATTTTTATAGATTAATCTTTTGAAATTACTAGACAGGATTGTCGATTATTCGTAAAACGCACTGAGCAAGCTGTGAGGCCACTATATAAGGAGGAAGTGAACCCAGAAACAGGACAGATCAAGCAAAGCTGGTATGACGGGCTCATAACCAAAAAATTAAAGGGAATCATTCACAAAGAGCTAGAAATACTCACACGCTTACATACCTGGCGGCGAACTAGCTTTTACTTGGAGTTCTGTAAATAAGTGTACAAACTCAACTAGGAATACTTACACCAATAGTAAAAATTAATAGCGCTATTAAAACTGACCGTAGTATAAACATGGCTTTTTTCCCGAAATCTCTTCGTGCCCATCTTATTGGCCTTCTGACAATTCCATGTGGTTGCCAGATAATCCAACCTGAAACCATAAGCACGACAAGAAGGAATAGTATCGCTAAAACATCTAAGATTTTTGTAGAAGATGAAATATATAAAGAGACATTTTCATAAATGGTACCATTAATTAAAACATCAGCGCCTTCTGTTGTAAAAAATCGAAAGGATGTATGAATAATCAACGATAGAGTTGCCACTAGAATAGAAATGGCCTGAAAGAACTCAACAATGCCTTTCGAATCTTTTTCCTCTTTATCTTGCTTTTGCGCTTTTCTTTTTTCAGAACGAGAAGCTACTGACATCCATGAGCCGAACATATTATCTAAATATTGTCGTTTATTCCCAGCTTCCTCTTCACTAAGTAGCTTAGTTAACTCCAAGGAGTTAAGTAAAGATTTTGCGTATGAAATAAAGCCTTGTAAATGATGATCTGGAGAATCTAAGTTTTCTATTTCTCGCTCTTTAATTTCAATAATTGAACGATTCAGATCTTCAACCAATTTTAGTGCTGTTTGGCTAGGTGCTTCTTCATTAATTCTATGCACACTAGTTAGGCGATCTTCCTGGCCATTGTGATGCTTATGTCGATGAAGAGAATATTTTAAATATATAAAGCACTGTTTATCAGCAATATACTTAGTACGTTCAATTGCATTTTTATATTCAGGACTATTACTTTGCCCGAGCCAATCTTCAGTTCTCAGTAGAGTCAATCCATTGGACAAAATGCGATATTTAATATTAAAAACACGTTCAAGCAATTCATTGTTAGCTATATGCTTAATCGCAACCTTTATTCTTTCTATCTTTTTTTGCACTTCACCAAGATCTAACTCGACACTCGGTGAATATTGATTCTCTTTGAGAGCCTGCTGATAGCTTAAAACTTCTTGCTCTAGAGCATTCATTGGCTCTAAAACTTCTTTAGGGAAATTAGCTACCTGCTTAATATCGTCGTGAAGTACTAGAAAAGCCTCCCCAATCAATGAACCATCTGATTGAGTTTCCCCGAATGTGATAAATCGAAATAACCCATCATATTCATTTTTCTCATCTCTTCTATCCTTCCAATCATAAATCGAACTCACTAAATTACATCTGGTGCGATGTCCTGTTGTAGGTATTGAGTGCTCATTAATGTAGGAAAAACACTGAGACTTTGTATGGGGCTCAGACAATTCAGTGCATAATTGCTTAGTGTTAACCCGAGAAAAATCCAAACTTCCTAATACACATGGAATCCAGCCTATATGCTGGTAACCCTTTATTATTTTTTGATTTTCGTCCATGTATTTAGATCGTCCAGACCTCGCGGACCAACTTCGACAATACTAGTTATTTATTAGTAACTAAAATTTCTGAAACAAAAGCGAGGACAAATGTTGAAGTTAGTCTATATTCTTCGAGTCACCTAGAAGGTACAAGGGCTCGCCTAGTTTTGACTTCTTCACAATCATACCGTCTCTCGTAAGAATTTTTTTATGACCATTGAAATGCTTACCCAATTCATTAGCATCGTCATTTTTTTGGAATGTCAGCACAAACGCACCAAGGAGGACTAAGGTTGTTAACAACCCAAAGCCTGCTATTAGCAATTCCATAATTTTCTCCGATAAGCTAAAAAAGTAAACATCCCTTTAATTTGAAGGGAATTTTTATAGTAACTCTGTAATACTTTATACCGTGTAAAACGGGGCATGGATTATAATAAATTAAGCATATTTGTCAACTAATCGCTCAATTAAACACCACTTAACATTAAAAGTAGCATATTTGTCAAGAAACTTGATATGCAAAACGATGAATTCAACTTTGATTTGTAAATCATCTGACAATATTTGCATATAAAACCGCTACACATTTGCTACATATTTCAAAAAGGGAATTTTCAGAAGAAGAGAATCGGGCTACAGCCCTTTGAAAATGGCGCACCCGATAGGATTCGAACCTATGACCTTTGCCTCCGGAGGGCAACGCTCTATCCAGCTGAGCTACGGGTGCTTTCTGTGTAAACGGCCAGGAACCGTCTTGAGTGGCGCATTATAGGAGTTCAGCTGGTTAATTTACAGTAAAAAATGAAAATGCCGGTGCTGATGTTTAAAAAACCGTCAAATTTGGCTTTTGCTTCGCGTTCTGAATTGGCTTAGTCTGGTTTTATCAATAAAGGATGTGATGTGTATGTTTCAAGTTTGGCGGTTTTTTTGTGTGGTTGTCTAAGCGCAGTGGTTTCACTCTCTGCCCTGGCTGATGAGCAAAGCGATTTGGGTTTCTATAACAATGTGTTGAGTGCCCCACCATTGTTACCCAAGCAATACTCGACTGATTGCGGTGTGCCCGACTGCATTGCAAACATGATGCCAGGCGCGAGTATGCGCAGCCGTAAGCCAAATCCGGATTACATTACTGTTGAACAGTCTGGCACCGCTCCTGGCTGGGAAGAACGGGTAGCCAGTGACTGGAACTACTTTAATGTGCCTGCTTCACTGGGCAAAATTACCGTTATCGATTTTGGCCCTACGCCCGATGGAACAGGCTATCGCTATCTGGCGAATGCCAATACCCAGGATGTGCTTTATGAGCCCTGGAGCTCTTCTAAAATTATGGCGTTTGCCGGGGCGCTGGCGACGATTGGCCGGGAAGTGAGTGCTTCTACTCTGGTAGGCGATGTGCGCCTGGCCGACTTAATTACCAGCATTAACAGCTATGCGCCCTCGGGTAAGGCAGATGGTAATTCCAATGCTATTGCTACCTATTTTGCCAACATTGCCGGGCGGGAATATTTAACCGGTTTGTTTCATGATGAATGGCTTAACATAAACAATCCGGCCATTCGCTTTCGGGGCGCTTATGGCCCTACGGCGTTTGCGCCGAGCTCAGCCGACTGGCAGTTCGATTTGCGCAATAAACTGGCTGTGGAGCCGTTTGAAGAGGCTAGCGACGATCCTTTTTATCAAGCGTATCGCTGCGATGAATGCGATATAACCGGTAATAAGCCCATGACCACGCTGGCCCAGGCTGAGTTCTTAAAACGCCTGGTAACTCACCACAGTGAACCCTTAACCCGCCTGCCCGGCTTTAAGAGCTCTCACCTGCATATGTTGTTATATGGTGATGGCCATAGTAACTCGGTACAACCTGCGGGCGGTATGCAAGCGGGCATCGGGTTGTTGCTCGCCCGCGCCATTGCTAACGCACTTGCACCAGATTCAGCGCAATCTGTTAAAGCGATATTAGATGCACACACCGGCGGCAGATGGCGTATTTTTCAGAAAATTGGCGCCGGGCCCAGTGAAACCCGCAACCAAAGCGAAACAGTTTTACTGGCGCATGTGATCCTGCAGCTAAATGGTAAGCTCATGCGGGAGTTTACCCTGGCGGTGCAAACTGAGGTCGAAGGTAACAGCGAAGCTGGTGTTGGCCGGGCTGGCAAAAAAATGCAACAGGTGCTGGATATTGCTATGGCACAGCTACTGGCCGATGCCTCATCCAAATCGCCGGTTGCGCAGTAATAACAAAGAAAATACAGCGGCAATACGGCAAAAAGTCTATTTTTATGCGCTTTTTGTCGGATAAGGACTAATCAATTAGTCTCAAACAGTTGTCGCGGCTGGATTAACCTTTATAATCATGCGGATTATTTATTTTTCAGACCAAAATTGCCTGGAGACGATTGTGAAATTAAAAACGTGGTTAGGTATGGGCGCTGTAGTACTGGCAGCTTTTGCGGTAAACGCTCAGGAAATGTCAGACGAGGCGATCAAAGAGCGTATTAAGCCAGTTGGCTCTGTGCACGTTGCAGGCGCTGCTGCCGCTGCACCGGCTGGTGCATTGTCGGGTGAAGACGTATTTAACAAAGCTTGTGTTGCTTGTCACGCTGCCGGTGTACTGGGTGCACCTCGTGTAAACAACGCGGCTGACTGGGCACCTCGCCTGGAAAAAGGTTTCGACGCTGTATTAGCCAATGCAATTAACGGCTTTAATGCAATGCCTCCTCGTGGTACCTGTGCCAGCTGTAGCGATGACGACATCAAAGCAGCCATTGAGTACATGACCGAAGAGCTATAACGCTCGGTAACACTGACAACCTGCATGTTTTGCGCATATTCGGCGCATTTCGATACCAAAACTGCAGGTTGTTGGTGCGTACATTCCCTCCAAAGCTCTGGCAAAATTATCCACAATAGAGTAAGTTAATCATTTTACTCCAGCGGATTGTCGGCTGCTATTTTTTATGTCATCTGAGCCAACAAAATATGAGTTGTCAGAAGCGGAATTAAGAGAGCTTATCCCGCAGCTGCAGCAGTTAACTGATAAATATAAACGTGCTGAACGCGTTCAGAAAGCATTGTTTAATATATCAGAGTTGGCCAGTTCCATTAGCAACCTGTCACGTCTCTATCCTGCTATTCATGAAATCATTGCCGACTTCATGGACGCAGAGAACTTCTTTGTTGCCTTTTACTCACCTGATACCACCATGGTCGACATGGCCTACTTTGTTGATGAGTTCGACGAACAGGTGGTAAAGCAATTGCCTGCCGAGGAATTAAAAAAAGGCCTTACCGGCTATATTCTTGAGTCGGGCAATCACGTTTTCTTTCGCAACGAAAATGAAGATGAGTTTAATCAAGACCACAAGGTAGAGCTTATTGGTAGTCAGCCCCACCAGCTATTGGGTGTGCCGCTTAAACGCGGTAGCCAGGTCATTGGTGCCATGGTGGTACAAACCTACGACGATAATGTGAGTTACACCCAGGAAGATCTGGAAGTATTGCTGTTTGTCTCCCAGCACATTGTCACCACCGTCGACCGGGTAAAAAACCGCGAGCTTACTGAGCGCACCATTCGTGATCGTACCCGCCAGTTACGCCAGATCAACGACGATTTGCAGGAAGAAATCCTCGAGCGCCAGAAAGTCGAGGCGCTACAGCAGGCCCTGTTTGAAATCTCTGAGTTGTCGGCCAACGCCAGCCGCAACATGGATACCTTTTATTCGAGTCTGCATGAAATTATTGCCCGGCTGATCAGCGCGCCTAACTGCTACATTGCTATCCTCGATGATACTAAACAGTTCCTGAACTTCCCCTATTTTAGTGATACACAGGATGATGCGCCGGGCACCCGGCCCTTAGGCTTTGGCTTAACCGAGTTTGTTATTCGCCGCGGTCAGGCAGAGCTGATAGATCCCTCGCGTATACTCTCGCTTACCGAAGACGGCGAGATCGACGTAACCGTAGCTCAGCGTATTTTAAAGCAGGCCAACTCCTGGCTGGGTTCGCCTTTGATCATTGATGGTGAGGTGTATGGTGTTATTGCTGTACAAACCTATGGTAAATCGGCTAAGTACACCCCGCGCGATTTAGAACTCATGCGCTTTGTGTCGCACCATATTGCCGTGGCACTGGAGCGTAAGTTTCGCGCCGAGGCCATGCATGCCTATAGCGCGCAACTGGAAGAACGGGTTAAAGAGCGCACCACCGAGCTTAACCGCGCCAATGACGTATTGCGCCAGCAGATAGAAGAGCGTAAGGAAATCGAACTTAAGCTGCTCCACGATGCTCATCACGATACCCTTACCGACTTGCCCAACCGTTCGATGTTTGCCAGCCGTCTGGAATTGGCCATTGCTAATAAACAGCGCTATCCGGAAAACCTGTTTGCAGTGCTGTTTATCGATTTGGACCGGTTTAAAATTATTAACGACACCCTGGGTCATTATGCCGGCGATGAGTTTTTAATTGAGGTATCCAAGCGGATTACCAAGTGTATTCGCGGCCACGATTTACTGGCCCGCCATGGCGGCGATGAATTCGTGTTACTGCTGGATAACTTTGACTATACCTCCGACGTAGAAGAAATCTCCGCCCGCATTATCGACTCTATCTCCGAGCCGTTTATTCTCGACGACAAAGAAATGTACTCCGGCGCCAGTATTGGTATTGCCCATGTAGAACCCTATTACCGCAGCGCCGATGAGGTGATCCGCGACGCCGATGCCGCCATGTATCAGGCCAAGTCGCTGGGCCGTGGCCGTATGGTAATATTCGATAAGAGCATGCGCGAGCGTCTGCTGGAAGAGCTGGAGCTGGAAAACGAGTTTCGCCGTTCACTGCGCGACAGGGAGTTTGAATGCTATCTGCAGCCGGTTATTAACCTCAACACTAAGCAGCCGTTGTATCACGAAATTTATGTACGCTGGGTGCATCCGTCGCTGGGTAAAATCTCCCGCGAGCAGTTTCGGCAGGTGGCTGAGCAAAGTGGCTTAATTCTGGAGCTGGACATATATCAGTTACGCGCCGCCTGCGAATTACTGAAAACCTGGCCAGATGCCGAACGAGTAGGTTATGAACCGAGAATTGCAGTAAACGTATCCATAAATCATTTATTGCAAAGCTCACTGGTACAGAAAATTCTCAATGTCATCCATGAAACCGGCGTGTCGCCCGCAGCATTGGTGTTTGAGTTTGATGAGAACGATCTGAACCGCCGCTCGCAATATATTTTACCGGCGGTTAAAAAGCTTAAACGTGCCGGTGTGACGCTGGTACTGGATAACTTTGGTAGCGGCCTGGCGTCGCTCAGTTATTTATTCTCTTACCCGTTTGATTACATCAAAATTGATCACCGCTTTATTAAATCACTGCCGCGTTCGCTGCGTAATTTAAAGCTGATCCAGTCGGTGATGCTGATTTCCGGGCACCTCAAGTTCGACGTGATTGCCGAAGGTATCGACAGCTACTCACAGCTTGAGGCGTTAACCGAAATTGAGTGTATCTACGGCCAGGGCAAATATCTGGAAAGCTCGCAGTTGCTGCCAACGCTGAATCAATCGAGCGCCTAAGACTTACCCAGCATATCCCGTAAGTTGGCAATACTGGCCTGGCCTTTTTGCTGGCGTTCTTCGGCCGAAACCTTGCGTTTTTTCTCTTCCCATTCCAAATCGTCGGTGGGCAGCTCGTATAAGAATCGGCTGGGTTCCGGCTGGATAACTTCACCGAACTGTCGGCGCTCTTTCGACAAGGTAAAAATCAACTCGCGCTGGGCTCGCGTGATCCCCACGTAAGCCAGGCGACGCTCTTCTTCTACGTTATCCTCGTCGATGCTGCTCTGGTGCGGGAGCAAGCCTTCTTCCATACCCACCAGAAACACAATGGGAAACTCCAGACCTTTGGAGGCATGTAGGGTCATTAGCTGCACCTGATCGGCCTCGGCTTCTTCTTCGCCGCGCTCCATCATATCCCTTAAGATTAAGCGATTGACTACTTCTGGCAAGGTCATGGGTGCGTTAAGCTCGTCACCTTCGAGCATATCGGTGACCCAGCCAAACAGGGTACTCACGTTAGCCATAGCCATTTCGGCGGCCTTGGGGCTGGTGCTGTGCTCGTAAAGCCACTCTTCGTAGCTCATGGCGCGGATCATGTTTCTGAGTACCGCTGCGGTATCGCCCCGTACCGCTTCGTCGGAGAGCGAGACAATCCAGCGTGCAAAGTTATGCACGGCCAGATAGCCTTTGCCACTTAATACTGAATTGAGGTTATCGTGGCAGGCAGCCTCGAACATCGATACCCCCAGCTCATTGGCAAAGTTACCCAGCTTTTCCAGCGTGGCGCGGCCGATGCCGCGGATAGGCGTATTGATCACCCGTAGCAAAGCGTTGTCGTCGTCCTGATTTACCAGCAGGCGCAGATAAGCCATAATGTCTTTCACTTCGGTACGGCCAAAGAACGACATCCCGCCGCTGATTTTGTAAGGAATACGGTTGCTCATCAGCAGTTTTTCAAACAGGCGGCTCTGGTGGTTACCGCGATACAAAATCGCGTAATCCTTAAATTTGGTGCGATTGGTAAATTTATGGGCCAACAGTTCGGCTACCACCCGCTCGGCTTCATGCTCTTCGTTTTTGGCCATTAGCACCCGTAGCGGCACACCGTAGTCCAGAGCCGAGAACAGGGTTTTGTCGAACATGTGCGGGTTGTTCTGAATAAGAATGTTAGCGCAGTGCAGAATACGCCCTGAAGAACGGTAGTTTTGCTCCAGCTTGATCACTCTTAAGCGGGGAAAGTCTTGCTGCAACAAATTCAGGTTTTGCGGCCGGGCACCACGCCAGGAGTAAATCGACTGGTCGTCGTCGCCAACCACGGTAAACCGGGCCCGTTCGCCCACCAGCAGTTTTACCAGTTCGTACTGACTGGTGTTGGTATCCTGATACTCATCCACCAGCAGATAGCGGATTTTGCTTTGCCATTTGGTGCGGGCTTTTTCATCCACTTTGAGCAGCAGCGTGGGCAGCATGATCAAATCATCAAAATCCAGCGCATTGTAGGCGCGCAGATGGTTCTGATACTGCTGATAATACTCAGCAAACTCTTTTTCGCCCTGACTCACCGCCTGCTTTAGCAGTATTTCCGGGGTTAACAGATCGTTTTTCCAGTTGGAGATGCAGCTTTGCAGTAATTTGAGCTGATCTTTATCGCCGTCGAGTGAGTGGGCGGTGAGGTCGTCCAGCAGCGCCATGCTGTCTTTATCGTCAAACAGTGAGAAACCGGCCTTTAGGCCGAGCGCTTTCACTTCTGACTTAATAATATTTAAGCCCAGGGTGTGAAACGTAGAGACTTTCAGGCCTCTGGCTTCTACTTTACCCAGGGTCTGCCCTACCCGCTCTTTCATCTCCCGCGCCGCTTTGTTGGTAAAGGTAACCGCGGCGATATAGCGGGCTGGCATATCGCACTGGCGCACCAGATGAGCAATTTTGTTGGTGATCACCCGGGTTTTACCACTGCCGGCACCGGCGAGTACCAGGCACGGGCCGGATACAAAGGTAACAGCGGATTCTTGGGCGGGATTAAGCTTCATTAACGGGTATTCTCAACAACAAAGGGAAATGGCAACGGTAAAAGCGGTATTGTAATCGACCCATGCCCAGAATCCGAGTACTGATTGTATTGCATCGCTGTGGAAGTGTTTTAGAATAACCCGGCCAATTTATGTATTTGCCAAGGAAACGCCATGTTAGATCCTAAAAAACTTGAAGATATTGCACGCCAGATTGCCGACTCGGTACCGCCAGGCGTTAAAAACATGGCCGAAGAAGCCGAAGGTAAAATTAAACAGGTGCTGCAGTCACAATTATCCAAACTGGATCTGGTGACCCGCGAAGAGTTTGATATTCAAACCCAGGTGTTAATTAAAACCCGGGAAAAGCTGGAAGCGATGGAAGTGCGCCTGGCCGCTTTGGAAGCCGAGCAAGCTGCCAACGACTAAGCCTGCCCCAGCACAATTAAATCCATAATCAGCCCCAGCGCAATCACCAGCCCCACGTAGTGATTATCTAAAAAGGCCTTAAAACAGGCCTCGCGCTGGCGGTGACGAATATTGTAGTGCTGATGAATAAACAGCGCAGCGGCTCCCACCAGGCCAGCATAAGCGAACACGCCAAGGTTATTGAGCATAAAAACCGCCGCCAGTAACAACAGGGTGATAACTTCCAGCAGCGCCACAATCAGTTTGTCCATGCGGCCAAACAAAATGGCACTCGACTTGATACCGATAATCACATCATCGTCGCGGTCGACCATGGCGTACATGGTGTCGTAAGCGATTGTCCACAGTAAATTCGCCACAAACAGTAGCCAGCCCCAGGCCGGAATGTCGCCTCTTACCGCCATCACCGCCATGGGAATAGCCCAGCCATAGGCAGCACCTAATACTGCCTGTGGCAAGTAGGTATAGCGCTTCATAAACGGATAGGCCGAGGCCAGCAGCAGTGCTACGCAGGAGAGCAAAATGGTTGCCCAGCTCAGTTGCAGCACAATCAGAAAGGCAATCAGGATGAGGGCACCAAACAGTTGTAAGGCTTCACGCTCGGTGACGTGCCCGGCCACCAGCGGGCGCTCATTGGTGCGTTTTACCGCGCCATCTACGTGGCGGTCGGCGTAATCGTTAATNACGCAGCCTGCCGAACGCATNACNACCACNCCNAGNGNAAATANNATCAGNTCTTTNANCGGCGGCATACCGCCNGCNGCNAGCATTAATGCCCACAGGGTTGGCCACAGCAACAAATAGATACCAATCGGCTTATCGAGCCGCATGAGTTTGGCGTAGTGAGGAAAGTTTTGCAGGGTCAGCGTCATGTTTTGGCATACCAGCGCGCAGTGAAGACGCCNGAAGTTTANCATTGNCAGCAACGCCGAGACAANCCACCATCNGCCNTTAGTCTAAAGTTAGGTTGTGCGCTGTGNTNGTCTCAACTAGAATTTAGCTAATTGAATTTTATGGATAACCTTAATGAAGCAGTTTCTTCGGCTGATTGTGTTACTTGGCATGCTCGCGCCTTTTTCTAATGCCTCAGCACAGGATCAACCGTCTTATGCCTACATTGGTATTGAACCTGAGATTGTCACCAATTATCTGGGNCCNAGTGCNACNAAGCTGGGCTATGTACGGGTNATGATCGAAATTATGGTNNCGGATGTCGACCAGCTCGANCTGGTAGAACACCATATGCCNCTGCTNCGNGCTACNGCCATTGANATTTTTGGTCGNCAGCCGGAAGAGAAGGTTAAATCACTNACCGGCCGNGAAGACATTCGCCGNGCCGTGCTGGCAGCGCTGCAAGACCACATGCTGCAGGAAACCGGCGCCAAGGTAATTAAAGACATTATCTTTACCAAGTACCTGCATCAAAAATAGCGTTACAGCTACCGGGCAGTTGGTTTACCGCTGCCCAGCGTTAGCAGCCAGGCCATCACACACCCTGAGATCAAGCCGGCCGTATGCGCCGCGTTAGCCATATTGACCCACAGTACATCAGCAAAACCCAATAACAGCCATACCAGCATAAAGCCAACAATGGCTTTGGGCAGATAAAGCCCCCATTGTGGCCGCAACCAGCCGGTGATCCACACAAAGCCCACCAGGCCGTACACCACACCAGAGAGCCCACCAAAATTCGGCCCTGATACAATCAGCTGGGCCAGGTTACTCACCAGCGCAGTCACCACAAACAAAATGATAATAAAACTGCTGCCAAACTTGCGCTCTACCTGGGAGCCAAGCATGCTCCACCACAGCAGGTTAAAAATAAAATGCAGTACACTGAAATGAATAAAGGCCGGCCCTAACAGGCGCCACCATTCATGGTTTTGCAGCAGATTACCGAGCGGCATTATCATCAGCGCAGCGGCAATAGGCTGAAACAACCCCACCAGTGAAGCACCGAATATCAGGGTACACAGGATCAGGATAACGCCGGTTACCGGCGAGCGGCGCAGCGAAACCAGCCAACGGCGCATACTGTTGCCCGGGGCCTGTTCTACCGGTACATCGGTTCGCTCAGAGTGCTGCCAGGCCGCCTGCTGATACTTTGGATCATTGGGGGCCTGAATAAACGCCTGGCAAATTTCCAGTGCGCGTTCGTGGTGGGCTTCGTTATCCAGCACCAGCACGTACTGGTCTTCCTCGGGTACATGATGAACCTGTACCGGGATCTGTTGGGATTTCAGGTAACTGGCCAGTGAGTCAGCGTAACGTAGCTGACTGATTGCAATCAGTGGTTTTGCCACAATTAGTCGCTAACCACCGGCTGACCCAGACGCCAGCCTTCAAAGCCGCCATCCATGCTGTACACCTTTTCGTAGCCCTGACCGGCCAGAAACTGTGCGGCTTGCTGGCTGCTTACACCGTGATAGCACACCACCACTACCGGGGCGCTTTTGGGAGTGGCTTCCATAAACGCGGCCAGATTATCGTTATTCAGGTTAATAGCGCCTTCCATGTGAGCAGACTGAAACGACCCGGCATCGCGGATATCCGCAATAACCAATTGGTCTTTCTGTTCTGCGACGTCAGCGATAGTGATGTGTTGGAATGGTTGCATAAAACTCTTATTGCCAGTTAAGAATGACTTTTCCTGACTCTCCGGAACCCATTACATCAAAGCCTTGCTGAAAGTCGTCAATGGCAAACTGATGCGTAATGATGGGGGAAATGTCCAGGCCACTTTGCAGTAAGCTCGCCATCTTGTACCAGGTCTCAAACATTTCCCGGCCGTAGATACCTTTAATCACCAGGCCTTTAAAAATCACCTGGTTCCAGTCGATGGCGACGTCCTGCGGCGGAATACCAAGCATGGCAACTTTTCCGCCGTTATTCATGTTATTGAGCATATCGCGAAAGGCCGCCGGGACTCCAGACATTTCTAGGCCAATATCAAAGCCTTCGGTCATGCCCAGTCCGTTCATTACGTCTTTCAGCGATTCTTCCGCCACATTCACAGCGCGGCTCACGCCCATTTGTTCGGCCAGTTTCAGGCGATACGGGTTTACATCGGTGATCACCACATGGCGTGCGCCAACGTGGCGGGCGACCGCGGCAGCCATAATGCCAATCGGGCCGGCACCGGTGATCAACACATCCTCACCCACCAGATCGAACGACAGCGCGGTGTGTACAGCGTTACCAAAGGGGTCGAAGATAGAAGCCAGATCATCGCTGATATTATCCGGGATCTTAAAGGCGTTAAACGCGGGGATCACCAGGTATTCGGCAAAAGCGCCAGCGCGATTTACGCCCACGCCTTCGGTATTGCGGCACAGGTGGCGGCGGCCCGCACGGCAGTTACGGCAGTGGCCGCAGGTGATATGGCCTTCGCCAGATACCCTGTCGCCCACTTTGAAGCCCTGCACTTCCTGCCCCATGTCGACCACTTCGCCAACATATTCGTGGCCCACTACCATGGGTACCGGAATGGTTTTCTGCGCCCAGTCGTCCCACTGGTAAATATGCATGTCGGTGCCGCAAATGGCAGTTTTACGAATTTTAATCAGCAGGTCGTTATGGCCCATTACCGGTTTATCGGTATCAAGCATCCAGATACCGCGGGTTGGCTGCTGTTTTACCAACGACTTCATGCAATCACTCCCAGCTCACGACCCACTTCAATAAACGCATCCACCGCTTTATCTAAGTGCTCCAGTGTATGGGCAGCCGACATCTGAGTGCGAATACGCGCCTGCCCTTTTGGTACTACAGGATAAGAGAAGCCAATCACATAAATGCCTTTCTCCAGCAGNTTNTCTGCCATCTGGTTNGCCAGNTTGGCNTCNCCNAGCATCACCGGAATNATNGCGTGATCTTCGCCTGCCAGNGTNAANCCGGCTTCAGTCATGCGGTGGCGGAAGTGNTCNGCATTGCGCCACAGCTGNGCNCGNANATCGTGGCCATCGGCCATCATGTCGAACACTTTCAGTGACGCTGCCACAATGGGCGGGGCCACAGAGTTTGAAAACAGGTACGGACGAGAACGCTGGCGCAGCCATTCAATNGCGGCTTTGCTACCAGACGTATAACCGCCGGATGCGCCGCCTAAAGCCTTGCCCAGGGTGCCGGTAATTAAGTCAATCCGTCCCAGCACNTCACAGTATTCGTGGCTGCCGCGGCCGNTTTCACCCAGAAAACCGGTGGCATGGCAGTCGTCTACCATCACCATGGCATCGTATTTATCGGCCAGATCGCATACGCCTTTCAGGTTGGCAATGATACCGTCCATCGAAAACACGCCGTCGGTAGCGATTAGGATAAACCGGGCGCCGTCCTCACGTGCCTGCTTTAACTGTTCCTCCAGCGCCTGCATGTCATTGTTAGCATAGCGGTAACGCTTAGCTTTACTGAGGCGTACGCCGTCGATAATACTGGCGTGATTCAGTGCATCAGACACAATGGCATCTTCCGGCCCGAGTAACGTTTCAAACAAGCCGCCATTGGCATCGAAACAGGACGGATACAAAATGGTGTCTTCGGTACCCAGGAAGTCGCTGATTTTGGCTTCCAGGGCTTTATGAATATCCTGGGTGCCACAAATAAAGCGTACCGAGGCCATGCCGAACCCGTGGGAATCCAATCCGTCCTTAGCCGCTTCAATCAGTGCCGGGTGATTGGCCAGGCCCAGATAATTGTTGGCACAAAAGTTAATAACGTGGTCGCCGCTCTGAGTGGCGATGTCGGCTTGTTGCTGGGTGGTGATCACCCGCTCTACCTTGTACAACCCATCCTCACGGGTGGCGTTAAGCTGTTGTTCGAGATGAGAAATAAAAGATGCTGACATGCAAGCACTCCTGGCCGAAGGGGTTGGATGAAAGAGGCGTATTGTACCGAAGAGCCGGTGAGACTGCCTATGCCAGGGCGCATGGCTGCGGGTTTCTGTACGCCTAAAGTGTAAACTTTTAAGGACGCTCTGCAACGCCTCCCGGAAGTTCGCAGGTTAGAGTTGCCAGCGCCCCATATATACCTTGGTTTGTAGCACGTCCCACAAGCGATGTTCGTCGATAGGTTTACTGATGTAATACCCCTGCCCGTACTGGCAGTTCATAGTTGCCAGTTGAAATAACTGCTCGGGCTGTTCAATGCCTTCGGCGATGATCTGCTGCCCCATGCTGCGCACCATGCTTATGGTGGAGCTGACAATATTACGATCGCTTTCGGTTTCGAGCATACCGGCTATAAAAGAACGGTCAATCTTAATAATGTCGCTGGGGATCATTTTCAGATAGCTTAATGATGAGTAGCCGGTCCCAAAATCGTCTACGGCAAGTTTGCAGCCCAGGGCGCGGATCTGCTGAATAACGTCTACCGCCCGCTCTATGTCGGCCACCAGCACGGTTTCGGTGAGTTCCAGCTCGATGTTACGCGCGTCCACCTTGTGCAGCTCAATAAGCTCCATCAGGTAAGGTAGCAACGCGCTGTTAGCAAACTGCGCCGCCGACAGGTTAATAGCCATTTTTACATTACGATAGCCGTTGGTTTCCAGTCTGGACAAGAGCTCAATGGCTTTTTCCATTACCCAAAAATCAAGCTCAGACATCATTGCCGTATTTTCGAGCATAGGCAGAAAATCCCCCGGAGGCACCAGGCCTCGTTGCGGATGATTCCAGCGCAGCAGTGCTTCGAATCCGGTGAGTCGCTTGCTGGCCAATTCAATTTGCGGTTGCAGGGCAAGGAAGAATTGTTGTTCTTTTAAAGCAATACGGGCTTCATTCTCAAGCTCCACCTGCTTAACGATTTTCTGGTTCATCGACGAATTAAAGAAGCGGAAACTGGAGCCTCGTTCCAGCTTGGCTTCGTACATGGCGGTGTCGGCCTGACGCATCAGCTCCAGTGCCCGTGTTTTTGAGTTGGAAGTGTAGGCCACGCCAATACTGATGCTGATATAGAAAGTTTGTTCGCTGATGCGCATGGGCTCAACAAACTCTTCGATCAGCTTGTCGGCAACAATATTCANCTGCTCGACCTTATCGAGCCCGGTTACCAGGATCACAAACTCATCGCCACCAAACCGGGCGATCAGGTCATTTTCTCTGATCACCCTGGAAAGCCTTTCGCCGGCGAGTTTCACCACTTCGTCGCCAAAGTGATGACCGTGGCTGTCGTTAACCTTTTTAAAGTTATCCAGGTCAATAAACAATAAAGCCATACCCGCCTGCCGACGCTGCAGTGCTGCCAGCTGTTTGTTGATCTGAAAGGTCATCATATTACGATTGGGCAAGCCGGTGAGGCTGTCGAACATGGCCATCTTTTCCAGCTTGGCCGTGTTCACCGTCATTTGCTGATCCAGCGACTCCAGTTTATCGGACAGTTCTACGGCAGCCTCACCCAGGGNGTCGAGCTCATCCAGCAGCCATTTTTCACGGGTAAAGCTGCGTTTTTGCTGTATTTTGAATTCTTCAAAGCGCTTTTGAGCCAGTAACGGCAGCATGTTTGCCAACGCAGTAAGTTTTTGCGCATAGCGCCGCAACAGTACAAACATACATAACACAAAGGTCAATACCAACCCCACTCCACCGAAGAAAATAACCCGGTTCTGGCTTTTATAAGCACGTTTACGCTCATCAATGTCATGGGTAAACATCAGATAATGACCGTTAGACTTGTGCTGATAGAGTGGCAATAGCGTTATAAGGTAGGCGCGCCCGTTTACGTTAACTTCGTAGCCGCTGGTGATCAGCTTGGTTTTGCTGGCGGAAGGCGGAATGGCGGCCAGAATATCGCGCATAAAGCGCTCCTGCTTATCGCTGACCATACTGTTAATGAAGTATCGGTCGGATTGAGAGTTGGCCCCCCTGGCATGCTTCACCAGCACCAGATCTGACTGACTGGCGCCATCGGCTGCCTCACTCAGTAAGGCCAGTAATTCCTGTAATGATGTGCTCATTACTACTACATTAGCAGTCTGCCGGTTGATCATCACTGGGATGCTGACAACCTGTTCGCACATTACATGACAATGCACGCCGGCAACAGGCCTAGCCTCGGTAAGGGTTTGTTCAACCATTTCAAGCACATCGTCTGGCAACATCTCCCCCTGCTGGTATACCAGTTGTTGCTGGTTGTCGAGTATCCATANGTTATTAACATCCCACTGAAGCAACAGGAAATCTTCGGCGCGCCTGAAGGTATCTACCAGTTCGGTAGTATTACCCGGTGGGATATCGTTAATGTATTTGAGTCCTTCGACCCAAACTGATAGACGTTCATTGAGTAAAGTTGAGAACTGNTGATAGCGGGTAACGTCACGCGATAATATCGTCTGATTAAGCTGTTGCTCCTGATTAGCCGCCTGATACAGTAATAGACCCACCACCAGCGAGCAAACAAACATGATCACTACCAACATGATGGTCAGGACTTTGTAACTGAGCGAGACGNTTTTTTTCATCGACTCAGAACCAGTACATCAGTTGCACAGACCATGCATTCCAGTACGGCTTTGCATAAACCAGCGCATCAGGAAATACCACGGCAGTNAGNCGNCCNGCNCCGTGNGTNCGGGANAACTCNCCGCTNAGCCTNAGNTTNGNNNGNATATCCCAGCTNAGGCCCACGGTNAGTGTATCCATNTACCCNTAGTGTTCAGGNATNGCNCCAAATGGATTNAANGCCAGTTGNTNGCCGTGGCGGTCCTNGCGATCCACATCGTANGTATCAAATCGCACCAGTCCGGTNAGGTTGTTTTGCAANAAATAGCGCCATTGGAGATAGCCGCCCTCGCCGGTTTTATCAACATCCAGCGTGATGCCCTGGGTAAAGTCTCCCTCGTACATCAGGCGGTCGCGCAGCAGCTCCATAGTGAGTTCCCAGTTCTCGCTGTCATATCGGGCGGCCAGGGTAAGGCGGTCAAGAGCAGACTGGCCATTGAGCAGAATGTCCAGTGCGGTCGGCTCATAGGTAAACTCAGACTGCAGCAAACTAAAGCCAACCTGCCAGTGCATGGACTCTGGTTGCCAGTAGGTGCTGAACTGATGCGTAAAATCCTGTTTTNCNCTCCCTTGNGCCTGCGGGCTTAACAGCTTTTCGGTATCTTCTCTGGCCAGCGGTGAGCGTCCATAGCTCCAACGTACTTCCCAGGTGCCAGTGCTGCCTGTTTTAGTGCTCTGTAGGGCAATACCGTCGCTGCTGAGAGCGAGATCGCGGTTACCATCGTAGTAGATAGACTGAGGCANNGAAATGGAAGGNCGAGTATGCGGCACATCCTGNGTNGCCGAATACCACCAGTGGCGGTTTTTATAGCGCCCCAGGTGCACGTTCACCTGCCAGTCAAACAAGCGGGTTAAGCGCCAGTCTAAAAATAAATAATCAAGGCGGGCTCCCTGGCGAAAACGGTTGCCGCCGTTCAGGTAGACTAACTGGCCGGACACGCTCAAAGACGGGTTAATCACATACGAGCCATTGATTCCTATTTCGGTGAGTTCGGCAGTGATCTCATTGCCGGTGGTAATGTAATTGCTATCGGTAGAGCTGGTGATGCCCTGGGCGACAAAGCCATGCCAGGAAAAGTNGTCCTGACTAGCCTGAATATGAGTAGTAAAGAGCAGCAGTGTTAATCCTACGCTGTACACAAAATGCTTCATAACGGCTCTCCCACGGTGATCGTCCTGGTATTTTTACTCATCGACTCAGGCGCTGGCAGATAGCCAATAGCCCCGGGCGTTTGGCCAATAATGTCTTGCAGGGCCTGCGTGGTACTAATGATTTCTGGCGCTTCACCTTGCCCAGAATACACTACACGCTGCCAGATACGTTCAAGTTGGTAGGGATAAATATTGAGTAAATCACGGCAAAAACGCTGATGAACATCACTTTGAGATGACAGCACGAAGACACTGATCCGACTGCCGTCGGGCCAGAACTGGGTTCGCCCGGCAAAGATCATCCGAAGTTGCGCGGGTGTTAGCGTAGTAATATCAACGGATTGATTAACCACCACAGCGATAGGCTGTGCGGGTGTCTCGGCCCGAGCAGTTGCTGTCCAGAATGCTCCTATCCATACCAATAGGGCGCCGAAGCAGAACGCTTTTAAAATCCAAACTTTCAAATGTACGCCTTAACTAATGTAGCCATTTGCGTAGGTCCCTTCCTGCCGCGAAGTGCCTTCCCAGAGTTGGACAGGCCCAATTACAAGTTTAGAAAAGAATTGGATTTTTTAAAGTGTTTATTATTATAACTTTAGTGCAATAAGCGCAGGACGTTAAACGCTTTCAGGCCGGTTAAGCAGCGTATCGATAGCGGTATTCACCTGGTCGGTGGTGATCATGCTCATCAGATCTTCACCTTTGGCCCGTTTACCCCAGGGTAAAGCCTGCCAGGGTTTACCAGTTTGCTGTTCAATGCAGTGGTCGTAAACTGAAACCACATCGGCCAGATTGTTATAAGGGCCGGTGCGGCGCGGGTTGGAATGCGCATACAGGCCAATGACAGGCGTATGCACTGCCGTTGCCATATGGGCAGGGCCGGTGTCGGGGGCGATAACCAAACTCGCCTCAGCGAGCACACCGGCCAGTTCTTTGAGGGTGGTTTTACCAATCAGGTCGTCTTTGATGGGAGCGCCGGCTGCCTGGATAGCATCGCCGATGGTTCTGTCGAGGGGCCCCGGTCCGCCGCAAAGGAATACCGGTATATTTTTATTGGCAAGATGCTGAGCAGCCGCGGCATACCCCTCTGCGGTCCAGTTACGTTCTGCCTTAGACGCAGCCGGGCAAATAACGGCATAGCGGCCATATTGCTGCTTTAAGCTAACGCCCTTAGCCAGATCAGACTCGCTCAAAGGCAACTGCCAGGCGGGCTTTTCCACCGGCGCAATGCCCATGGCATCGGCAAACGCCATAAAACCTTCCAGCACATGGGGATGCTGCTGCCGGGCAATGCGTTTGTTAATAAACAGGCTATGGCCTTCTTTGCTGCGGGACTTATCGAAACCTAAACGCACTTTAGCCCTGATAGCGCGGGACAGCAGATTAGCGCGCAGTGCTATCTGCATAACACAGAGCACATCAAATCGTTGTGCTTTAAATTGCTGGCGAATAGCCTGCATCCCTTTACGGCCGGTTTTCTTGTCATAGATAACAAACTCTACGCCGTCCATGCCGTTAAGCAACTGGTACTCTATCTTACCGATAATCCAGGTGATCCGGATGTCAGGCCTGGCACTCCTGATACGATTAACCATGGCTGCGGCATGACACACATCGCCAATGGCTGACAATCTAAGAATACATATTCTTGCATTTTGAGGGAGTTTTAATACGCCTGACAAAGAATCTTCCAACTAGCACTGATAAACCCCGCTAATTTGATTACAATCAGCATGATTTAACAAGTCTTAATACTGAGAATTATCGTTGCAAGCCATACAAACCTACACATCAGGCCGTGATACCCTGTTACTTTGCGCAGACCAGTGCGACACATTCGGTATTCCTGTTCCTCCTCCTGAATGGTTACAGCAGTCGCACTGGCAGCAGTCTGCTACGGCCAACAGCGGGCGCGGTCAGGCGGTACTGATTGATAAGCCGGCGCAAATGGTGCTGAGGGATTATTGCCGTGGCGGTCTGGTAAGGCATGTGTCTGAGCGACGGTTTATTTTCGGCGGGCTAACCACCACCCGTCCCTATCGTGAGCTTAACCTGCTCAATAAGATGCACCAGGCAGGATTACCGGTGCCCAGAGGGCTGGCCGGGCGCGTCAGCCGCTATGGTATCAGCTACGAAGCCAGTATCTTAATGGAACGCATTCCGCACAGTTGTGAAGTGCATGAGCACCTGCTTGCAAAGCCACTGGCTGGCCAACAATGGCAACAAATAGGACGCTTAATCAGGCAGTTACATGATAATCAGGTTTATCATCACGACCTTAACATTCACAATATTTTGATCGATCGGGACGATAAGTTCTGGCTGATTGATTTTGATAAATGTGCCGAGAAGGCTGGTGACCAGTGGAAAGTCGGTAATCTGAGCCGTTTAAACCGTTCCTTAAACAAGGAACAGGGCAAGTATCCAGGTTATCATTTTACGCCGGAAAACTGGGATAGCCTGCTAAGTGGTTATAATCAGCCTGGCTAGCCGGATGGCGATTGCATCCGCCGTAAAATCTGGTTACTGTTTTCTTAACTCAAACAATACTTATCTATTATGCATACACGAGCTATTTATCCGGGGACCTTTGATCCCATCACCAATGGTCATGCCGATTTAATCGAGCGGGCTTCACGCATGTTTGATGAGGTGATTGTGGGGATTGCCGCCAATCCCAGTAAAAAGCCGTTATTCACTCTGGAAGAGCGCGTGTCGTTGATTTCTGCGGTCACCAGTGAACTGGACAACGTTACCGTGATTGGTTTTTCCGGTTTGCTGGCGGAGTTTGCCCGTACCGAGAACGCCACTATCCTGATCCGCGGCTTGCGCGCCGTGGCCGATTTTGAATATGAGTTTCAGTTGGCCAATATGAACCGGCGGGTAAATCCCGATTTAGAAAGTGTGTTTCTTACCCCTTCAGAAGAAAACTCGTTTATATCCTCTACGCTGGTGAAAGAAGTGGCATTGCATCATGGCGATGTGGGTCAGTTTTGTCATCCGGCCGTTAAAGCGGCGCTGGAAAAGCGCTTACACGGCTAATTAGCAGCGCTTAGCGCTGGCACTGCGGGCAGTAAAAGGTATTGCGCTGGCCGATGGTCAGGCTTTTAACGGGCGTTTCGCAGGTTAAGCATGGCTCACCAGCGCGCCCGTAAACGTTGAGAGACTGTTTAAAGTACCCAGGGCTGCCATCGGTCTGGGTGAAGTCTTTAAGCGTGGTACCGCCCTGCTGAATGGCTTTTGCCAGTACTTCCTTAATGGCGATGGTCAGCAACTCATAACGTTTAGCGCTAACCTTGCCCGCTTTACGGCGGGGATCGAGACCGGCCATAAATAACGCTTCGTTGGCGTAGATATTACCTACTCCCACCACAACCGCGTTATCCATAATAAAGTTCTTAANGGCCACCTGTTTNTTNCGNGANAACNTCACCAGNCGCTCAGCATCAAAATCGGTTGTCAGCGGNTCNGGNCCCAGGTGNGCCAGTNGCTGCGGANCNGGNTCNCCGGGNGCTTGCCAGAGGCAGGCGCCAAAGCGTCTGGGATCGTTAAGCCGCAGGCATTTGCCGCTATNCAGNACAATGTCGANATGATCATGTTTGNCCGGNGCTACGNTCGCATCGAGAACCCGNAGNTTNCCNGACATNCCCAGGTGCAGAATNATCCGNCCGCCACCNGCCANNTCAATAAGCAGGTATTTNGCCCGGCGGTTAACNGCCGTAACCTGTTGNCCAATNGCATCNGNNAGTGATNCTGGCACCGGCCAGCGNAAACGGCGATCGCGAACAATAATATTGCGGATTNCCTGCCCTTCAAGAAAAGGGGCAACGCCAAGGCGACTGACTTCTACTTCTGGTAACTCAGGCATTACATTTCCTGCTCATCGGTCAGCCAGGGTAGCAGTTGTGACAAACGCACCCCATCGAGGGTATACCACTGCTGGTCGAACTGAACCCAGAGGTTCTGATCCTTAGCCACAAAGGCATAAACCAGCCCCTGAGAGGCTCCGGCTACCCAGACAACGGCTATTAATGGTTCGGTTTGAGTGATTTCACGCGGCGGCTTGGCTGGCTGCATTACGGCGTTACGCCACTGGCTGATTTGCGCTTCAGGTGTGCTATTGAGGGTTTTATTCACGCCATTCCAGCGCCACTGCTGACCAACCCGTTCCAGTTTAAAGCCGCTTTGCTCAATTTTGAGCACATGGGCGTTTTCTGTCAGCAGCGGTAAGCTGACAGGCTGCTGACTTTCCGGCACAAAACGGTCCAGATTAAACAGGAATATCATGCCTAACATGGCGAATATCACCACATTATTGAATCCTCGTTTGGACAGTCTTGCCATAGTTTAGTTACCTGTTGAGATATACTGCTGACATTCACGCAAAAAACCCGGCAACGGCCGGGTTTTCGTGGAGACAAAAGCAAGTTTTATTACTTGATTTTGGCCTCTTTAAACATAACGTGCTTACGAACAACGGGATCATACTTTTTGATCTCCATTTTGCCCGGCATGTTACGCTTGTTTTTGTCAGTGGTGTAGAAGAAACCCGTACCAGCTGAAGAAACTAATTTAATTTTATCACGCATGATTTGGCTTCCTTAGATCTTTTCGCCACGGGCACGGATGTCTGTTAATACAGCATCAATACCTTTTTTATCGATAATACGCATGCCTTTAGCAGACAGACGCAGTTTAACGAAGCGGTTTTCGCTCTCAACCCAAAAACGGTGAGATTGAAGGTTTGGTAAAAAGCGACGGCGAGTCGCGTTTCTAGCGTGAGAGCGGTTGTTACCTACCGCAGGACGCTTACCTGTTACTTGACATACTCTTGACATTATTTGTCTCCAGAACAACGAATTTTGTCTCGCCAATCGGTCCCACCAGCAATTTGGGTGTCGGGTCTGATGACGTCTTAACCTTTAAATAAGAGGGCGCATTTTATACAGCAAATCTGCGCCGAATTCAACACTAATGCAGAAAAACCTGCGATCCTGAGCAAAAAACCGCCAACCGGATCCTTCAGATCGGCATTTATACCCTGTTTCAGCGCCTAATCCAAGAATGGCGATCGCATTTCTGTTACGCCGATCAGCTGCACCGGACGGTTCAGCATCTGGCCGCCATCCCGGGCAATCGGTACCCATGGGAACTGGCCGCGACCCGTAGCCGGCTGCAGAATAAACAGATCCAGTGGCACCGATACATAAAAGCCTTTGGTAAAGCTGCCCTCACCGTATTCTTCTGAGGAGACATTGGTGAATGAGGCAAATGCGCCCACCACAATGCCACTGTCGAAGCGTTTGGCGAAATCGATATTGATACCGCGATCCTTAGCAAGGAACTGCCCTACGCTGGCTCTGATACGCGTATCCGGCAGAAAATCAGGCTGATAATAAGCCGAGGCAAAACCGGTGACCGCCGAATAATCCATAAAGGCCGTTGTGCTATCCGGGTCGCGCTGTTTCACGTAGTTGATATCCACACCGAAGGCAAAGTTACTGTCGATGGGGCGATACATAATTTCGCCGCCTACACCGCCGAACATGGTTTCCAGATAGCCGCCATAGCCCTGGTAATACCAATTATCCGCCAGTCTGTCGGACCACTGCATAAACACCGTATCAAGGGTTATCATTGGCCCGGTAACATACTCACGAACCCGGGTTCTTACCCGCGGCAAAAAGGCTTCTTCGGCATCTACGGTAAAGTTAAATTTATCGAAGTTATCCAGCAACGTGGTACGGATCCCACCATAGATCCCCAGATGCTCATTAAACTTATAGCCCACACTGCTCAGCAGCCCGATTTGGTATAAATAAAAATCTTCCGGGTTACCGAAGGTCTGCGTCCAGAAAAACTTGGTGGAGAAAAAAGCACCCGTAGCGCGATGCGGCTCGTAGGCATCAACCTGTTGCTGGGTGGGTGAAACACGCCGATAGGTATCTTCTACACTACTCTCTGGTACGCTATACGTTGCATGTTCACGGAACGTATCCGCATCAATAACGGTATCCACCATCGGGACATTATTGCTTTGTTCAACCAGGTGATATTGCTGAATAGATTCTGGCAGCTCTGAGGCCAGAATACGGCCAACCCGCTCAACGCCCTCATTGCGGTCGCGATATCTCGTTTGCAGGCCATAAAAAGTGGCCTGCTCATCGTCGATTTCGAGGTCAGTGATCACATAGCCCCCATTACGGCGCAGATCGTTATAAAGCTTCTGACGATTCACTGCGGCAGCGTTTTCTGGCGGTTTAATGCCTTGAATTTCACGCGGTGGATTATCAATTTTGACCTGACTAACAGTATGCATATTCAGCTTATAGCTCACGCCAAAGCCGATAGTATTGCCGCGCTGATAATTAAGTGAAAAATCAAAGTTATTCCAGCGGTAGACAGCACCAAAGTTCCAGCGGGAGTCCTGCTCCAGGGCACCGGCGCGGTCCTGCTGGTAATTATTCCCTTCAAACTCTGCTTTGAAACTCAGGCCTTCCAGCGGAGTCTGATACTCTACCCCGCCAAATACCGCCATAGGCCCTTTAAAGAAGTTCTGGTAATCAACCTTACCGCCGCGGCCAGAAAAGCCGTCCGGGCGCTCGCAGAAGCTGTCTCTGAGCTCACAAAAAGGGTTAGTGATATCGTTCTGATAACCTAAGTGCCCCCAGCCTAAACCAAGGTGAAAATCGAATGGCCCTACCGCTTTACTGGCATTAACAAACTCGCTTTCAAAAAAGCCGGTGCCGCCGAAATCTCTGAAACCCACCGAGATATCGGGTAAATAATAGCTTTCTTCCCACAGGCGGAATTTTACGTCGAGGCCTTTATCTTTCAGGGTTTGGTCACCACTAAAGTCGTCGACATTGCTGTATAGCCGGGTACGCACGTCGGTGTACCGGGCGGTAGCTTCCATCCAGGGGAACAACTGCAGACTGACCGACATAAAGCGGTATTCCTGGTTGTCGGTGTAACTCATCGACAGGGCGCCTTCCGGCATCATCCGGGCGGTTGGCGTTTGCCAGAGTCCTACACCACCCTGCACCATCTGACTGGGGGTTACTGAGTAAGTCGTTGGCTGATCGGATTCGTCAGCCCGGGTCTGCGGCACGGCTGTCATGCAGGCCAGCGCCAGAGTCGACAAAGAGAAAGAAAAACGCGGAGCAGCCAAGGTTACATCCTATGCATCATAAGTTGGGCGATTTTGTCATTGAGCGGACCAATACGGTCGAAAAACAGCTCATCCTGAAGCGGTATAAATATTTCACTGCCGGGCATCGGTTTAACAAACTGGCGATTCCAGTAGGCGATACCAAGCTTTTTCACATCACCATCGGGTTCGAGCAAATAGGCGATATCCCGATGGGCATTGGCCGCCAAATCAACGCTATCGATATAATCAGTAACGGTNAGCCCGGTTTTAAACGGTAATGCCGTGGCCTGTTGCACCATGCCAGTGAGTCGAACCACCTGTGAGCGTTGTTTAAAACGTATATAGTACTCACCGGTATTGAACTGCGGGTTAAGGGCAGGATTAAGCCGTGCCTGATCATAATCAACAATCANNTTGAGACGGCGCATCANCTGCCAGCTGCCTATTTCCTGGTATAACGCAGAGAGCTGNCGATATTCNGAACNGCCCTTAGNCTGCTCACGGATCAGCGCTGCCAGTTGTTGCAGAATATCTGCCCGTTGCTGCTCTATTTCAGGTGCATTTAACTGGTAAACCGCCGCATTAGCCCAGTACTGAGTAGGCTTTTGTTCAACGATAGACAATACCGTGGCCAGGCGCACCGGGCGGTCGAAGGTATAAATCTGGCCGGCCACATTGAAAGTCACTGCGATGTCTGCAGTGGCTGAATAAGAAAGCAAACCGAGCATCATACAAAGTACACGTAACATCAATTTGCCTCCCTGGCGTTAATCAGGCGGGCGATACGGCTCACAAATGTCATTTTCATCAGATCGGAATTCGGCGTGGCTTTCTGTTCGCTGTAAATAATCTGCCCGCTGGTCTGTTCCAGCCAGTAGACGTTTTGCCAGGAGGTCTCATGAGTCCAGTAGGGTTTATCAATATCGATGGAAACCGTTTCGGTGACCGGAATTACGGTGAATGCTTTATCGTAAAACGTGACCTGTTGTGGGGCGCCGCGCTGCCACTGAGAATCCACTGGCAGGCCATAGTGGTGTTCTTCCACATCGATATGATACTGCCAGTTAGCCTGCGATAACTTATCTGCGGCTCTAAGCGGATTGTTTTCGACATTGTCCGTATACTGCAGGTCAACATCCAGACCGGCGATACGAATGATTTTATCCCGATCCATGGCTACCACAACGTGGTCTGCAGACACCCATTTATCCTGCCCGTCTTCAATATAGGCCAGGGCCATGTATACGGGTAAACGCTCGCCGTGCAGGACTTTAAGGAAATCAACTTTACTTTCCCTGACCTGCTCAAATGATAATGAAGGCCCATCTTCAAAAAATGCCAGACGGAGGGTTTCCAGGTACAACCTGTTAACATTAGAACAACCAACCAGCAAGACGCTGACGGCTACCATGATGAAAAATCGAAGAAATGTTGCAACAGACATGAAAGACTCGGTTCAGCCTAATGTAATTCCATAACCAATAAAAAAGCCGCCCAACAGGCGGCTTTCTAAAACTGTTTTCGCTTACTGAGGTACAGTAGGCAAATAAGTAGTAGTTACCGGAACGGTGATAGTAGTAGTTACGCCGTTGGTATTGGTAGTAGTTAAGGTATTTGTTACGTTGTAACAAATGCCGTCTACCAGGTCGTCACCAGCAGAACACTCTGGGTCAGGGTTTTCACCGCCGCCACCAGTACCAGTGTCAGTATTAGTGTCGTTACTCGCGATAACAGAGCCAACTACTGCCGCGGCGATTACACCACCAGCAATACCAGCAGCACCTAAGCCACCTAAAGCGCCCCCGACACCACCAGCGCCGCCAGCACCAGCACCCGCACCAGCTTCACCGGTTTGTTGTGCATTCGCAGACATTGCCATAGCGGCAGTGATCAGCGTAATAAGCAATGATTTTTTCATGTTTAGTCCTTTCTATGGGATATCCGCCAAGTGATCATACTAAAGCATTTTTACCGGCAGATCACTAGGGTTGGCGTAAAAAAGTACAACTTAAGATAAAATATACCGGTATAAAAAAACAAACTAAAGTATAAATTTTCAAACCTTTATACCCCTTCGGTAACTCAGATGATCACATTAAGCCCTGCTGGGCCAGAGAACACACCTGATTATCGGCCACAATAAAATGGTCGAGCACCTCAACATCCACCAGCGCCATGGCATGTTTTATATCCCGGGTTAAGCGGATATCTGCTTCGCTGGGAGTGGGATTGCCCGAGGGATGATTATGCACCAGAATAATCGCTGCCGCGTGGTCGGCAATCACCTGCCTGACGATTTCCCGGGGGTAAACAGCAGCGGCATTTATAGTACCGGAAAACAGCTTTCTGAACATAATTAACTGATGCTGGCTATCGAGCATTAATACGCCAAACACTTCCTGTTTTAAGTCGCGCAGCTCAGCCCGCAGGTAAAATTTAGCATCTTCGGCGCAATGAAATACCGAGCGTTTATATAATGGCTCAGCCAGTTGGCGGCGGCAGATTTCCATGGCCGCCTGGAGCTCGCAATAGCGGGCTTTACCAATGCCAGGCAGCGCACAGAGTTCGTGACTGGAGGCGGAGATAACTCCGCGTAAACTACTAAAATGGGCCAGTAACGTTCCCGCCAACTCCAGTACGGTAAGACCCCGGGTGCCGCTACGCAGAATAATCGCCAGCAGTTCGGTATCAGATAATTGCTGAGGCCCATATTTTAGCAGTCTCTCGCGGGGCCGCTCCTGTAGCGGCCAGTGATGAAGTGTCAGCGTCATAACATCTCTCGGTAATGTAACGTTGATAACCTCAACAGACTAAGTGAAAAGTTGCCGGCCAACTACTGCACCTGAGCCGGGTTTTCGCTACACACCAGGTGCCGTGCATGCTAATCTTTGACTGTTTAGCTGGTCGGACATAGACACATGACGTTACAAGGTAAAAAAATAGTACTGGGGATTAGCGGCGGCATAGCGGCCTATAAAACCCCTGATTTAGTGCGTAAATTGGTCGCTCAGGGTGCGCAGGTTCGCGTGATCCTCAACCAGTCCGGCGGGCATTTTGTCAGCGAACTGTCGCTGCAGGCCGTGTCGGGTTTTCCGGTTAGCACGGATTTACTGGACCCCAGCGCAGAAGCCGCCATGGGCCATATTGAGCTGGCTAAATGGGCCGATATTCTGCTGATAGCGCCAGCCACTGCCAACACCATGGCTAAACTTGCTCACGGCATTGCCGACGACTTACTGACCACGGTATATCTGGCAACTTCGGCAACGGTGTGTATTGCCCCGGCCATGAACCAACAAATGTGGAAAGCTAAACCAACTCAACACAACCTGCGATTATTACGGAGCTATGAAACGCACATTCTCGGCCCTGCTGACGGCGCCCAGGCCTGTGGCGATATCGGCCCAGGCCGGATGCTGGAACCAGAAAAAATCGTTGAATGTTTAAGCTCAATACTCAATAAGCCGCAGCCATTGCGGGGTAAACGCCTGTTGATCACCGCTGGCCCCACCCGGGAAAGCCTCGACCCGGTGCGTTTTTTGTCTAATCACAGCTCGGGCAAGATGGGTTTTGCCATTGCAGAACAGGCCCGAAGCCTTGGTGCCGAGGTAACCCTGATAGCCGGCCCGGTTGCTTTGCCCACGCCAGCTGGGGTAACGCGAATAAATGTAGAAAGCGCCGGACAGATGCTCGAAACTGTTATGGCCAAGGTAAACAGTCAGGATATTTTTATCGCAACCGCTGCCGTCGCCGATTACCGGGCAGAAAATGTAGCGGACAATAAAATCAAAAAAAATGCCGATGAGTTAACACTTACTTTTGTAAAAAACCCTGATATCCTAAAAACAGTAGCAGGTTTGCCTAAGCCACCATTTTGCGTTGGTTTTGCTGCAGAGAGCCAGGATGTTGAAGCTTATGCAAAACGGAAACTGGCCGATAAGAAACTCGATATGATTGCGGCGAATGATATTACGGTTGCCGGATTAGGGTTTAACAGTGACGCCAATGCGTTACAGGTGTTCTGGCCGGAGGGGCACTGTGATTTACCCGCCCAGCCTAAAACTGAGCTCGCACTGGCGCTGTTGAACGTAGTCATTGAACGATATCAAGAAAAAAACGACACACTGTCATTATAATTCACAATAAAGTGGAAACTGTTGTCACTCAATAATATGGTGGAGGAAGCACTTTTATTATGCCTGCTGCAAAACGAACTAACCGTAGAGCGCAAATTCTACAGGCGCTCGCCGGAATGCTGGAAACCAGCCCCGGTCAGCGTATAACCACGGCGAAGCTTGCTGAAAAAGTAGGCGTATCGGAAGCCGCGCTGTATCGTCACTTTCCCAGCAAAGCCCGGATGTTTGAAGGCTTAATTGAGTTTATTGAGGAAACCCTGTTTTCGCGCATCAATAAAATTATCAATGAAGAGAAAGACACGGCAGCCCGTTGTCAGCTCATCCTGCACCTCATTCTTGGCTTTGCCGAAAAGAATCCCGGCATTACCCGCATTTTGAACGGTGATGCGCTGATGGGCGAGCAGGAACGATTGCGTCTTCGCATTGCCAAACTGTTCGAACGTCTGGAGACTCAGTTGAAGCAAGTGTTACGGGAGCGCCGTTTGCGCGAAGGCAAAGAGCTTGCCGCCGATGAAGGACTGATTGCTAACACGCTTATCTGTTTTACAGATGGCCGGATCAACCAGTTTATCCGCAGTGGTTTTCAGCGTAAACCTACCGAGCATTTCAATGAACACTGGGCCTGCTTTAAGCAGTCCTTTTTCATCTAACAGACGCTGACGATTGCAGACTGAGACCAACCGTTTATTTGCATTCCATGCGAGGCAAACTACAGTTAACTTAGATTAAACCACTGACTTTATTATGCCTCGCACCTCGCTTTACAACCTGGATGATATTCTCTGCGAAGCGGAAGATATCTTTATTGAACACAGTTACAACGGCGCCGTAATGGATGAAATTATCGCCCGTACTGAGTTTAATCGCCGGGGGTTTTATCTTGAGTTTGGCAGCAAACTAAAGTTTCTTTACGCCGCCCTCGAGTATTACGATACCCACAAGCTATCGCCCATTCTTGCGCACCTTGAGGATCATCAGGGCCTGGCGTCTATTGAACGCTTCTTTGCTGCTTACATTGAACATATTTATGGCCGCGGCTGCCTGCTGATTAACATGGTAACGGAGTTAGGCAGCGAAGATGATCATATCCGCTCTTTGGGCCGCCACTACCTCGACAAACTGCAGTTGGCGTTTATCGGCTGCCTGGAACAGGCGCAGCGCCAACAAACCGTGCAACCCCATATCAACGTTGAGGCGGTAGCCTTACAGCTCACCAGTTTCGTGCAGGGATTTGCTATCAACAGTATTCTGGCGGAAAGCGAAGAAGAGTTACATATCGCTACCCGCGCTCTGCTACAGCCCATTTCGCAGTAACAATTGTGCTTTCTCCTCTTGGAGAGGCTACCCTTCTCCCCTTATAATCTTCGCACTTGATATACCTTTTCAGCAGTAATAAAGAGAACATAAATGGCCGACAATAAAATGCTCTACCGGGTACAGTTTGTGAGTAATGGTGAACATTATGAGCTATATGTGCGAGAAGTCTCCCAGGGCGGATTATTCGGGTTTGTAGAAATTGGCGATTTTGTCTGGGATAACCACAGCCACATTGTGGTGGATCCCTCCCATGAAAAACTCAAAACCGAGTTTGCCGATGTCACCAGCACTTTTATTCCTATGCATAATGTGCTTAGAATCGACCAGGTAAAAAAACAAGGTAGTGCCAAAATCACCGAGTTATCGGATAAGGTAACGGCGTTCCCCGGTCCTATTTATACCCCAAAGAAAGATTAACCCTGCGGGCCTGTACTGACACAAGGATTATTCTGACATGCTGATATTTGCAAGCTTTGCTGCGCTGATTCTGTTGTTGATTTTTTTTGGTCTGAAAGTTCAGAACTTACAAAAGCAACTGCAGCTTTGCCAGAACAGCCTGAAAGCCACGTCAAGACGTATTAGCGATGCTAACGGCAGTATGGTGGTGCTCTCGCAACAAATACAGAGCTTTCTGGCTGAACGTCTCGACGCCTCACACAAACGGGGTTTAGTGAACGCTAAGCACTATGAAACACTGCAACCGATGTTTGAAAAAATCAGCGCCGTGGCAGTGTATTGCATGGAAAAAGGCATGTCGGTTGAAGAAGCCCTTAATGCCGCTTTACAGGATGGGGAAGTGACCCTGGAGCAACTTCGTGAAGTGATTAAGGTTCAGCCCAGTGATATCCGCATGGCCTGGAGTAAAAACACCCTCGATGGTTTTATTATCGCCTGCCGCGGCCTTAGCTTTCCGCCTACCAAAACCGAAAACAGTAAAGCAGAATAATTAAACAAATCCCACGCGCCTCTTGCAGAGGCGTTTTTTTTGACTAAAATACTGTATAAATAAACAGTATTTTATTATGTCAGCATCTATCAGTTCGCTTATTAAACATCCCCTGGTTTTTCGGGGCCGGGACCATCGTCACACTGCCGATGGCGAAGAAGCACGGCTGCCGTTCGGCCAGGCTAATCTGGATAAAGCCTGCGCCGGCGGGGGGGCAGCCCCCGGGGCCAAGGAGGCCCGCCTCCCGTTGGGCCGGGCTAATCTGGATAAAGCCTGCGCCGGGGGTGTGCCAGCCGCTGGCGCAATGAGTATCAGAGCGCTTGCCGGGCAAGGTGAGCTGCAACTGCTGAATAACGTGCTGTTGCAAAAAGCCGCTACGCAAAAGCGCATTATCTGGTTGCCTAACCGGATGCACTTAAACCCAAACTGGATGTCGCAAACGCCATATCAACAACAATCCTGGGTAGTCAACACCACTAACGAAGCGGATGCCCTGTGGGCCTGCGAACAGGCAATCCGTAGCCAGGCCTGTTGTTGTGTAGTGATGTACCTGGCTCAGATAGAACCGAAGGCTGCCCGACGCCTGCAGGTACTGGCGAGGCAATACGACTGCCTGGTGGTACTGGTTCATCCCGGTCACAGGAGTCCGGGTGCGTTGCCGGTGAACATTGATATGGAGCTGATGTTCAATTCGCGGCAATGGTTTGTTCATTTACACCGGGTAAGCGGTGCCTGGCCGCAACAGCATATTGCCATTGAACACCCCCTTCCGGCCTCTAACAGTGCCATTGTTAACGCGTTCAGGCAGTACAGTAACAGCGCTGCAACGGCTATACACGAAGTCAGTTAATCTGATGCACTGGCTCTATCTGCATTTTCCACGGTTGCAGCTCGATCAATTTGAGCAGCTTCATCCTGAGCAAACCGCGCCAACGGTAGTGATTGACGGAACCGACAATACGGTTTGTCAGTTATCAGCAGCGGCCATCACTGTTGGCATTAAACCGGGTATGGGCTTAGCAGAAGTAACCGCTATGCATGCGCAAACCTGGATTATTGAATATTCCGCCAATAGCGAAAGCAGCCAGCTAGAGCAACTGGCTACTACCCTTTATGCAATTGCCTCCGATATTGTCTGTGTTGCCAGCAATGGTATTGCCATTAATCTGAGTCCGCTGGTGCGTTATTATCAGGGGCTGGATAATTTTATGGCGCTATGTGAGCGAACGTTAACCGCCCAGCGAGTGCACTTTCATTTTGGCTCTGGCACCACGATCGAAATTGCCCGGGTGCTGGCTCGCAGTCGCGTTAACCGGGTAGAGACGGAACCTGAACTGGCCGATTATCACCTTAAAAACTGTTCTTTGCAGGCCACTGAACTCCCCGCCAGAGAAATGGAACAGCTAAACCGAATTGGTATTCGCAAGCTCGGGCAGCTTATTGCGTTACCGCTGGAGGAAATTGGTAAACGCTTTAGTAACCGGATCATTACTTACCTGTTGGCTATAAAGGGCGTCAAGCAGCCGCCTTACAGCTTATTTCACCCGCGAAAGCTATTCAGCCAGTACCTGGAACTGCCTTATGCGGTGGAGTCTGCACCTGGATTAAGCCGCTATATTGCTGTAGTGCTTGGCAATAATTGTACCTATCTGCAAAAGCGCAACCTGGCCACAGACACCCTGCAATTTGAACTTCAGCAACGGGAGCACGATAACCTGGTGTTTGTGGTTAACGCCGGTACCGCCCATCATCATTTAAGTGAATGGCAAATGCTGGTCGACCTTAAGCTTGAGCAACTTACGCTCGACTCACCGGTAACCTCGCTAACCCTAACCTGTGATCAACTGGTTGAGTTTGATCCGGAAAACCTGTCGTTACTGCAAAGCACCTACTCAAGACACGCAGAAAACATGCTGTTGGGTAAACTGCTGGCCAGGCTCGGCAACGATAGCGTGAAAACAGTTCAACAGATTAATGAGCACCGCCAGGATTATACTTTACAACAAACTAGTCCACTCCATAATTCACCGGCCAGTTCAGAAGCTAACGGCCAGCAACCGGCCTGGCTGATGGTTCAGCCTCAGCCGCTAACCGAGCAGACTCAAATTCTCTATGGTCCGGAGCGGATTCACACTGGCTGGTGGGATGAAAACCCGGTAAAGCGGGATTATTTTTTAGCCGTTACAGGCAAAGGCCAGCGCCTCTGGGTGTATCGGGATGAGCAACAACACTGGTATGTACACGGGTACTTTGGCTGATGATGTTTGCAGAACTGTTGTGCCAGAGTAACTTCTCATTTTTAGAAGGGGCCTCTCATCCCGAAGAGCTGGTTAATACTGCCGCCTTTCTGGGCTATGAAGCCATTACCATTAGCGATGAATGTTCGGTAGCCGGGGTTGTAAGAGCCCACGCAGAAATCAAGGCAAATGGCTTACCTATTAAGCTGATTGTTGGCAGTGTGTTTCGGCTGGCGCCGGATTTGAAAGTGTGTTTACTGTGCCCCGACAAAACCGCTTATGCTGAGCTCTGCCGTATTATTACCAATGCACGGCGGCGCAGTGAAAAAGGCCATTACGCCTTATCAGAATGGGATCTAAAATCGGTAAAGTCGTGCCTGGCTATCTGGTTACCGGCGTATAACAATAACGACAGGCAATGGGCAGAGTTTTTCACTAAGTTTTTCAGTGAGCGCTGCTGGATTGGCGTATCCCGTTTATTAAATGGCAGTGATAATGCTCACTTCGCTGCGGCGATGTCGCTGAGTGAAAAGTATTGTTTCCCTTTGGTGGCCACCAACCAGGCGCTGTTTCATCACCCCGACCGTCAGCCTACCCAACATGTTCTGCACGCCATCCGCACACGCAGTACGGTGGCCGATTTAGGCCGTAATGGCTTACCCAACCAGGAACGCAGCCTCAAAACACTGACCAAACTCGCCCGCCTGTATCCTAAGGCATGGTTAAGCGAAAGTGTGAGTATTGCCAGTCTTTGTCAGTTTAGTCTGGATGAACTTAAGTATCAGTACCCCAGCGAGTTGGTGCCCAACGGCTATACAGCAACCAGCTATCTTCGCCACTGCGTTGAAGCAGGGATTAAAAAACGATTTAAACAAGGTGTGCCTCAATCTATCAGAGAGACCATCGAAAAGGAACTGGCGCTGATCCATTCAGAGCAATTTGAATACTTTTTCCTAACCATTTACGACATTGTGCAATTTGCCAAAAGCCGCGGCATTCTGTATCAGGGCCGGGGCTCGGCGGCGAATTCCATTGTATGTTATTGCCTTGAAATAACCGCCGTGGATCCGCGCCAGATAAACGTGTTGTTTGAACGCTTTATTTCTAAGGAGCGTAACGAGCCGCCGGATATTGATGTGGACTTTGAGCATGAACGCCGGGAAGAGGTTATCCAGTATATTTATGCCAAGTATGGTCGGGAGCGGACTGCACTGGCGGCGAGTGTAACTACTTTCCGCTTTAAAAGTGCGTTTCGGGAAGTCGGTAAGGCATTAGGGTTACCCGAGTCGCTTCTGAGTTACTGGCTGAAACAATTTAACCTTCGCGATCGAACCCTTGGCTGGCAAAGCCAGTTGCAGGAGCTGGGCATTGATCAGGATGGCCGTACCGTTAAGCAGTTAATTAGCTTAACGGAGGAGCTCATTGGCTTTCCCCGGCATTTATCTCAGCATGTAGGAGGCTTTGTGATTTCTGCGGGCCCGCTATACGAGCTGGTGCCGGTTGAAAATGCTGCCATGGCAGAACGCAGTGTAATTCAGTGGGATAAAGACGATCTGGAGTCTTTGGGGCTGCTAAAAGTGGATGTGTTGGCGTTGGGTATGCTCACCGCAATACGTAAAGCCTTTTCATTGATCAAACAGCGTTACCAACAGGATTTATCTATTCCCTTTATCTCAGCTCATGGCAGTGATAAGCAGGTATTTAAGGCCATTTGCAAGGCCGATACCGTGGGAGTTTTTCAGATTGAATCGCGTGCGCAGATGACCATGCTGCCTCGATTAAAACCCGTTTCTTACTATGATCTGGTAGTCCAGATAGCGATTGTCAGGCCCGGTCCGATCCAGGGTGACATGGTACATCCTTATTTACTAAGAAGACACGGTAAGGCGCCGGTCAGCTACCCTTCTGATGAAGTGAAGTCGGTACTGAGCCGAACGATGGGTGTGCCTATTTTTCAGGAGCAGGTGATCCAGTTAGCCATGGTTGCGGCAGGTTTCACCGGCGGCGAAGCCGATCAGCTCAGAAGAGCCATGGCTAGCTGGAAGAAAAACGGTAAGCTACGCCAGTTCAGAAACAAATTGATCGACGGCATGACACAGAGAGGCTATAAGCCGCAATTTGCCGAGCAGCTGTTTGAACAAATCTGTGGCTTTGGCGAATACGGTTTTCCGGAGTCTCACTCTGCTTCATTTGCCGTACTGGCTTATGCCTCAGCCTGGCTTAAGTATTATTATCCGGTGGAGTTTTATGTTGGCTTGCTTAACAGCTGGCCGATGGGCTTTTACTCACCGGCGCAACTTATTCAGGATGCTGCCCGACATCAGGTTTATGCGTTGCCGGTTGATATTAATGAAAGCAGTATTGATCATACCGTTATTGATAACCACCACTTCAGACTCGGCCTGAGACAAGTGAACGGCTTATCAGACAAAGCTATGAATACACTGATATCACAACGCCCTGATAAAGGTTTTGCCAGCCTGACTGAGATTAAATCCCTTGGCCTTAGTCGAAGTGAACTGTCTGCACTGGCCAGTGCAAACGCTTTAAAAACGCTGGCTAAAGACCGCTTTAATACCCGCTGGCAGCTGATGGACTCGCAGTTGACACTGCCTTTATTAAAAGACCAGAGTGAAAGCACGTCACAGATGTTGGCGCCAACGGCGGTTGAAGACCTGATTGAAGATTACGCGTCGCTTAATCTTTCTTTGTCGCAGCATCCGGTAAAGCTACTCTTAGAACAACATCCCCTTCCCCACCTGACACTGGCCAATGAGGTCCTAAACAGAGCCCATAAGTCTCCCATACGAGTAGTAGGCTGCGTAGTGGGCCGACAAGCGCCTGGCACCGCGGGCGGCGTAACTTTTATGACGCTTGAGGATTATACCGGTAATCTGAATGTGGTGGTTTGGCAGAGTACCGCAAGGTTACAGAAAAAGGCCTTCATCAGCAGTAAGATCCTTGAAGTCAGGGGAATACTAGAACGATCAGAAGAAGGCGTAACCCATATCATTGCCGGTAAACTTATCGATCACAGTGACAAATTGGAACAGTTGCTGATGCATTCCAGGGACTTTCATTAGTGATAGTTTGCAATTCACATAAGAAAATACGTATATATCGACAAAAACGTATATAAAATACACAAACTTTACCGTAATCTAGTGTTATTGATGTTTGGAAGTAAACTTTGTTATGAACAGCTTTAAGGGTATCGCTTCTATTGTAAGCCGCCTGGCAATAGTATTTTTTATCGTCGCAGGAAGCTATAGCCGCGCCGACACAGTGGTTATCGGTACGCAGAATTTTCATTATTATCCTCATTACGATTTCACCTCAGATAATGATAAGGGCCTTGCCTGGGCGATTTTCGAAGCGTTTAGAGCTACTACCAACCATGAGTTTGTTTATATTTCTATGCCAGTTCTGCGACTCCAAAAAGAGCTGGCTAAAGGAAGTGTAGATTTTATCTACCCGGATAACCCCAAGTGGTATAACCCGATTATCAGTAATACCCTGAAAACCTTTAGTCGGCCAGTAACAAAGGCGCTGGGAGGGACGATTCTACGCCCCGAGAAAGTGGGTGCCGGAATTAACGAAATTCGCCGACTGGCAATGCCGTTGGGCTTTACACCGGTTAACTGGCAGGAAAGAGTGGATAACCAGCTTACTCATCTGATCCGGGTTAACGATACCCTCAATGCGTTGGAACTGATCGCTAAGAACAAGGCCGATGCAGCTAACCTCGAATACCATGTCACCCAGCATATCGCTTCTCAACAACCCACTCTTGGCAAGTTTACACTGGACCCAAAGTTACCTCACGATGGTGTGGCTTTTATGTTAGCAACAATCAACCATACCGAGTTGCTGGCAGAATTTAACACCTTCCTTGTTTCACACCAGGCATTAATTAAACGACTTCATCAGCAGTACCAAATTAAATCACCGGAGATTATTCTTAATAACTTGAGTGACCAATACTACTGATTTTGATGTGTAATTTTTTCCTTAGCAGTTAAAAACTTAACATTACTGCCTTTTCCTCCCCGCAAACAAACTATACATATCAGTAGGTTATGATTGGCTAACTATTTGCTTCGTTGATTTCAAAGGAGTGAATATCATGCTTAAACCTTATTTTCTTTGTATTTTTCTGTTTTCTTTTTCCAGTTTTTCTTTTGCTAATGATCAGGCCGTTTCTGTTGGTTACCTTAATGGGTTTGATGATATCCAGGGCGTTAGGGTCGCCTGGCGACCAACAACTCTGGATATTGATACTACCTAGCTGGGCGATGTAGACGTCTACCTGGAAGGTAGTGTCAACTTTTGGCGTTACTCGCAAAACGGTAACAGTGAAACGGATACCAACTTTACCGTAGCACTTACACCGGTAATTATTAAGCGCCTTGGTACAATCAGCGACCAGTATCCCGTTTACCTTGAGGCCGGCATCGGGTTAAGTGTGGTTAGCGATCAGCACTTTGCCGGTAAAGATATCGGCTCCCATTATCAGTTTGAGGATAAGCTTGGCCTTATTATCGACTTGGATGAAAGTGAAAAGCTCACTCAACAAGTCGCTGTGAGGTTTATTCATTATTCAAATGGTGGGCTGAATAATGATAATCCCGGTCTGGATTTTCTTAACCTGGCCTATATCGCTCATTTTTAATAGCTTTGGCGACGCTCTGCTGTTGCCTGACGGCAGAGTGTACTGCAGTTATATATAGGCACCGCAACAAAGACGAATTTGATTGTTTGACGGCTCCTACGCCTTAATTGGAAATGTCTTTGGTATGTGTGTTTGTCTATGTACTATAGTTAATCTATTACTCATGGTATTAAGTAATGATGATGCACTCTCTTTTCCGCAAATATACAGGTTCCTTCTCTTTGCTGCTTTCCTCTGCTCTGGCATTTAGCTCTGCATGCGCCGAAACCTATGTAGTAGCATCACAAAATATCGCCTATTACCCGCATTATGAATTCTCGGCTGTAAAAGACAGAGGGTACGCCTGGGCTTTGCTTGAAGCCTTTGCAGCTGACCAGGGTATTAAATTTGAATATGTAAGCATGCCTGTACTGCGACTGCAGATTGAGCTTGAGAAAGGTAACGTGGACTTTGTTTACCCTGATCATCCAACCTGGACGAATCCTGTAAATGATAACGCTACCAAGCACTTTAGCGCCCCTTTAACAGAAAGTCTGGTAGGTACCTTTGTAAAACCAGAACGCTTTGGACAGGGTATTTCATCTATCAGAAAAGTGTCTATCGTATTGGGTTTTTCCCCTTTGTACTGGCAGGACCGTATCGATAGCGGGCAAACCAAGCTTATTTCGGTGGCAGACAATAAGTCTGCTATCTATATGGCGCAGTGGGACAGAGCTGACGCCTTTGACATGGATTATTATGTTGCTCAGTATCTGATGCAGAAACTTGATGATGTGGACGATTTTAAACTCGATCCTGACCTGCCGGTTACTGTAGTCGAATTCTGTTTATCAACGGTTAAAAACCCACTGCTATTATTAGAGCTTAATGAATTTATAGCCAGCAACCCAGGCTTGGTCGCCATGCTTAAAGCCCGGTATAACATCGGTAACGCCCGTTACCGGCTTGAGTCTATTCAGGCAGGCCTACAGTAGTTTTTTTGTTGGTGTTTATTATACCAATTGCATTAATTAATTGACCAAATTTGTCCACTCTCTCCAACAGAGATTTTTGACTCGCTCAACATCCGCAATGAATGTATTCCAGGCACG
>NZIK01000048.1 GCA_002691625.1 Alteromonadaceae bacterium
ATACCGGCCCCAGAGCCGGTATCCCCTTAACCGCCTGACTACCTGAAACGCTCCTATTGGATGAGAAAGACTGTTCAGGAGATCCCGGATAGCGGCTATCGCAGCTTCCGGGATGACAAGTGTGTTTGGAATGACAATTTATTATCTGTCATACCGGCCTCCGAGCCGGTATCCCCTTAACCACCTGACTACCTGAAACAATCCTATTAGGTGAATAAAACTGTTCAGGAGATCCCGGATAGCTGCTTTCGCAGCTTCCGGGATGACAATATGTGTTACCGGCGTAAAAAAATACCGTCATACCGGCCTCCGAGCCGGTATCGCCTTAACCACCTGGCTGCCTGAAACGTTCTTATTGACTGAGTAAAACTGTTCAGGAGATACCGGATAGATACTTCGTATCTTCCGGTATGACGGTAAAAGGAGAACCCGGATATTTTCCTGCGTAAATTCCGGGATGACAGATTTTAACTGGAATAGCGACTAGGTCAGAGACGCTTGGTAGATACCTTCGATTGCGGCATCCAGGGTAGCTTCAAACTCTTCGTCACTTTGCTGTGCAGACACGCCTTCGGTGAGGGCGCGTGAGAAGCTGGCAATCATGCCCTGATTTTCGGCCAGTTTGGCGTTGGCGTCATCGCGTGAGTAACCACCAGAGAGAGCAACTACTTTAATCACTTTCGGGTGATCNACCAGCTCTTTGTAGAAGTTNGCTTCGGTTGGAAGGGTCAGCTTAAGCATNACCTTTTCATCGCCCAGCAGATTAAGCTGAGTAAGAATTTCCAGTTTCAGCAGCGCTTCAGCTTCGGCTTTTTCCGGGCTGTTGATGTCTACTTCAGGCTCGATAATCGGCACNAGACCGGCGTCCAGNATTTGNTTACCTACTGCGAACTGTTGNTCAACAACGGCTTTGATACCTTCGTGGTTGGCCAGTTTAACNACNGAACGCATTTTGGTNCCAAANACATCCTTGGCATTGGCTTTNGCCAGCAGCTCNTCGAGTTGCGGCATAGGCTTCATNAGTTGCACACCGTTAGCNTCGGCTTCCAGACCTTTATCGACTTTCAAAAACGGNACNACGCGTTTTTTCTGCCACAGGTAATGAGAAGANGCTAACCCTTCGATTTCACGATCGAGTGTGTTTTCAAACAGGATTGCGCCGAGGACNCGCTCACCTGAAAAGGCGTTACAGGTTACGATACGGGTACGCATTGCGTGCACCATGTCGAACATTTCCTCATCNTTTGAGTACTCTGATTCTTCGATACCGTAAAGTTTAAGTGCTTTTGGGGTACTACCACCGCTTTGATCNAGGGCGGCTATAAAGCCCTTTTGGGTGATGATTTTATCCAGCATAGCTTGCTGAGCCTGTGATGCCATGTGCAACACTCCTTATTTTCTTATCCGTTTTTATAAACGGTTGTAGGGTTAAGAGAAATCATTTATTAGGCATGGGAAGTCTCGTTTTATCAGAGCNTTAGCAGTGCTTACGNCGCTCTGANAAACGGTCTTTCAGCCTGCGTATCCTTATGCAGGTGTCGCCGGAATACTGCTATTCCGGCGCCGGGACATTACTTTGCTGTTAGCGGTTTTTTTCTTCTAATATCGCTACTGCAGGTAAAGTTTTGCCCTCAAGAAANTCCAGGAACGCACCGCCACCGGTTGAGATGTACGATACTTTGTCTGCAATTTCATATTTATCTACNGCTGCTAGCGTATCACCACCGCCGGCAATTGAAAATGCATCGCTGGCGGCAATCGCTTCTGACAGCGCTTTTGTTCCACTTGCGAACTGATCAAATTCGAATACCCCTACCGGGCCATTCCAAACAATGGTGCCGGCATTTTTCAGGATATCTTCCAGNGCNGCTGAGCTNTCCGGGCCGATATCAAAAATCATATCGTCNTCAGATACNTCACTAACTGGCTTNAGNTCTGCCGGCGTGTCTTCGGCAAAGGCTTTACCGGTAACCACATCGGTNGGTACCGGGATATCGCCNCCATTGGCCTGCGCCTGGTCAATCAAGCGCTTGGCTTCATCAACTAAATCCATTTCTACCANCGACTTGCCNACNTTGTGGCCTTGCGCNGCGATAAAGGTNTTNGCAATACCNCCNCCTACAATCAGTTGGTCTACTTTATCAGCCAGTGATTTCAGTACGGTTAACTTGGTCGATACTTTAGAGCCACCCACAATAGCTACCATCGGGCGAGCCGGGTTATCCAGCGCNTTAGACAGCGCGGCCAGTTCACCAGCCAGTANTGGGCCNGCNACGGCTTGTGGGGCAAATTTNGCCACGCCGTGGGTGGAAGCCTGGGCACGGTGGGCNGTACCAAACGCATCCATCACGAATACGTCACATAACGCNGCGTATTGCTTNGACANTGCCTCGTCGTCTTTTTTCTCACCCTTATTAAATCGCACATTTTCGAGGATNATGCATTGACCCGGCTCAATGTCTACGCCATCCAGGTAATCTTTTACCAGTTTNACCTCNACATCNAGNACNTCGTTNANNTAGTTNACNACNGGNTGNANTGAAAACTCTTCNGCAGGNTCNCCTTCNGTNGGGCGGCCCAGGTGNGACATNACCATCACTGCTGCGCCNGCTTCCAGCGCCGCTTTNATGGTNGGTAAAGACGCTTTNATTCGCGCGTCTGATGTCACTTTACCGNCTTTTACCGGTACNTTGAGATCCTGACGGATCAGTACNCGCTTACCTGACAACTCAATGTCTGACATGCTTGGGATTGACATAAGGTTTCCTTCTCATNCTGTTGAATTCAAATTAAATTATTCGTTGCCCGTTTGATACATCGCCAAAGCGGTATCCAGCATTCGATGGGCAAAACCCCATTCGTTGTCACACCACACCAGGGTTTTAACCAACTGGCGGTGACTCACCCGAGTTTGTGTACCATCTACAATACACGANTGGGGATCGTGATTAAAATCCACNGATACCAGCGGCTCTTCGGTGTANTCCAGAATGCCTGAGAGGCGTCCGGTGCGGGCCGCACTAAGCGCCTGATTCACTCTATCGATGGTNACTTCNGTGGCCAGCGTCACNCTCAAATCCATGGCACTCACGTTGATTGTGGGNACNCGNACNGCAATNGCNTCGAACTTACCGGCAAACTTGGGCAGTATNCGCTCTATACCGCGGGCCAGNCGGGTATCNACCGGAATAATCGACTGNCTNGCNGCNCGGGTACGGCGCAGGTCNGGATGATAAGCATCAATCACCTGCTGATCGTGCATGGANGAGTGAATAGTGGTGATGGTGCCGCTNTCCACNCCNAANGCNTNGTCGAGCACCTGGATCACCGGCACTATACAGTTGGTNGTACAGGAGCCNTTCGACACCACTTTATGTTCTGGTAANAGCGTGTCTTCGTTACAACCGTAAATAATGGTGTTGTCCATATCCGGCGCACCCGGCTGAGAAAACAGCACCTTCTTAGCCCCGGCTTCNATATGNNCNAGGCCACTGGCTTTATCGGTATACTGGCCGGTACATTCCAGCACAATATCCACGCCCAGTTCGGCCCAGGGCAGGCCGGTGATTTCGGTTTGATGACACAGACGAATAACGTCACCGGCCACGGTGAGNTGTTCGCCCTGACGTTCCACATGNCAGGCAAANCGGCCATGGGACGTATCGTATTTGAGCAGATGTGCCATGCCNTCGGGATCAGCGATTTCGTTNATNGCGACGACCTGGATAAACTGATTGCGGCCACTCTCGTAGAGTGCCCGCAGTACATTTCGGCCAATGCGGCCAAAGCCATTAATGGCGAGTCTTAGCATATTTTTATGCAGCCTAAAGGCCGGNGCANATTAAAGCCCCAGCGCAGCTTCTACCACNGCNTCAACAGTAATGTTGAANTGCTTGAACAGCTCGCCGGCCGGNGCNGATTCACCAAAGGTGTCCATGCCCACAATNGCGCCNTTAAAGCCNACGTACTTATACCAGCTNTCTTTAGACAGCGCTTCNACNGCAACNCGTTTNACCACNGNNGANGGCANNACTGACTCACGGTAAGCCGCATCCTGACGATCGAACACNTCGGTAGAAGGCATAGACACCACACGCACGGCTTTACCCTGCTCGCTCAGTTTTGCTGCCGCATCTACGGCTAGCTGTACTTCGGAGCCGGTAGCAATAAGGATAAGCTCCGGTGTGCCGTCGCAATCTACCAGTACGTAACCGCCTTTAGCGACGTCTGCCACCTGCGCTTCGGTACGTGGCTGTTGTGCCAGTCCCTGACGGCTGAAGATCAGTGAGGTAGGACCGTCGGTGCGTAAAATCGCTTCTTTCCATGCCACCGCAGATTCAACCTGGTCACACGGGCGCCAGTTATCAAGGTTTGGTGTAGCACGCATGGCAACGACTTGTTCTACCGGCTGGTGCGTCGGGCCATCTTCGCCCAGGCCAATTGAATCGTGGGTATACACAAAGATCACCGGCTGCTTCATTAGTGCCGCCATACGCACTGCGTTACGGGCGTATTCCATGAACATCAGGAAGGTCGCACCGTAGGCTTTAAAGCCGCCGTGCAGGGCAATACCATTCATCATGGCTGACATACCGAATTCGCGTACGCCGTAGTAAACATAGTTACCGCTGGCATCGTCTTTTTCTACGCCTTTACAACCGTTCCAGATTGTCAGGTTAGAACCGGCCAGGTCGGCCGAGCCGCCTAATAATTCAGGCAGTAGCGGACCAAACGCATTCAGCGCATTCTGTGAGGCTTTACGGCTGGCGATAGTATCCGGGTTGGCCTGTAGCTTAGCGATATAATCATCAGCTTTGGCCACAAAGTCTGCTGGTACGTCACCGCTTAAGCGGCGCTTCAGTTCAGCGGCCAGTTCCGGGTAGGCTTCAGCGTATTTCGCAAACAGCGCATTCCAGGCTTGTTGCGCTTCACCGCCTTTGCTTTTGCCATCCCAACCAGCATAGATATCAGCCGGCACTTCAAACGGTGCATGACTCCAGCCCAGTGCTTCACGGGTAAGAGTAATTTCGTCATCACCTAATGGTGCACCGTGGCAGTCTTCTTTACCCTGCTTGTTTGGTGAGCCAAAACCAATAACGGTTTTACAGCAAATCAGCGTAGGTTTGCCGGTTTCGGCTTTAGCCGCTTCAATGGCGCTGTTAATCGCTTCTGGATCGTGACCGTCGATATCGGTGATCACATGCCAGCCATAAGATTCGAAACGTTTTGGCGTATCATCGGTAAACCAGCCTTCTACTTCACCGTCGATAGAAATACCGTTGTCATCCCAGAACGCAATCAGCTTATTCAGGCCCAGGGTACCGGCCAGTGAGCTCGCTTCGTGGGAGATACCTTCCATCAGGCAGCCATCACCCAGGAACGCGTAGGTGTAATGGTCGACTACCGCAAAGTTATCGCGGTTAAATTGCGCTGCCAGCACTTTTTCAGCCAGCGCCATACCTACCGCATTGGTAATGCCCTGCCCCAACGGACCAGTAGTGGTTTCAACACCGGGTGCGTAGCCGTACTCAGGGTGACCAGGGGTTTTAGAATGTAACTGACGGAATTGCTTAAGTTCGTCGATAGGCAGCTCGTAGCCGGTGAGATGCAGCAGCGAATACAGCAACATTGAGCCGTGACCATTCGACAGGACAAAACGGTCGCGGTTAGCCCAGGCCGGATCAGCCGGGTTATGTTGCAGATGATCGCACCACAGTACCTGGGCGATGTCTGCCATGCCCATTGGCGCACCAGGGTGACCTGATTTGGCTTTCTGAACGGCATCCATACTTAATGCTCTGACAGCATTAGCAAGTTCTCGACGAGACGGCATGTTGACTCCTGAATTGTATTTGAGTGCCAGTTGATGTGGCAATTTACAGTAATTAATAACACATCAGCGATGTACTAATGTATTTGTGTTTGCTGCAAATCGCTGCTATTAACTTACGGCAATCCTGCAAACAGAAATACACTTTCACTCAGAGCTTCATATTGTTACCCACCGGCCAGTGCAGTTCAATGTGTTTTGGTCTTGTCGGAGCATTTAATAACAGTAGCAATGCTCCCTGGCGGGCGATAGCCAGCGCCAGACTGTCAAGTAAACGTAACAAATAGACTTTTAGACGTCCAGAAGTAAAGACTGGTATTTATACATCAGCTTGCTACAATAGTTGCATGTGTATTGATCTACAATGAGCACAGCCGCCGTAAAACAGCGCCAGAACGGTATATTTATTGTTTGTAACGGTGTTCAGGTAAGCAATACGCCCCGAATATAAATTTAAATAAACACGGAGCATGTAATGGCAGCCCATTTATTTACGTCCGAGTCAGTCTCTGAAGGCCATCCGGACAAGATTGCCGATCAAATATCCGATGCGGTACTTGATGCAATCCTGCAGCAGGATCCCAAAGCGCGTGTCGCCTGCGAAACTTATGTAAAAACCGGCATGGTGCTGGTTGGTGGTGAAATTACAACTTCTGCATGGGTAGATATTGAAGAGCTCACTCGCCAGACCGTGCGCGAAATTGGCTATACCCATTCAGATATGGGGTTTGATGCAGACTCCTGCGCGGTACTTAATGCCATTGGTAAACAGTCGCCAGACATCAATCAGGGCGTAGACCGCACTCGCCCGGAAGAACAAGGCGCTGGTGACCAGGGTCTGATGTTTGGCTATGCCAGTGACGAAACCGAAGTGTTAATGCCTGCTCCCATTACTTATTCACACCGTCTGGTACAGCGTCAGGCAGAAATGCGTAAGTCGGGCAATCTCGACTGGTTGCGCCCGGATGCGAAAAGCCAGGTAACCTTTATATACGAGGATAATGTGCCGGTAGGCATTGATGCCGTGGTACTGTCTACTCAGCATTGTGATTCGGTGTCTACCGAGACCGTGCGCGAAGCAGTGATGGAAGAAGTCATCAAACCAGTACTACCGGCTGAGTGGATTACGGCCAGCACCAAATTTCATATCAACCCCACCGGGCGCTTTGTCATCGGCGGCCCCATGGGTGATTGCGGTCTGACCGGGCGTAAGATTATTGTAGATACCTACGGTGGTATGGCGCGCCATGGTGGCGGAGCTTTCTCTGGTAAAGATCCCTCTAAAGTAGACCGTTCGGCAGCCTATGCCGGGCGTTATGTAGCGAAGAATATTGTGGCGGCTGGCCTTGCCAAGCGTTGTGAAATTCAGGTGTCTTATGCCATTGGTGTGGCAGAGCCAACGTCTATCAGCATCGATACTTTTGGCACCAGCCAGTACGACGAAGCAACCCTGGTAGCACTGGTTAAACAGCACTTTGATTTACGTCCTTATGGTCTTATCAAGATGCTCGACCTGGAACGCCCTATTTACCAGCCCACAGCTGCATATGGCCACTTTGGCCGCGACAGTTTCCCATGGGAAGCCACTGATAAAGCCGAGGCTTTACGCGCTTCGGTTTAAGCCACGCGCTTTTTGCTTACAACGCCAGACTCAGGTCTGGCGTTTTTGTTTGTGCTAATAAGCATTGGCCATTGCTAAGGCATCAGGCAAGCCCATTCTGGCCAGATGTATATTTTGATATTCCCTTTGATGGGTGACTTCCAGTTCGGCAAAATCCGGCGGTAGAAATTGCCGACTGTTAACTTCACTGTCGAACGTTACTTCCACCAGAGTTAGCGGGGCCAGATGACCAGTAAACACATCTAATAATAACCTATGGCCGAAAAAACCGATGCGATAGCGTTTTTTCTCAACCCGCATATGTTGGGTGAGCGGCCACAAGTCATTAAACTGCTCTGCGCTAATAGAAATTTCTGTGTCGAGACGCTTTAAACCAGCGCCCTGTTCGACTGTCATGGTAAAGTCGCCGCCTTCGTCTTTTATTGTGATATGCCGGTCTCCCTGAGCTGCAATGTAACCCTGCCTCACCAGCACAGGTTTCCGCGTTTCCAGTAATCCTTCAGGTAAGTAAGTAACAACAAATTTCCGTTCAATTTCCCAGTCTGCTCGCATTATTTGATCCTCAGTGGGCAACGTCCGTGGCCGCCTTATCAGTGGTTCCGTATTGATTGAATCCCGAAAGCAACAATGTTCATTAACTACGAACTTAACTTTTTGTTTTATATATAATTACAACTTCATCTTTATGAAAAACCTGGCTTTTAGGGCATCGATTTTTATCCTTATTGGTATTTTTAAAGCTAGCTGAGGCGGGTCTGTTTCGCCAGCTAAATCGACGAAATGCGGTGGTTAAAAAAAGTGCGTTTCACACTTGGTATCAGCTCTGATTAGGTCTATATTGGAAGTATGCTGCCGAAAAAGCCCGCGGTGCTTTATTTTCCGCAAAAGGCAAGCAGTTATAAAAATACTGGAATAACACTGCGTAGAGTAACTTTACGCTTTATTTGCACTCTCACACGGGAAGACCTTTCAATGAACAAGCTCCTTTTCCGCTTGTTTTTGTTTGGTTTGGTTGCGATGTTTAGTTGTCCGCTACTGGCCAATCAAGCTGCCATGTTGCCAGATTCTTCACTGGTTACCCAGCCCGTGGGAAACACTCAGTATTTTATTGCCTATCAAAGTAAGCGCCTGCCCAAGTGGAATTTTAGTGTTGAGGTTAACCGTTCTTATGCGGCGCGTTTTGCCAGCGATGCGCGCACGGTCCCCATGTCGGTGGTGGGCCTGGAAGCGGTCAGTTTATCGGCCCGGCGGGCACTGCCGGTTAATTCTGCACAATGGATTTATGCCACCATTCGTTCTACTCAGTACTCATTAACGCCTCAGGCCGGTGCCGTGCCAATGGTGAGCGACAGCGACAGAGCGGCGAGTGTAGGCTGGCAGTTTGGTGAAATGCGCGGCTTTGGTGTGGCCGTAGGCTACGAATACCGCGATGCCGGGCAGATTGATATCAACTCACTGGTTATGGGCGTGCACTACTATTTTTAAGACTGGTATTTTTAAGTCTGTCCTGCCGGCTACTCGCTCAGTATAAAATCAACCACACTGTCGGCATGCAGCACTGCCGTATCCAGCACTGGTAAGGGGCTGTCTTCTGCAGTTACCAGTAAGCCTATCTCAGTACATCCAAGAATAATGGCTTCGGCTCCTGCCGCTTTGAGGTTTTTAATGATCTGCAGGTAACGGCTAAGTGATTCCTTGCGGATAACCCCCTGACAAAGCTCTTCATAGATCACGCGATGCACATCCTGCCGCTCTGCATGTTCCGGCACCAATACCGACAATCCGCCCGCGCTGAGATGATCGCGCAAAAATCCCTGTTCCATGGTGAAGGCTGTGCCGAGCAAACCTAAACGGCGGTATCCCCGGGCCTGGCTTTCGGCTATCAGTGCGTCACCGATGTGCAACAATGGAATGCGCACCACATTTGCTATCTGAGGTGCCACTTTATGCATCGTATTGGTGCAAATCGCCAACGCATCGGCGCCGGCTTTTTCGAGACTTTTGCCAACGGATGCCAGATAATCTGCCAGTTGTAGCCAGTCATTGTTGTGTTGCAGTTCGGCGATACGCGCAAAGTCCACGCTGTAAAGGATCAGCGGTGCACTGTGTAACCCCCCTTTGCGTTGCTTAATTTGCTGGTTAATACGCTGGTAATAAGTCAGCGAAGACTCCCAACTCATCCCGCCGATAAGGCCCACCGTTTTCATTTCGTTTCCTTGCCTGAAGAGTTCGTTACTGATGAGCAGGGTAACCCACCTCAACCCGGTTTAGCCATTAATTACGGCGCGGGCGAGATGATCGGTATCCTGATGCGGGAGCGTGCGTATAAAGGTTTGCTGAATAATTTCTGCATCGGTACTGGCACGATGACGGCAGCCATTGAAATGCGACACCACCTGATTTTTGGTGCGCATCCACAAGTCCATTTGCTGTTCGCTAAGCACGTATTCCAGCGCTCTGACACTAAACGACATATCCACGCCGGCGGCGGCGTACAGCTTAATAAGCCAGGGGTGATCCACCACCCAGCCATCGGTATAGGCGGTGCCATTCGCCAGAAACTGATTAAGCGCCAGGCACACGTCGCGGCCATCATTGCCCCACTTTTGCAGGTGGTCGCGGCTCAATCCGTGGAGCGCCTCGGCTTTTTTATCCCAGTGTGACCACTGGGGGTAAGGACGAATCAATCGACAAAAACGCGCACCATCACTCCTGATCACACCTACCTCTATGGGGTAGCTGTGAGAGCTAAAACCGCTGGCTTCCACGTCGATGATTGTTGGTATTTGCATGCCGCTTTTTCCTGTCTGTATCTTAAAGCTAGTTTGTTATTTGTCAGATGCAAATTTAAACCATAATGTAGCTGTACTTATTTAGTCTGGCCGGGTAAAACTCTGGCGCTGACTGCCCTTTGGCATTACTTCCGGCTAAACGTTTAATGCCAGGGGCAATCAATTACCGTGCCACTACAAATTATCGACTGAGTTGAATAAGGGATCATGTTTTTTATCGATAATTTTCTGGTAATGGCGTTTACTAACGCTCGTATTTTTGAGCCAGTATGACTCTCAGACATTGCACCCTGATGACCAATTCGTCACAAAAAAGGATCCATCTGGCTATGCACAGCGTATTGCACGAGTATTGAAGACTGTGCCACACTGGATTGCCTTTTCCCTTATTTAACTTTGGCTTTTATGACAGCGTCACTGAATAAAGTTACCGACACATCCACTCGTCATTTTCGTTTTTTTGATTTTGTTCTGGCTGCCACCTGTATCTTAATTGTGTGCTCCAACATTATCGGTGCGGGTAAAGTGGCGGAGATTGCTGGTTTTACCTTTGGTGCCGGCGTGATTTTCTTTCCTTTATCCTATGTACTGGGCGACGTACTGACCGAGGTTTACGGCTATCAACGCGCACGGCGGGCTATCTGGGCGGGATTCTTTGCTGCCGGATTTGCTGCCTTTATGGCCTGGTTTATTACTGAAATGCCACCAGCACCAGGCTGGAATGAAAACCTCGGCGGCGGACTCAGCCGGCAGGACAGTTTCGCCATGAACTTTGGCCAGGCACCGCGTATCGTACTGGCCTCAGTACTGGCAATCTGGTTAGGTGAGTTTGCTAATGCATTTGTTATGGCGAAAATGAAAGTGCTCAGCAAAGGCAAAGCACTTTATCAGCGAACAATTGGCTCTACCATTGTGGGGCAGGCGGTAGACTCGGCGGTGTTTTATCCGGTGGCTTTCTGGGGGATCTGGAGTACCGAACTTATCTTTACGGTAATGGCCACCAATTACGCACTGAAAGTGTTGTGGGAAGTGCTCTTAACGCCGGTAACCTACAAAGTTATTGCGGTGCTGAAACGTGCAGAGGGTGTTGATGTGTACGACGAACACACCAACTTTACCCCCTTTTCGATCAAATAATTCGCCTTGCGCTTACAGCTTAAAGCGGCTGACCTGGCGCTGCAGATCACTCGCTAATTGACTGAGCTGCTCGCTGTTGGCAGCCACCATCTCCGAGGCGCTGCTGGTTTGTTCGCTGACCACGGTGATATCGCCCAGATGCTGCTGAATTTCTTTTACTACAACACTTTGCTCTTCGGTGGCCTCTGCGCCATCAAGGGCTTGCTCGCGAACGCTCTCTACATGGCCAAGGATTTGTTCGAGGCTGTCGTTGGCATGACTGGTAAGCTGCATGCTGTCGATAGCATTTTGCTCACTTTGCTCCATGCTCGATACCGATTGCGCCACACTGCTACGCAAACGTTCAATTACGCCACGCACTTCTTCAGTTGAACTGCGGGTGCGCATAGCGAGCTGACGAACTTCATCGGCCACAACCGCAAAGCCGCGCCCTGAATCCCCTGCCCGGGCAGCTTCAATAGCAGCGTTTAACGCCAACAGATTGGTTTGCTCAGAAATACTTTCGATTTCCACCAGCACGTTGGCAATTTCCACGGTATCGGCTTCCAGTGCCCGTAACTGACCGGCGGTAGCTGCTACTACCTCTGACATGCCTTTAATGGTCGCTTCCGAGTCTGCCACTTCGGCTGAGCTGCTTTTCACGCCTTTTTCCACTAACTCGCTGACCTGCGCGGTTTGATTTGCCCGCTCGTTAATGGCGTCGATGGTGACACTCAGGCTTTCCACTGCGTGATACAACTGCTGGGTACTGCGCATTTCGGCCTGCACGCCCTGATTAGTTTGCACCGCTGCCGACGCCAATTGTTCGGCACTGCCTTCCACCTGAGTAGCCGACGCCACCAGCTGAGCGATTAACGACTGGAATACCTCCAGCGTCTTATCGATATTCGCCGCCATTTCACCCAACTCATCCGCCGAGTGATAATTAAGCCGCACGGATAAATCGGCATTGGCCACTTGCTCCATGATGCGATTAACCCGCCGTAACGGACGTAGAATCGAGGTGCACAATCGCAACCCGGCAAACACCATTACACTGCCGATGATCACCAGTGCGATAGAATTTACCAGGATGTCATGCAAAATTTGCGCATTGATATCATCTATAAACACACCGGTACCTACTGCCCACCCCCATGGCTTGAAGGTGGCCACATAACTTACTTTGGGCTCTGCCGTTTGGCTCCCCGCCTTTTTCCATTTGTATTCAAAAAAGTCGGCCTGATTAGCACTGTTGTTAACCAGAGCCGCCATTTGGGCGAACACCGGCTCGCCGGCTTCAGTAAGCACCTGACTGTAGTCTTTGCCTCTTACATCCACCCGGTCACCATGGCCAATCATTCTGGCTCGGCCGTCCAGCACAAAGAAATACTCGTTGCCCTGATACCGCTGCTGGTTGAGTTGAGCAAGTGCCCGCTCCTGTGCCTCGCTTTCGGTCAGTTCACCACTGAGTACCAGCTGGTGATAGGTATTGAGCTGACTTACCGCTGATTGCACCAGACTCTGCACTTCGCGCTGACGTGCATTTACTGCATCGTTGTAGGCATTGAATAAGCTAAAAACTTCCAGTGCCAGTATTGCCAGTAGCACCGCTGCAATACTCGCATAAAGCCGACCACTGATAGTGGTAAATAATCCTTTAAACATGGTGAAAGAGGTAATAGGTGGGTTTGATTAAGTACTATTAAACGATATTAAAAAATGCTAAACCACCACTAATTTACATAAGAATAAATTGATATATAGCGGAATAAATACAACCTAAACAGGCATTAATCAACATCGTGGATTTATGTTAATATAGTTTTAAAAACAGTACTTTAGTATAATTCTTTGTGAATTTTTTGAGCGTGCCCCTTACCAATTAATAAGACTGGTAAGACCAGGTTAATCGATTAAGATTGTCTGCTTTTTAACCATTTAATACATTGTCAAAACCAACGACTTCATTTTGTGTAACACGCAAAAAAGCGCCGGTAGATACCGGCGCTTGATATGACTAAGTTGTCAGGGAAGCCTTATCAGCTTCGCCGTGCAAAAAGCGCGATTAAAAACTCGCTTTTAAGTTCAGGGCTGCCGTGCGTGGTGCACCAATCCAGGCTCCGCCATTCACCACTGTACCCAGGTAGCTGCTGTCGAACAGGTTGTTAATAGTTAAGCGGACATCAATGTTGCTGATCCCCTGAACCGGCGAATCAACCACCGCGCCCAGGTAGAAGTCGGCTACAGTGTAAGAATCAACTTCAAAAGAACCGGCTGAGCGCTCGCCCACATACTTGGTTGAAAGACCCATGTTGTACACGTCGGCAGTATAATCCAGGCTTACCACAAACATGTCTTCGGCTGAGCCAACCACGCGCTGACCATCCACAAAGCCGGTAGAGGCAGCAGGATCCTTGTACTCTGAATTGTTGTGAGTGTACGAGAAGTACAGACCAAGTTTATTGGTAATGGTGTAATCCATGGCTACTTCAATACCGTCTGACTGCACACCACCCACGTTAACGTAAGTGCCGTCGAGCTCACCTAAGTAATCTACACCATCAGCGTCTTCAGCACTTTGGTAGGTAATACGGTTGTCAAAGTCGATGTTGTAGTAAGTTAAGCTGACATTGATATCGGCAGCCACATAGCGCAAACCTAAATCGATGTTGTCGGCGGTTTCCGGCTCAACCGAAGAAATATCTACTGAGCTGCTTTCCAGCACGCCGTCTTTAATCGCCGCATAGTTTTGCGCGAAGCCAGCAAACACCTCAACGCCATCCATCACCGGTGCGACCACACCCGCCGAGAACAACACATCAGAATCAGACTCAACCGACAAACTGTTAGCCGGTACAAACAGGTCTTTTTTCTCGATATCCACATTAAATTTTTTGGCACCAACACGCAGTGTGGCCACACCGAGGTCGATTTCGTCTTCTATATAGTACATCAGCGTTTCAACCGGGAATTCGCTGCTGTACTGCACCCAGTATGGGGTTTCATCAAACTGATAACCTACCCGCGAATCGATAATTTTCTGCCAGCTACGGTTTTCCTTACGCTCGTAATCTTCGTACCACAAACCCGCGCGCAGGGTGTTTTCCATATCGCCAATCTGCGCCACCCATACCGCATCGATATTGATACCGGTACGCTGTTTGTCGTAGTTGGTGTGGCGATAAGAGCCAACCGGAATAGCATTCGCAGGATAACAGGCCGGATCGTACACCGCACCGCCGCCACCATAAGGGAAGGTTAATGAACTCTCACAACCTGCCATTGGCGCAAGGGAATTTCCGTTAGCATCAACAAAGAAAATTTGTCCCAGCGGAGAGCCCCCTTCATAAATATTGCCATGGACCAGCTCTGAGTGGCCGTTAGTGCCGTCATCGTTAACATCAACAATGTAAGGCGGTACCCAGTCACCACGTCCTTCGTTTTTGTGCCAGTAAGCGTTGGCCTTCACGTCTACACCACCAAAGCTCATATTCGCTTCAAGGTAAGCAAACAGGTTTTCGCGCAGGGTTGACCAGCCGCGGCGATAGGATTGATCGATGTAAGGCACACCGGTCCAGTTACCGGTTAGCTCATCCCACTGCGGGCTTTGGGCAAACTGCTCAAGGCTGTAAATGCGCTGGTAGTTATCTTCATGGGTATCGTCGTAAGAAATGTAACCGGTGATATCCATGTTGCTCATGTAGCTGACAAACTTGGCGGCCATATGATCGCGGGTATTCTCAGCGGTATGGGTCATCCAGTCGCTGTTTTCCTGAGTCGACATACTGATCCAGGCATAGGTGTCGGCGGCAATTTCACCGGTCTCATAACGCATGAACAATTTTTGCGCGTCGAATTCACCAAAGGTTGAGCTCACCGTAAGCAACTCTTCCACACCAGGGTTAATAGTGGTGAAATTAATGGTACCACCCAGTGCTTCGTGTGAACGGGAGGCGATATCAGCAGTACCCTGAGAAACTTCTACTGCGCGCAGGTTTTCGGTATCGATATAGCGATTGGCTTTGGCACCACCGCCGTAATTAACCCCAATCCTGTTTAAGAAATTGAACTAAATGCCTGTTCCCAGATCGGATCTTTCGACCAAGAACGATTCAATCAAACAAAAGGAACAGGC
>NZIK01000049.1 GCA_002691625.1 Alteromonadaceae bacterium
AAATTCACTGACCGACAGTTCGCTTGCTGCTTGCTTATCAACCAATACCTGCCATTGCTCGCGTGTACGTCTTTTTGTTGCCATCGATTAAGTCTCCGTTAGTAAAATCTACGGGGACTATTTTACGGAGTGGTTCTGTCTGGGGAAGACGGTCTAAATTGATCGCTTACGTTTTGTTCAGCCAACCTTATCGATTGAAAAACCAGATGATGCGTTGGCATTACACGATGCACTTGGCGAACAACTAAAACTCTCAGTTTCAAAAGAACAATTGAAAAAAAATAAATCAGTAAAAGAATTAGCTTTGTCGAATGAAGATCTAGGAGAAATTAGAAAAGACAACGGCCCAAATTCACTGCTATATATCAGTCAGAACTCAAATAAAGTCACTAAAGTGTCTTTATGGGATGCTCATAACAACATTCCTGTCACTTCATCTGAAGTGGGGGTTGGGATTTCTCAACTTTTCCCCTTGGTTGTCGCATCCCAGACAAACAAGAAAGGAATAATTGCTTGTGAGCAACCTGAGTTACATGTGCATCCGCGTATTCAGGTAGCTATTGGAGATCTGCTCACACAGACTTGTAACAATAAGCAATATCTAATTGAAACGCACAGCGAGCATTTGGTACTACGAGTTTTAAGGCGAATCAGAGATACCTCCAGTGGAACTTTAGCTGACGGTTTTACAGCTGTTAATGCAGATAATCTTTCCGTAATTTATTTAGATTCTTCAGATAATGGCGTTATAGCTCAAAAATTTGAAATTGAGCCTGATGGTGACTTTTCAAATGATTGGCCTCATGGCTTCTTTGAAGAGAGAGATGAGGAGCTATTTTAATGTTTAAAGAAGTAGCGTTTGACCCATCAGCACTCTCAAATATTGAGTATTATTATCTACTTAAACGAGAATTTGGTTTTGATAAAGGAAGATATGTTTCTGCTGATTTAAAAAGTTGGGTTAGTGAAGCTGTTGAATCTGTAAAGAAATCAGATTTACAGCCGGTTAAAAAGTCTTCTATTAAGTCATTTCTAAATAAGTTGCTTAAAGGCCGGCCCGATAAAAAAGTCTGCATAGAACTGAAACAACGCAGTAAAGTTAAAGCAAAACCCTGGGAAAACTGGTTACAAGAACAAAATCAAATATTGCCATTCTCTCTCGTAGTCTCTGAGAAAGGGAAATTTAACTCCGTTAATATTGACGAGCTTGATGATGATCTGGATGCTTGGGGAGTTCCTCCGTCGAAAAGCGTATTAGGAACAACAGCCAATATCGTCGATTTTTTAATGCCAATGTTGGTACTGGGTAAGTCTGTAGTGATAGTCGATCCTTATTTCAAGTTAGCTTCAAATCCAGTTCTATTGGAAATCCTGAAAATTTTATCAGGTTCGCAGGTGACAAGAGTATTAGTTTATTCTTCCATAGAAAATTCGAATCCTAGGATGATTTATGAACAGCAATATTCACATATCATTCAAGATAGATTTGAGTTCTGTTGGTATTTGATGCCACTAAAGCACTACCATGATCGTCATTTTATAACTGACATAGGTGCAATCCGTTCAGGCGCAGGTTTTTCAGAGGTTGTTCCCAAAGGGGCTAATGCTGATTATCTAAACTTTAATTTAGTATCAAAAAATGAAGCTGAGCGGGTTTTGAGGGATATTAAAAATGATGGAGCTAGAGGGATTATCGAGCAGACTTTTACAAACTTGCCAGAAACATAGCATCAAGAAAACTATCAGTATTGAGGATTAATGTCATTTTATGTCGACACTCTCTTTCGACAGGCGAAGTAACTGAATCGGCAAATGTGATAATATAGACGTTTAGAAATTTCCTATAAAGTAAAAGAGAGTATGTGGTTTGGAAGAGTTACTTAAGCCAATCAATCAGTTCCTAAAATGTTCTACTCCCAATGGCTGGTTGTCCGAAGCCGTCAAAAAAGAAAATTTGCCGGTACTGCTTTTAGACCACCTTGTATGTGAATTGAAGGCCGCCCAATCTGCTATGTACCTTATTCGTAAGTACGCCGTGGATATAGAAAGCGGTGATGCGCTCTTGGCATGGTTAAAACCCTTTGAGGATTTTACTTACCGTAAGCAGGGCGACTGGAAAGAACTAGCTAAACACGAAAAACTCACTAAATCGATGATCCCAAAATCTGGCGCACCTTATAGTCAGGACTTAATCGATAAAATGGTGCTGCTGATAAAAGAAGAACTGCATCACTTTTATCAGGTGCTGGAGATTATGGAAGAATACGGCATTGCTTATGAATCAATTGGTTCCAGCAGGTATGCCCGTGGCATGTTACGCCATGTGCGTACCTATGAACCACAGGCCCTAATCGACAAGCTTATTTGCGGTGCCTACATTGAAGCCCGATCCTGTGAGCGCTTTGCTGCCCTTTCGCCACATGTCGATGAGTGGTTAGGGGACTTTTACGTTTCTTTGCTTCGCTCAGAAGCTAGGCATTATCAGGATTATCTGACACTTGCTAAAGAAATCGCCGGTGAAGATATTTCCGATCGTGTTTCCTTTTTTGGTGAAGTCGAGGCAGAACTCATTTCTTCACCAGATGATGACTTTAAGTTTCACAGTGGCTCACCAGAATAATGAAATGGTATTTTCAGTTAAATATCGAGAATAGGAACAGACCAAATTCACACTGTAAATAATCTCCTTTGCTGTCAATCACATTTCAGACAGGGGAGTATGAATAATGGTTTTTTATGTTGTGATGAATAAATGAGCCAATTGACGAAGCATTTATGAGTTCCTGGAATATATCTTCTGGGACATCATAGTATTGGTAGATTCCGTTATTAAACTCGATTTCAAGCGTCATAGAGTCTCCATCATACCCAACTGAAATTACATTACTTGAACTTACGCTGATTCTATCCATATTAATCTCTTAATGCTTTTTGCTTGCGCCAGGCGACGATTATGTTGTCAAAATCCGTGTTTTGATAAGGCTTGCTCCAAGCTTCTGAAACTTTAGGGTCATTACTATCTGGGAATTGACCATCTTTCGGGAGCCTAAATCTAAATCTCATGGGGAGTCTAGCTGCTTCTCCCGTCACAATCGCTTCACCGGTTCTCAATATTGGTAAACTATCAACCATACTTGATAAGCCGTCCGTCATTGCTGACTTAACTTGTGCGCGATCCGTTGAGTTATTGATTCGCATAGCGAAAAGCGTCCCACATTGCGACAGGATTGTTTCATCGATTTCGGAAGGGCGTTGACTTATTAGCATTGAACCGACACCAAACTTTCGTCCTTCTTTTGCTATACGTCTAACCATATTTTTCGCAAACCCAGAATTACTCTTTGATAAATATCGATGAGCTTCTTCCATTACCATCAATAATGGAGATTGTTTTATGCCTATCGATAAATTTTTACTCCATATAGCTGATTCAAAAAGCACATCGATTATGGAACCTAAAAGTAGGTCTAACCTAGAAGAGGGCATACCTGAAAGGTCGAGAATTGTGATCGGCTTATCTCTGCCGAGCCAACCATAAGTCAGATCTTTCAGGTCTTTTTCTATTTCATTATTTTCATTTGGTTCCCATTCATCAGGCTTCAGAAAAAAAGCGTATTGACTATCAAGAATACGCGCTTTCATTAGATCTAATTGCTTTTTCCAGATTCCTTTTCCTCCAACAAATGGAGGATTAGACCCTGTAGCTGGAGGTGTAAAACTAGGGGCTATGAGGTTTGTAAAATCACCACGGCCTTCGGCAGTGTATGCAGGTGAAGCTTGCTCTTTTTCATTCCAGGTTACGCTGTCATAGTGTGACAGTTGATACCAGATATAATTCAAACGAAACGGGACAGGTGTATATTGAGTTACTTGGTCTACACTTAAACCTAGGCTAGGATTATTCTTAATATATTCAGTCTTTTCACTTATTAAATAGTCGACAAACTTGTTCTTTAAGCTTTCATTGTTTCCACATAAAAAGTCAATTAGGCTATCTGGTGATACGCACCAATAGGGGATTATGAACTTTTCTTGATTGGATTCTGGCGAAATAGAATATACGTTGGATATATCTGAAAGCGCGGATGAATATTCGCCATGAAGATCAAATAAAACAATTCGAGACGAAGGCAAAACCAGAGTGTTGTCCTGATGATTGGTCACTATTGATCGTAAAAGGCTAGCGACACTAGTTGACTTACCTGAACCCGTTGAACCAAGAAGAGCGGAGTGTTTGTTAACGAGTGCGTCTAGGTCAATACTAACCTTAATGCTGTCAGCACTAGACAACCTACCTATTTCAATCTGTCCTTTATCATTATTGCCGTATATCCTGAGTAAATCCTTCTCCGTTACAATATGAGCTTCATCAGAAATATTTGGGAATTGGCTTATACCTCTCTCAAAATCTATACCAATTGACTCCCCAACAAGCTCTACTCGTACGACTCTAATTTCATCATGATGGCTGTTACCCACCTCATTTGTTTCTGAAATTATGCCATATAAATTATTGTATCCTTGAGGTATTCTAACAAAGCTGCCAACTTGGCCAATCTTATGGGCTTTTCCTTCAAGCATGATTAAGCCTGATTTTACTGAAGGCGTCAGTTGGATGTTCACGGAAGAACCAGTGACGGATATGACTTTGCCTAAATAAGTTGGTTCTTTACTCATGTTCATCAGCCACTTCAGTGCTAACTGGTAAGTCGTACATTTTGTCACCATTAGAATTAGCTAAAAACTTAGCTAAAGCTGCAAAGTCTCCGAGAATAAATTGTTCTTCTTTCCAGTATTCGTTCCTGATTATTTTCCAATTTTTCGTTGGTTCCTCACCAATTTTCCACGGGGCTTCAATACCATTTATTACCGCACCATTTTTGCAGTACACACTTAGGTTGGGCCTTCTTATCGCTAAGGACTTAGCACATGTCTCATCTTCAAGGTTTTTATACTGAAATGCCAAAATTGAAGCTGAAGGGTTTTCTGAAAGGCATTCATCCAGCTTTGCAGAAATATGCGCATCAGCAAAGGAAAAGCCAGCTGTTAGAAGAATTGTATCGGGTTCTAGCAAAAATGACTTCAACCGATCAAATAGTGATGAAAATGGCGCAGATTGTGTTTGGTCATACTTTATATGAGACGGGTAAACCATTGTGCCGTCTTGATCTCCTACTGAGCGAGTAATTTCGCCATTCTCGTTTTTTGACCAATTAATTGAACCATGTAATTTCCATAGTCTTATCCATCTGGGGGGTAAATCATTGCTGGATATACTAGAAGGGTCAAAAAACGCGATACGCGATCCTGAGAATCCATCGAAGTAGGGGGTTTTCGCTAATTCCATTGCTTCTTCAAGCAATAGATCATAGTTAGTTGTGAATATTTCTACAGCGTGATCTCGGTTTATACCATTGATCCAAGATATAAGATTACTGTAAGGAGACTCGCCCTCAGGAAGCCCTGCTGATACAACATCTTTAATTATTTTACAAATATTTACGGAAAGTGTTGAATATTCTGAGGCATCAAACCCATTAACCTTAAAAGTCCCGATAACTTCTGAAAGAGAACGGACTCTCGATAGTGCTAGTTCTAAATTACAGTTCGGAATTTCATTTTCAAGTGAATCGTAAACGGTCAACTCGGTTGGAGTTAATCGTTCTTTAACTATTTTAGTTAGCCCTGCAATATCAGGGATTAGAGGTTTCCACCCATCGATACCTATATTAATGCTGACAGGCGCACCAGCTCCGATTAAGACTCCAATCTTTTTTTTCCCATGCGTCATTATATGCTTAAAGTCATACATATATTGATCTGGGTTGTGTACGGTGGTCACTAGCTAACTCCCTGTCATTTATGGTCTTCCTTCACCAGGAGCTTACTCTTTTCAATATTGTAAGTAAAATTACAATTGATTGTTCAATGTTTACTTTAGTGAATTGAAAGCCGCGCAATCAGCCATGTATCTTATCCGCAAATATGCCGTGGATAAGGCAAGTGGTGATGCACTACTGGCCTGGCTAAAACCGTTTGAGGATTTTACCTATCGTAAGCAGGGCGACTGGCGTGAACTCGCCAAGCATGAAAAGCTCACCAAGTCTATGATGCCAAAATCCGGTGCGCCGTATAGTCAGGATCTTATCGATAAAATGGTCATGCTGATAAAAGAAGAGCTGCACCATTTTTATCAGGTGCTGGAAATTATGGAGGAGTATGGCATTGCCTATGAATCGGTTGGCTCCAGTCGTTATGCCCGGGGGATGCTGCGTCATGTGCGTACTTATGAGCCCCAGGCGCTTATCGATAAGTTAATTTGCGGTGCTTACATTGAAGCCCGGTCCTGTGAGCGTTTTGCGGCACTGGCGCCTCACGTAGATAAAAGACTGGGTGATTTTTATGTATCATTGTTACGTTCAGAAGCCCGGCACTATCAGGATTATTTAACGCTGGCAGAAGAAATTGCTGGCTCTGATATTTCAGAGCGGGTTGCCTTCTTTGCTGATGTGGAAGCCGAATTGATTTCATCTTCTGATGACGATTTTAAATTTCACAGTGGTGCACCGGCAGTATAAATTTTCAATCCGCTTTGATTTTCATAATATATACTTTTTAAGCAGGCAAATGGCGCATACTCCGGTTTGTGCCATACTCAAACGAAATGTAGTTTTATTTTAAGCCCTTTTATCCATGTTCAATCAGAAATTAAAAGCGGAAATTGCCAGCCTGCGGGCTGAGCTTGCTCAATATAAACGCGCCTCAGACAACCTTAAACAAGACTTGCTGCACTGGCAGTTAACCTCCGATAGCGTGATACAAGTATGTGGTAGTAGGAATGAAAGTGTGCTCGGCTCTCGTGCAGGCAGAGCTGTGGGAGTACCATTTATATCGTTAGTTGCCGACCACGAGCATAAATCCAAAGCCTTGCGCGACTTATCTGATGCCATCAATAATCACCGTCACTGGTCCGGTAGTATCAATTTAAAGGCCGAGGATTCTCACGCTTCAGTGCAGCTCATTGTTCAACCGCATTACTCTGCGCAGGGGGGGTGTGATCATATCGATGTGTTTGGCTCCCGTTTAGAAGTAGACACCCAATCCTCAATGAGTAACGAAGATATTCTTGAGGCGCTTGACCGTTCTATGGCGATTATTGAGTTTGAGCCCACCGGTGTGATCATCAAAGCCAATTCCTTGTTCTTGCAAACCACCGGTTATTCGCTAAATGAAATCCGCGGCAAGCATCATCGCATGTTTTGCCCGAAGGTGGTGACTGACGATCCTGATTACCAGCAAACCTGGGATGCACTGGCGCGGGGAAAGTTTATTTCCGGACGTTTTCAGCGGGTTGATAAACATGGCAACCCGGTATGGCTTGAAGCGTCATACAACCCGGTGATTGGCGATGACGGCAAAGTATACAAAGTCATTAAATTTGCCAGTAATGTTACACAACAGGTAGACAATGAACGTCGGGTAAAAGAGGCGGCGGAGCTGGCCTCTTCCATGTCAGCTGAAACCGGCGCGCAGGCGGATAATGGGCAGCAGTTAATGACCGAAACCGTGGCCTCACTGGCTTCACTTACTGAGCAAATGACCAAAGCTTCGTCTGAAATCAGTGAACTGGAACAACAGTCCACCGAGCTGAATAAAATGGTGAGTGCTATCAGTGCGATTGCTGACCAAACCAATTTACTGGCACTTAATGCTGCTATCGAAGCGGCGAGAGCCGGCGAGCAGGGCAGGGGATTTGCCGTGGTTGCTGATGAGGTGCGGGAGCTGGCGTCACGCACCACCGAATCTACCAAAGAGATCATGGCCGTATTTTCCCGCAACGATCAGTCAACCAAGCATGCTGTGAGTACCATCAGGCAGGGGCTGGATACCCTGAATGAAGTAGCTCAGAGTGTGGAAGAAACTAAAGCTTCGATGAGTGAAATTGCCTCTGGTTCCAAACAGATNATCAGTGCCGTAGACAAACTATCCAGGCAGTAGAAATCAGCGGNTNATTTTCGCCCGGNATTGAGGNCTGTGCTGTTCGANGGCAATGTNGCGGGTTGCCAGCCAGCNCTCATTNGTGCGCTTAACCAACACCACCTTATCGCCGTTCAGNAATCGCTCGCCGGCCTCCATTGCCNGAACNGTAATATTCTGNAACTGGTNGTTATGATCAAAGACCGTCGCATGAACNTCGTCGCCNNGAAACTCGCTGTAGCCCACGATAGTAGCAATGCGCCCGGCATATTCTTNATTTGCAAGCAGGCTGTTGTAACTGCGTAAATGTGGNGCCAGATGGTGAATAACCACNGCAGTAGCAGTGGCTGCCATTATCAGCGTTACAGGGAACAATATGGCCTGGGGGGCATAAGCCTGCCAGAAGGCAAAGTACAAGCTCTGGATCAGCATGCCGCTGGTGCCAAAAGTGATAAAAAACACCATTAACCAGAACACAAAGGTGACTTCGTATAATCTTAGAATGTGCGGAACAACGTGATAGGGAGTCAATTCCGGCTGACCGAATTGTTGCGGCATATCCAGTAAACCAAAAAACGATTTGCCGCGCAGCAGAAACAGGCTTTCTATGGTACATAGCATTAACCCAACGAGGATAGGCACGCTGTAAATAAAATAAGCCTGGGTAAACAGAAATACCGACATTGTCTTCTTCCCTGATGTCGCGGCCGTCCTAAAAGGTAGAGGGGGCTGCCAGATAAACAATCCACACCCTTTGGTTTATAGCACATCAGTAGTAAACCGCCAGTTCGGCTATACCACTAAGGTCTTGTTGTCGGGAATCAGTCTGCTGGTTAGACTCTGAGTTTTAGAAATCCGGAATAGTGCAGATGGCGATCAGTAAAGGTTATAAAGCATTGCTTGATGAAGCGATGCAGCAAATAAAAACAATCCCGTTGGAAGATGCCAGGGAGCTGTATGAGTTAAGTGAAGCCTGTTTTGTTGATATCAGAGACATTCGCGAATTAGAGCGCGACGGGATGATCCCTGAAGCCGTTCAAGCGCCGCGTGGCATGCTGGAGTTTTGGGTCGATCCGGACAGCCCTTATTACCGTGAGGTATTTGGCCAGTCTGGCCCGCTGATCCTGTATTGTCAGTCGGCCTGGCGTTCTGCGCTGGCCACGCTAACACTTCAACAAATGGGCATGGATAACGTTTGCCACTTAGAAGGCGGTTTTAAGAACTGGATGGGTGCAGGCCTGCCGGTTGCCGACAAACGCGCAGTCAGTCACTAGTTGCCGAGCTTGATGCTCAGCAACTTGTTAGTAAAATTAGTGCTGGTGACCGCCTTGCAGCGCGTCGCCATCACTGTTGTAGTAACCGGAAGCCGCTTTTTCAATAAACCCCTGGTGGACCATTCTGGTTAAAAACGGGTCGGTATGGTCGTCGCCTATATCTGCAAAATCGGTGCTTTGATAAGCGTAGCGCTCAGCAAAAAATTGCTCAATTTGTTGTTTATCAAACTCAGTGTTTGTGAGTGTCCAGTGAACTGACTGGTGAGTTGATTCTGCCGTGAATGAAGTAGCCAGTTTGAGTGCCGGCTGCCAAATCAAGGTGAGTCTGGTGCCATTATCCTCTCGTTCAAAAGTAATTAATGTATTACAACCACTGCCAGTCCGGCTGGTCTCTGTCATGGTGGCAATGAGTTCATCGCTGAATAACTGATTGCGGAAAGACCAGTTTGTTTCGCTTTTACCGTGCACTTTTTCTCCGGGCTGATATTCAATGGCTCTGGCATGCGCATCAAAATAGCGGGTAGGCTTAATCAGGGAAGCATTTACCAGCTCCCAGGCTTCAGTAATTTGTGTTTGGGGATAGCGGTGAGCGACTACCCCTTCGTTTCGCCACAGTTCGAGTAGTTTTTGTTGTTCACCCCGGGCGTTGTGAGTATTTACGGTGTAGCGTGCTACCAGGGCGTTAGCCTTGATTTCACAGCTCTGTGCAAAGCTCAGCGCGGCAAAACAAAAGGCGAAAAGCGTAAAAATCGTTTTGTACATCTTAGGTATCTCTTTTTTAACCAAAGTAGGGCAACCTTACGGTTGCCCTGTGGCATTTACCGTCGTGGATTATTCCACTTCGTTGTTGGCTTGCTCAACCATGTCACCAGCGTAATCCATTACATGGAAAATCACGCTTTGTTCGTTGGTACCATTCACCAGCCAGGCACCCGGACCCTTGGCGAAAATCCCAACATCCTCACCGGCATGGGTTTCAGAGCCTAACGGTACCAGTGCTTCCTGGTGATAACCGGTAGTAGTGGTGTCCACACTGGTAAGGTCCATACGTCCGGTATTGATGTTCAGGCTGTACACCGCGTCTGCGTCTGTTTCACTACCCAGGTTCTGGAAGCCAAAACCGTTAGTGTAGCCCAATGTGGTATAAGGCATGTCATCAGCAGCCAGAGCGGGCTCATCTGAACCCACGTTCACTACTTTACCCAGAATAGGATTACCACGCTTAGGATAGCCTGCTATGGTAAATACATGGCTGTGGTCGGCAGTTACAATAATCAACGTATCGTCATCACTGGTCATAGCATCGGCTGCAGCAACGGCGTTCGCGAACTCAATGGTATCCGTTAGCGCGTTGTAGGCACTGCCAGCATGGTGGCCATGATCAATGCGGCCTGACTCCACCATCAGGAAGAAGCCGTCCTGATTATTATCAAGGATTTGAATGGCTTTTTCGGTCATTTCAGACAGTGAAGGCTCACCGGCCACATCGTTGGCACGATCGGCTTCATATTGCATATGAGACTCATTAAACAGGCCAAATACACGTTCTGTGGTTTCGGTGCTCAGGCCATCAAATCCGCTCTGATCGAACACATAAACACCATTGGTGTACATGGATTGCCATTCAGCGGTCAGATCACGGTTATCAGTACGATCGCCTTCTACGGCACTGACGGCATCCGGGCTGTTAAATGCGGCATCGCGAGGCAGGAAATGGCGACGACCACCACCGAAAACAACTTCTATGCCATCTACATCAAGACCGGCAAACCGTGCTTCCAGGTTAGTTTCAAAATTGACCAGCTGATCGGCAATGTCGGTACAGCCGGCGGTCACAGCCTCTGCAGGCATGTCAGATACATCTTCCCAGTTACGATCTGCTGATTTGGCGTAAGTCGCTGCGGGCGTTGCGTGGGTGATCCGCGCCGTTGAGATTACACCGGTTGATTTGCCCGCAATTTCCGCCAGTTCCAGTGCGGTAACTAACTCGTTTCCGGCCACAGTGGAGCAGTCGCCACGCTCTATGTCTTCATCAACACCGATAACACCCACATCGGTTTTTACACCAGACATCATGGCGGTCATGGTGCCGGCTGAATCGGGGGTTTGTGCATCCACGTTGTAGGTTTTCGCTAACCCTGCAAACGGAAAGTTGTCAAAACTCAGTTTGTTTTCTTCTCCGTCCAGACCTTTCATCTGACCATCTAAAATACGTGCAGCGGTTACGGTAGAGACACCCATACCATCACCCACAAATAAAATGACGTTTTTAGCCTGTCCACGCATTTCAGTAACGGTGCGTTGCAGATTTTCCTTGGACGTTACTACGACTTTGGCTGAGCTGGTGCTGTTAGTCGTTAACGCGCCAGTGGCTTCAAGCCATACAGTTTTGTTGGCTTCGACTTCGGCAGCTGCCGCTACAAACCAGTCATTATTGAGTGAGGTAAGCAGCTCTGAATTGCTAACTTCGGTCGAAGCCGGCACACACACATAACTGGTAGATTCAATTTCGTCACCGGTAAGCGCGCCATCGCTGTTGGCATCCAGACCAGAATCAATTTGCACACCGCTGTTAGGGCAGTTTGCATCACCCACAGCAAGAGCTGTCTGAATTACGAGACTATTGAGCCCGTTAGTGCCATCCTGACCGTCTGCGCCATTTTGACCGTCCGCACCATCGGCACCATCGGTACCAGCAGTACCGTCAACACCATCGATACCATCTACACCGTCACGCCCGTCGTCACCGTCGAGAGAACAAGCGCTAAGCCCCATTATGGCTACTGCCACTAAACTTAATTTAAATAAATTCATTATGATTACTCCGCTTATTCTTCTACAAGATCCAGTGTCTGATTAATCAGGTGGAACACGACGTTCTGTTCAACAACGCCCTGGACAAGTTGACTGCCCGGGCCCGTGGCATGCAGTGAAATGTCTTCACCAGCATGGGTTTCTGAACCCAAAGGAATAAGGGCTTCCTGGTGGTAACCAGAAGCTTCGGTATCAACGTTTGTAATATCCATACGGCCGGTGTTGGCAGCATAAGCATAGATTGCATCGGCATCTGTTTCGTTACCCAGGTCCTGGAAACCCAGACCGTTGGTGTAACCCAGCGTGGTGTAAGGCATGTTATCAGCGGCCATAGCCGGCTCATCAGAGCCAACATTTACCACTTTACCCAGAATAGGGTTACCGCGTTTAGGGTAACCAGCAATGGTAAATACATGGCTGTGGTCAGCGGTAACCAGAATAAGCGTGTCTTCAGGATTAGTATTTTCGTAAGCAGCCTTCACTGCCGCTTCAAATGCCAGGGTGTCTGTCAGGGCATTGTAGGCACTGCCAGCATGGTGGCCATGGTCGATACGGCCAGATTCCACCATCAGGAAAAAACCTTTTTCATTATTGTCCAGAATATCGATGGCTTTTGTGGTCATATCGGCAACCGAAGGCTCGCCGGCCACATCATTCGCGCGGTCTGCTTCGTACTGCATGTGAGATTCATTAAACAAACCAAATACACGCTCGGTACTGGCAGGGTCAATGGCGTCAAAGCCAGCCTGATCGTATACATAGACACCGTTTTGGTACATATCCTGCCATTCTGCGGTGAGGTCGCGTGAATCGGTGCGATCGCCTTCTACCGAGCTAACGGCATCCGGGCTGTTAAACGCAGCATCGCGAGGCAGGAAGTGACGACGGCCACCACCGAAAGCGACTTCTATACCGTTTACATCAATACCGGTATAACGGTCTTCCAGGTAGGTTTCAAAATTAACCAGCTGATCGGCGATGTCTTTACAACCTGCCGTTACTGCAGCTTCAGGCATGTCGGATACATCTTCCCAGTTACGGTCGGCAGACTTTGCATAGGTAGCCGCTGGTGTAGCGTGGGTAATACGTGCGGTAGAAATGATGCCCGTAGACAAGCCTTTAATTTCGGCCAGCTCCAGTGCGGTAATCACTTCGTTACCTGCCACTGTCGAGCAGTCGCCACGCTCAATGTCTTCGTCAACACCAATCACGCCTACGTCGGTTTTTAAACCCGACATCATAGCGGTCATGGTACCGGCTGAATCAGGGGTTTGTGCATCCACGTTATAAGTTTTCACCAACGCGGTGTACGGAAATTCTTCAAAGGCCAGGTAACCTTCTTCACCCATCTCTCCGGCCATCTGACCTTTTAAGATACGTGAAGCAGTGAGAGTGGAAACCCCCATGCCGTCACCCACAAACAAAATAACGTTTTTTGCCTTAAACTTGCTGTTTACTTCAAGTTTTTGTGCAATTTTAGACTGAGCGTCAGTAAACCACGCGCTTTGTGCCTGAGTGTCAGGCAGAACATCAGCGTGCAGTCCTGAAGAAACGGCAAGGGCTATCGCACTTGCTGCGGCTTTCAAGATCAATTTCATTTTTGTATTCCCAATTATGACATTTTATATTTTTTGTCATGCAAACCGAGGGTTGCTTAACGAGGTTTAATCAACGCGGCTGGACGGTTTTGCAGGTTGCAAGCTACACAAAGCGTTGAATGAAAATTAGCCTAATCAGGATGTGTGAAGGATAGTTGACCTATAAATGAAGGTTTGTTGTCAGAATGGTGATGTTAATGTTGCAGGAATATTACCGGCTAAGCGTAAACTGCCGTTTTTCAAGGCGAACGTCAACCGGACTAACTCTTAACACACTGCCCTGGGTATACCAGTCGCCTACCACGATACGGTGGGCGGGTTTGCCGTTAACGGTAAGTGAGTGAATGTTGGGCCGGTGGGTATGGCCGTGGATAAGTTGCTGAACATTGTGTCTTACCATAACGTAAACCACTTCATCGGGGGTGACATCCATAATTTCAGCGGTAAGATTTTGCTGGTTTTTCTGACTGGTTTTGCGCCCGCGCTTAGCGAGCTTACGGCGTAACCATAATGGCAGGGCACCTACTAACCGAGGCCACCACCATCCCCGGGCCTTTTTCCGGAATTTCTGATATTCGATATCCANCGTGCACAGTTCATCGCCATGCAGGAGTAAAGTTGGCGTGCCATAAAGGTCAATCACCTGCTGTTCCGGAAGCAGCGTCATGCCCGCTTTTTGGGTCCAGCCTTCACGGATCGCGAAGTCGCGATTACCATGAATAAAATACACCGGCGTAGTCGCCGATAACGCCTTAAAAGCACTGGCTACACGTTCAGACAANGGCGTNACGTCGTCATCGCCTAACCAGAANTCAAACAGATCGCCNAGCACGTACANTGCTTCNGCCTGCGGGGCATCCTGNTNNAGAAANGTGAGTAAACACTCGGTGATGTCATCACGCTCNGCGCTTANNTGTATGTCTGCAATAAAATAAGTAAACGGCATTAATTATTAGCTTTTAGGCATTAAAAAGGGAGCCTGCAGACTCCCCGGAGCGTGTTCAGTNATCAGGCTGCAATGTNCANATTATTCNCTAANTACTGCTTTTTCNATAATAACAGCTTCAACCGGNACNTCCTGATGATAACCGTAATTGCCTGTTTTTACATTTTTAATTTTTTCAACNACATCCATACCTTCGGTTACTTTACCGAATGCACAATAACCCCAGCCATTCATGCTCTCGCTGGAGAAGTTGAGGAAGTCNTTGTCTTTNACNTTAATNAAAAACTGTGCNGTAGCNGAATGTGGATCGTTAGTNCGNGCCATTGCGATAGTGCCNGCTTCGTTGGCTACGCCGTTGTTNGCTTCGTTTTCGATAGGNGCTTTGGTTTCTTTTTGTTCCATATCNGGCGTCATACCGCCGCCCTGGATCATAAAGCCGTCNATTACGCGGTGGAAAATGGTGTTGTCATAAAAACCGTCTTGTACATAAGACAGAAAGTTCTCAACCGTTTTCGGTGCTTTATCGGCATACAGTTCCAGGGTAATGTCGCCGTGATTTGTTTTAAACGTCACCATAGTGTTTAACCTTACCTTAATTTAGTTTTTGGCTATATAGACCGCTAATGGTAGCCCAAATGCCAGAATGCGAAAACCCCTNTGAAGTACCTATTTGTTTATTCACCTGAAAATGCNTTNATAACTGGNNCCAGAGCGTGGTCAGACGGGNATTACAGTGCTAAACTTCGCCACCCAAANCGGTTTAAGAGGAAATTAGGATATGTTGCAACTGTTTAACACCAAAACCCGTCAGAAAGAGCGTTTTCAGCCGCTGGTAGAAGGGAAGGTGGGACTCTATGTTTGTGGCATNACCGTGTATGACCTCAGCCACATGGGCCATGCCCGTACTTATCTNAGTTTTGANGTGTTGGTGCGNTANCTGCGCCACCTCGANTACGANGTNAAGTACGTGCGTAACATNACNGATGTGGACGATAAAATTATCGCCCGGGCCAATGAAAACGGCGAAACAACCGNAGCGCTCACCGAGCGTACTATTGCCATGATGCACGAAGATTTCGCGGCGCTGAATCTGGTTGAGCCGGATATTGAGCCGCGGGTGACCGGGCACATGGATGAGATTATCGACGTCATCGAAAAGCTGGTGGCTAAAGGCTATGCCTATCAGGCCGAGAGCGGCGATGTGCTGTTTGATGTCAGCAAATTTGATGAATATGGCAAGCTGAGCAGGCAGAATCTGGAACAGCTACAATCTGGTGCGCGTGTTGAAGTGGCAGCAGGCAAAGACGATCCGCTGGACTTTGTGTTATGGAAAACGGCTAAGCCAGGCGAACCGGCCTGGGGGTCTCCCTGGGGAGAAGGTCGTCCTGGCTGGCATATAGAATGTAGTGCCATGAACCATAAGCATCTGGGCGAGCACTTCGATATTCACGGTGGTGGTTCTGACTTAATCTTCCCGCACCACGAAAATGAAGTGGCGCAATCCTGCTGTGCTTTCGATACGCCTTATGTGAACACCTGGATGCATACCGGCATGGTACAGGTGAATGACGAGAAGATGTCTAAATCACTGGGTAACTTCTTTACTCTGCGTGATGTGCTGGGTGAGCACGATGCAGAAATTCTGCGCTTCTTTTTGATGTCGGCGCACTATCGTAGTCAGTTAAGCTACTCACAGGATAACATCAATCAGGCTAAGTCAGCCCTTGAGCGACTCTACACTGCGCTGCGCGGTGTGAAAGTAGACAGCGTCACTGATCTCAGTTACGGCGGATATCTTGAGCGTTTTGAGCAGGCCATGAATGATGATCTGAATGTGCCTGAAGCTTACTCAGTGCTGTTCGACCTAGCCCGCGATTTAAATAAACATAAATCACAGGGTGATGCCGGTGCAGAAGAAGCTGGTAAGCTTGCCGCCGTGCTAAAGGGCATTGGTGGTATTCTGGGCCTCTTGCAGCGCGATCCGCAAGTCTTTATGCAGTCAGGAAATGATGATGAGGTAGCGGAAATAGAAGCGCTAATCAAAGCGCGTAATGATGCCCGGGCTGCGAGAGACTGGGGCGCAGCCGATGCCGCGCGCGACAAGCTCACAGCCATGGGCATTGTGCTTGAAGACGGCGCTGGCGGCACCACCTGGCGCCGCCAGTAACAGCAAAGGGTTGACCTACAATTAGTCTTCCCGGAATTTGCATAGCAAATATCCGGGACCTCCAAACATGTTATCGGGGTGGCTTAACAACCTCTCGATTCACTTTTTGGCTGAGTCAGCCTTCTCAGAAGATCCCGGCTCGAGGGCAGGGATGACGGAAGAGTTTGGCCGGAATGGAAGAAGTACTGGCACAGGGGTGATAAAAATTGTCATCCCCGCATGCAACTCCTCTGTCATCCCCGCATGCAACTCCTCTGTCATCCCCGCATGCTTTTGGGCGGGGATCTCCATTTATGTTATCGGGGCGTCTAACCAACCTATCGATCCATTTTTCGATTGAGACAGCCTTCTCAGAAGATCCCGGCTCAGGGCCGGGATGTCGGAAGAATTTAAGCGGTGATCTCCATTCATGTTATCGCAGAGTGTACACAACCGGCCTAATCAAACCTCCACAATTAACAATAACGTGGCTGCCGTGGCCGCACCCATCACCAGATTAAACCCTCTTTGCCGTCGCGGGTTATTCAGCCACACTCGCAGTTTTGCCCCGGTGCCGGCCCACAATGAAATGGCAGGTAAGCCGAGCAACGCAAAAGCCAGCATAATCATCGCGCCGGACTCCGCGTAGTTATTACCTGGCAGGCTAAACGTACTCACACTGCCAAGCGCCATCATCCATGCCTTGGGGTTCACAAACTGAAATAACGCTGCCTGCCACCATGTGAACGGCTTCGTTGAACGACCATCTTCACTACTAATGCCGGTAACCGGACCTGAAGCTATTTTAAACGCCAGCCAGAGCAGGTAGGCCGCACCGGCAACATTCAGCACCGAATACATGACCGGATAAAGTTGAAACAGCACACCCAGTCCCAACAGTACGCTCAGTAATAACATAGATACACCAAACACAATGCCCAGCATGTGCGGTAACGTGCGGCTAAAACCAAACTGTGCCCCAGAAGCCAACAACATCATGTTATTTGGCCCTGGAGTGACGGAAGTAATAAAAGCAAAGGTGGCAATGCCCAGCAATAATGAGGTTTCCATAAAAGTGCGCCCTGAAAAGTAAGTGATTAAAGTTGCGTTACAGCGCAGGCTGTTGTTATAGCATGCGGGATTAATCTGTATTTATTTAGATGCAATAAATTGGGTAACAAGCCATACAGATAGCCAGTGAAACCGACTGTATGGTGCAAATTTCCACAAACTGTATGGTTTTGTATTTAAAAGTGCTGATATATTAAAAAGTGTATGGTTTTCGAGATCAAGCGGATACACCGATGAGCAGATATTTGCACCTGGCCACGCGGCTAAAAGAGCATATTCAGATGGGCTACTTTGCACCGGGCTATAAACTGCCGTCTGTTCGTCAACTGGCCAATGAGCACGGCGTTAGCATTTCCACCGTACAGGAAGCCTACCGGGTGCTGGAGCAGGAAGGTCTGGTTACCGCTAAGGCAAAGTCGGGCTATTTTGTTGCACAGGCTAAAGAACGTATTGCGCGGCCAAGAGAGTCTAAACCACCGCAGCGGCCCATGGACGTGTCGCTCTGGGAAGATGTGCTGGCCATGCTCATGGGCCATGGTGTAGAGGCCAGTTGTGAGTTTCAGCATGCCATGCCGGATATGAGTTCATCGACTCTGAAACCGCTACTGAAAAATATCTACGAGCTTAACCGCCACCGTCCGCAGGATGGCATGTCTTATGGCCATGTGCAGGGCGAACTCGGACTTCGTGAGCAACTGGCGCGGCTTACCGCCACCACCGGATGCCAGCTCGATGCAGAAGACTTTGTTGTCACCTCAGGCTGTCAGGAAGCATTGTCGGTTTGCTTAAGGGCGGTTGCCCAAAGCGGCGATGTGATAGCGGTAGAGTCTCCGGGGTTTTACGGTGCCATGCAGGCAATAAAAGCGGCTAACTTAAAAGCGCTGGAAATCCCCACCGACTCGCGGGATGGTATGAGTATCGAAGCGCTCAGGCTGGCTATGGATCAGTGGCCGGTTAAAGCCATTTTAGTAACACCAACGGTAAATAATCCCCAGGGCTACGTGATGCCCCTGGCTAAAAAGCAGGGGCTGTATCAACTGGCGCGGGAATACGATATAGCGATAATCGAAGATGATATTTATGGTGATATCGCTTTTGAATACCCGCGCCCTAAAACCATTAAATCATTCGACGAAGATGGCCGGGTACTGCTGTGCTCTTCTTTTTCGAAAACCCTGGCGCCGGGCTTCAGAGTTGGCTGGATTGCGCCGGGGCGATACCGGGATAAAGTGACCCATATTAAATATGTCAGTAGCTCCATGTGCCCTACGTTGCCGCAACTGGCAATTGGTAATTTTATCCGCCAGGGCGGTTACGACAGGCATCTACGGGCGATGCGACAGTCTTACCGCAAAGCCAGGGATGTGATGCTCAAAGGCATCGAGGCGCACTTTCCGGCAAACACTCGGGTAAGTTTTCCGGAAGGGGGCTTTATTTTGTGGGTGGAGTTACCCGAGGGTTATGATGCGGCCCGGCTGGCAGAGTTGGCTAAAGAGCGCGGGATAATCCTGGCGCCCGGGCAGATGTTTTCCGCCACCGGCAAGTACCGTAATTGCTTGCGGTTTAATTATATTGATCGCGACTTAGCCACCCGTGAGCGAAGTGTTGCAATACTGGGGGAGATCCTGATGGAAATGGCGCCAGCCAGTGTGGCAATGGCCTAATGGCGCCCGTACCAGCGTTTAGTACGCTCACAGTAGGCGGTAAATTCGTCACCAAACAGCTCAATCATAAAGCGTTCTTCCGGGATGATCTGAAAGCGCTGCAAATACGCCATCGTAAGCACAGCAAATACCAATCCACAGGCATCACGCACAATAAATGCTGCGCCGATTACACCCACCACTAAACCCAGATACATGGGGTTGCGGGTATAGGCAAAAATACCACCATCCACCAGTGTACTGGCATTTTGTGGTCGGTGGGGATTTACAGTGGTCCTCTGCTGTCTGAACGCCACTACGCCTGCCACACCAATTAATCCGCCGGCCACAAACAACACAAAACCGAAGGGGCGCAGAGGATGAGGCAGTGGCATTACATTCAGGGAAGCGCAATACCAGGTGAGGGCCAGCGCAGCAATAAACACGATAACCGGCGGTACTTTAAGTTCAAGGTTGTTTAACATCGCTATCGTCCACCACGGGTTTCATTTTCGCTGCTTTCTTTTGTTGTTGTTTCTCAATCAGCTGTGATTTCCAGCGCTGCTGCGAAACATGTCCTTTGATGGCTTCGATGCATTCATTCACCACCAGTAAAAACTCTTTGTCCAGGTTTTGTTCTTCCGGCGTAAAGTCTTTCAGGCCGGAGCTGACAAACTCCTCAATGTCTCTGGCTTCAAGGTCGGTCAGCAGGTTAACAACAGAGGCGGTTACAATGTCTGTTACCGCGCTTTCCAGAGTATTTTCAATGGTGCGGCCAACCACCGGCACATAAGACAACGTAGATACCTGGGCGTTTTCACGCACGGCTTTGCCAACACTTTCTTTCACGTGCCGCCGGATTACATCGCCATGTTTACTGTCGTTAATTGACTGCCCAAGATGATTAACAATGTTGGACATCCAGGAGCTTATTACTGGTCGTCTCGGCGCTAATACGTTTTGCGTGATATCGTCGATAAGCGGTGAGCCGGCAGCAATGTCCTGCTGCGCATCGGTGAGGACTTTCACTACAATCCGATCGCTTAACTCTTCTACAAACACATCATAATAGAACGAAAAGAACCGGTAGATGCCGGTGTCGTTGAGGTCGATAATCTGGTTCTTGTGTAACCGGTACAGAATCGAAAATATCCGCAGAAAGCGGAATATGCGGGTTCCACCTAAGGGGATACAGCCGACTAAATCGTACCAGCGTAAAAACGGAAAAAAGTACCAGCGCAGGTATTCTTCGGTCTTAATGGCAACTATCCAGCGCACGAAAAACTCGGTTAAGAAAATGGTAATAAAAACCAGATCGACCAGAATGAAGTTTTTGTGGATTGGGTCGTAGAAGTTAACAAACGCCGGCGACCAGGCACTCAGGCTATCGCGAATAAAGGCAGTGTTATACAGGCCATCAAACAGTAAAAACAGCAGGTTCAGCAGCAACAGCCCCAACATAATAATGTCGAGCAGTAGCCAGGGGCCCTCGTGGCTGTTGCGCAGGTTTTCCCGGTTTATCCTAAACATGGGCCCTCTGTATAGTTAGCGATTATCCTAAATTGCGTAAGCGTGTCACATCCACGTGCAGGGTGAGTTTTTGCCCGGGTTGTAAATACTTCTTCGGATTCAGGTTATTCCACTTGGTAATGTCGCTGGTGCGTAAATTAAATTTTTGTGCAATCCGTGCCAGTGAATCACCGCGTTTTACCGTGTAAGTGAGTGTGCGCATAATGGCATCGCGCTTTTGCTCATCGCTTGCTTCATCGACCCAGATCACCAGGGTTTTACCCGGCATCAGCGGATCCGTTGGTGCCATGCCATTCCATTTCGCCAGCGAGCGGGTGCTTATTTTATATTTACGGCCAATATCCCAAAGTGTATCACCGGCGGCCACTTTATGCGTGAGCTGGTAACTGCCACGTTTCTGGTTTTGGGTAGACGCCAGGCGCTGATCTTGCGACAACGTGTACGCGTCTAGTTTTTTAAGCGCAACCGGCACCATGAGGTGATCGCCAATCCGGATCATATTATCCTGCATATCGTTGATACTTTTAATCACATCAACGGTGGTGTGGTATTCCTTAGCCAGTTTAAGCAGGCTGTCGCCAGACTTCACTTTATGGCGAACCCAGTTAAGGCGTTCTTTGCGATCGACCTGGGCGAGTTGGGTAGTAAAGCCCTCGGCTTTATCCAGTGGTAATACCAACCGATGCGGGCCATCAGGATCGGTGGCCCAGCGATTATAGCCAGGGTTAAGCGCATGCAGCGATTTTAGCTCCATGCCTGCCAGTTCGGCGGCAAATGCCAGGTCCAGCTGTGAACCCGTATCCACGGTGGCAATAACCGGTGCATTGTCGATTTCAGGCCAGCTGAAGGCGTAAGCGTCGTGATTTTTTAAGATGTCTGCCAGTGCCAGTAGTTTGGGCACATAAGCACGGGTTTCCCGTGGCAGATCAAGCGACCAGAAGTCGGTAGGTTTGCCGGCCTGCTTGTTACGCTTAATGGCTTTACCCACCCGGCCTTCGCCGCTGTTGTAGGCTGCCAGGGCATGCAACCAGTTACCTTCAAACATTTTATTCAGGTAAGTAAGATAATCCAGAGCTGCATCGGTAGAGGCAATCACATCACGGCGGCCGTCGTACCACCAGGTTTGCTCTATGCCAAAGCGCTTTGCGGTACCAGGAATAAACTGCCACATGCCCGCTGCACGGCCATGAGAATAGGCAAACGGATCAAAGGCACTTTCCACAATCGGCAGCAGCACCAGTTCCAGCGGCATCTCTCGGGCTTCAATTTGTTGAATAATATAATACAGGAAAGGTCTGGCGCGTTTGGATACCCGTTCCATATAAGCGGGGTGCTTGAGATACCAGTCGCGTTGCACCGCTACGCGCTTGTTATCCGGGATCTCGAAGGCAAACTGGTTACTGGCGCGTAACCACAGGTTTTCAATGACAACCGGTTCAACGGCTTCCTCAACCGGAGAAATATCTACCTCTACCTCTTCGGTAGGGTGCATTACTTCAATAACACCTTCGTTGGCCAGTTCGCAGTCGGCCTGGTCATTTATATCGATATGGGCAATTTCGCAGGTTGAACGGTTGTCCTGCAGTTCAGTCTCGGCTCGCTCGGTTGTCTCAGTTAACTGACAACCACTGAGCGAAGCAACAACAAAAAGATGAAGCGCAGACAACTTTAATTTCATTGAGAAACGAACCTTCAGATAATTCAACAGCATACCAGTGTACGCAAATTCGCGCCTCAATGCATCCTGTTGAAGCTAATACTATAGGCGACACCTGCGCCCAACCACTTTTTATCAACAGTCAGAAATTATCTTTCCATTGTCTCAGATGAGTAAAGACGGCTATTTCGTCGATAAGTTGCGCGTCTGACTGACTGGCAACCGATTTTTTTATGGCTGGTGAATCGCATCGCAGGAAAGGGTTTATATCCAGTTGCGTGCTCAGCAGGGTGGGCAGGGTAGGAGTATTTTGTGCGCGGGTCTCTTTTACCCAGTTGTCATATGCTTGAAGAGCCTGATTATCTGGCTCGGCCGCCAGGGCAAAATTCACATTTGCCTGGGTATATTCGTGGGTGCAGTAAATAACGGTAGACGCTGGCAGGCGCTTAATTTTGTTCAGTGAGCGATGCATCTGACCAGGCGTTCCCTCAAACAAACGTCCGCAACCGGCAGAAAATAGCGTGTCACCACAAAACAGCGCGTTGTGCCCCACAAAGGCAATATGATCAAGCGTATGGCCAGGCAGTTCCAGTACATTAAACTCACAATCAAGCAACGGTAGTTTTACCAAATCCCCCTGAGCAACGGATTTAGTGATACCGCTTATGTGTCCGCCACGAGGGCCAATTACCGGTAGATCTTTTACCGCGCTGCTTAATTTAGTAATACCACCAGTATGGTCGTGGTGATGGTGTGTAATCAAGATGGCTGCCAGAGCCAGCTCATTGTCTTTGCAAAATGCCAGTACCGGGTCAGCATCACCCGGATCCACCACGACAGCATATTGCTCGTTGTGCAAACACCAAATATAGTTGTCATTAAAGGCGGGGATCGGCGTAACAGAGAGAGCCGCGGGAAAACTGTCGGTTGGCATAGTCCAGTCCGTAAGTTGTACATGGTTGTCCAGATACTATAAAGTTGTGTGGTCGCATGCAATACGTGCAAGCAGTTTATAACATCAGGCGTTTATGAAATCAGCGTTTCACCCTAAACCGTTACGATACCCGCAAAGCTGGTCCGAATTGCCTGGGGGCGATGAGCTTAAACAGGCTATCGAGGGTGTTTGTGATGATCTCAGCCAACGGGTGTTTGGTTATAACCTGGTCAAACTGGGCAATCTGAGTAGCGAAATAAAGCTGCCAGGTTGTGCCATTCGGAATCAGGTTGTACAAACTCAGGTAGCCACTGAAGCCAGCAGCCTGATTTCCAATTCAGATAAACTGCCCTATATCGAAAACAGTATTGATGGTTTTTTACTGGCTAACGAGCTCGATTTTGCCAGGGACCCTCATGAAATACTGCGAGAGGTAGATCGCACCATTACTGCAAACGGGTATGTGATTATCAGTGGGTTCAACCCGTACAGCCTTACCGGGCTCGCACGTTTCCTACCCATCAAAAAAGGCAATATTTTGCATCAGGCCCGCTTTTTCTCAGCCGGGAGGATTAAAGACTGGTTGCAACTGCTCGGTTTTGAAATCGTAGAGCATCGGCATATTTTGTTTTCCATGCTATTCGCCAGTCACCATAAAGGTCAGCCAGCTGCCTGGCAGCAATGGTGTAGCCGCTACTGCCCGTGGTGCTCATCGGTGTATGTATTAATGGCCCGCAAACGAGCTATTCCAATGACCACGATAAAACCGAAGTGGAAAGTCAAACCCCGCTTCTCAGCCGTAGGGGCGAGCATGCGCGATGCTGCGTCCAGAATTACCCATTCCTCGAACCGTTGATTGGCCGGCGATTACCAGAAAAACAACCTCATCATTCCGGCACGTAAAACGTATTGTCATCCGAGGATGCACACACCAAGTCATTCCCGCATGCACACCCTATGTCATCCCCGCATGCTCTTGGGCGGGGATCTTCATAAAAGGTTATTAAGCTGAGTAAGGGCTATTAGGAGATCCCGGCTCGTGGGCCGGGATGACAGGAATAAACCCGCCGTCCACGCATGCACCTCTTCTGTCACCCACGCGTGCACCTCCACCGTCATCCCCGCATGTACACCCACTGTCATCCCCGCATGTACACCCACTGTCATCCCCGCATGCTCTTGAGCGGGGATCTCCATAAAAGGTTATTTAAGCGGAGTCAGTGCTATTAGGAGATCCCGGCTCGTGGGCCGGGATGACAGGAATAAAACCGTCACCCACGCATGCACACCCTATGTCACCCACGCGTGCACACCCTATGTCACCCACGCGTGCACACCCTATGTCATCCCCGCATGCTCTTGAGCGGGGATCTCCACAAAAGGTCATTTAATCTGAGTCTTGGCTATTGGGAGACCCCGGCTCGGAGGCCGGGGCGACTATGTCGGCTTTCCGGGATGATTTTAGGGTGTTAGTCTGGTTGAATTAGTCAGACTGTTTCGGAGATCCAGGATTTCGCAGTGCGAATCCGGGATGATAAAAAGCCGTAAGGCTTTTTATCACTTAACCCGCATGCCGGGTTGGGCGCCCTCGTGGGGCTCCAGAATGTAGAGGTCTTTTCCACCCGGGCCGGCGGCTAATACCATGCCTTCTGACATGCCGAAGCGCATCTTACGCGGAGCCAGGTTAGCCACCATTACTGTGTGCTTACCAATTAAGTCTTCTGGCGCATAAGCAGATTTAATGCCGGCAAAAACCTGTCGGGTTTCACCGCCTAAATCCAGCTCTAAACGCAGCAGCTTATCGGCTTTCTCTACATGCTCAGCATTAGCAATGCGGGCAATACGGAAGTCCACTTTGGCAAAGTCATCAAAGGTGATTTGTTCGCTGATAGGATCCTTCGCCAGTGGACTGTTGGGATCCAGCTGCGGTTCGACGGCTAGGCTTTCTTTTGAGTCTTCAACCATAGCGTTTATCTTATCCATCTCTACGCGCTGCATCATCGGCTTAAACTTATTAATTTCGTGGTTAGTGAGCACGGTTTGCGCACTGTCCCAGGTTAATTGGTCGTTTAAGAAGGCTTCGGCTTTCTCTGCCAGTACGGGCAGCACCGGTTTTAAGTAAGTCACCAGAATACGGAACAGGTTAATTCCCAGTGAGCAAACATCATGGGTAAACTGCTGCTTGTCTTCTTGCTTAATTGTCACCCACGGTGCGTTAGTATCGATGAACTGGTTGGCTTTATCGGCCAGCATCATGATTTCACGTACAGCCTGGTGGTATTTACGTTTTTCGAACAGGTTAGCGATGGTTTCGGAGGCATCCTGAAACTGTTTAACCAGCTCCGGTTCCAGTACGGTTGCTGATAACTTGCCATCGAAACGCTTGGTAATAAAGCTGGCACAACGGCTGGCGATATTTACCACCTTACCCACTAAGTCAGAATTCACTTTCTGAGCGAAATCTTCAAAGTTAAGGTCGATATCGGTGACGCCATCACCCAGCTTAGAAGCAAAGTAATAACGCAGGTATTCCGGGTTCAGATGGTCCAGATAAGTGCGGCCTTTAATAAAGGTGCCGCGGGATTTAGACATCTTAGCACCGTTAACTGTCACGAAACCGTGAATGTTAACGCCGGTAGGTTTACGGTATCCCGCGCCTTCCAGCATTGCCGGCCAGAACAGGCAATGGAAGTAAGTGATGTCTTTACCAATAAAGTGGTACAGCTCGGCATCAGAGTCCGCTTTCCAGAAACTGTCGAAATCCACGTCATTGCTGTCGCAGAAATTCTTGAAGCTGGCCATATAGCCCACTGGTGCATCAACCCAAACGTAGAAGAATTTATTCGGCGCACCAGGAATCTCAAAGCCGAAATACGGCGCATCGCGGCTGATATCCCACTGCTGTAAACCGTCTTCAAACCACTCCTGCAGTTTGTTGGCCATTTCTTCCTGAATCGCACCGGAGCGGATCCACTCTTTTAACATGCCTTCAAATTGCGGCAGGTCAAAGAAGAAGTGTTCGGATTCTTTGAGTACCGGCGTAGCACCAGAAACAACGCTACGCGGGTTTTTCACCTCGGTAGGGCTGTAGGTAGCACCGCACACGTCGCAGCTATCGCCGTTTTGATCTTCTGCACCACAGCTCGGGCAGGTGCCCTTAACAAAGCGATCCGGCAGGAACATGTTCTTTTCCGGGTCGAACAACTGATTAATTGTGCGCTTGGAAATGTAACCGGCTTTATCCAGTCGATTATAAATTTCTTCGCAGAACGCTTGGTTTTCCGGTGAATGGGTCACATAGTAATTGTTGTAATCAACAAAAAAATCAGTGAGATCCTGATGGTGCTCAGCGCGGGTCTTCGCCACCATTTCTTCCGGAGTAATGCCAAGCTCCTGAGCTTTGAGCATAACCGGCGTTCCGTGTGCATCATCGGCACAAACGCTGTAACATTCATGACCGCGTAAACGCTGGAAACGGGTCCATATATCGGTTTGAATATGTTCAAGCAAGTGACCTAAGTGAATAGATCCGTTGGCATAAGGTAACGCGCTGGTTACCAGAATTCGGCGCTTGCCGTTAGTCAGATGACTCTGTTCAGACATAGAATAATTCGTTCGGCTAATTGCTATTGGAAATGGCGCAAATACTAGCGGAAAAGCGCTTTTTTTGCATTGTTTTTGTATGAGTTAATCTTATCTAACCGATAAAATTGCAGGTATTGTATGTTTTTTTCGCGAAAGTCTTCCAAACCCTCGGCCTTACTTCAGTGTGCAGTTGATTATTTGAGCAACTATTTTGTGGTGGATAAAGACGAGGTATTGCCATGGTGTGCCGAAAACCAAGGCACGATTACCGTTACCTTTCCTTTTGTCAATCAAAGCCAGTGGCCATTTATTGAGGCGGGCCTTACAGAAGCGCTGAATAACAAAAAGCTCAGCGCCGGGTTGCATTTTAAAACCAGAATCCACAGCGGGCAAACCACCAAATCGCCGGTCACTAATATTCGCAATATTATTGCGGTTGCCTCGGGCAAGGGCGGGGTGGGTAAGTCGACCACCAGTATCAATCTGGCCTTTGCGCTAATGCAGGAAGGCGCCAGAGTGGGTATTCTGGATGCCGACATATATGGCCCGTCGGTGCCTATCATGCTGGGAAATGTTGGCGAACGTCCGGCAACCGCCGATAATAAACATATGCAGCCCTTAGAGGCCCACGGTATGGTGGCAAACTCGATTGGCTATCTGGTGCCTGCAGAAGATGCAGCCATATGGCGCGGCCCCATGGCCAGTAAAGCGCTTTCGCAAATCATTAATGAAACCCTGTGGCCGGTGCTGGATTACCTTATTGTGGATATGCCCCCGGGCACCGGCGATATACAGCTCACCATGGCACAACAGGTGCCGTTAACCGCAGCGGTGATAGTAACAACACCGCAGGACTTAGCCATTGCCGATGCCCAAAAAGGCATTGCCATGTTTAATAAGGTCAATATTCCGGTGCTGGGCCTGGTAGAGAATATGAGCTTTTACCAGTGCACTGCCTGTGGGCATAAAGAATACGTTTTTGCCAAAGATGGCGGCAACTTATTAGCAGAACGCTACAATTTACCCTTGTTAGGGGCGCTACCGCTAGACGTGCGTATCCGTGAACACGCCGGCTCAGGCCAGCCGCTACTAGTAAGTGAACCGGAAAGTCCGCTCTCGGATGTCTATCGGGAAATGGCCCGGGCAGTATCATTTGAGCTGGCCACTACAGTGCCTTTGGCTGCTGATCAAGGCCGCAATATTAAAGGCGACCCCATAGCGTTTAACCCGTTAACCGATAGCTAACTAGCAAAAATGTGTTGATAAGCGGCTAAAACCGCTTAAAACACGTTGCCTGAGGGGCGTTGCAGCCGCATAATAGCGCCCCGGTTTAGCCTTAGGAATTCTCCCGCAATGCGTTTATGTGATCGCGATATTTATCAGTACCTGCAAGACGGCAAAATCAAAATCGATCCGCAACCTGACTACGATCAGATAAGCGGGTTAACAGTCGATATTCGTCTGGGCAATAAATTTCGTGTATTCGAAGATCACGCCGCACCATACATTGATTTAAGTGGCCCTAAATCGCAGGTGCAGGCCGCCCTTGAGTCGGTAATGAGCGACGAAATTGAACTGCCGGAAGACAAAGCTTTTTTCCTCCATCCTAAAGAACTGGCACTGGCCATTACTCATGAATCAGTCACCTTGCCAGACAATATCGTAGGCTGGCTTGACGGACGGTCCTCACTGGCTCGCCTTGGGCTGATGGTGCATGTAACCGCTCATCGTATTGACCCTGGCTGGTCGGGTAATATTGTGCTGGAGTTTTACAACAGCGGTAAGTTACCACTGGCGTTACGCCCACTAATGAAAATTGGTGCACTGAGTTTTGAAGTGCTCAGTCAGCCAGCTGAAAAACCCTACAATGCCCGAATTGACGCCAAGTACAAAGGGCAGGCAGGCGCTGTGGCGAGTCGTATATCCGCAGACGGCAAAGACGACAGCGAGTAAGACTCTCTGTCGCTTATTTTTTTTAAATTCCGACAATCACTTGTAAATTTATTGTTTAAAATTTACATTCAAAACTTTACTTAATCGATTAAGTTGATATCTTATTGGGTAGTAAACCTGATAAGGAAGCAACTATGCGCTTGGCTACCGCTTTATATTTGTCTGCTCTCTCACTGCTGAGTTTTACCTCGCAGGCAACGGATGTTTCGGTAACGTCACCAGACGGTGATATCACATTTACCTTTACCGATAAAAACGATTATGCCCAGTATACCGTGGACTACAACGGTAAGCAGATCATGCGCCCGGCGCGGCTGGGTTTTGCTTTTGCGAAGGCCAAATCAATTTATCGCCACCTTGAGGTCAGTGAGATTAGCCGCAGCAGTGAAGACAGCACCTGGGAGCAACCCTGGGGTGAGCAACGCCGCATTCGCAACCACTACAATGAGTTGGTGGTTAAATTTACCGATAAGAATGATGCAGATAATGCCTTTAACGTGCAGGTACGGGTATTTGATGACGGCATTGGCTTTCGTTATCACGTAATTGCCGACGGGCAGCGTGATATCACTCGTGAAATGACTGAGTTTTCGATTATCGATTCACATACGGCTACCGCTTACTGGATCCCGGGGCAGGGTTATGACCGTCAGGAATATTTGTATCGCGAGACCCGGTTGCAGGATGTGGGTAAAGCCAGCACACCTATGACCATAAAACTGGATGACGGCACGCACCTGGCTATTCATGAGGCGGCGCTGGTAGACTATGCTGGCATGAGCCTAGACTGGCAGGCGCTGGGGCGCTTTGAAGCTGATTTGGCCCCTCGTGCTGACGGCATTAAAGTTCGCAAGCAAGGCAGTTTTACTACGCCTTGGCGTACCGTGCAGATAGCGCCGAATGCAGCAGAGTTAATCAACTCTTATATTACCCTTAACCTTAACGAACCCAACAAACTGGGGGAGGTTGACTGGATTAACCCGGGTAAATACATAGGTATCTGGTGGGGAATGCATATTCAGAAATACACCTGGGGCTCTGGTGAAAAGCATGGCGCTACGACTGAAAATACCTTGCGCTATATGGACTTTGCTGCTGAACATGGCTTTGATGGCGTACTGGTAGAAGGCTGGAATATTGGCTGGGACGGCGACTGGATCCAAAACTCAGAGCTGTTCTCATTTACCCAAAGTTACCCGGATTTTGATATCAAAAAAGTCAGCGACCACGGCAAAAAAGTGGGGGTTAAGCTCATTGGGCACCATGAAACTTCAGGCGGAATAACCAACTACGAAGCACAGATGGAAGACGGTTTTGCGCTCTATCAGAAGATGGGGATCGAGCAAATTAAAACGGGGTATGTCGCCCATGGCCAGAGCCTGAAAGTGACCGATGATACGGGCATAAAGCGCCTTGAATATACCGACAGTCAGCCACTGGTAAATCACTTTATTAAAAACATCACTACCGCTGCGAAATATGGTATTTCCATTAACACCCATGAATCCGTTAAAGACACGGGCCTTCGCCGTACTTATCCTAACTGGATTGCCCGTGAGAGTGCGCGCGGCCAGGAATACAACTCAGGCTGGGCAGCGCCCAATACGCCTGAGCATGTGCCGATGCTGGCGTTTACCCGCATGCTTTCCGGCCCGATGGACTTCACGCCAGGTATCTTCGACCTTGATTATCCGCCAATTAAAGGCGGAACCGAAGAACATGGCCGGGTGAAATACATGCGCCCGCAAACCACCATTGCTAAGCAGTTAGCCGAATATGTAGTACTTTATAGCCCTATCCAGATGGCCGCTGATCTGCCAGAAAACTACGAAGCGCAAATGGCACCCTTTCAGTTTATTAAGGATGTTCCTACCGATTGGGAGCAAACTCGCGCCCTACAGGGAGAAGTGGGCGATTATGTGGTCATCGCTCGTCAGGAACGTAAAGCGCGCGAGTACACGGGTAACGACTGGTACTTAGGCGCCATTACTAATGAAGAGGCGCGGGATATCACCGTGCCGCTGAGCTTTCTGAAACCCGGTAAGACCTACGAAGCGCAAATCTACAAAGACGGCAAGAAAGCCGACTGGCAAACCAATCCCTATGACGTTGATATCAGTAAAAGAACGGTGACCAGTAAAGATGCATTAACCCTGCACCTTGCAGCTGCGGGTGGTGCGGCTATCCGGTTTAAGCAATTGTAACAGAGTAACATAATCCAGAGAGAGCAAAGGCGTCTGGTTGCCCAACCCCAGACGCCTTTTTTTGTCTTTACCCGATAACAATACCTTTAGTGACTTCCATTGTGCAGCAGAGCCGCATCGAACAAATATTGTGCTGGCGTGGCATTACCTATACAGTTGACACTGACCAAAACAACAGGGAAAGATTCCGTGGGCAGACTAACGACGCTATGTGCATTGAGTTTTCTAGTGCTTTCTGGCTGGTCTAATGCAAAGGATTTAAACAAAAAAATTGATGCACTCATGCAGTCAGCTATAGAGGCCGAGACACCAGGCTGTAATTTGGGAATAATGCAGAAGGGAGAGTTTTTACATAAAGCGGGCTACGGACTGGCTAACCTTGAACTGAACGTGCCGCTAGATGGAAATCAGGTGCACCGAATGGCGTCGGTTTCCAAGCAATTTACTGCCATGGCCGTATTGATGTTGGTGGAACAGGGCAAAATTGATCTCGACCAGGACATTCATATCTATTTACCTGCATTGCGAGACTATGGCCATACCGTAACCGTCCGGCAAATGTTAGGTCATACCTCTGGTATGGGCGACTATGATCTTATCGCTGATTCTTACGAAGGGAGCAAAACAGAGAACAACACAGGGTTAAAGTCTGCCGCAGGCGGCGATTTTCGTTTAGGTAATGAAGATTACCTTACCATCAGTGAATTTTATGATGTGGTAAAGCGAGTACCACTAGCCATGCCACCAGAACAGAAATACCAGTACAGCAATCTTGCCTATTTCTTACTGTCTATGCTTGTTGAAGAGGTTTCAGGACAGACACTTCGAGAGTTTAGCCATCAATATGTCTTCAAACCACTCAACATGAAACACACCTTCTTTAGCGATAATCCCGTGGAAATTGTTAAGAATCGTGCTTATGGCTACAAGCAGCTAGAAAATGGCAGCTATGTAACTGATATGACGAATTTATTTTGGGTTGGTGATGGGGGCTTACACACTAATTTAGATGATTTATTGCGATGGAGTAATAATTTTCTGCAGCCGAAAATTGGTAAATCACCCCAGGCATTGATCGACGCAATGAATACGCCGAATAGTCAGCAGCAAGCCGGAGAAGGGGTCTTTTACGGTAATGGGCAGTTTATCCATACGTTTAAAGGTTATCAGGCATACTCACATTCAGGAGGGTGGTTAGGCACCGCTACCTATTTCGCGAGATATCCCGAATTGGAGCTATCTTTTGCCATGATGTGCAACGATGTTTCTAATGACCAAGTCTTCGAGGCGTTTAACGAGGTTCGCGAAGCTGTGTTTAATATCATTACCAACACTGAATAGCGGATATTGATTACCGCTTTATTGAAAGTGAAGTCTGTACTCTGATGGAAATTTCGACAACCAGAACAAAAGCCTGATAATTGTATGGCGTAACCGTTGCAATCAGACAAAATATGAGTACACTTAGCGGCTCTTTCGGTCGGTGTGTAGCGCAGCCTGGTAGCGCACTGTCATGGGGTGTCAGGGGTCGGAGGTTCAAATCCTCTCACACCGACCAA
>NZIK01000050.1 GCA_002691625.1 Alteromonadaceae bacterium
CTCGGCTATAAGCTTTCTAAATTGTGCTGGGATCATGATTAACCCTCAATAACTGTATCCATATACAGTATAGCAACAATTTAGCAGAACATAGCCAATTGATTTCGTAAACGGACTGACGGTGTAAATGGATTTTTTGCGCAGAATGGTTGGATTATTTCCAACATATTAAAATACACATCTGTTGAAATAGCTTGCTCAAAGGGGTCCCGGACAACCTTGTTCGTGCTTTTTGTTCTGCGAATATCCGTTGATATCGTTTCTTCAAAATTTTCAAAACGCGCCACCACATCTTTTGGCGTATTCCCCGCTTGATGCCAAAGCTTGTACAAGTATGTGATGTAGCGCTTAAAGTAAGAGAGGCGACCTTTATACGTATTTTCGGCAACGCGGTCTTCGCTCTGTGAGGTTTCATGGATCAGGTTATCGATTTGCTTGCTGGACAATTGTTCAAAGCTCACGACTTTTTCGGCGGTCAGTTGTTTGGCTTTTTCTTTTTTGTATTTGCAGATGTATATAAAATCATCGTACTCATCTGATGTGAAAAACAGTCCTGTTTTTACTCGCTCTAAAACATCAACCCCCTTTTTTTCATAGTGCTGTATTCCAAAAAGCGTTGCGTGAGCAGCGGCTTCCATCGAGCTATAGCTGTCAAAACATTCTCGCAGGTATGTTGATAGAAAAAAACAATAGGGAATTCCACAATCTGTATCGATAGCATCTGCGACAACCTTGCCATCGAGCATACGACTTATTTCAACACTCGGATTCATTACATAACATACCGTAACTTATTTTAAACAAAGATAGTAACGAGCACTCTTTACTTGTCAAGAATTATGGATGCAAAAATATTAATTTATAATAGGTAGGACGGGATTTCTATGCTTTACAAAAAATATATAAATTATAAATTAGTCGCGCCATCATAATAACCCGATTGGATCATCACATGCAGATAAGGGTTAGCCGCCATTGCCAGACGTAGGTTTTCACCGGTTTTATCATTGCTGCGATCCCAGGGGTGAACCGGACCAAACATGTTGTACTTCACATCCGTTTTATAATTCAGTACTTCGCGTAAATAGTAATTCAGTGCCGGCGTAAACGAGTGCAACCATGAGGTGAGTTCGGCATTGTAATCAGGGCGACTGCCGCTGTCTTTGCCATCAATTCCCAGATAGCGGCTATCGAGGCGGCCAACAGTTTTACCTTCTTCACGAAGCAGTTCCTTCCAGTAATACCATGGGCTCACATCCAGATTGTTTTGCTCTACGGCTTTCTCTGATAGTCCAGAGTAAGCTGCCACCTGCGCTACAATCGCCTGTTTTTCGGTTTCACTGATAAAACCGCCCCGGGCAACTGCCGGCAGCAGCTTATTCAGTGCGAAGGCTTCAACCTGAGGCAGAAATTCTTCCAGTGCCATATTCTGGTACTCAGCTGCCAACAGGTTGTGGTGCCAGGCGGTAGCAGCAAAATAGGGTAACCGGTTTGCCACGTCTACCGGGCCGTCGCGCTTAATGCCCAGATCTGTTGGCGATACCAGTATCACACCGTTCAGATACATCCACTGGCTGTTTTGTAATGCCAGCGCCAGGCCGGAAACCCGGGTGGTTCCGTAGCTTTCACCAATCAGGTACTTGGGTGAGCGCCAGCGGTTATAGCGGGTAACAAAGGTATTTAACCATTCCGCCAGATACTTAATGTCGGCATTCACGCCAAAGAACATCTCTTTTTGAGCGTCTTTTGAAGGTAACTCGCCCTCTTCGTTTTTCAGCATGCGGCTGTAGCCTGTGTTAATCGGATTAACGTACACAATGTCGGCCACATCCAGAATGGAATAAGCGTTATTCTTCACGCCGTAGGGCTGCAGCGGGTAGCCCTCGTCATCAATGTTCAGGATCACCGGCCCGGTATAGGCAATGTGCATCCACACCGAGGCGGAGCCTGGCCCGCCATTAAAGCTAATAACCAGCGGGCGGGTGCTGTCGTCTTTAATATCGCTGCGCTTGTAATAGGTGTAATGCAAAGCGGCGACTGCATCACCTTTGTCGTTCCATACCGGTTGGGTTCCGGTAGTGGCAGTGTAATTTACCCGGTTGCCGTTAATTGTGGTTTTATGTTCGGTTACTATGGCGCTGTCCGGCTCGATGGCGCGACCGTAATCTTCAGCATAGCCACATGGCGATGCCAGCAGTGAAATGGCCACTGTCAACGTGAGTAGTGATTTAATAAGTGTCATTAGTGCTCTCTTTTTTTATTGTCGTGTCACTTGTCATCATGGCACAAAAAGCAGAGCAGGTTGAGTATGGTCAGGGCATGCTGCCGGATCCCGGCGATAGTTGCCTTTGACGCTTTGCAACCAGTGGATAGGTGGTGATACAAATCGGCACTTGTATCACCACAATATAGCTTACAGGTTATATTGCTGTTCCAGCTCGGCCACCCGGGCTTTAGAATCGGCCGCCTCAAAAATGCGATCGGCCAGACGACGTTTAGCCAGCGGCGCTAAGTCCATCTCCAGCAGCAGTTCAATGTAATTAAGGTAGATTTCATCACTGCGTACCGGTTCAGACATCACACTGTCGTAGATAGCTTTCGCGTCTTCGGTTTCACCTTTATCAATGAGTACCTGTGCAAGGGTGTCGGCAATCTCGGGAGCCTTGGGTACTAGCTTGAGCGCCTGTCTGGCATGCTCTTCGGCAGCTTCGAGCATGCCTTCCTGATGTTCGAGGTAAGCCAGGTTATTGAGTGCGATGGCATTTTCCGGTTGCTTTTTAGCAAGCTGACGATACACATTGATGGCTTCGCTACGATCCCGTTGAATAAGTCGCTCTGCGTACAGCAGCATCGCCTGGGTGTTGTCCGGGTTGTTTTCTCTGAATACTGTAACCAGCTCAAAAGCTTTGTCTGGCTGATCAGCCATTTCGTGGGCAGCCATGGCTAACAGCAGGTTGCGGGTATTCGGAATGGCCTCATACGCAGCCAGTGCATTGGGAATGGCTGCGGTTGGATTATCACGGTAAAGCTGTAACCGTGCTCTGATCCCCTTAACGTAAGGTAACTGCTTTTCTTGCTCCGACAGTTGATTAAGGATGGCTTCGGTTTGCGGAATTTGCCGCAACATGGCATGAAAATGCGCTTTGACTATTTCAATTTGCCGGTCCGGGCGCTTTTCTAAAAAGCCCGCGGTCAACTCCACACCATTCTGGAAGCGGCTTTGCAAATCAAGGATCATAGCCATACCCAGCACAGCGGTTTTATGATTTGGCTGTTCATTCAGCCATGCCTCGTAATGCGCTTTCGCTTCGTTTATCCGCGAACCCGCCAGCAATAACCGGCCTCTGGTATCCCAGTATAAGTCGGGCGTATCGTCGTCAAGCTTGACCTGCTCAATAAGCTCAATACCATCGGCAACCCGTTTTTCGGCCAGATAGACTCTGGCCAGAATGGTTTTTGGTACATCGTCGTCCGGGTGACGGGCAACCACTTCCTGAATGGTATTCACCGCTTCGTTGGCTTTGTCGGTTTGCTTTTGCACAATGTAAAGTAGCGCCAGCGATGCCTGATCGGTTGGGTCGATAGTGAGCGCCTGATTAATAGCATCCAGCGCCTGCTGTGGCTGTTTTTGCACCATGGCCAGCGAGACCCGCTGAATTTTAGCTTTTATGCTGTTGCTGTCTAATGCCTCAGCTTTGGTAATGGCGGCCTCGGCGGCCTCGTAGTTTTGCTGAGCAAGGTAAACCTGCCCTTTCACCAGCCAGGGCTGAGCATTTTGCGGTTCGGCTTTCTGCCAGTTTTCTGCCACTTCCAGCGCTTTATCGAACTGCCTGGTAGCAATGTAGGCATTGGCCAGTGTTTGCTGGCCCATAGTGAGTTCTGGTGCACGCTCTACTGCAGCTTCCAGATTAACCAGACCTTCGGCATCGTTAATCGACAGCTGTAATACCCCGATACGGGTTAAGTCTTCTGCCGAGGTAGCAATAGGCACCGACTTTTCAATCATCGCCTTAGCGTCGACCACGTTACCGCTTTGCAGTAACTGATACCCGGCTTTGGAAAACAGCATGGCATCATTTTCGGCTTCGCCATCGACTCTGGCCAGGATATCGGTCGCTTCTTCATTTTTGCCCTGTTGCAGCAAGCTGTTTGCCAGCATCCGCAGTGCCGCATGAGACGGTGGTAAGTCGGAGGCAATCATCGACAGATGGCGTGTGGTGGCAGCATAGTCTTCAAGCTGATAAGCACTGAAGCCGGCTAACAAACGGGCCAACGGATCATTGCGGCCATTCTGAATTGCCGTTTCGAGGTGCTTAAGGGCCACGCTGAAATTGCCCTCGCGAGCTTCAATGACACCCTTAAACTGATTAAGCAAAGGGTTATTAGCACTTTTTTCGAGCAGATCATCAACTAATGGCGCTGCGTCTTCAAAACGTTTGGCGTCCATCAGAATAGCGGCGAGGATAAATTTGGTTTCGGTATCATCCGGCGCTACGTCCAGGTACGCATCGTATGCGGTAACAGCGGCATCCAGGTTGCGTAAATACATATTCAACCGAGCTTGCTGCATTAACACGTCTTTGTTCAACGGTGCTTGTTGATGCAGGGTATTGATGGCTTGTAATGCGCCTTCATAATCGTCGTCGAGTACTTTACCGAGCGCCAACGATAGCCCCTTATACACGCTCGATGTGTCTATTTGTGCAATGTCGTCAAGCAGGACCCGGGCTTCTTTGNTTTTTTCCANTCGCAGCAGGGCTTCCAGTTTGTAGTACGTTACCTCGGCCCGTTTAACCGGCGTCAGACCATCCACGTTGTGGTTAATCTCTGACAAGGCGACTTCTGAATTGGTTTCCTGATAGGCCCGGGTGATGAGTGGCAGCACTTCGCTGACCTCATAGCCAAGATCCAGGGCACGGTTAAGCTCTTTTTCCGCGGCTGCAAAGTCTTTTTGTTGCAGATAGAGCTGGCCAAGTTCAAACCGTGCGTTGGGATCCTCCGGGTCTTTTTGAATGGCGCTTTTATATTCGATAATGGCCGACTGGTTATCCTTCGCCTCAACAAACTGACGTGCTGCGAGCATGTGTTCTTCACTGGTTTTCTGACCGCAGCCGGTCAGTGACAGGCTGGAAATTCCCAGCATTACAGCAGCTAACACCGCGTTACGATTAAATGACTTTCTCTTCATAAAGCTTACCTTGCAAATGATTCTCAGACTTTCCGTATTGTTGCAGCGACTAATACCAATCAGACGTGGTATCCACACTACTATTGGCCTATAATAGTGTTTTAATAATCAGCTGGCTTTTCTGCTATGCCCCATCCGAGTTATTCAGGATCCGTAATTTAATGACCACAAATGTCGAACTGACCTTCACAGACCTTAATCTTCCGCAGCCTATCTTACAAGCCNTGGAGAAAGTTGGCTACGAGAAACCGTCGCCAATTCAGGCGGAAAGTATTCCGTTACTACTNAACGGACACGATCTGTTGGGTCAGGCGCAAACCGGTACCGGTAAAACGGCAGCCTTCGCACTGCCCATGCTGGCTAACCTGGACATCGAAGGCAACTACCCGCAACTGCTGGTACTTGCACCAACCCGCGAACTGGCAATCCAGGTGGCCGAAGCGTTCCAGGCTTATGCCAGTTTTTCTAAAAAAATCCGCGTACTACCGGTTTACGGTGGTCAGTCATACGATAACCAGATCCGCCAGTTAAAGCGCGGCGTTCAGGTTGTTGTAGGCACCCCGGGTCGGGTTATCGATCACATTAAACGCGGTACGCTTAAACTCGACCAGCTGAAATTTTTGGTTCTCGACGAAGCCGACGAAATGCTCCGCATGGGTTTTATCGATGACGTAGAACTCATTTTAAGCCATGCTCCGGCAGAACGTCAGACGGCGTTGTTCTCAGCAACAATGCCAGGGCCAATCAAAAAAATAACCGAGCGTTATTTAAAAGATCCCAAGCATGTCAAAATCGCCTCCAAGGTAAGTACCGCCAGCACTATCCGCCAGCGTTACTGNCAGGTTGCCGGNCACCANAANCTTGAAGCGCTGACGCGTATTATGGAAGTNGANCCCTTNGACGGGGTTATNATCTTTGTGCGNACNAAAACNGCAACGCTGGANNTNTCNGAGAANCTGGCCGCNCGGGGTTATGATGTGGAGCCGNTNAATGGNGATATTCCGCANAANGCCCGGGAGCGTACNGTTGATCGNCTGAAGCAAGGCAAGATTGATATTCTGGTNGCNACCGACGTAGTNGCCCGTGGTCTTGACGTAGAACGTGTNAGCCANGTAATTAACTTCGACGTACCNTACGACACNGAAAGNTANGTACANCGTATCGGTCGTACCGGCCGTGCNGGNNGAACNGGTGATGCTATNCTGTTTATCTCTCACCGCGAAAAGCGCATGCTGCAATCGATCGAACGGGCGACCCGCCANACCATCGAAGCCATGCCGATTCCGTCGATCACNGANNTAAACGAAACGCGCCTGAGCAACTTTAAACAAAGNATCTCAGAGGCCACCAAAGACGACAGCATTGAAAACCTGATNCCAATTGTGGATATGCTGCGCGAAGAAATCGAAGCCAGCCCGGAAGTANTNCTGGCCGCACTGGTAAAAATTGCCCAGGGTGACGAGCCGTTACTGCTAAAAGAATCTGACCGTCCGGACCTGCACAGCAAGCCCCGTCGTGACCGTGACTTTGATGGTGGTAACCGCCGCGACCGTGATGGTGGCAGAGGCCGTGACGCGCGTCGTAAATCACCGCGAGACAGTCGTCGTCCGGATGAAGGAAAGCAGCGCTTCCGCATCGAGGTAGGTCATGTGCATGGCGTTAAACCCGGCAACATCGTAGGTGCTATCGCCAACGAAGCCAATATCGATAGTAAACACATTGGCGCTATCGAAATTTACGATAATTTTAGTACTGTAGATCTACCGGAAGGTATGCCGGCGGAAACCCGTCAGACTCTGCAGGGCACACGCGTTGCCGGTCAGCGCCTGTCACTACGCGAATGGTCAGATAAGCCACCAGCAAAAGGCAAGGGGAAAGGCCCTGGCGCTGGCAAAGGCAAACCTCGCGGCAAATAACGTTAACGTCTAAAAAATTCTTTTTTATTCGTTTGAACAATATCAAAAACGGGGCACACTAGCTGCAATTGGAAACAATGAGAGTTTGATATGCGCTACTTCCCGTTATTTATAGATACACAGAACCTGCCCTGCCTGATAGTGGGGGCGGGTGAAGTGGCCGCCCGCAAGCTCGAACTGTTACTGAAAAGCGAAGCTCAGGTAACGGTAGTCGCCCCTGAAATCTGTGGTACGGTCAGGCACCTCGCCAGCTCTGCTCAGGTTTCCCTTCATCAACGTCCCTTTGAAAATTCAGATCTCGACCATGTAAGAGTAGTGTTTGTAGCTACCAGCGACGAAGCGCTAAACGCAGAAATTCATGCCGAAGCCACAGCTCGCGGCTTGCTGGTAAACGTGGTGGATAACACGCCATTGTGCGGGTTTATTACGCCCTCGATTATTGATCGCTCTCCCATTGTCATTGCCATGAGCAGTGGTGGTCATGCGCCGGTTTTATTGCGCTATATGCGGCAGAAACTGGAATCGTTAATTCCAGCTAACATAAGCAAGCTGGGGGCTTTTTCTGAAAGGTTCCGAAATAAGGTTAAATCAACGCTTTCTTCGGTGACCGCCCGCCGTTATTTCTGGGAATCAGTGCTCGACGGCGACATCGCCGAAGAAGTCACCCAGGGCAATAATGAACGAGCTGAGCAAAAGTTTGAGTCGGCACTCGCTGCCGCTGCCGCCAATAAACAAACCGAAGGTCAGGTCTATTTAGTTGGGGCCGGGCCTGGCGATCCGGACCTACTGACCTTTCGTGCACTACGCCTGATGCAGAAGGCCGATGTGGTGGTTTACGACCGTCTGGTATCGCCGCAAATCCTTGAACTGGTGCGCCGCGATGCCGAAAAAGTGTACGTTGGCAAAGCCAAAAGCATCCATACGGTTCCGCAGGACGATATCAATCAGCTATTGGTGAAATACGCTAAGGAAGGTAACCGGGTTGTGCGGCTTAAGGGCGGCGACCCCTTTATCTTTGGTCGTGGTGGCGAAGAAATCCAACGCCTTATAGAAGAGGGCATTTCTTTTCAGGTGGTGCCTGGGATTACCGCTGCTGCCGGCGCAGGTAGTTACGCAGGCATTCCGCTCACGCACCGCGATCACGCGCAGTCTGTGGTATTTGCCACCGGCCACTTAAAGAACAACACCATCGATTTAAACTGGCCTTCGCTGGCGCAGCCAAATCAGACCGCGGTGTTTTATATGGGGCTCACCGGCTTACCGATTATTTGTGAACAACTCATAAAACATGGTTTGCCGCCATCTACGCCCATCGCTCTGGTGCAATCGGCAACCCCCCACCAGCAAAAAGTGATCACCGGTACATTAGCCGATATGCCCGACCACCCACAGTTAGGTGAAATAAAACCACCAGCGCTTATTATCGTGGGCGGCGTGGTGAGCCTGCATAAACAACTTAACTGGTTTGAAGCGGGCCAGTCTGCTTAGGCTGTCCGTTAGCTGAAAAATTGCGCTACACTTAGAAGATGACTCTGTTAAGTTGCGCGACATGAAATGTTTTAGCTTTTTAAGTTGTTGTTACCTGCTGTGCGGTTTACTCAATCTTGCCCAGGCTGAGCAAACCGCTTATCGCCGCACAACCACGGCAGAGGGAACCCAGTACACCTTTACCTGGCTCGACCACGATAACAAACCCCGTAAAATTTCCTTTTTACTACCCGATGAAAACAGCCAGCAGTTACCTGTTCAGCAGGTGAACTACAACCCTCAACTGGCACTCAGAGCGGTAGAGATAGAATTACTCAAAGCGGCGCGGGATATTGATCCCCGGGTAGCCCGTTTTAAACTGATTAACCGGCATGATTCACTGGAATTCAGCTTAAGCGGTAAAGATGAAAAGCGCCTCGATGAGCTGACCAGTGCATTGAAGGAAACTCAGGAGACCGCATTAGATAACTACCTGGCGGAGCGTTATTTTCAGCATTACAAAACGCCGCTACTGCAGGAAGCCATTAAACCCAACCACATACGCTACATTGAAGAGAGCACGCTGCCGCTGATCCCGTTAGCCCAGTCGCTGTATGATATCGTTGATGAGCAATCCAATGCCCGCTCGTACCTTAATCTGCTACTTAGCTGGGCACAGACCATCCCCTATGATGAACTGACTAACCGCGTTTCCAGTAACGGCTCTGGCTTTTCACCGCCGTTGGCAGTGCTAAATCAGAATCTTGGCGACTGCGATAGTAAGTCAGTACTTACTGCATCTTTAATCCGGGCTTTTCTGCCGAATAAATCTATGCGACTCGTGCTGTTACGCAACCATGCTTTACTGGCCATTGCCATGACACCACTCACAAAAGACACCACGATGATGATTGACGGCATGCCGTTTATTTTGCTCGACCCGACCGGTCCGGCACAGATGAAACTCGGTGAAGTCGGCAAGTTAACCAAGCAGGCAATTGCCTCTCAACAGTACACGCTTGAAGTTATTCCGCCAGCCATGGCACGGCAGTAGCCTTTATTCTGAAGTCACACTACGCTTATTAAAAGAGATTCGCCAGCGCTGGCATCAGCGCTAGTAAGAAGGTGTTACCGCAGCCTGAAATAGCAACGTTTATTTCGCGGCAAGCAAACGTGATGCCGTATACTCATTGGTAATCAAGCCATTGATCATTGCTGATTTAAGTGCACCAGCGATAGACTCTACCTTATCTTCACCAGCGGCAATACCAATGACATTTTTACCGTTGCCCGGAACCAGCGGCGCACTGGTTACCCGCCGATTGATATCAGATTCAACCAGCGTGCCAGCGGCGTCGTATATCCAGCTAATGACTTCGCCTGTAGCTCCCATTGCTTCCAGCGCGGCCAGTTCATGCTGGGCTATAAATCCATCGATGTGCAACGGCGACTTGGTTCCCAGATTCCCTATTCCAACAAAAGCAACATCGGCCTGCTCTGCCAGCTCATTGACATGTTTAACATGGGCTAGTTGCTGCCACTGTGCTTTATCTGCTTCGCTACCAGCAATAACCGGTACCGGCATAGGAAAATGGCGAGCACCAATCCGTTCAGCAACGTGGATGGCAACATCATAACGGCTGGCAGAACCGTCCTGAGCAATATTTCCAACTAGTGATACGATGCGATGTTGAGGACATTGTAGTGCGGGAAGTTCATCTGCACAGGCACGTAACACCCGTCCGGTGCCAAACGCGATGATCTTAGACTGGCGATGAGATAATTGCCGCTCAATCTCGGCCGCTCCGGCCTGCGCAAGGCCGATGGCGGAGTTGGGATCGCCAGCTATACTGGGCACCACCTCACACTGGGCTAATCCGTATTGACGCTGCAGCGCATCAGCAAGTTCCATGCAATGACGAATGGGATGGTCAAGACGCACCTTAATTAAGCCCTGAGAGACTGCCAGTGCAACCAGACGCTGCGCGGACTGTCGCGAGGTGTTGAGCTGTTTGGCAATTTCGTCCTGAGTTTTACCGGCCACATAGTAGAGCCATCCAGCCCGGGCTGCATCTTCTAATTTTTGATTTTCATGGGTAGGAGTAGAAGCCATTTATTCGCCTTACGAATTTATCAGCTGCGGAAAACAGGTTTTAAAGTCACGCCAGTGTGCCAATGCATTGGGCACATTGCCAGTCAAATGCCTCATATGGCTTGCGCCAGTGTAATGCAGCCAATGCATACCCGCAGAGTTAGCCGCCTGAATACCCGGGGCAGAGTCCTCAATAACCAGGCAACGTGAGGGGGTGAATTGCCTCTGACGTGCTGCATGCAAAAATAAATCCGGAGCTGGTTTACCCTGCCTTACTTCAGATGCAGTAAATATTTGCTTTTCAGTAAAATAGGCATCCAGACCAGTAGCTCCCAGAGCAATATGGGTGCGGGCCCGACTACTGCTTGTTGCCAGGCAATAGGGTACCGAGAGTGACTTAATTACGTCTTTAATGCCAGCAGTAGGTGTTAACCGATGCTCAAATATCTGCTTTAACTCTTCTGCAAACCGTTCTGCCAACTCTGGGCTTACGATGAAATTAAACTCATCCTGAATGACAGATTGAACGTGCTCGAAGCTACGTCCTAAAAAGTGTTTAAAAAAATACGCCTGATCAATGTGAATAGTATACTCAGATAGCAATTGAGCCCAAACTTGCATACTCAGAATCTCGCTATCTATCAATACGCCATCACAATCAAAGATGACAAAGTCTATATTGCAGGTTGATGCTGTCATTTTCTCACTTTGTTATTACCTTGTACCATACGACATCGGATTGTCAGGCTCTTTGGCTACCGTTACTCCTGAATGGCTAACAATGCATACTCTTTATTGGCGCCAGTCGATGTCAAATTAACCCTGAAAGTTAATTGAATTACTCAGTCTTGTCGATCCTTTTTGCTGGCGTTAAAGCACAATTCACCATATGACCGCAGGGGCACTAAACCGAATAAGCTTTAAAAATTTAAACTCAGTTGTAAGCCTATGATCGTTGCATTGTCATTGTCACTGTTTCCGTTAGGATGAATGACATACTGGATACTTGGCATTACGGCTATAGCAGGGGTAATAACGTAGTTATAGTTAAGGAAGATGCGAATAAGTCCCCGATGTGAGATCATAGCTGCATAGTAAATCACAAACATTACCGCTCATGAGTCACCAGTTAACCTTTGCTGACAGC
>NZIK01000051.1 GCA_002691625.1 Alteromonadaceae bacterium
GTGCAGAGGACTTCCACCTCCAAGTCATCAACTCACCACCACAGTGAGTCGAACAGTGCTAAAGCACTACGCGCCATGCCCGGCGCACCATTAAAAAAGCCGTTCATGTGAACGGCTTTTTAGTATCTGCGCTACCAGTTACGCTTCGAAGTTATGCATATCCAGGTTGGATAGCTCAGCCTGAACCACCGGCGCCTTTCTGGCCTGATCGTTACGGGCTGCATCGATGCGTTCCAGGTATGCCTGGTCTACGTCACCGGTAATGTAGTTGCCATCGAATACCGATGTCTCAAAGCGTGAAATTTGCGGATTCTCGTGCTGAACGGCAGCAACCAGGTCGGAGATATCCTGGAAGATCAGACCATCGGCCTGGATCAAATCAGAAATCTGGTCAATCTCACGGCCATAAGCAATTAGTTCGTTAGCTGATGGCATATCGATACCGTACACATTCGGGAAACGAATCTCAGGTGCTGCAGAAGCGAAATAAACCTTCTTCGCGCCCGACTCACGGGCCATCTCGATGATTTGGCCTGAGGTGGTACCACGCACAATAGAGTCGTCTACCAGTAGTACATTTTTACCTTTAAACTCCGACGAAATCGCGTTCAGCTTACGGCGCACCGATTTCTTACGCTGAGTCTGGCCAGGCATAATAAACGTACGGCCAATGTAGCGGTTTTTAACGAAGCCCTGACGGTAAGGTAAATCAAGGGTAATGGCAATTTGTAGCGCCACATCCATGGAAGTCTCCGGAATTGGGATCACCACGTCAATGTCAAGGTCGGCCCATTCGCGGGCAATCTTTTCACCGAGTTTTTTACCCATGTTTACGCGAGAGGCGTAAACAGAAATACCGTCGATGAACGAGTCAGGGCGGGCAAAGTAAACAAACTCAAAGATACACGGTGAAGTCAGTGGCGTCTGGGCACACTGTTGGGTGAACAACTCGCCCGCTTCGGTGATAAATACGGCTTCGCCCGGTGCTACGTCACGAATAAACTGAAAACCTACGGCATCCAGTGCAACACTCTCAGAGGCAACCATATATTCTTCGCCCATTTCGGTAATACGCTTACCCAGTGCCAGCGGACGAATACCATTCGGATCGCGGAATGCCACAACACCCAAACCAATAATTGCCGCCACACAGGCGTAAGCGCCGCGGGCTTTAATGTGAACATTAGTAACCACTTCAAAGATATCTTTGGGTGACACTGTCAGCCCACTGGTGCGCTGTGATAACTCGTGGGCAAAAATATTCATCAGAATCTCTGAGTCTGATGTGGTATTGATATGCCGGCGGGCTATTTTGGCGACTTCGATTTGTAAATCGAGGGCATTGGTGAGGTTACCGTTGTGGGCAAACGCCATCCCGAAAGGAGAGTTTACATAAAACGGTTGAGCTTCTGCGGAACTGGAAGAACCGGCAGTGGGATAGCGACAATGGCCAATCCCCATATTCCCAGTGAGGCGCTTCATATGACGGGTGTGAAACACATCCCGAACCAGTCCATTGTCTTTACGCAGATTAAACACACCGTTGTCAATCGTCATGATACCAGCCGCATCCTGACCACGGTGCTGTAAAACGGTTAAACAGTCATAGAGTGACTGAGCAACTGGTGTTTTACCAACTATTCCGACAATACCACACATGTAGGTTACCTATTTAAGCGGGAGTTAAAAAACTGGAGCTGTCTTTTACGTAACTAAAAAACCACTCAATAATAATTGCAAATTCCGGCACTAGNACCGACTCANCCCACCAGTCTGATGAGGCNGAAGGCGTAAATGTATCCAGGAAAAATAATAGCGCACTTACGATCAGAATGCCGCGCAATGCGCCNAAAACTGCACCGAGTGCTCTGTCGGTGCCAGACAGNCCGGTGGCCTGAACCAGTTGACTGATGGTGTAATTCANCAAGGCNCCGAGCAATAGNGTTGCCACAAAGAGNGCGGCGATGGCCGCGCCGTTACGNATAAGTTCGTCNCTGATGCGCGTGAAGTAAACGGCAAGGTCGGCATAAAANTGGCTGGCAACAAACATGGCNGCAAACCAGACTGCCAGTGANANAGCTTCTTTGACGAAGCCNCGCACNAGACTGATTAGCGTGGAGAGCGCTATCACACCTAAAATCGTGTAATCCAGCCAATTCATTTGAAGATTCTTACCCGTCCTGTTAACGATGNGTNNGGCTGTNNANCCAAACCNCATCGCGTCAAATTCGCGCGCATTCTACCAGAAGTCTGCCTGATTACCAGTGCCGAAATTTTATCCAGTCACCGGCTGTCAACAATTCTGTCCTGANTGAGCCTGTTGATTTAGCTGTTTACACTGAAGCGGGTTACTTTGCCTCGTAAGCCGGTTAATTCCTGAAGGTGAGATANGGCACCATCCAGTTCGCGTTTGTTCAGNTTGGGCCCTACAAATACTTTGGTTAACGGCCCGGAACTGGTTTCGATAGGCCGGCTGAACGCACGGTAACCNGCGNTTTCCAGCTTATCCAGTAATTGCTTCACGTTTTTCTGATGCCTGAAACTGCCNAGTTGAATCACCCANCTGTTNTTTTGCTCAGATTCTTNCGGNGCTTCCACNACNGTCTGGCGNGCCAGATCATCATTAGGCGAATTATTCACCTNAGCCGTGCTGTCGCTNCTTGTNTCCGGNGCAGACTCANCNGGNCTATCNGGCTCATCAACCGGCTTTTCGTTAACAATTTCNACCGGNCGCTGCGCNGANGCCNCCACCCGTTCATCAGGAAAAGGTTCNGGGTTTACAATAGGCTTCTTGGCTGGTGCCGNNGGAACATTAACAAACANGTCNCCATTGCTGGATTTTTTACCATCCAGCATGTCNGGTANTATGATTACCGCTACTGCTACCAAAATAACAGTGCCCACCAACCTGTTCTTTAACGCTGCCGCCACTACCTGTGNTCCTGTTATGAGTTTTGTGTATTGTGCGGTAACGCCAGGATATCTGCAACTGTATGAAAAGAACCTACCACTAAAATAAGGTCTTCGCTNTGTGCATCCTGACGAGCAGCCTCATAAGCCTCGGTCACAGCCGGGAACAAACGCNTTGGNGTATTTTCCACGGCTGCCGCCAGNTTTTCNGCTGACANTCCACGAGGACCATGTGTTGNAGCNANGTACCACTGCGGCGCGAAACGCTTAAAAGGGGCNAGCGAAGCCGCTGGCGCTTTNTCGTTGAGCATCGCCACCACAATATGTANCTGCTNAAATGTTTTNCTATCGAGCCACTCAGCGAGAGATTCNGTGGCCTGNGGNTTATGACCNACATCCAGATAGGTAGCCGGNTGTNNGGCAATNNGNTGACGACGCCCGGGCAACTGNGTNTTNGCAACNGCCNGTTGCATNGTCGCATCACTTACGNTGAAACCNGCATGTTTGAGTACNGCCAGTGCCGTAGCGACATTGTTNAGCGGAATAGCGGTATCCGATAGTTCTAACGTCTGCTNTGCNGCNNTAAANGTAACAGNACCNTCAGTNCTNCGGGCAATACTAAATTCCTGANNCTGCCACCAGGCATCTGCATTCAGNNNCTTNACNGCCTCGCGCAGTGTATGCGGGGGCTCAGGTTCGCCGATCACTACTTTACCGCCATGGCGAATNATNCCNGCCTTTTCNACNGCAATCTTTTCCCGNGTATCACCCAGCCAGTCCTGGTGATCAAGNCCAATACTGGTTATCACCGCACAATCCGGAGTGATTATATTTGTGGCATCCAGCCGCCCGCCCAGGCCAACCTCAAGCACAACCACATCGAGCTCTGCCGCCATCAGCATCAACATAGCGGCCAGCGTACCAAACTCAAAGTAAGTTAAGCTGATATCGCCACGGGCTTGTTCCACTTGTTCAAAAGCATCACAAAAGGCTGCGGCGTCGGGTAACGTACCGTTAATACGAACCCGTTCGCGGTAGTCGAGTAAATGGGGTGAGCTGTATACCCCCACTGACTGGCCTTCAATTAACAAGGCATTTTCAATCAGTGCAGACGTGGTGCCCTTGCCATTGGTACCACCAACGGTGATAACCCGGGCGTCGAAACGAAGATTAAGCCGTTGGGCTACTTCGTTTACGCGGTCCAGGCCCATATCAATGGCACTGGGATGAATGGACTCAAGATACTCGAGCCATTGCGGCAGTGTTTTACGCATAGGAAATGAAAAGCCCTGAATTAATCAGGGCGATGTAATTTGGCCAGCACACCGTGCAGCTTATCGCGCATTTCGCGGCGATCCACAATCATATCGATTGCGCCTTTCTCCAGCAGGAATTCACTGCGCTGGAAGCCTTCAGGCAATTTTTCACGTACGGTTTGTTCGATAACCCGTGGGCCAGCAAAACCGATTAAGGCTTTGGGTTCGGCTACGTTGATATCGCCGAGCATCGCTAAACTGGCCGATACGCCACCCATGGTCGGGTCGGTCATCACTGAAATATAGGGTAATCCTTTTTCACTCAGCTTGGCCAGGGCGGCTGAGGTTTTCGCCATTTGCATCAACGACAGCAACGCTTCCTGCATCCGCGCACCACCGCTGGCAGAAAAACATACCAGCGGGCAATTAGCGGCAATGGCCGCATTCACTGCTGCAACAAAGCGAGCACCAACCACCGACGCCATGGAACCACCCATAAAGGCAAACTCAAAACTGGCAACCACAATCGGCATACCTTTCAGTTTGCCCTGCATAACGATTAACGCGTCTTTCTCGTTAGTCGACTTCTGAGCTGCCGTAATACGATCTTTATAGCGCTTGGAGTCTTTAAACTTCAGTACATCCTGCGGTTCCAGATCACCCGCCAGTTCCTGACGGTCGCCCGCGTCGAGGAAGGCATCCAGTCGTCGACGGGCGCCGATGCGCATGTGGTTGTCACACTTTGGACAAACTTCCAATTGCTTTTCCAGGTCCTGCTTGTACAGCACGGCCTGACAGCCATTACATTTCGTCCAGATACCTTCAGGAACATTACCTTTGGTGGAAGTTTGTGTCTTTGGAAGAATTTTTTGTATCCAGCTCATGCCAGAGATGTCCTTTTAGCTAACCTGTTACACCCGGCTTTTTATACTTGTTCGTGCCCGGCACAGGATGATGAAATAATAAACGATGGATTATATCCGCATATGGCGACATATTAGAGCATATTCAACGCAATAGCGAAAAATAAAACTGGTCTAAGAAGTACGAATATTTATTCGTATAAACGGCTTTATTGGCATGGCCTAATGAATTTTGCTGTTAATTTCGTCAAAGGCCTGCCAGACAACCCGACGACGCTTAATTGTCCGGCAAAAACAGTGGGCCCAGCACTGCTCGCGGCAAACCGTAGGAGGCGGGATAATCCACATCCACCAGATATAAACCGTTGGGCTTTGCTGTAGCAGCGGCCTGCGTGCGGTCTTTGCCAACCAGCAAGGTAGTAATCCAGTCGAGAGGCTGATGGCCGCTGCCAATTTCTACCAGCGAACCCACAATATTACGCACCATGTGATGTAAAAATGCATTGGCACTGATATCCACAATCACATAGCAGCCCTGGCGGGTAACGGTGACTTTGGTGACATTTCTAAATGGCGTTTTAGACTGGCAAAGCGATGCTCTGAAAGCGCTGAAGTCCTGCTCACCCAGTAATGCCTGAGCCGCCTCATGCATGCGTTTTTCGTCCAAATCGCGGTGCACATGGGTCACCCCGTGGTGCAAAATTGCCGGGCGCATTTTGTGGTTATAGATGATGTAACGATAACGCCTGCCAGTAGCCGAAAACCGCGCATGAAAGTCATCACTGACCTCAGTACACCACTTCACGGCAACGGAATCTGGCAGATTTGCATTAACACCCATGGTCCAGGCTTTGAGTGGACGCGCTACATCACAGTCGAAATGCACCACCTGACCGGTTGCGTGAACGCCTGCATCGGTTCGTCCGGCGCACTGCACCTCAATAGTGGTGTTGGCGACTGTCGACAACGCTTTTTCTAAATAGCCCTGCACACTGGGCACTTCCTGCTGTCGTTGCCAGCCAAAGTGCTGGGCACCATCATATTCAATACCAAGGGCTATTCGGGTCATGTCTTCTGTTGCTTTGCGTTGCTATGAGGCGCGTAAGTTTACGTAAAGCGAAGCCGTTGGGCAATCCGGATAAACAGGAAGATTGGCATTTGCCGGCAAGTATTCAGGGCAAAGCAACTGCTCTGCCCCGCTGACTTACTTTACTGACGGTAGTCCACGCCACTGTTTGCGGCGTACCAGGCAAACAGGGTGTAAATGGTGGTATTCACTTTCAGGGCGTCCTGATCCACCTTATCGAGGGTGTCGTTTTCGGTGTGATGGTAGTCGAAATAATCGAGGCCATCCGGAGCAAAGTTAAACGCCGGCTGACCCGCTTCGCCCAGCAAGCTCATGTCCGACTGGCCTTTGGCAGTATTAGTACTTGCCAATCCAACGCCCATAGGAGCCAGATAGTTGGCAAAGTCACGCACAGAGGCCAGCGCCTGAGGCCCTACTCCCGGCTCCAGCTCATAAATGCGTCCGTTGCCGAAATCCCACTCGGCGCCAAGCATATGTTGCGACATGTCTGCTTTGTGTTGGGCCACATAATCGCGCACACCTACCAGCCCAATTTCTTCAGCCGCGAACAAAATAACCCGAATAGTACGCGCCGGACGCTGCTCCATTGTGGCAATGTAATGTCCGGCCGCCAGCACGATGCCAATACCAATACCATCATCAATAGCACCGGTACCTACGTCCCAACTGTCGATATGCGCGCCCAGTGTAATCAGCTCGTCAGGGGTTTCAGCGCCGGTCACCTCACCAATAACATTAGCAATAGTGACAGTGTCCCCTGTTGGGCCGCTGGCGCTGGTGTTTAATGAAAACGTGACAGGCTGCTCACGGCGTAACATATTTTCCAACAAATCCGCATCAGGGTTAGATAGGGCCACCGCCGGTATTTTTGCTATACCTTCTTCGTAGCGCATCATCCCGGTGTGACCAATACGGTCGGTGTCTGTACCTACCGAGCGCATAATAAACGCCAGCGCACCTTTTTTGGCCGCTGCCGAGGCGCCTGCCACTCTGGCACCAACCGCTTTACCATAGCCATGACCATCAATATGGCGTTCCATACGGTAACCAACATAAGCAATCTTGCCTTTAAGGCTTCCTTCCGGCGCAGCCTGTAGTGCGGTTAAATCGTCAAAATAGGCCACTTCGGCGTTAATGGCCTGGCCATTGGTACCCACACTGCCGCCCAGTGCGATAGCTACCACTTTGTGGGGGTAAGGCGCGGTGATGCTGGCCGTGAGATCGCCTCGCTGCCACAGTTGCGCCTGGCTTTCCTCAACCCACACTTTATCGAAACCCAGTGCCTTCATCTTCGCCATGGCCCAGTCGGTTGCCACATCGGCTCCCGGTGTGCCAACCATTCTGGCCCCCACTTCAGTGGTTAAGGACTCTACGATGTCATAAGAAAGGGTGGATGAACTAACATCCTGTTTAATGATGTCGAGTACTTCGGTTTGCACTGTCTGCCGCGCTTTGATACTCGGTGATGCCAGCCCGATGGCAGTTAGACCGATTGCCGCGGCTAACAGGGTGACTAATTTATTTTTCATTATTATCAGCGTCCATCGTTTGAAGTGTTATTTCCCGAATTTATTGTGCGCCAAATATAGAATGTAAAGAACGCCAATGCCACGACTGGCCGAAAAATTATGATGAAGGAAAAGGCGGTCTACTTTGGTAGCGTTAATTTTGGTAAGTACGCTTCAGGGCATCCGGTAGAGGGTGGTAAGTTCACCATCTGAACTTTTGAACGTAAACGTTTCAGCGGTTAGCTCAACGATTTCATCACACCAGAACTCACCAACGAAGTCGGTGATGGGGCTGGATTCGGTAATGGTAAGACAGGAAAAAGTGCCGAACTTAACCTTTACCTCGTAATCGGCCCGTACTTTATAGCTGAAGTCAGTCTCAGGATAAGTGCCCCACGATACCAGCGTGCTATCTTCAAGGTATTTATCGTAGCCCCAGAAAGTGTTGCCGCCATCTTCAGAATTGCCCCAGGTGCCAACCAGTAGTGAAGTATCTATCTGTCTGGCAAAGGTTCCGCAGGCAAAACTCAGTAACATCCCACAGACAAATAATTTCATCATTGGTTTAACCATTACATTGCCTGCACTACAAGGTATCGATGAGTTTTCTGGCTTCTGCCTGTTGCGCTTCAGAGCCTTTATTCATGACTTCTTCAAGCAACTCTTTCGCCGCCTCCGGATCATCCATTTCAATATAAACCCGGGCCAGGTCCAGGTTAGCGTTCTGTCCCGCATCTTTATCGATATCAAATACGTCATCGTCGTCGCTGACGCCGCTGAATTCAGACAAACTGACATTGAGGTCCAGATCTTTTTCATCTTCGGCCTCCGGCACATCGTCGGCCTGGGCCATGAGGGTTTCTACATCAACGTAGTCTTCCTCGGGCGTTGCAGGCTCTTCTGCCACCGGCTCAAAGCCTGAAGATTCTTCTTCTGTACTTTCTGGCTGTTCACTGAATAGCGCATTTAAATCAAGGTCTGGATTATCCAGTGCAAGCTCTTCGATTTCCTCTTCTGGCTTAGCTTCGTCCTCGTTATCAATGGCACCGAGCAACTCATCAAATTCGCTTTTATCCAGCTCATCCAGAATGGCTGCCTCTTCACCTGAATCGCTGTCGTGAAGCCACTCATCGAGGCCCGGCACATCCTCAAGCTCATCGAAATCACCCGGGCGACTGGAGCGCTCTTGCTGAGATTCGCTCTCTCCCGGTAATACGCCATCCTGCTCTTGTTCAAGTTCGAAGCTATCGATTTCACTCTCAAAATCTTCCAGTGCCTGTCCGAGAATATCGTCATCAATATCATCTGACTGCTCTGGTTCGGCAGATTCTGATTCACTGGATAACGACGGAATGTCATCCATCATCTGCCGATCAAATTCGGCCAGGGCTTGGTCTAATGCGTCATCACTCAGATCGTCACTGTTATCAGTATCTTCAGTTGGCTCTGACTCTGGCTCTGGCTCTGGCTCTGGCTCTGGCTCTGGCTCTGGCTCTGGCTCTGGCTCGGCAGTGTCGATGTCTGGTAATTCCGGTTCAAGCTCTTCAGATAGTTCATCAGGCGTTTCTTCGGTGGTATCTTCCACCGTGACCTCTTCATCCGGGCTGTAAGCGGGTTCCGAGCTATCCAGTTCATCGAGTTCTTCGGTCAGCGCCTGGGTTTGTTCATCCTCATCGCCAGCATCATTTCCTTCGTTTTCTTCGGCACTCAATTCAGCCAGCAGGTCATCAGTTAACGGGTCGTCAAAATCTTGATTGTCTTCAGCCAGCGCTTCATCGATGTCAGACGTTTGCTCTTCATCCGGGGTAAGTGATGCCTCATCAGCTTCAACTTCCACCACATCATCATCTTCTTCGCTTTGCTCAAGTTCACTGAGCAACTCACGAGTGAGGTCATCCTCAAGGTCTGATTCATCGACGTCATCAGTCCCGGCATCCAGCGACGAGTCTTCCTTTCCTTCATCGTTTTCTGGCTCGTCTTCTGGGTCACCTTCAAGCTCTTTCAGCAGTTCGTCGGTTAAATCGTCACTGACTTCCCGCTCAAACTGCGCTTCATCGAATTCGTCTTCGCCTGATTCGGCAGTAGTTTCATCTGTAGCGACGTCTTCCGGTAACTCGGCTTCGAGTTCTGCCAGTAACTCATCGGATAACGGATCGTCAAAGGCATCGGCATTTTCGATGTTATCAAAATCTATTTCATCGAGATCGTCGGTGATGTCATCAATACTCTGCAGTTTTGACTCATCACTCTCGGCGCTTTCAGATGCGATGGCGTCGTCCAGCAGATCGCCCTCTTCGTCATCGTCATCATCCAGGTCGCCCGCTAAATCACCCATCATTTCGATTTGGTCAATCTCACTGATGATGCTGTCAGTCAGGCGGTCGAGAGCCTGTGATTGCTGGGTGATTTCATCATCCAGTTTTTCGAGCATTTCTTCGCCTACCGGGCCATCGTCTACCGGCAGGTTGGCTTTTTCTTCTTCGCTGAGTTTATTTTCTTCCAGCAAATCATCGATTGAGATTTCCGGAGCTTCTTCCTCGTCGGTTCCGCTGGATTCTGCAGCTTTTGGGGCGCCTTGTTGTGCCGCTAAAATGGCATCGATATCATCGGCATCAGTAATATCGCCGCTGTCATCTTCGGCATCTGAGGTAGGTTCCGGCGCGGTATCTGTCTGATAAACCTGCTCCGGATCATCAAGTAACGCGGCCAGCTCTTCGTCTGAAGTTTGCTCTGGTTCTTCTGGTTCATCTTCTACAGCTTCTTCTGAGAAATCGGCCAGGTCGTCATTGCCTTCATCCTGGTCGAAGTTATCGAGTAAGTCATCATCATCCGACAGATCGATGGCCTCACCAGACTCCTGATTACTGAACTCATCATCAAACAGACTATCAAGGTCGTCCTGATCCAGTGCAGAGTCACCTTCCTCGAAGGACTCTTCCTTGGACTCATCCGGCACCAGCATGTCATCGTTAAGATCAGCAAAGCTGTCGTCGTCATTGAGTGACTCTTCCAGTTCTGTCGACAACACGTCATCGAGCAGATCGTCATCGTTGAACAGCTCTTCATCCGACAGCTCATCATCACCAAGCTCAGACTCCAGAGCAGTGGACAGATCGGCAATGCCCTCCTCAGGTTCAGGCGCAGACTCTTTTGGCGGCAGGGTAATTTCTTCTTCAGGCTTTGACTTGCGTTTCATTAACCACACAATCAGCCCGGCAATGGCAGAAAACGTTAATAAACCGGTTCCGGCTATAAGTGCCATGGGGCTGGTGAGGGCTTCCATAAACGAATTTGACTGCTCGGCTTCTTTAGCGGCCTTTTCGCTTAAAATCAGTTCTCGCAACTCACGCTGTAATGCCAGTTGCTCATCCACCTTCACTTCAACTTCATCATCAACGCGACCGCGCAAGGCACTAAGGTCTTCATTGATTTTCTCGATGCGTTCGTAAAGCTTACGATTATCGTCCAACAACATCTGAACACTGTCTATGGAGGCGGCAAATTGATCACGCAGTTGTTCAAACTGACGGGCCTGAGAGGCATCAATCTGGCTGAGCTGTTGCTCCAACTGAGTTTTGGTTTGTGTCAGGTCATCCTGATTAACCAGGGGCACCGGTGGTTTAAGGTTATTCAGGCTGTCGCCGGGTTGACTCGCCATGCGGGCAAAGGCGGCGTCATCGGCTTCGGCTTTTTGACGGGCTTTCTCTTTATCGATACGGGCGATGTAACGTTCGGATGGAAGCTTTAATGTTGCTCCATCTACCATCAGATTCAGGTTGTTTTGTTCAAAGGCATCGGGGTTAAGTTCATAAATTGCCACCATCACCTGGTAAATAGACAGGTTAGGATTTTGACGATAGCGGCTGGCTACCCGCCACAGGGTATCGTTGCCGTCGA
>NZIK01000052.1 GCA_002691625.1 Alteromonadaceae bacterium
CATAAAAAAATCCGATACCAGAGACTGATATCGGATTGTGAACCCGTAGAAAGATCGGTCAACCGATCAGTATAAATTTCTTAACTGATCGGCATTACGGCCTGTGCCGGGTTTTTTTATTTCTGAATGACGCTACAACTTAATCGAAGACGGCAATGGTCTGACGGCTGAGAGCGATTACCCGCTCTTTATCGTCCCAGATAGTCGCTTCGGTGTGGGCATAGCCACCATTGGCGAGTTTGGTATCCACCTGGTAGCCAAACCAGGGATTGTCGCTACTTAATACAAGCGGTTGTACCAATTCAATATCCCAGCTCACGGTGCTTACCGGTGCCGGTAGTTTGAGCTGTTGAATAATGGCTGGCGGCCAGGCATCAATCAGAGATATCAGGTGCGTGTAATTAAACTCGCTGACGGCCTCTTTAAAGCGCATCCAGCCATGGTAATGACTGTGCTTACTCCAGCTAAACGGGATCTGGCCTTGTTCGATAGCCAGTTCGTAATGCCGGAAGAAGCGCGGTGTCACCTTAGGAATTTGCGGTATGAACTTGGCTTTTTGCGGCAGAGTCATGGAATGGGCAGGGAGTTTATCAACCTGTATTTTTGAACTGCGTTCTACGCCGAAACAAGCCTGCACACAAACACAGACTTTGCCATCCTGCTGCAGTCTGGCCAGGTATTGCGACATGTTGCGCCCTGAGCGTAATTTCTCAACAACCAGTTCCAGTGGTTTATCGAAACTCACCGGCCCGACAAAATTGGTGTGATAAGCGCGTAAGCTACGGTCCTTATCCACCACCTGAGCCAGAGCATGGTGCAGGAAACCGGCAGTGATACCACCAAATGCAGTGCGCCCCTGACCCCAGGTATCGGGCAGGCCTGGGTGGGTCATCAGCCACTCATTATCGTTTATAGTAGTTACGTCGGAAGTCAGGGCTAATAGTTTGTCTATGTGCATACAGAGTTCAACATCAGATAAATAGAATGGTATTATCCCGGCTCGCTGGCCGCGTTGCGACTTATTCTTAATGATATTCCGCCATAAGTCTGCTTGTTAATGTATTTGTATCACAGGTGATGTGTGAACCCTAATTCTGTTACCCCCACTGAAAAGCCTGATCGTTATCGGTATTACGTATTGCTGATGCTGACGCTGGTGTACGCGTTTAATTTTATCGACCGTCAGATCATTGGTATTTTATCTCCGTTTATCAAACAGGATTTAGGGCTCGATGATGCGCAGCTGGGTTACCTCAAAGGGATCTATTTTGCGGTGTTATATACGGTAATGGGCATTCCGGTGGCCTGGCTGGCAGATCGCTACAGCCGGGTTAATATCGTTGCCGTATCGTTAAGTTTATGGAGTGGCTTTACCGCTCTGTCGGGCCTGGCGGGCAACTACCTGCAACTGGCTTTGTGCAGGATTGGTGTGGGGATTGGCGAAGCCGGCGGCACGCCGCCGGCGCACAGTATGATTGCTGATCTCTTTGCGCCGAAAGAGCGGGCCACGGCCATGGCGCTTTATGCGCTGGGCATTCCCTTTGGCATTATGCTGGCGTATCTGGCCTCAGCATTTGTACTAAGTGGTGGCCAGGCCAACTGGCGATCGGTAATGATAGCGGTAGGGCTACCCGGCATCGTACTGGCTATTGTGCTTAAACTTACGGTCAAAGAACCTGGTCGCCAGCAAACCGAACAAGAGCGCCAGCGACCCATGCTCGATAGCATTTTTGAGTTGCTCAAAACTCCAAGCTGGTGGGGCATGGTACTGGGCATCACGTTATCGTCGTTTGCTAACTATGCCGTGATTGGCTGGCAGATGGATTACTTCGTCCGGCGTTTTAGTGAGGTGGATATTGTCTGGTTACTGGTAGTGTTTGGCGTTATCAACGGTACCTTGTATGCCATTGGCGTGTGGGCTGGTGGCGTTATTGCCGATAACTGGGGTCGTAGCAATCCTGGCGCTTATGCGCGCCTGCCAGCCCTGGCGCTATGCGTTGGTGTGCCGGCTTTTATGCTGGCTATTCACAGTGAAACACTGTGGGTGGCGATCGCTGGTTTTACCTTATTGCAGGTCACCAGCGGCACTTATTTCGGGCCGTGTTTTGCCATGGCACAAACGCTGTCACCGGCCAATTGCCGGGCCATGTCTACCGCGTTATTTTTCTTTGTTCTGAATCTGATTGCGCTTGGCGGTGGGCCAACTTTTGTCGGCGTGCTGAGCGAGCATTACGCGGCGAGTCTGGGTGAACTGAGAGGGTTGGTAGCTGCACTTGACTGGCTGGCTATTCCGTTTGCGTTATCAATACTCGTGTTTGGCTGGACGTCGTTACGGTTGCCGCAGGACCTGGCTAAGCGCCAGGTCCACGGGTAGAAGTATCAACCTAAGGCGGTGCCGCCCACTGGCTGACCAAGCATTTCGCGGGTTACCAGCACCACGCCTTTTTCGGAGACGCGGAAGCCGCGGCGACGGTCTTCTTCATGATCGTAACCAATGACGGTACCTTCAGGAATAACGCAGCCGCGGTCAATAATGACCTTGCGCAATTTACAGTGACGCTTGATTTCCACGTCTGGCAGGATCACGGCTTCCTCAATCAGGCCATAAGAGTGGACCCGCACATTTGAGAAGCACAGTGAGCGACGCAGGGTCGAGCCGGAAACAATGCAGCCACCAGAGACCACCGAGTTGATGGCTTCACCGCGGCGGTCGTGGTCTTCCCAAACGAATTTCGCTGGCGGTAATTGCTCCTGATAAGTCCAGATTGGCCATTTACGATCGTACAAATTAAGCGCTGGAACCGGCGCTACCATTTCCATATTGGCTTCCCAGAAAGAATCCAGCGTGCCCACATCACGCCAGTAAACATGTTCGTTTTCACTGCTTTGGAAAGGATAAGCAAATACGTCGTGGTCTTTGATAATGCTGGGTATAATGTCTTTACCGAAGTCGCGCTCAGAGCCTGAAGTTTCAGCATCGCGTGCCAGTTGCTCAAACAAAAATTCTGTATCAAAGACGTAGTTACCCATAGAAGCCAGACATAAATCCGGTTCGTTAGGCACCGGGTCCGGGTTAGCTGGCTTTTCGGTAAAACCTTTAATGCGATAGTCTTCATCGACCGACATGACACCAAATGCGCCGGCTGCTTCTTCCAGTGGCACCTTCATACAGCACACCGTCATTTTGGCACCGGTTTCGACATGGCGGGCCAGCAGGTTGGCGTAGTCCATACGATAAATATGATCGCCGGATAAAATCATCACGAATTTAGGCAATTCATCACGGATAATATCGATGTTCTGAAATACCGCATCGGCGGTGCCTTCGTACCAGTTTTCCGAAAAGCGCTGTGAGGCTGGCAGAATTTCCACCGACTCGCCCAGTTCCTTTTTAAAATGCCCCCAACCGCGCACCAGATGGCGGATAAGCGAGTGAGACTTATACTGGGTAACGACGCCTATTCTGCGAATACCCGAATTAATGCAATTAGACAACGGAAAGTCGATGATGCGGAATTTGCCACCAAAATAGAGTGCTGGTTTGGCTCGCCAGGTGGTCAGTTCGTGTAATCGAGACCCCCGGCCACCGGCGAGAATCAATGCATAAGTATCGCGGGTAAGATTACTGATATAACGAGGGCTCTTGTCGGACATTCTGTTTCTCCATCGACGCGCTGTGTGGTAACGGCTAATGCCGGCCGGTCTGAACGACCGTATCCAATTTTTTAAGGATAGGGTATTTGTAATTAAATTACATTATTTTTCACCATCTTACGCCTTGAATAATAAATGCTCAAGCGCTGCAGGTGTAAATAAATGTTAATTTAATTGTGGTAATAATGTTAATTAAAAATGGGAGCCTGTACAGAGAAACTCGCAGGCCGGAATTTTTACAGAAATAGCAGTTTAGGGCAGTTACAGCGCAAAGATGAATTTTAGTGTGTTCAGATTATACTTAAAAGAGCGCTGGAATGTGCCTGTGGGACATTGATAGTGCAAAGCGAGCAAGAGTACCGGGTGATTAACCGTAAAGCATTGTGCGCTGCAAAAGGAGTAATTTTATTGGTTTTACCCAGGCTTTAGCGACGAAAGCAGCTGGCCAGGTGCTCACTTTATGCATGATAAATCTTTATTTGATTTCGTTAATACAAAAAACACTGTGAAACTCTCATTTTGTTAAATTAATGTTATAATTGGCCAGGGTGTTGTCAACGGGAGACGGTATGTGGGGCAGTAAATGGTTTATAAATCTGTTTATTGTGGCTTTTTTAGTCATTCTGACCGGGCTTTTCCTGCCAGATGAATTTCACATTGAGCAATCCATCGAAATAAATGCCCCCGCTGATAAAGTCTATGCTGCCATTGTAGATTTACGAAAGTGGGAGCAGTGGGGAACCTGGTTCCAGAAGGATAGCAATGCTGTTATTACCTACGACGGTCCGGATCGCGCCATCGGTATGCGATCCCGCTGGAGCAGCGAAATTATAGGCCGCGGCAGTATCGAAATTACCGCTTTGCAGTTTAACCGGCAACTGATTTACAGCGTGAACAATGAGACGCAGGGCATAAAGGCACATGGCGAAATGCGACTTAAACCCCAGGATAACAGCACGATGTTGATCTGGAGCAGTCGGGGTAATGTTGGAATCAATATAATTGACCGCTATAAGCTGCTGTTTTTTGATGACAAACTCGGCAAAGATATTCAGGTGGGCCTGGAAAACATCAAAACCCTGGTTGAGAATAGGATTGAATAGCTGCGTGCTGTTAGCCTTTAGTACTGTTGTGCCTGTTTGGGGGATCTCAAATCTGGCTTTCGGCGTATACTACAGCCAAATCAATTACTAAGGCGGTCGAAAGGGGGGCTTTCAGACCGGGGACTGCGCTGTGAACTCTGCTAAACTCCGCTTAATTGCCAGCCTGGCCAGCACTAAACTCGCCGATCTGCTTATTTCAGCTAAAACAACCTTACCGGCCCTGATGTTGGCCCTGGGTGCGCCTGCCTGGATGATTAGCTGGCTGGTGCCGATACGTGAGTCCGGAGCCTTGCTTCCTCAGGCCGCCATTGGTGTGGTGCTGCGCAACTATCCGGCGCGTCATCATGTCTGGCGGTTGGGCATGATCGTGCAGTCGTTTTCCCTGTTGGCTATTATTCTTGGCGCTCTCTGGTACGAGGGCATGACCGCCGGCTGGTTTGTATTGGGCGGTTTGTGTTTGCTGAGTTTAGGCCGCTCGGCTTGCTCGCTGACCATGAAAGATATTCAGGCGGATGTGGCGGATAAAGGCGATCGGGGAAAACTACTTGGCATAGCGTCTACCACCTCAGGCGTACTAACGTTAATTATCGCCGTACCGCTGGTGTATTTTGCTGACCAGCTGGGTGAAACTCTGATCTTTGGTTTGCTCATCGGCGCGGTCACCGCAATGTTACTCGGCCTGTTTATTTTATTGCCGGTAAAATCCTGCGTCGAGGCAGACGAAGATGAACGGCAGGGCGGTCACAGTTGGTGGGATTTCGATGCCGTGGTGTACAAGTTTATTGTGGTTCGGGGGCTGTTTGTTCACAGCGCTCTGGTAGCGCCTTACTTTATGCTCGAAACCGAGCAGGAAGCGTCCAGCCTGTTACCGTTTTATCTTGGCGCGCAGGCCGCAGCAACCATGCTTTCTTCGTTTATCTGGGGTAGCGTGGCGGATTATAGCGCCAGGCTCACCCTGCAACTGGCCGGTGTGCTGGCGCTTATTGCCTGTGGCGGTTTGTTATTATTGCCGGGTCATTCGCTGTGGATTTCCGGCGGCTTGTTCTTTGTGCTGGCCGTGGCCCATACTGGTGTACGCACAGGCCGTAAAACCTACAGTCTGGATGTCAAAAACGGCCAGCAACGCACCGAGCTGGTAGCTTTTAGCAACACCGCCATCGGGCTTATTTTACTGGGTTTTGGTGCACTTTATGCGGCGCTCAAGGCAGCCTTTGACATCAATATCGTCGCTACCATGGCGGTAATGCTGCTGGTTGGCATTGGCTTAAGTTTTATTTTACCAAAAGAAAAACAGCAAACGGCCTGATAGACAAACAGGCCGTCATTCTGCTCATATAACGTTATGATTTTTAGCCAGTATTGCCCGCATTGTGCGGGAGGCTGGCTCATGGTTAAGGTGGTCGAATATTTGTGTCGACGCCGCTACCAACGCATTAATATCAACACCGCACTCAATCCCCATGCCGTTTAGCATATACACTACGTCTTCGGTGGCGACATTGCCGCTGGCACCGGCAGCGTATGGGCAGCCGCCCAAGCCTCCGGCAGCCGAATCAATCACACTGATACCATGCTGTAAGGCAACCAGAATATTAGCCAGCGCCTGACCGTAGGTATCGTGAAAATGAACCGCCAGTTTTGATGCGGGGATCGCTTTCAATAAGCTGCCCAGCAAATGCGCCGTCTGTCCCGGCGTGCCGGTACCTATGGTATCGCCCAGAGAGATTTCGTAGCAGCCCTTGTCGAGCAGTGTCTGGCTAACCGCCAGCACGGCATCCGGCCTGATAGCGCCCTCATAGGGGCAGCCCATCACGCAGGACACATAGCCGCGAACCCGCAGGTTATGCTGGCGGGCTAAACGGAAGACCGGTTCAAAACGTTCCAGGCTTTGCTCAATGGAGCAATTAATGTTGCGCTGGGAAAAGCTTTCAGAGGCGGCGGCGAATACCGCAACCTCATCAACGCCTGCATCGATAGCTGCCAGCATGCCTTTTTCATTAGGCGTAAGGGCACTGAAGGTGGCGCCTGAGTTTTGCGGTAGGCTATTAAACACTGCTGCGCTGTCAGCCATTTGAGGCACCCATTTAGGTGACACAAAACTACCGGCTTCTATGCGTTTTAGACCGGCGCGCAAAAGGCCGTCTATAAATGCCAGCTTCACTGGCAGTTCGATCACCGAGGCTTCATTTTGTAAGCCGTCACGAGCGCCAACTTCTACAATGCTGACCTGGCTGGGATAATTACTCATCAGCGACAAACTCCAGCAGGGCTGCGCCGCCGTCAACCATATCGCCAGCCTGATAATAAAACTGTGCAACTTCGCCGTCGGCCGGGGCCTTGACGTTGTGCTCCATTTTCATTGCTTCCAGGATTAGCAGCGAAGTGCCTTTAGTTACCTTACTGCCAGGCTCAACCAGAAGCTTAACCACTGTGCCGTTCATGGGGGCTACACATTCGTTTTCGTGGGCATCTTCATGCTGGCCGAAATCCGGACGTTGCAATGTAAAGGGCAGGGCGCTGGCACCGTCAAACAGTACCCAGCCGTCTGTGCTGTCGGGGCAAACGGTATAGCGGCGCTGATAGTTATCGACAGTCAGATTAAGGTTTTCATCCTGCCAGTCGCCACACACCTGCCAGTGATTATCCTCACAGGTTACGCTGAGCTGATCATCATTCGCGGTGACCGAGAGCAGATAGGCTTTCCCCTGACACTGCACTGACAGATAGTACTGACGCTGGTGATTTAAGCGAAAACCTCTGAGCCTTTCATCACCCAGAGGTGCGCTATCAGACTGCATGATCTTAAACAGGCAAAACGCCATGGCGGGCAGATAATCACAGTTAAACGCCTGCGGCGCCAGGGCCTCAGTGTGCTCGGCGATAAAATGAACCGTTAATCTGGCTGCGGCAAAGTCTGCATTCTCCAGCACCCGGTGGACATAGGGTAAATTGGTGGTCACGCCGGTAACCCGGGTTTGTTCCAGACAGTTGAGCATTTTGGCCAATGCCTTTTCACGATTATCGCTGTAGGTAATGAGCTTTGCCAGCATAGGGTCGTAATGTACGCTCACCGTATCACCTTCGATAAAGCCGGTATCGACCCTTACGCCATCGCCCTCAGCCGGGAAACGTAAGCGTTTAAGCAGTCCGGTGGAGGGTAAAAATTCATTATCCGGGTCTTCGGCGTACAGCCTAACCTCAAAGGCATGGCCGCTACAGCGCAATTGCTGCTGCGTTTTTGGCAGTGGCTGGCCAGCGGCGACCGCAAGCTGCCAGGCAACCAGGTCCTCACCGCTAACCATTTCCGTTACCGGATGCTCAACCTGCAGGCGAGTATTCATTTCCATAAAATAGAAATTGTCGCCGTCGAGCAGAAATTCAACGGTGCCGGCGCCCACATAGTTAATGGCTTTGGCCGCGGCAAGGGCACTTTCGCCCATTTGCTGACGCACGGTATCGCTTATGCCGGGGGCTGGTGCTTCCTCAATGATCTTCTGATGGCGGCGCTGCACTGAGCAGTCGCGGTCGAACAGGTAAACACCATTGCCGTGCTGATCGCAAAAGACCTGAATTTCCACATGGCGAGGCTCGGTTAAAAACTTTTCGACCAGCATCAGGTCGTCGTCAAAACTGGCTTTGGCTTCCCGTTTTGCGGCGTCCAGCGCCGCCTGAAAATCTGCCTCGGTCATTACCTGACGCATGCCCTTACCACCGCCGCCGGCAGCGGCTTTAAGCATCACCGGAAAACCAATCCGACGGGCCTCACTTAGTAAATACTCAGCACTTTGCTCATCGCCATGATAGCCGGGCACCAGTGGAACGCCGGCGTCTTCCATTATTTGCTTGGCCCGGGATTTAGAACCCATGGCCTCAATCGCACTGGCCGGCGGGCCAATAAAGATAATCCCTTCCTGTTCACAGCGTTTGGCAAAGGTGGCATTTTCAGACAGAAATCCGTAGCCCGGATGAATAGCATCGGCGCCGCACTGTTTGGCGGCCGCTATGATTTTGTCCTGCACCAGATAGCTCTGACTGGCCGGGGCAGGGCCAATTGCAACGGCTTCATCGGCCTGTTTGACATGCATGGCATGCTGGTCGGCCTCAGAATACACCGCGACAGAACGGATATGTTGCTGACGTGCCGTGGCAATAATCCGACAGGCTATCTCGCCACGGTTGGCAATCAGTACTTTGTTGATGTTTTTGGTGACTGACATGATTTACTCCTTTGACCCTGCTGGTAACCAGTTAGGCGGGCGTTTTTGCAAAAAGGCGTTAAGGCCTTCCTGACCCTGCTCCGACACGCGGATCCGGGCAATCCAGTCGCTGGTAAGCGTACGCATGGACTCATCAACAGGCTGACCGGCCACAGTATTAACTAATAACTTTGACTGGCTGACAGCTTCGGGGCTATTGTGGCGCAGTGTATCGGTAAGTTGCTCGATGGTAGCATCGAGCTGGTCTTCACTGACTGCTTCGCTGATGAGGCCCAGACGACGGGCGCGGCGGGCTGTAAAGACTTCGGCGGTCATAAAGTAACGTTTAGCAATGCGCTTGCCCATGGCTTCGATAACGTAGGGGCTGATGGTGGCCGGGACCAGGCCTATTTTAGCTTCGCTTAAGCAAAATTTGCTGAGCTTGCAGGCGATGGCGATATCGCAACAGGCAATCAGCCCTACCGCACCGGCGTAAGCCGCGCCCTGAACCCGGGCAATGGTTGGTTTGGGCAGGGTATACAGGGTATGTAACATGGTAGCCAGGTGCATGGCGTCGGCGCGGTTTTGCGCTTCGGTATAGCCGGCCATTTTCTGCATCCAGTTTAAATCGGCACCGGCACTGAAATTTTTACCGTGACTGGCCAGAACTACAACCTTCACGGCCGGATCGTTACCGGCGCGTTCAAAGCTGGCGGTTAGTCCGGCAATCATGTCTTCATTAAAGGCATTGTGTTTATCGGCGCGGTTAAGCGTAATGCGTGCCACGCCTTGTTCGTTAACCTCATATAATACGTGTTCGCTCATCATTTCCCCCTACATTCTGAATACGCCAAACTGCGTATCCTCGATGGGTTTATTGAGACTGGCGCTTAATGCTAAACCCAGTACCTTGCGGGTATCCGCCGGATCGATCACGCCGTCGTCCCATAAACGGGCAGAGGCATAATAAGGATGGCCTTGCTGCTCATAGCTGTCGATAACCGGTTGTTTGACTGCCTGCTCATCGGCTTCTGTCCAGCTTGTACCGGCACGTTCGGCCTGGGCTTTTTTCACCTGAGCCAGTACGCCTGCGGCCTGTTCGCCGCCCATAACGGAGATCCGCGCATTGGGCCACATAAACATAAACCGGGGGTCGTAGGCGCGCCCGCACATGCCGTAGTTACCGGCACCAAAACTACCGCCAATCAGTACGGTGAGTTTAGGCACATTGGCGCAGGCCACAGCAGTTACCATTTTGGCGCCGTGTTTAGCGATACCGGAGGCTTCGTATTGCTTACCCACCATAAAGCCGGTGATGTTTTGCAGAAATATCAGCGGGATCTTTCGTTGGCTGCATAGCTCTACAAAATGCGCGCCTTTCTGGGCTGACTCGCCAAACAAAATGCCGTTGTTAGCCACAATGCCCACCGGCATGCCGTACAGGTGCGCAAAACCGCACACTAAGGTGGTGCCGTAGCGGGCTTTAAATTCATCAAAGTCGGAGTCATCGACAATTCGNGCAATCACTTCTCTGACATCAAAAGGCTGGCGNAGATCCTGCGGCACGATGCCGTACAGNTCGGCAATNGGNTANCGCGGTGGTTTNACTGCCTGATTNGCNGTGGTTACCGGCTTCTTACGATTTAACCGGGCNACTGCATTGCGGGCAATATCCAGTGCATGCAGATCGTTATTGGCCAGATGGTCGGCAACCCCGGANACCCGGGTATGCACNTCGCCGCCGCCAAGTTCTTCGGCGCTGACTTCTTCGCCGGTNGCNGCTTTAACCAGNGGNGGNCCAGCCAGAAAGATAGTGCCTTGTTCTTTAACNATAATGCTTTCATCGGCCATGGCNGGTACNTANGCACCACCGGCGGTNCANGANCCCATAACNACCGCNATTTGCGGTATGTTCATTGATGACATGCGTGCCTGATTAAAGAAAATACGGCCGAAGTGATCNCGATCCGGNAACACCTCATCCTGACGGGGCAGGTTAGCGCCGCCGCTGTCGACCAGNTAAATGCAGGGCAGGTGATTCTGCTCGGCAATGGCCTGAGCGCGCAGATGCTTTTTAACTGTNAAGGGNTAGTAGCTGCCGCCTTTGACGGTGGCATCGTTAGCCACCACCATACATTCACTGCCGTGAATAAGACCAATACCGGCCACTACACCGGCACAGGGTACGTNTTCNCCATACACGTTATGGGCGGCCAGCTGNCCTATTTCAAGAAAAGGTGAGTCGGCATCCAGCAGCGCATCGATACGCTCNCGGGCCAGCAATTTACCCTTGGCCTTATGTCGGGCCACGTATTTTTCGCCACCACCTTTTAANATGGTCGCGATGGTTTTCTGCAGATCATCCACCACGNTCTGCATGCCTTGTTGGTTTTGTTTATAGGCATCGCTTTGTGGATTAACCTGACTGGTGAGTACAGGCATAGTGCCTCCTCTGTGTCCTGTCGTTAGTAAGGATTGTTGGTTCAGGCTGATTCTTTAAACAGCTCCCGACCAATCAGCATGCGGCGTATTTCTGAGGTACCNGCACCAATTTCGTANAGTTTNGCGTCGCGTAGCAGGCGGCCGGTNGGAAACTCATTGATNTAACCNTTGCCGCCCAGTAGCTGAATNGCATCGAGNGCCATTTNGGTNGCCAGCTCAGCTGANTANAGAATNGCACCNGCNGCATCNTTACGNGCNGTTTCGCCGCGATCACAAGCTTTTGCTACCGCATACACATAGGCNCGCGCNGCGTTCATCTGGGTATACATATCGGCNACNTTNCCCTGCACCAGCTGAAACTCACCGATNGACTGGCCAAACTGTTTNCGGTCGTGAATATAGGGTACNACCACGTCCATACANGCCTGCATAATGCCCAGCGGNCCGCCGGATAACACCAGCCGTTCGTAATCGAGGCCGCTCATGAGTACACGNACGCCGCCGCCTTCTTCNCCGAGNATATTTTCGGCCGGNACTTCGCAGTCTTCGAANACCAGCTCACAGGTGTTGGATGANCGCATNCCNAGCTTGTCNAGCTTNTGCGCACGGCTAAAGCCGGNGAAGTCACGTTCGACAATAAANGCAGTAATCCCTTTGGGCCCNGCGCTGACATCGGTTTTGGCGTAAATCACAAAGGTATGGGCNTCNGGACCATTGGTGATCCACATTTTGTTGCCGTTNAGGATGTATTTATCACCGCNNTTNCGNGCNTTGAGNTTCATGCTGACNACATCNGAACCNGCGTTGGGTTCACTCATNGCCAGCGCACCAATNTGCTCNCCGCTNACCAGNTTCGGCANNTANTTTTCGCGCTGGGCGTCATTGCCGTTTTTNAANATCTGATTCACACACAGGTTAGAGTGAGCNCCGTAGCTCAGGGCAATACCGGCNGAGGCNCGGCTGATTTCTTCCATNGCGACAGTGTGNGCCAGATANCCCATTTCNGANCCGCCGTANTGTTCGCTGACGGTGACGCCAAGCAAACCCATNTCNCCNAGTTTTGGCCACAACTGGTTNGGAAAGGCATTATCTTCGTCGGCCTGGCTGGCTAANGGGGCGATTTCATTNANGGCNAACTGNNGAACATGCTCGCGCAGCATGTCGATGTCTTCACCGAGATCAAAATTTAATGTGGGGTAATGTGTCGTCATGGCTTAACTACCTCTTTTTTGTAAGTCGGCCAGTTCGTCGCGGCAACGCTTTTCAACTTCATCCAGTTCATTCATGAGCATCTGAATATCGTCGAGCTGTTGGCGCAGGATGGCNCGTTTTTGTTCTGTCATCTNTAACATGGCTTCNAGTTGCAGCATGGAGTTGGCGTTGCTATCGTAGAGTTCAAACAGGTTCTTGATTTCAGCTAACGAGAAGCCCAACCTCTTACCACGCAGTATTAGCTTTAACCTGACCCGGTCTTTGTTACAGTAGATACGTGTTTGCCCGGTTCGCTCGGGACTTAATAANTNNTGTTCTTCATAAAAGCGAATAGAACGGGGNGTAATATCAAATTCTTTAGCGAGTTCACCAATAGAGTAGGTTACTTCATTATTTTGATTGGTCATTGCCGGTATCCTTTTTGTCACCTACTTTCAGGCGTGATAACTGTACTGGTAAAATTGATTTACGTTAACGTTAGGGTTAGGTTNAAGTGAATTTAATGTAACATTTATTTAACGTCAAATTTATAAACGTCATGGCTNACATAAAACCAAAGTCGTGTGTTTATTTTTTTATACAGGTGTAGGCTATGTGCAGTAGTAGGCTCGAGCAGGTGGTTATCTGTATTTGTTTAAATCTCAATTGAGGCAAGGAAACTATGAGTAAAGAATCTGTCGTTATTGTAGCTGCGAAACGTACNCCCATGGGCGGTTTTATGGGATCGCTGTCAACGCTGCCAGCCACTGATTTAGGCGCAGAAGCGATNAAAGCAGCATGCGGTGATNTTGANGTTGCTGCNGTAGACGAAGTCATTATGGGCTGNGTANTGCCAGCAGGTTTGGGACAATCACCNGCCAGACAGGCTTCACTGAAAGCAGAATTACCGTTATCGGCAGGCGTGGTAACCATTAACAAAGTGTGTGGTTCAGGGTTAAAAGCAGTCATGCTGGCATCCGACATGATTCAGTCGGGCAGTGCCGAAGTGATTGTTGCTGGTGGTATGGAAAGCATGAGTGGTGCACCGTATCTGTTGCCTAAAGCGCGTGGCGGCTATCGTATGGGTCATGGCAAAGTGCTTGATCACATGATGATGGACGGTCTGGAAAATGCCTACGATGGTCAGGCTATGGGTTGTTTTGCCCAGGCAACTGCCGATGCAGAAGGTTTGACCCGTGAAATGATGGATGAATTTGCCATTGGTTCATTGTCGAAAGCCAACGAAGCGATCAATAGTGGCACCTTTGGCGATGAAATTGTGCCGGTGACCATTTCTACCCGTAAAGGCGATGTAGTGGTAGATACCGACGAAGGTCCGGGGTCTGCTCGTCCGGATAAAATCCCGTCGCTGCGCCCGGCGTTTAAACGCGATGGTACGGTTACGGCCGCTAACTCAAGCTCTATCTCTGATGGGGCTGCAGCGCTGTTGGTAATGAGTGAGTCAAAAGCTGCTGAACTGGGCTTAACGCCGCTGGCGAAAGTAGTCGCCCATGCGACTAACTCTATTGCCCCGGAAGACTTTACGGTTGCGCCGGTTGGCGCTATGGAAAAAGTGCTCGACAAAGCAGGCTGGAGCAAAGACGACGTTGATTTATTTGAAATCAACGAAGCGTTTGCCATGGTGACCATGCTGGCTATTAAGAAGCTTGGCCTGGATGAAAGCAAGGTGAACATTAAGGGCGGTGCGTGTGCACTGGGTCACCCGATTGGTGCCTCTGGTGCCCGTATTCTGGTTACCCTGCTGCATGGCCTGAAACAAAAAGGCCTGAGTAAAGGGATTGCCTCACTGTGTATCGGTGGCGGCGAAGGTGTAGCGCTGGCAGTAGAAATGCTGTAAACAGAGCGCCAATAACACAGGGCTGCTTGAGGCGGCCCTGTGTACATTTACCAATCAGATATACCTGAACATTACATTGATTTTATTCGTAATTGTTTCAATGAGTTGATTTAAAGCACGCTGCAACGCATACTGGGTAAAAACAAGAATAAATGACATGGTGATGTTCATATTACGAACAGTATTTACGCTTTGCTTTGTTATCTGCGCCGCTTTTTTTGCAGGTAAGGCAAGTGCCAGCCCAAAAACAGTAACCTACTGTATTGACCCGGCGTGGGTACCTTACGAAATGCTCCGCAATGATAAACATGTGGGGATCTCTGCCGACTACCTCAAACTGGTGGGGGAGCTGGCCAACCTCAATTTCAAACTGGTTAAAACCGATTCGTTCCGGCAATCTCTTGAGTATGTGCAAACCGGCCGATGCATGCTGATGTCGATGCTCAATAGTTCTGCGCACCGTAATGTGTACCTTGATTTCACGGTGCCATATTTTCAATCGCCCAATGTGCTTATTGCCCGTGATGCCAAGGTGATGTACCAGGGCCTGGAAGGGCTGAATAATCAGTTGGTGGGGGTGGCAAAAGATTCTTTTCTGGCCGACTACCTGACCCGTTATTTTTCGCAGCTCAGCCTGCAGTTGTTCGAGAGTGAAGGCGAAGGGGTACGGGCATTGAGCCGTGGTGACGTTGATGTTTTCGCCGGAGCGCTGCTGAGTATTAACTCAGAACTGAATAAAATGAACATGCAGGAAATGGCCATTGTTGGCTATGCCGAACCTTATAATTCTCTGCGCATGGGGGTAAATAAAGCGTACCCGGAACTGGTTGCAGAGATTAATAATGCCATTGAACGAATTCCGGAAGCGGCACGGGTGGATATCTATAAACGCTGGAGCAATGTAAAACGCCAGTACCATCAGGATTTTCGTTTGGCGGTGCTAGGCATTGCCTGTGTTGCGGTAATCCTGGCCACACTGTTCTGGCGGCGGAATATTATGCGCCGGTACAGTCGTGAATTACGCTCAAAGCAGGAAGAGATGGAAAACCTCCAGTCGGTATTATTGGAAAAAAATCGCATGCTGGAGTTTTTATCTTCCCATGATACCGCCACCAACCTGTATAACCGCAATTTTATGTTGCACCGGGCAGAAGATGAGGTGTCTCGTTTTAACCGTTTCCACACCGCGGCTACGCTGATCCTGTTTGATTTTTCTACCCAGAATGTGCGGCCAAATCCCGGCGATAAACCATTTTCGGAAGAGGGCATGCGTGAGCTGGCCAGAGTCTGTCTGCGCAGCGTACGGGAGGTCGATATTGCCGGGCGCTGGAGTGCTGAACAAATTATTATCCTGTGTCCGCAAACGCCTATTGCCGCATCGAAAATCCTTGCCGAACGCCTGAAGGATGCTATTGAAACGCATCCCCGGGATGATATTCGGCTATTGCCGTTTTCAATCGGGCTGGCCGCTTTGCAGGAGGGTGAAACCTTTGCCGATTGGTACGAAAGAGCCAGTCAGGCACTATATCTGGCGCGCCGCCACCATAGTGGTAAGGTGATGATAGCGGAGACCTGAGAGGCTTCAGGTTAGAAATAGAAAGGGCAGCGTTAAGCTGCCCTTTTGTATTGGATTAAACCAATGGTTCGTATTTCCACTGGTGCATATCGTAGCTGACTTGCGCCCGGTCGTATTCCCGTTCGGAACGCCAGTTGCGGTTGTTGAGTTTAACCGATACGCCGGAGTACAGTTTTTTGTTGGCTATCAGTTTAGCGGCTTCCTGATACTGCTGTTTGGCCTGTGACATCTCGACCGATTTACTCTCCATCCAGGTAAGCAGGTTCGACTCGTTTTTAAGCAATTCTTTAGCTTCGTCAACTTTGCTGAGTAACGACTTGGGCACAACGCGGTTATTGATGTTGTCTATTTTCTGTTTATGCCGTTCAGCATTACCGCGGATCTGGCGCAGCAGCTCCTCAAAACTGTCTTTGCGGGCCTGCAGCTGATTAAAGCCCATGCTGAAATCAATGCGCAAAGTACTGCCAGAGACTGCCCCCACGGTACCCGCAATGACCGGGCCATGACTGCTGATTTCACAGGCAAACAGGTTTCCCTGTGGGTTATCCGGCTGTCCCACCACAATCTGGCCACCGGTAATGACCCGGCAATGAGCAAGCTGGCGACCGACATTGAGGTTGCCACTACAGATAATGTCGAGCCCTTGCCCGTGCTGCAGATAAACACTGCCTCCCGCCTGAATAGTGCAGGTATATTCGTTGTGATCGTCGGATTGTTTACCCATGGCGCCTTCGGTGATGATGACATCGCCGTCAGCCTGAATGTGTGCTGACTCGGCAAAGCCATTTACGGTGACATCGCCCTTGGCTTTAACAATCATATTTTCAGTCACGTCACCATTAACCAGCACAGAACCCTCATAGGTGATATGGCCGGTACCCACGTTAACGCCCTGACAAATGAAGGTATCGTCAACCTGCATCACCTGGTTGTTATATTTGGGCATGCCGGCAATGGTAGAGACCACCAGATTTTCATCGTGATCGCTAAGCGCTGTGCCGCTGCCCAGATTGAGTGGTACCCAGTCACCAATTTTTGATGGCAGTACGTTGCCGCGCACATCAAAGCCATGGCGACCTTTACCGGGCGGTTCGCGACGCAGCACTTCGGCGCCGGCTTTAACGCAGACAATTTCACCCAGGTTACGTAAATCGACTTTTTTATCGGTCTTGGCCTGAGGTTTGAGCACGCGCTCCAGCGCGTTGGGGACCAATGGTACCTGTTTAGATGAGTGGCCGTCGCGGGGCGGTAACCCTTTGGCTATTTCACCTTCAACATGACTACCAGGCTCTGCTTCGGCAACTCTTTCGAGCAACGCGCGAATGCGTTTGATGCCTACGCCACGACGGATACCATTATTCTTTGCCATGACCTGTATTTGTTCAGCCCGCGGTAACTGACCGCCGTGAGGCGCTGTGAGAATGGCAGAGGCGCTCATATTGTCTTCGCTAATGCGAAACTCAACTTCGGTATGGCGTCGTTCGCCAACCTGTTCGATCACCTGTTGTGAACTGTCTCGGGTTTTGAACAGGTGATTAGCCCTATCACAGGCTGTTTTTATGGCATTCTCAGACAGATAGACTTCATCAAAGCCCTGTTCACACAGCGCTTTATGGACCTCTTCTGCCGAGAGCTCCTGTTCCAATTCGCCGGGGGAGATGGTTAACGTTACGTTGTCACGGTTAGTATCGAAAGAAAAATTTACACCTTGCATTGCCATTCCTGTCTGTTAGCGCTGTGCGCACGTGAACAAGTCGTCGTTATTATTATTCTATATCTGCAATTTTGGGTATTTCTGTAGCGATTGACCCTACACAAATACTACAAATTTTGTGCGTAATCGTATAACGCTTTTAATATCGCTTTGTGCTCGTGATTTTCTGCATGTTGCATGGCCAGCTGTTCCAGCTCCAGCAGGTAAGCATCTATGGTGATACTGGCCGGAGAATCTGGTGCTGTCAATCTAAATTGGCGGTGCTGCTGCCAACGCTGGCTTTCCTCAAACGTCAGGGTGTGTGGGTAGTTTCTGGCCCGATAACGAAACAGCAGGGTTTTGAGTTTGGGGTTCTGCATGCGCTCGGCAAGGACACTGAGCTGCTCCGGCTGAGCCTCTCGCACATCATCGCACCAGTGCTTCTCTTCGTTAGTTAAAAAGCCACCGCTGTAGAGAGCATGATCGGCATCGACTTCGCTATCTTCATGGGGCTCATTGTAAAGCTCAACCAGTGTATCCCGCCAGGCGGTGTCTTCGGCCAGGCGTTGGTAATTTTCCAGGCACTGCTCACGGTTAAGGCCCAGACGATCGGCATTGTCTTCGGTCAGCGCTTTGGCGGTGGTAATAAACGGTGAACGGTTAATGTGGATAAGCTTAATCCCCGGGCGTTGCTGGCCGTCCTCAAAGCTTTCCTGGCGCGCATACAGCAGGCTCCGCAGGGTTTCGGCATTCTCGCTTAAAATGGCTTGCGGATCTTTGCTTAAGTCTACGCAAATAATGGCGTTAGGATTGGTGGGATGCTGGGCAACCGGCAGGATCCACGTGCAACAGCCCTGGCTGGCAGGGATCTTCGATGAAACATGTACCAGTGGGGTGAGTTGCTGCAGGTTTATCTGCTTAACCACCTGGGCTTTCTGGCGTAACGAAAAAGCATAGTCGAATAACTTCGGTTGTTTTTCCTTTATCAAACGGGCCAGAGCAATGGTAGCCCGCACATCATCAATTATCATGAATGGAGTGTCTTATCATAAATAAATAAAACTCAATTAAAACAGAGGTCTTTTTTGGTTTTATGTTGGTTTTATTAATTGACAATTGTCAATAAAGGTCTACTTTCTAATATATACAGATGATCGGTGGGAATATGCTAAAAATTGATAGTAATGATCTGAGGTTTATACCTCAGCTAAAAACCACTTTGTCACCTGTGTTCCGTTTACACCTGACGGAAGTATGGAAAGGTATAAAGGTAACATCATCCTCTACGGAAGAGTCATTATGTAATTTTTACGAATCGTTTCACTATGCGTTGGGAAATGAAAGTTACAGTGGCAGTGATATTCTCAATGACCCAGATTTATTAGTAGGACAGTATTTAGACCTTTTGTTGTACATTAAAGATTACTTTGCTCCAAGTGAACAATATTTTGATTCAATAACATGGGCCTTTTTTCGTGCCTTCCAGAATATTTCTAAAGGATTGGGTTTTACAGAAAATGTGTTATTCGAAAATGAAACTAGGCGTAATGCTATAAATAAATCTCTGGCTTTGCTGCAATCCAGATTTAATAATTACAATGAAGAAAATTTAAGAGTAATGTGTTGTAGAACTGTTACTACAAGCCTTGGATATACGAAAAAAATAAATCTTTCCAGGTTTCAAATGCATTATGGTGAGAACTTCACCAACTTGTTATTTTGTCAGCTTAATGATTACGCTAGTAAAACTATAACTACAACCTTTATTTCTAACTACCGCAATTTTGTCAAACATGCCTCATTATGGATGGAAATTGAACCAAAATTAAATGGGGTGAAACAGGCACTAAAAGCAAACAATGTTAGTGCGTTTTTCGAATCATGCATGTTACTAGGGTTTGCTAAGAGTCAAGCTGATGGTAATGACCCAAAAGCTTTCTTTAAGGGGTGGGCTGCTTTCGTAGACTTTTATAAAAAAGTATTCACAAAGAAAAGTAACGTATTTCAAGAACCCTCAAAAGAAATCATTTGTCCAAACTTTAAAGATACTAAGCGTGCACCCTCATTTCCTAAAAAGAAGGGAGTACAAGCAACTATTCATAATAAATGGATTGTTAATATTCCGTTACACATAACCGACAACGACGCAGTAGAATTGTTGAAAGATCGAGTAAGTAACGATATTTGCTACCTTAAGAGTTTTCTTGAGCAAGAGTTTGAAGAGATTAAAAAGAGAATGGAAACTACTGAATCAACGTATTCAGAGGAAGACATTCTCTCAATATATGATGTTATTTTTTCAACAGAAAGTTGGCGAAACATATATCAGGATTATAACTATTGGTCCTATGCTGAAATGCAATTCGCTTATTCAATTCCTACTCTGACGATAATCCAATATTTGAGCTGCATTCTGGTAATGGAGCATCCGCAAATAACACGTTCTTGGCTCGCAGAGTGGAAGCTTTATGATAGAAATGGAAATTTAGACGGTTATAAACAGGTTAGCGAACAGTGGGTAATTGAATCCTTGAAAAGAAGAAAAGGAGTGGCTAAGTCTCAACAGATTGTGACCTTAAATCACTATTCAAAAAAAGTAGTAGACCTGATGATAAAGCTGACCAAATTTGTTAGAGACTATCTTAAAGAAAAAGAAGATGAACGTTATAGATATATGCTGTTGTATTGTAATAATTCCTCCATTGAGTTATTCAGCTCATTTGGTTTCGCTCGAAAAATATTGAATTTGATACATGATCCTAAAAAGTTACATGATAGAAGTAAAAGAATTCATCAGCGCGATGCAGCTGAATTAGCGAGTTTAATTTCATTTAGAAGCCTTAGAAGAAGTATGGCCCTGCATGATTACTTACAAAATCAATCGGTTACTTCCGCTGCAAAAGTATTGGGACATTCTGATGTTCGTTGGAGTTTAATTACAAGCTATATACCTCAGGCGCTTATTGACTTCTTTAACGCTAGATGGGTAAGGCAGTTTCAAAATGCAATAGTATTTGAAGCGATGAAAGATTCGCCACACCTATTTGAAGCAATAGATATAAAGCCGGACGATTTGGAAGTGTTTCTAACAAATCATGGGCTTAGAAATTTACCCAAAATGGTTGCTCCTGAACTGAGTGACGATACCGAAAAGAGTAAGGATGAGTCAGTCTCTATTGAGCAAGTTGTTTTTACAGTTTCAACTGGGCTGTTGCAAGTTTTCATCGCCATTAGAGAGCTTGTGAATGAATTGTCTAGCGAAGAAAAGCTAATCGAATTAGCCCTCGGTTGGTATGAAAGTGCCGTTTATGTTCTGAAATCCATCGAGCTAGAGGAGCAATGCGAAGAGCAATTAATAAAAATGTACAACTTAGCAGTTGAAAACCCACTTGATGTCAATGAGCTAAAAGAGGTTTTGTTATGGAAGGCTTAATTAATAGAGTCGTAAGAAACCCTGAATCATTGCACAAAACGTCGCATAGCGAATTCTTGAGGTTAATACAAAGCTCTTTGCAATCAGGTGATATGTCAGCACTTAAAGAACTTGTAAATATACATACGGGAATATACGAGTACCAAAAAAATGGAGCATCTTGGTTTAAATCAAACTTTAATGAGAATGTTTGGACTTTAATTTTTGGTAAAAATGATACGAAAATTGCGTGGGATCAAGTGGAGCTAAATGATGGGACAAAACTAACAAACCCGAAGAACGCTAAAATTTTAAATACATTTAAGCATTGGGTGCTGGCGTGTGGAGATCCTTTAGTACATGGAGGGAAGCTGGTAACTTTCAAGTACACAGAACGAAAAATACAAGAAGTTATTACCATTATAAATGGGATATTGTTGCACTCTTCGTATATTGACCTAGCAAAGAACCAGTTCGCGTTGGCGAATTTTGATTTCTTTATTTCTCTATTAAGGAAAATGATGCTTTCCGGCTCAACTGAAGGAATATATAGTCATGTGGAAAATGTCAGAGATTACCTAATTAGAAATATCGAAAAAGTCTCAGATAGAGAAATTGAGAGCTTTAAAGCTAAGTATCCTTATTTATCAGTGGAATTAATAGATTCAGAAAAGGTTTTAAACTTAACAAATGAACAAAGAATAAAAGCATGTTTTTGGCTCGAAGGCATCGGATACTATAGAAAAGTTAATAGGTTTTGGGCAAAAGGAAATGGCTCCGTTCTAAAAGAAGTTATTTACAAAAATCGTATTATTCCTCGAAAAATATACCTTCCAACATTTCCAGAGTTATGGCTTCAAGAAGAGGTTTTAAAAACGGAATACAAACCAATCAGCTATCGAAATGACTCTGATGATTCAGATTGCATGAAGCCTGCTACCTTGAGTCAGTATTTGGTTACTCTTAGGTTTTTATATTATGTTGCCGAAAAAAGTGACGTAGTTGAAATTAATACAAATGAGTTACAAAAAGTAGATCTTAAAGCCGTTTATGACTCGTCTTTATATATATCTAAAGGCCGCATGAGAACACAAGACCCGGAATTTGTTTTATGTGTGATGCGTTCATGCTTTGAATTTATTATTGAGCACCATGACTCAATCTTAAAATCGTTGTTTAAAGTGATAAAGGAATTTAAAAGTTATAAAAAGCTTAATCCAAAGAAACAGTATGAATGGTTAGAAAGGGTCGGACAGTCCTTTATAGAAGACGATTTAATAACCCTTGGAGTTAAAACTACCTCTAAGATTGAAAAGGGTACTGTTGATAAGTTTATAAAGTTGAGATCTAATGAGTCGTTGGGAGAGTTATATACCATTCTTGTTGGAAATATTTGTATTCTCATTGGAGCTACAGTCGCAAGAAGGGGGGGAGAGATAGAGAGCCTTAAACCGTTTGGCAACCTGGTTCCCGATGAAAGCCCCTTTGAAAATCCAGATCAAGAGTATTGCTTAAGGTTTAACGTTGAAAAATCTGGCATTAGTTTAGGTAAATCACATAACAAAGTTGAAGACAGACCTATATTACATAAGCTTGCAGGGTTTATCTGGAAGTTAGAACAATTTAATAAGTCGTTAATAGACAATGGTATATCTAAAGAAAAAGAAATTGGCTTAGTGAATTCATTTTCACACAATCACTTGCCAATGTTTATTAAATTAGACAAGGGGCGCATGAGTGATTCTTTGGATACAGTTTGTGATTATTTCGAAACACCTGTTTATGAGTTGTCACCAGGCCGATTCTTTAGAAATTACATTAGATCTCACCAGTTAAGACGATTTTTCGTCATGTGTTTCTTTTGGTCTGTCAATGATAAAGATGGAATGGATACATTAAGATGGATGCTTGGACATACTGATTTAGAGCACTTGTATCATTACATTTCTGAGTCTGATACTGGCGGAGTTCTAAAAGGCGTAAAAGCTAATTACATTGTTAAAGGGCTATTAGATTCAACGAATGAAATTGCTGATCTAGAACATATTGATGAACTTGAGCGCTTAATAGTGAACCGATACAGCTTAAATGAACATGGGACTATATCAGTGCTAGCGATTCAAGAAGCTATTGAGACTTTTGACTACCAACACTATAAAACTAATCCTAGCATTGAGCAGATTAAATTTGTATCTGAACTTGAAGACTGTGTCGGAACATTAATAGAAGGTGGGGTTATTTCTTTGGAGCCGGAGTTCTTTACAGCAAAAGTAAACGGCGATACGAAAGTTGATTTTCATTTAGCTTTGAAAATTATGAAATAGTTGGGAGTTACTTATGATTTCAAATCGTGAAAGTAAGATAACTAAGACACGTGATTTACTGCGAGATGTTGTCACCAACCCTAGTAAATATAAAAATAACAGTTATTTACAAATATCTTTAAAGTCTCAAGGCGCTTTAGCCTCATATGAAAATGCTGAACTGGGCATAAAAAAGTGCTCTTTGAATACGTTTAAAACCGCTTCAATAGAATACCTGGCTGGAGGTTTTGAAGAGATAAACAAACTACGGCTGAATGCCAAACTTGAACTCGATTCTCCTCAAGAAGAAGTAAGTGAAAATACTAAAACTGTAGCGGGTTCAAAAAGAAAGGCTGACAGGCTACAAAGAGAGCTAGATAAGGTTAGGGAGCATAATTACCTCTTGTCCATAATAATTTCTGAAATGAAGTCAAAGATGAAAGAGTTAGCAACAAGTACGGAATCTGTAGATAAAAGAAGAGCTAATTACCACTTGTTTGATGAGCATCTTGAGTACAAGCTTTCCTATACACTTCGAAACGAGGAGCTTGGTAATGAATTCTAATATTTCAAATTTAGCTTACTCAAAAGTAAATATAGTCGAGGATTTCAAATTTTGGACTCATGTTAATGTGTTGAGTTTAGATAAATCGTTAGTATTTACCAAGGCTCATCCACTTAGGTTTGTTTCATACTCAGATGGTACCCCTTGTATAGAAGCAAACATGTTTTTGAATGCAATAGCTCGATCTTCAAAAGGTAACGCTAAAGATACTATCCGTACATATTCTGGTAGAGTTACGCATCTTATTAATTTTGTTGAACGACAACCATATTTGAAAAAGTTTAGTGATTTAACAGATGCTTCATTTAGGCACTTTGTACAAACACTTTTAACTGAAAGGAAGAGGAATGGACAGCTAAAAAGAAAAAGTAATACTGTAAGAGCAATAGCGTTAACTTGTATAAAATTTCTTTATTTTATAAGGTTGTTTCATGACCTTACTAACTTTATAGGAATTGACAAAGCCAATAAGATCACTACTGAAGAAAGAGAATATACAGTTCGCCCTGAAGGCACAAATAAGAAAATTACCAAGATTTCCATAACCCACGATGCAATCCCTGAACTAGATGAGACGAAAAGGAGGTTACCTGTCTCTGCTGTTATAGCTTTAAAAGTTTGGAGGTATATTTCGAATCAAGAAAATGTTGATAAGAAACGGAGAGATTGTGCCTTATATAGGACAATGGAATATTTAGGCGCTAGGGTGCAAGAAATGCATCTAATTATGCTAAAGGATTTTCAAAACGCACAAAAAAGCGGTAGCAACCCCTTTATTTCGATCACCAATTTGAAGAGGCGAGGCGATAGCTCAAATAGAAATATACCTGTCACTAAGGCGTTCCTTAGAGAAATTGCGAAATATGTAAATATTAGAAACAATATCATCCGTAGTAAAGGTATAAAAGATCATGGTTTCTTATTTATTAATATCAACACTGGACAACCTCTAAAAAGCAGTACATGGACTAAGTACTTGAATATCTGGAAGAAGCAGTTAAATATTGAGGGGCAACTACATCCTCATTTATATCGCCATGCTTTTGTCACAGAGAAACTCAAAGAGATTATATTACAACATACCGAATGTACTGATGCTGACTCGTTTAAACGAACAGTGATGCATACAGAGAATTTCAAAATGAGGCTGAGAGAGTGGACTGGTCACTCGAATTTATCTTCTTTAGAAATATATATTCACCTGATATATGATGACTTAAACGGATACGCAAAAGTTTATAACGCGCTATCCTTAAAGGATTCTATTTCATTTGTAAAACAAGACCTGGAGCAGATAAAAGAGCAACTCAAATCAAAAAAAATAACTGCTTCAGAGTGTATTACTGATTTAGAGGGCTTAATTACCACTTTAGAAGCGGATATTAAGGATAGTCTTAAAAGAACAGATGACACACTTAAGGTGTAGTAGTGTGATCACCAATAAATCTTGACGTGTACAGATATTAAACGAGTTTAATACGTAAGCGATCAATATAGACCCGGATCACCCCATTTTATCTAAATCGCTCGTCAATTTTTTGTCCGCGAATTTCTCTTTCCAGACTCTTGGCGTCAGG
>NZIK01000053.1 GCA_002691625.1 Alteromonadaceae bacterium
CATCAAAAAAACTATTTGATCACACTAATGATGATAAATATAACGAATTAAATCGATCAGATATCAGAGTAATTTAACAAAAGTACGATCTTGCCCTGAATAAGCGACTAAATATTATGCTGTTTAGGGTCTGATTGTTAGAAAGAGTAATGAAACCTGTGTAAGCTTATTGGTTATCAACGTTTTTTATTTATACAGCCTGAACTCCCGTGGAATCGCTCAAGGAGAGAGTGTTAAAAAATATTTTTAAAAAGTTTAAAAAATAACCTGACACAACTGAATAAGGGTGCTAGGATCCACTTGCCTTTGAAAGGTTCTATTATATTTGAATATTGCTCGTTCCGTTGATCCATTGTAAGTCCCTTGCGCGATTCACATTAGATACGATTACTGAATCAAGCCTGCCGCAAAACAGATAGCCCTTCAATGCAACACCGGTTGTTACAACCACTTAAATTTAATACTTTTTGGAGTTATCTATGTCTACTTCTACAGGCACAGTAAAATGGTTCGACGAAGCTAAAGGTTTCGGTTTTATTTCTCAGGCTGACGGCGGCAAAGATGTATTCGTACACTTCCGTGCGATCAAATCTGACGGTTTCCGTACCTTAACTGAAGGTCAAAACGTTCAGTTCACTATCGAACAAGGTAACAAAGGTCCACAGGCTGCTGACGTAGTAGTACTGTAAGACAGTTGTTCTTAAAAACAGGCACCTTCGGGTGCCTGTTTTGTTTCTGGCTCCAGATAATCTTTCTTTCGCTTTCCGCATCCCGTCCTTGCGCTAACCGTCTACTTTTGCTCTGAACTGTGGCACACTTGCGCCCATCGCTGTCAGACACACTGCAAGCCATGGTTAAAAAAGTAAAAAACACCAAAGCAAAACAAACCAATCAGTCATCACAACAGGCTGAGCAATCTGCCCGTGCCGGGTTCGTGCGGCGTTTGGCTGCCATGATCTATGATGCACTGGTGGCTACGGCAGTAGGCATGTGTGCGGCCATGGTGTTGATTGTGGTGCTGGTGGTCTCACTGAAGAACGGCTGGCTTGATTTACAGGGTTACAGTGAACCCAATGAATTGCTTGGCGAGTCTGTGATGTATAAAACGCTGATCCAGGTATGGGTTGGTTTGTGGGTCGCCGGTTTTTTCTTATGGTTTTGGAAACGCGGCGGTCAAACGCTGGGGATGCGCGCCTGGCGGTTACGCATATACAGCACTACCGACGAGCCGGTAGGGTGGGGCCGACTTGTGCTGCGATTAATCGCCTCTCTTGGCGGACTGGGTACTTTGTTAGTTCTGTTAGACGTAAAGAACAAGCAATCGTTGCAAGACCGGCTGGCACAAACCGAAGTGCTTAAACTGACTAAAGAACAGAATAATCACAAGAGCTGGTAATTAAAATCAAGGGGTCAATCAAGGGGTCAGAGTACATGAATGAACTTCATTCATGTACTCTGACCCCTTGATTTCTTGATTTATCTGGAGAGTAGTGCTGCAGCCACGGCTGCAAAGAGAATACTCGGTAGCAGCGCGCCAAGTACCGGCGGAATGTTATAAACCAGGCTCAGTGGGCCAAATACTTCATTGGTGATGAAAAAGCCGAAGCCGGTTAGCACGCCCATAATAATTCGCGCACCCATAGTCACACTTCGCAATGGTCCGAATATGAAAGACAGCGCCATTAACAGCATTACACTTACGGTAACCGGTTGCAGTACCTTACGCCATAAAGCCAGCTCGTAGCGGCTGGTATCCTGCTTGTTATTGGCCCGGTAAGTTATGTATTCCTGCAATCCCTGAATCGATAATGCCTCGGGTTTCACGGTTACGATACCAAGTTTGTCTGGTGTCAGAGATGAGTCCCAGCGCCAGGTGGGTTGTACATCAGCGGTTATGGCGTCTGCACCAAAGTAGGTGTGTGTTACCTGGGTCAGCGTCCAGCCGTTTTGTTCGTAAAAGCCACCACCGGCATTGGTGATGCTGTCCAGTTGTAAGCCATCATTGAACCGGTAGATGGTGACTTCCTGTAATGAGTCACGGCTCATTACCTGGCCAATACTTACGAAATGATCGCCATCTTTGGCCCACACATATTTATCGGAGGAAAACAGCGAACCACCGGTTATGGCTTCGGTACGCAGTTCTTTGGCGCGGGATTCACTCACCGGGGTGATCCATTCGCCCACCGCCATCACAACAATAATCATCACCACGGCCGATTTCATGGCTGAGGTTATTAAGTTCCACCGGCTAAGGCCTGCAGTCTGCATAACCACCAGTTCACTATTGCTGGCCAGCACGCCCATGCCGATGAGTCCGCCAAGCAATACTGCCATCGGGAAGAACTGTTCCAGGTCCCGAGGTAAACTAAGCAGTACGTACACCAGTGCGGCCAACATGTCGTAGTTGCCTTCGCCAACTTTACGTAACTGTTCAACAAATTTGATCAGGGCACTCAGTCCAATCAATACGGAAAGGGTAACCGTAACGGTACCCAGCAAGGTTCTGGCAATGTACCAATCGAGAATGCGGATCATGACTTTCTCCGCTTCAGCATGGCTTTAATCTCGGTGCCAAATTTACGGTCCCGGGCGAGCAGGGTAAAGCCAATGATCAGCATAATGCCGTGTACCCACCACAAGCCGAGCTGGATAGGTATTTTGCCGTCTTCCAGCACGCGTCGGCTGGCCAGTAGCAGCATAAAGTAGCCGAGGTAGAGTAAAATCGCAGGGAACATTTTACCAAAACGCCCCTGGCGNGGATCCACCGCACTGAGCGGCACCGCAATCANCACCAGAAAAGGAATCGATANCGGAATNGCCAGCCGCCATTGNAGTTCAGCCAGNGCTTCTGTGGAGCCATCTTCAAGTAATTCCATGGTGGGGATAACCGACACCTTTTTGCGCTTTTGCTGCTGCTCCGGGTCGTCAATCTGAATTTGATATTCATCGAAAGCCACTACCCGAAAATCCAGNCGACGCTGCTCNCCTTCGTACTGATTACCGTTNTTCANNATCAATTGNCGGGTNCCNTCCGGCTCTTTGTTAACCGTGCCTTGTTCGGCATAAACNACCCGAACCTGCTCGTCACCTTCATTTTTTTGCTGGGCCAGAAAGACTTTCTGAAGTGAGTTGTCACTACCAATATCATGTACGAATATTACGGCTTCCTGGTTGCCGGTTTGTTGGAATCTGCCAGGAATAATGGCACTAAAACCGGCTTCTGCCTTGGCTTGCTCGCGCAGGTTATATTCACTCTCTGCGGCCAGCGGTGCCAGATACAGAGTAACAACGCCAGTCACCAACATAATGATGAACGATAAAAATAACATTACGCGGGTGACATACCATTCACTGATCCCGCAGGCGCGCATTACGGTCATTTCGCTGTCTACATACAGCCTGCCGTAAGCCATCATAATGCCCAAAAAAGCGCTGATAGGAATAACCAGCGAAGCGAGTACCGGAGCATATAAAGACAGGAAGCCGAGCACCAGACTGGCCGGGATGTCACCCTCTGAGGCGTCTCCCAAAACACGGACAAATCGCAGGGTAATNAAAATNGCCATCAATATTAAAAATATGGCNATTTGCGATTTAAGCGTTTCCTTAAGCAGATAGCGGAATATCAGCATATCTGGCCTGTGCAAAAAGTCGGAATTTTAGTGAAAGCGGCTATAATTTTGAGTANACTTACCATTTTTACAAGTTTTGCCAGTAATAACTAACCGTTGGTNCCGGAAGGCGCGTTTGCCTGANCCGTGAATTATCACGTTGACGCGCCCTACGCAGGATTGAATTCGTGCGTATTAAACCATAAAGCAAGGCAAAACGGCATGTAAAATTGTTCCGGGCCAACCAGACAGAACAAAAAGAGGTGATACAGTGGAGTTTAACGTAAAGAGCGGCAGTCCAGAGAAACAACGCAGTGCATGTATTGTGGTGGGNGTTTATGAGCCGCGACGTTTGTCCGGCGTTGCCGAACAACTGGACGCAATTAGTGAAGGATACATCAGCAATCTGCTGCGCCGCGGCGACCTCGANGGTAAAGCCGGTCAGATGTTGCTGCTCCACCACGTACCCAATGTATTAAGCGAGCGGGTGCTGCTGGTTGGTTGTGGAAAAGAGCGTGAGCTGGACGAGCGCCAGTACAAACAGATCATCGCTAAAACCATTCAAACCCTCAACGAAACCGGTTCAATGGAAGCNGTGTGCTTCNTAACCGAGCTNCACGTTAANGGTCGNGATACNTACTGGAAAGTNCGCCAGGCGGTNGAAACCTCNCAGGANACCCTGTANACCTTCCTGCAACTGAANACNAAAAAAGGCGAACCGCGTCGTCCGCTGCGTAAAATNGTTTTCAATGTGCCAACCCGTCGCGAACTCACCGTGGGTGAAAAAGCGGTTGAGCACGGCCTGGCCATTGCCAAGGGCGTTAAGGTNACNAAAGACGTGGCCAACATGCCACCNAACATNTGTAACCCGGCGTANCTGTGGGAGCAGGCGCAGCAAATGGCTGAAGAATATGGCAGNGTTANCGTGGAAGTNGTTAACGAAGCCAACATGAAAGANNTGGGNATGAACTCNTACCTGGCCGTNGGCCGTGGNTCTGANAATGAATCGCTNATGAGTATTATTCATCATAAAGGCGGCGCTGATGATCAGGCACCACTGGTNCTNGTGGGTAAAGGCCTTACNTTTGACTCAGGCGGTATNTCATTAAANCCNGGCGATGGCATGGACGAAATGAAGTACGACATGGGCGGCGCAGCNTCCGTANTGGGTGTTATGCATACNGTGGCGGCGCTNAATCTGCCNATTAACGTNATTGGCGTACTGGCCGGTTGTGAAAACATGCCGGATGCTAACGCTTATCGCCCTGGTGATATNTTAACNACCATGTCGGGNCAGACNGTTGAAGTGTTAAACACCGATGCCGAAGGCCGTTTGGTACTGTGTGATGCGCTGACCTACGTTGAGCGTTTCGATCCGGAAACCGTGGTTGATGTCGCCACTTTAACCGGTGCCTGTATCATCGCGTTGGGTAAACATGCTACTGGCCTGATGAGCACGCATAACCCACTGGCTCACGAGCTGCTGAATGCCTCTGAGCAGGCATCAGACCGTGCCTGGCGTTTACCGCTGTGGGATGACTACCAGGAGCAACTGGAAAGCCCGTTTGCTGATATGGCTAACATTGGCGGTCGCCCGGCGGGTTCAATTACTGCAGGCTGCTTCCTATCGCGCTTTACCAAGAAATACAACTGGGCGCACCTGGATATCGCAGGTACTGCGTGGAACAGTGGTAAGAACAAAGGTGCAACCGGTCGTCCGGTGCCTATGCTGGCGCAGTTCCTGATGAACCGTGCTGGTTTAGGCGCAGAGGATTAAAGGTTAATGCCTGCCGTTCGATTTTACGCACTGGCTGAGGCGTCTGTTTCACCTGCAGGGCACGAAAGTGTACCTGCGGTGTGCGCNAAAGCCTGCGAACTCACCGCCGAACTCTATTCGCAGAAGAAAAAGAGTGTGGTACTGTGCGCAGACCAGGCTCAGGCCGAAGNTGTCGATCAGCTTTTATGGCAATTGCCAGCGGCGCGATTTGTGCCGCACAACCTTGCCGGTGAGGGCCCCAATGGCGGCGCNCCGGTAGAAATCGTCTGGCAGCCTCAGTCGCTGCCACGCAAACAATGTCTGATTAACGTTAGCGGNAAAATGGTNGATAACTTCAACCAGTTTCAGCAAATTATNGATTTTGTGCCGGTAGAAGAANCGGCCAAACAGCAAGCNCGCGAGCGTTACAAACAATTTCAACAAGCCGGTTGCCAGATGCAATTCCTGCCGGCCTAAAAAGAGACTTTTCGAGACACTCCATGGACAAAACCTACGAACCCCAATCGATCGAAAAACAGTGTTATCAGCGCTGGGAAANCGAAGGCTTATTCAAAGCCAAGGGCGATGAAGCGCCAACGGGGAACCCTTACTGTATTTTACTGCCGCCTCCTAATGTTACCGGCAGCCTGCATATGGGCCACGGCTTCCAGCAAACCATTATGGACGTGCTGACCCGNTATCACCGTATGAAAGGCGATAATACGCTNTGGCAGGTGGGAACCGACCACGCNGGTATTGCCACCCAAATGGTGGTTGAGCGTCAGTTAAATGCNGAGGGCAAAACCCGTCACGATCTGGGNCGCGAAGCGTTTATCGACAAAATCTGGGAGTGGAAAGAACACTCAGGTGGCACCATCACCAGNCAGATGCGCCGTTTAGGCACCTCGCCAGACTGGGACCGTGAAGTGTTTACNATGGACGANAACCTGTCCAAAGCGGTNACCGAAGTCTTTGTNCGATTACACGANGANGGCCTGATCTATCGCGGCAANCGTNTGGTTAACTGGGATCCGGTACTGCACACCGCGGTTTCCGATCTCGANGTACTCAACGANGAAGAAGCNGGCCATATGTGGCACATGCGNTATCCGCTGGCCGANGGCAGCGGNAGNATNGTNGTNGCNACNACNCGACCTGAAACCATGCTGGGCGANACNGCTGTGGCGGTACACCCGGAAGATGAGCGTTATCAGGNCTACATTGGNAAAGAGATCCGCCTGCCGATCACNGGCCGTTTAATCCCNATNATTGCTGATGATTATGTNGATCCGGAATTNGGTACCGGCTGNGTTAANATTACNCCNGCNCATGATTTNAACGATTACGACATGGGNAAGCGTCANGGCNTGCCNATGATNAATATCTTCACNCCNGANGCCAANGTTAACGACGAAGCNCCNGAAGCCTATCAGGGGCTGGACCGCTTTGATGCGCGNAANGCNATNGTNGCGCANCTNGANNNAGACGGNGTNCTGGTTAAANTTGACGANCANAAACTTAAAGTNCCGCGNGGCGATCGNACNGGNGCGGTTATCGAACCNTACCTNACCGANCAGTGGTACGTNGCNATNGANGAGCTGGCTAAGCCNGCTATCGAAGCAGTNGAAAGCGGCGAAATNCGNTTTGTGCCGGAGAACTGGAATAAAACCTACTACCAGTGGATGCACAATATNCAGGACTGGTGTATNTCCCGTCAGCTGTGGTGGGGTCACCGCATTCCAGCCTGGTACGACAACGAGGGCAACGTTTACGTTGGTCGCACTGAAGACGAGGTGCGCAGCAAGTACCACCTTGAAGCGAGCGTACAGTTAAACCAGGACGAAGACGTGCTGGATACCTGGTTCTCCTCGGCATTATGGCCGTTTGCTACNATGGGCTGGCCGGAAGAAACCCCGGANCTGGAAACCTTTGTGCCGTCNTCGGTNCTGGTNACCGGNTTCGATATTATNTTCTTCTGGGTAGCGCGNATGATCATGATGACCAAGCGCTTTACCGGCAAAATCCCGTTTAAGGATATCTACATTACCGGCCTTATCCGCGACGAAAGCGGCGACAAAATGTCGAAGTCNAAAGGNAACGTGCTGGATCCTATCGANNTNATNGACGGTATCGACCTNGAATCACTGGTGGCNAAACGNACCACTGGNATGATGCAGCCACANCTGGCGGCNAAAATTGAAAAACGCACCCGCAAGCAGTTCCCGGAAGGNATTCATGCCTACGGTACNGANGCGCTGCGCTTTACGTTTGCNGCCATGGCNTCAACCAGTCGNGATATCAANTTTGATATGGGCCGGGTAGAGGGCTACCGTAANTTCTGNAANAAAATCTGGAATGCCTCGCGCTTTGTGCTGATGAACACCGAAACCGAAGATACCGGTCGTGACGGTGGNGAGTTNGTNCTGAGCCTGGCNGATAAGTGGATTTGGGCNCAGTTCCAGCAAACCCTGGTGGAATTNGAAAAAGCNNTCNGCTGANTATCGCTTTGATATTGCCGCACAAACGGTTTATGAGTTTACCTGGAACCAGTTCTGCGACTGGTATCTGGAGCTTACTAAACCGGTACTGAATAACGATGCGTCGAGCGACGCTGAAAAACGCGGTACCCGTCATACGNTAATNAATGTGCTGGAGAGCCTGCTGCGCTTACTGCACCCGTTAATGCCGTTTATTACCGAAACCATCTGGGAACGTGTGGCACCGCTTAGTGCGTTGGATTTCAACGCTGGCGACAGCATCATGGTTCAGCCTTTCCCGGCGGTAGATGCCGCTAAGCAGGATGAGCAGGTATTGGCCGACATCGAATGGGTTAAGCGCTTTATCGTAGGTATTCGTAACATTCGTGGTGAAATGGATATTGCACCGAGCAAGCCACTTCCTGCACTGCTGCGTAACGTTAGCAGCGAAGACGAGCGCCGTTTAGGTATTTCACGCACCTTTATCGACCGCCTGGCGCGTCTTGAGTCCACTACGGTGCTTAAGGAAGGTGAAGAAGCACCAGCCAGCGCGGCAGCGGTAGTGGGTGAGATGGAAATTCTTATTCCTATGGCGGGCCTGATTGATAAAGAAGCCGAGCTTGCCCGTATTGCTAAAGCCATGGGTAAACTGGAACAAGACGTAGCCCGCTTTAAAGGCAAGCTGTCTAACGAAAAGTTTGTTAGCAATGCGCCTCAAGCCGTGATTGAAAAAGAAAAAGCCAAGCTGGCCGATTCTGAGTCACAGCTGGCTAAGCTGAAAGCTCAGCACGAGACAATTGCTGCGTTGTAAGTATTTGTACTTAAGATAATAAAAAACGCACCAGGTGAAAGCCTGGTGCGTTTTTTTATGGGTTAAGTTTGTTAATTCGGAACTGCCTGAACCAGCAGTTGGATTAACGAGTGGTATTGGTATGCTTATCCAGGAACTTAATCATTTCCTGCCATAGCTCAACGTTGTTTTCCGGCTTGTAAAAGCCGTGTCCTTCGCCGGATTTCATCATCCACTGGTAAGGATGGTTTCTGGCTTCCAGCTTCTCACGTAAAGCAAAGGCATGTTCCTTGGGTACCCGTACGTCTTCTTCACCCTGCACAATAAATACCGGCACTTTGATCTTGTCGGTGTTTTTAATGGGGGACTGGAAGTCGCGGTTTTCGCCTTTAGGTAACACCTGATTAAGGTAATTGATACCGGCATCATTTTGCGGAATATCACCTTTTTCAAACATCATGTCCAGATCGTAAACGCCAACAAAACCAATAGTGCACTGGTACAAGTCTGGCTCGCGAATAACATTCTGTAATGCCGCGTAGCCGCCGTAAGAGGCGCCGTAAACACACATTCTGTCTTTATCAACAATACCTTTATCCACCAAATACATAGTACCGTCGGTCATATCGTCAATCATGGTGGTACCCCAGTTACGGAAACCGGCTTTCTCGAAGGATAAACCATAGCCACCAGAGCCGCGGAAGTTGGGCTGCAATACAGCATAGCCATGTGCTGCCAGAACTTTGGCATCACGTACACTGGAGTCGATGTTAGCAATGGAGTCGTAAGGACCGTGGGGACCGCCGTGTGGCAGCAACACAAAAGGTAGATCTTTGGCTTCGCCTTTCGGCAAAGTGAGTACGGCAGAAATTTCCAGACCATCACGGGCAGTATAAGTGATTAGTTTAGATTCCGGAATTTCCACGTCGTCGAGCCAGGGTTTACTTTCAGCCAGTTTCACCAGCTTGCGGGCCTCGGCGTCAAACATATAAAACACATTTGGATTATTGGCATTGCCAACCCGAATAATCATTTTACTGTTTTCTCGGGTGGCCGACGTGGCTGCCACGGTCTGGCCTTTAAAGGTATTCGCCAGGCTGGCCAGCACACGTTGTTCGGCTTCACTTTTTACGCCGCCAAAAAACATGGTTTCAATACCTTTATACTCGTAGCTGGCACCAAAGACTTCTTTAACCTTACCGTTTTCACTGTGTAGGATTGGTGATAAATCCACCTTAGGGTGTGACGCCAGCACTTCGTGCTTTTTGGTTTCAATGTTATACGTAGCCAAAGACCAGGTGTCGGTTTCTAATGTACTAAGACCTACAATGGTTTTGTCATCAGACAAAAACACCAGCGGTGTGAAAGAGGGAGCATAGGCTTCGCTTTCAAATGCCACTTCCCAATCAGAGTCGCCGTCTTTACGCACCATCATGATTTGCTTATTGTCTTCGTTAGGATCGGCGCCAACCATAGCCAGCACGTTGCCTTTGGTATCGGTATAAACATTAACTCCGGCACCAGCATAGGCACGTAGTGGTGCACGACCTTCTGACGCTTTGCGGCCATTGCTGACCTTCATTCTGTATATATCGAGGAAGGGTTCTTTGGCGGTTAAATCGGTGCTGTAAACTAATACGGCATCCGGGTCATCTGGCAGAATATCAATAATTTGTGAGAATCGACGGTCGCCGCTTTCTGCGCGCCAGCCGGTTAAAACTACATTGTTTTCACCATTGGCATCCATGGCGAACAATTCACCGGTGGGGAGTGGTTGCTCAAAGGAGCCAACTTCCCTCGCCATGCCAATAATCAAACGTTCATCATTAAGCCAGTTAAAGCTGCTTACGGTTTCTTTACCTTTTCCGCGGGTGATAGAAACCACTTCCTGATCTTTAATGTTCAGCACGGTTAAAAACACCACGCCGTCTTCCCCGCGCGAGGTCGACGCCAGGTAGGTGCCGTTGGGTGAAATTTTTATGTCCAGGTACTGTGAGTGTTTAGCATACGCTTCTAATAGTGGCGTATTGATTTTAGCTTGCGCTGCTGATGTGAATGTCAGACTTCCAAGGAGTGTCGTGATGACTAGTAACATCAAACGAACTTTCATAATTTTTCCCTCTAGAAAAAAAAGCCCCCGACAAGCGAGGGCTTTATTTAACTATTACAACTTAAAAGTTATAACGCAGGTTAGCAAATACCCGACGACCAATGAAGTCGTACTGTGAGTAAAGTGCAGCGTTACCTAGGTCGAAGCCACTGCTAGAAATTCTAGGTGGTTCCTTATCAAACACGTTAGCAACACCCACGATAACATCCAGGCTTTCATAAGAGAATGAGCCAGAAGCCGTGTGATACATGGTCCAAGGTGTTTCGTCTATGAATGTGACAGTCTCACCGTTAACCGTAGTGGTGTTGGTTTCACTGGCGTAGTACTCATAATCGTTAGTCGAGTCGAAGTAGTTCGCTGTCCACGTCAGGCTGTAATCATCGTTAGAGTAGGTCAGACGTGCAACACCAACGTGCTTAGGTGAGCCGTTCTCACCAACAAAGTTGTTGTAAGGTGAGTCTTCAAACTGCAGGCTGTACTGTTCGATTTGCATGGTATGCTCTACGCGGAAACGCAGTGAACCCCAATCGAAGTCATCCTGGTAAGTGAAGTTGTAATCCACACCACGAACTTCCTGGTAAGCGATGTTTACGTAACCACCGTTGATCTGATCGATACCGTAATCGCCATCTGTTCCGTCACGTCGAGTGAACAGGTCGCATAAAGGCTCATTGGCAAAATCGATAGAGTTATAACAACGGTTAATGATGCTCGAACCACCTAAGTTATCAATCTCATTTGAGATTTCGATTGCAAAGTAATCCACAGACACCGCGTAGGTATCTTCAGGGCTGGTCCAAACCACACCGATACTTTCAGCCACAGATGTTTCAGCTGACAGACGGCCTTCACCTCCACTGGTAACCGATAAAGCAGTACTTCCCGGCGTATCGTAATCAAGCGGTACACCATCGGCTAAACAGTTTTGGTATACAGTATCACTAACATTGCCAGCTTCATAGCCTGCCCCATAATCTAAACATGGGTCAATGGCTAACTGGCCTAAGAAACCAGTCTGTTCAGCAAGGAAAAGCTCGAAAAGTGCCGGTGCACGGAACGACGTACCACGGCTTGCCCTAACGCTCAGACCGTCTACGATTTGCCAGTTTAAGCCCAGCTTAAAGGTCGTGTCATCGCCGAAAGTATCTACGTCGGTCCAGCGTGCAGAAGCCGTTAAATCTAAGGACTCGATACCGGTAACACCCTCAATCAGAGGTGCTTTTACTTCGGCAAAAACAGCTTTAGTTGTTTGATCACCTGCAGTAATACCAGCACTACTTAAACCCCACGAGTTGCCGTTAAGCGTGTGATATCCGGGGGTATCGTTGATCTCGTCACGTTGGACCTGGAAACCGAATGCCGCGCCGATTTCGCCCGCAGGTAAAGTGAATAAATCACCCGTAACGTAACCTTCCAGAGTCTGTTGGGTGTATTCGGTATTGCCTTTATCTATGCCAAACAAGAAATCCTCTTGTTCCGCAGTGCGATTCCCGTATAGAAACTGTGGGTCAGCCCAAGGTAAATCGACACAAGATTTTTGGCTGAATTCAGTAACCTGATCAGCGGTACAACTAGTGCCAAAGAACGTATTAACCTGCGCCATATACATGGAGTCGTAGAAAATAATGTCCTGAGTATAATCGCCATCACTAATACTGTGTTGATAAGACAGATCCCAAGTCCAGAATCCGATATCGCCAGTAAACCCGATAACGCCACGGGTATAACCAACTTCTATTTCGGAGCCGAAATGGTCTGTAAGCGATACTGCTAGAATTGATGAACTGGTGTCGGCAGACTCACTAAAGCCAGAAAAGGCTGATGGTGACAGAGTGCCTGCTTCTGCGTGCCAGAATTGACGATAATTCTGAGTCTCAGTAGTACGGCGGCTGGCGATAAATTCACCATACATGGTAATGTTGTCAGTTAGATTGTAATCACCCGTCGCATATAGTGACATAAGCTCTGTTTCAGGTACTACAGTCTCCTGAGCAAGGAAAGGGTGACGTTGATCCCACCAGCCGTTACTTGCATAGTCATCGTTATAAGATACTGGGTACCAGCCGTCTGGTGTAGTCAATCCAACATCAGCATCATTCATGCTTTGGAAGCCGTTTGCCGCAAAGAAGCCATCATAATCGTATGCAAGCTGAAGGCCTCCTCCGAAGGCACTTGATGCATCACCATACATCCAAAGTCCATAACCTGTCTCTGCGCAGTGAGGCTTGCCAGTACGGGGATCAATAGGATCAGAACGTGAACCGTCTTCCAGGAACTGTAAACGCTCGGTACAGTTGAAGTAGTCGCGATCCCCACGTTTTAACTCTGAAGTTTTACGGTAATCAGCCGTAACACGGAATGATCCCTCTGCGAATTCTTCACCGTAAGAGAAGTTGATACGCTTGTCTTCGCCGCCTGACTCAAATGGCTGGCTGATATCAACAGTGATGGTCTTGTCGTCGCCTTTTTTGGTGATGATGTTGATTACACCGGCAACCGCGTCTGAACCGTACAGTGCAGAAGCACCGTCTTTGAGGATTTCAACACGCTCGATAGCAGACAGAGGAATACTGTTCAGGTCGAAGGCTGATACTGCACCACGAGTACCTGCAGGGCCGGCACGACGGCCGTTTAACAGGATAAGGGTACGGTTTGCACCAAGACCACGCAGACCAACTGTCTCAGCACCGGTACCACCGTCGGTTACGAAACCAACAGTTAATGCTGCGGTGATCTGGCTGGAACCTGCTGCTGCAGTACTGGTTCTTAATAATTCGCCCAGTGTTTTCAGACCTTCCTGCTCGGCGTCTTCAACACTGATAATGTCGATAGGTGTATCGTTAGCAAACGCATCGGTACGAATACGTGAACCAACAATGGAGATTTTTTCTACTGGTTCTGCGCCATCTTCAGCTTCTTCCTGAGCGAAGACCTGTGGAGTTGCTAATAACCCCATAGCTGTGATGACTCCAATAGATAACTTATGGAGTTTATTATCGTTATTCATGTGAATCCCTGTTTCTGCCGCATCAATGTGCTATCAAACGTGAAATCTTCGATAACACATCTGTATGCAACTATAATTATTTAGGCTATGTTCTGCTAAATTGTTGCTATACTGTATATGAATACAGTTATTGAGGGTTGATCATGATCCCAGCACAATTTACAAAGCTTATAGC
>NZIK01000054.1 GCA_002691625.1 Alteromonadaceae bacterium
GCTATACCCCAAATGGTGCGGAAGGAGAGACTTGAACTCTCACGCCGTGAAGCACTGGAACCTAAATCCAGCGTGTCTACCAATTCCACCACTTCCGCGCAGTGTCTCGCACAATAAAAAACCCATGGACTGGGTTTGCGAGAATGGTGGCTACGGCGAGATTCGAACTTGCGACCCCATCATTATGAGTGATGTGCTCTAACCAACTGAGCTACGTAGCCTCCGATTGTTTACTTCCCTCTCAGGAAGTGGCGCGTATTATGCGTATATGGCGTTGGGTCGTCAACCCCTTTTTTAACACATTTGTTCAACTGCCTAATATCTGTGCGCCAGCGCTTGAAATTCAGTCAAAACCGGCTCAGAAGGCGCTATTTTAACCTTATTCAGGNGAATTCAAAGCGCATTATTTCTTTTAATCAGGCAATAAAAAAGCCCTCGTNAGTGAGAGCTTTTTTAANATTTNNNGGNTTAAGNCCNNTAAATTTTTACACNTTGAAGCGGAAGTGGATAACATCGCCGTCTTTAACGATGTANTCTTTNCCTTCCAAACGCCATTTACCNGCGTCTTTGGCNCCTTGTTCNCCNTTNAANTCCACAAAGTGGTCGTAGCNNACGATTTCAGCGCGGATAAAGCCTTTTTCGAAGTCGGTGTGGATCTTACCNGCNGCCTGNGGNGCCGTTGAGCCTTCAGGGAAGGTCCAGGCACGNACTTCTTTTACCCCGGCGGTAAAATAGGTTTGCAGCGTCAGCAGGTTNTAACCNGCNCGGATAACNCGGTTAAGNCCTGGCTCTTCCAGGCCCATNTCGGCCATAAACTCTTCGCGGTCTTCATCGTCCANCTCGGCGATNTCNGACTCAATNGCNGCACATACGGCAACTACCACGGCATTNTCGCCTNCNGCAATGGCGCGCACTTCATCNAGNTACGGNTTNTTTTCAAAGCCGTCTTCGTTNACGTTNGCGATGTACATGGTTGGCTTNAGGGTNAGCATGTTCATGTAGCTGATGGCNGCCAGNTCTTCNTTGCTAAGCTCCAGTGAGCGTANCAGGTTGCCTTCNTCCAGTGTGGGTTTAATTTTTTCCAGCACTTTNAANTCGAACTTGGCATCCGCNTCACCGCCTTTGGCGCGNTTGGCTACNCGGTGAATGGCNTTNTCGGTGGTTTCCAGGTCAGCCAGTGCCAGTTCGGTATTAATGATATCAATNTCGTCTTTNGGGCTCACTTTGCCNGCAACGTGAACAATGTTTTCATTGTCAAANCAGCGNACTACNTGGCCGATAGCGTCGGTTTCACGGATATTNGCCAGGAATTTGTTNCCCAGACCTTCNCCCTTGGANGCNCCTTCTACCAGTCCNGCAATGTCCACGAANTCCATGGTGGTAGGGATNACGCGCTGAGGATTAACGATTTCTGCCAGCTTGTCTAAGCGCAGATCCGGCACCGGTACCACACCGGTATTGGGTTCAATGGTACAGAACGGAAAGTTTGCAGCCTCGATACCCGCTTTGGTTAATGCATTGAATAGCGTTGACTTACCAACATTTGGCAGGCCGACAATGCCACATTTAAATCCCATAATGGAGCCCTTGAAAATTTGAAGTTAATTATCTGCTTTAAAACTATGAAGGCGATTTTGCGCCATTTTCAAATCGTTTTTAAGTAAAATTTCGGTNCANCGNACTGCTTCATCGATCGCTTGTTCNATNGCTNCTCTTTCCTGCTGCGCGGGCTTACCCAGNACATGGCCGGTNACCTTGCTTTTATGGCCCGGATGGCCAATGCCAATNCGCANGCGNAAAAANTCACGGTTNTTACCCATCCNCGAGACAATATCGCGAATACCGTTCTGGCTNGANCTGCCGCCNATTTTAAANTTGGCAACNCCNGGAGGTAAATCCAGCTCATCGAAAGCAACCAGCATTTGTGAGGGCTCAATACGATAAAAATTAGCCAGCGCGGCAACAGATTGCCCGCTTTTGTTCATAAATGTGGTGGGGTAGAGCAAACGGATGTCCTGGCCAGCAATGGTAATTCGGGCGGTTTTGCCAAAGAATTTGCTTTCAGGAGAAAGAGAGGTGTTAAACGTCGATGCGAGTTCTTGTAAAAACCACGCTCCCGCATTGTGGCGTGTTTGTTCGTATTCGGGGCCTGGATTACCCAGGCCCACAATAAGACGAATGTCTNCCAAGGGNATTATTCCTCAGTAGCGTCGTCTTCTTCACCTTCTGCTTCGTCAGCGGCTGGCGCTTTTGGCGCTGGCTTGATAGTTACCACAGCAAGGTCNTGTGCTTCGTCNTCTTTANCCAGTTCAACAGAAGAAACGCCTGCTGGCAGAGTCAGATCTGACAGGTGCAGNGTTTGNTCCATTTCAACGTTAGCCATGTCTACTTCGATNAACTCAGGCAGGTCTTTAGGCAGACAAGTNATTTCAACTTCGTTTACNNGGTGTTCAGCAATACCACCGTCTTTAANGGCCTGGCATTTNTCTTCGTTGATGAAGTGGATTGGAACAGACGTGTGTACGTCCTGACCAGCGATTACACGTTGGAAATCCAGGTGAGTAATCTTAGGCTTGAACGGGTGACGTTGAACGTCTTTCAGCAGCGCTTCAACTTTCTTACCACCGATGTTCAGGGTCAGAACGTGTGAGTAGAACGCTTCGAAATCAGCCGCGTTGATCACTTTGTTGTGNTCAAGCGTTAAAGAAACAGGCGCTTCTTCGCCACCGTAAAGGATCGCAGGAACTTTGTCAGCATGACGAAGGCGGCGGCTCGCACCTTTCCCCAGGTCAGTACGGACTTCTGCATCCAGATTAAAAATTGCATCAGACATCAGATGTCTCCAAATAAAAATAATTGATGTTTACAGATTTTTGCGACCAAAATCTGCCATGAATAGGGTAAATCAGCCTTATCTGGCGTAAATAATACCCAGCCCTAAATTAAAAGGCGGCGAATTCTACCACCCGATGCCTGAAGATACAAACCTCAAAGGGATTTTAATTTGCGCGGGCCGGATTCCGGTGGCCTGGCATGGCTGTCATCCAGCACTTTCACGGTATCCACTTCGAGTAAGTCACCAAACTGTGTGGTGGTAATAATGTCTTTATTNACNCTGCCGGTGATNTCTACTATCAGTCCGTCGAGGCGNTANNCNTNGGGTAAATGNCGCAGNGTNNAGCGTTTATTATCNGTACTGATNAACGCAAAAAANCCGCCTTCAAAGGTTTTATANACNATGGTGCCNGTATACACCGCCGACGCCGGACTGGCCGTGGGCTCATTGTCCTTGTTCACTGGCGAGGACTCCTTACTGTCGGCGCAGGCTATCAGCCCGCATGCCATGGCTATGGTTAAGAGTAATGTACGGATAGTTTCCATTGATTATTCCCTTGTGAAATTAGCACCTGAGTTTACCAGTATGCAGGCCATAGCCTGAACGGGCAATGAATCACCCGGCAAAGTCTGCCGCTTGCGACTGAGCCCGGCAAATCTGCAATATACAGCACCATTCTGGCCCTGCTTGCAGCCAATATGCTAGAACAGGCTACTTAGCGGGGCTGAGCAGCGACGAGCAGTTTTATTTTGGCTGCCAGCACCACATTGCAACTGTCAGTCACAACAAAGAAGACAAGATGCACTTTTCTCATCAGCTTATTGCTGTAATTGTCCTGGTGGTTAGCCTGCTTTGCCCGGTTCAGGCTGCTGCGAAAAACGACACTATTGCCCCTTATAATGCTACGCTCGACAATTTTGATTACCCTTTCGAGGTGGATAGATTTACCTTCGAAAGTCAGGGGCAAACACTTTCCATGGCTTTTATGGATGTCAAACCACAAGGTGATCCAATAGCAACGGTAGTGCTGTTACATGGCAAGAATTTTTCAGGGTTCTATTGGGAGCGTGTTGCCAGTTAGTTAGTGAGTATGTCTTACCGGGTGATCATTCCCGATCAAATCGGTTTTGGTAAATCAAGCAAACCTGAACATTACCAGTATTCATTTGCCGGGTTAGCCAATAACACCAGGCAACTGCTGGAGCACCTTGAGGTTGAGCAGGCGACCATTGTGGGCCACTCTATGGGCGGCATGCTGGCGGTAAAATTTGCTAAGTATGTAAAAGATAAAACCGCGCGGCTTATTTTAATTAACCCCATCGGGCTGGAAGATTATTTAAAGTGGGTCGATTACCAGGACCCGCAGGTGTTTCTGGCCAATGAACTTAAGAAAACACCACAGAGCATTCGCCGTTATCAGCAGAAAAACTACTATGACGGCAATTGGCGGCCAGCTTATCAGGCTCTGCTTGAACCCCATATCGGCCAGTTAAAACACCCGGATTATCCGCGCGTTGCCATGAACAATGCACTGACTTATAACCCTATTTTCAGTGAGCCCATTGTGTATGATTTGCCGCAGCTAACGGTACCGGTGACCCTTATCATTGGCACCCGCGATCGCACAGGCCCGGGCCGTGCCTTTAAGAAGCCCGGCGTTTCGTACAAACTCGGGCAGTATCAGGTATTGGGCAAAGAGGTTGCCGATACTCTGCAACAAGGTAACCTTATTGAGCTGGAAGGGTTGGGGCACATGCCTCAGTTTGAGGACTGGCAACGGTTTAAGGCTGTCTTTTTGCCCTTATTTACTGGCTAGTCACTTAATCGGCTGGGGGCAGGTTGTTCTACAGGAGCTGAGCTGCCTTCTGCTTTGGGCTGAGTGTTATTCAGCGCATCGAGTTTGGTTTTGGTAAAGTTTAACTGTTCTTTTAACAGGTTTTTTTCTTCACCCTCGGCATCTTTTATTGCTGTTTGCAGGGTGGCAAGTTGTTCTTCAAGGGCGACACGGTCCTGTTGAATGGCTTCAGCTTCTTCTGCTTTGTCAAAAATAACCGCTTCCGGGCGACTGTCTTCATGATTGGCGCTCTTTGTAGTACGCGGTGCTGCAGGGATCATCACGTTACCGGGCTCCTGCGGCCGGGTATTGGTGAAGGCCGGGGAGACAATTTCGATGCCCGCCTGATGTAAACTGTCCAATACCGCTTTATGTAGTTTTGAGCGCGCGCTGAGCATGCTTTTCACATCTGTTAGCAACCCGGCGACTCGATAAGACACGGCATAGTCACCCAAGCCAATGACCTGCACAAAGCTGTCCTCCAAACCGCAGTGACTGGCTGCTGATAACAAGTGTTTTTCTACTTTAGAGTGGTGAACTTCGTAGCCCAGACTTAGCTCAACAGAAATAATCGCACCTGAGGAGCGAACGACTGTCAGCGGGCTGTTAACGAGTACAGAATTAGCAAAGGAAATGAGCTCCCGGGTTTCAGTTTGAATTTCGGTGTCCAGCAAGCCCATTTCGGCAACCCGGCCGGAGAAACCATTGACCCTGACAAAGTCACCAACTCTAAAGGGTTTATTGAAACGTAACACCAGTCCCGCCATGACATTGGTCATAATAGAAGTGGAAGAGAATGCCACCATACCGGAAAGTAGTATGCCGATCAGAGCGAGGATTTGATTCTGAATGGCTTCACTGACGGGTAATGTCAGCACGATGGTAATAATACCAACAATGTTGGCTACCAGCATGGTGAGTTGACGAGGTAATTTTTGCTCCCCGTTTAGATGAGAGTGGCGCTTTAATAGCAGCCAGTTTAACAGGGATAGGAAAAAGGTGACTAAAACCAGACTGACCAACAATGGCCAGAACAGGGTGATCAAATCAGGCAACAAACCAAATTCTCTTTTACGGTAGGTAGTTATACCACATTAGCGGTTTATCAGACGCTGCGCAACTTAGCGGTGAGGGGGCACAGCACTGATGAAGACTACCCGATTGCGGCCGTCATTTTTGGCCTGATAAAGGGCATCATCAGTTTCTTTGAGTAATGTTACCGGATCGGTATCTGCTGTTGGTATAACGCAATAAGCGCCAATGCTGATGGTGTAGCGTATTGGTTCTTCACGGTATTTCACCAGTTCGGCCGCAGCACTTGCGCGTATAGATTCGGCAAGTCTGGCTATATGTTTTTCCGTTTCATTGCAGACTAACAAACAAAATTCTTCGCCACCTACCCGGGCGGGTAGATCGCTGGCGCGCCCACTAACACGCTGGATCAGTGCCGACAGTGACTGAATGACATGATCGCCAGCCTGATGTCCCAGGGTGTCATTGATCTGTTTGAAGTGGTCTATATCCAGCATCATCACACCAATGAGCGACTCACTGCGTTTGGCGCGCTGAACTTCTTCATTAAACCGTTTATCGAAATAGCGTCGGTTGGCAAGCCCTGTTAAAGGATCCGTTAAACTCAATCGCTCCAGCTCTTTGTTCATAATTTGCAGCTTTTGCATGGCGACCTTCAATTCCCGCGTTTGCTCGTGGACTTTTAACTACAATTCTTCTTTAACCCGTCGCTCAATCCCGAGCAGGCGCTCCTGGGCAGCCATTTCGCTTTCTTTGGCTTTAGCCGCCTCATTGGACATTTGCAGTGCAACATCCTGGGCTTCAGAGCGCATTTCACGTTCCCGGTTGAAGCGTTCCGCCAACGCCATAGAGAGCAATAAGACTTCAATGGTAACACCAACGTTTTGCAAGTAGTGTAGCTCGATAACATAAGGAATAACGTTGTTAAGGCCGAGGATTAGAATTACTGTGCTAACGACCAGTACAAACCAGGAAAGCGTAAGATATTTAGCTGACTTATCGCCTTTGAACCACAGGTAGCCAGACACGCTTATGGCAAACAAGCAGTTGATAAGCCCAAACCCATCGATTAGCGGAATGAGTACCGACGTGGGTATGACCGGCGTCAGTAATATCATTGCCAGCCAAAGGTAACCGGCAATCTGGCTGCTGCGGTTTAGAAACGTCCCCCGGTGCTTAAGCTGCAGGAACTGCCGGATAAACATTAAAGCGGCAAAAAAGCCGAGGGGCACCAGAAGACGGTAAGCGTACTCCAGTAGTATAGGATAATCAGACCAAAACCAGGCAATTCCGGCGCCGTTCATAATTAAGGTGTAAGCAGCCATACCGGCGACATAAAAACAGTAAGCAGCAAATGTTTTGTGACGCAGAAAGATAAAGAGCGACAGGTTGTAGCCAAACATCGCAAATAATACGCCATAGAATAAACCAAGGTACCAGTTGCGTTGCAACTGATGGTCTGAAAAAGACTCCGCTGGCCATAACGTAACCGGTAACAGGGCCTTCTCAGAGGGTAGAATACGTAAATAGAGCAGGGTTGCCGTATCGCTGTCGAGCACAAGTGGTATGGCAAAGGGAAATTCATCCGGCGCATCGGGGGGCATTTGCCAGTCATTAAACTGGCCTGAAGAAATCAGTGTTTGCGTCGATTCCCGGTAGTGGTACCAGTCAATAGATTTAACTAACGGCCAGTCCAGGGTCATAATCCATTCTGGCGGCGCATCCGGCATACTTTGCAACGTAATTTTTATCCAGATGTAAGACTGGCTGGTGCCGAGGAACAATGATGAGTTGGGATGAAACTGCCATTGGTTGTCGGGTAATTGCTGAATCTGATGAAGCGAGACTTTGCTGAAGGCTTCAAAGTAGTAAATGCCTTGGTTTAAATGCACATGTGTCGCGCCGCCTGGCAAGGTATTAATTATGCCAGGCTGCGCCGTGGCGTTTTGAGATGCGGAAAGGGCACCGGAGAAAAGTATCAGCCAAAACAAAATGATACTAAGCAGTGCGCGCGATAATGCCATATAAGAAAGAGGTCGGTTAACCACCATGCCTTAACTATAGCAATCGCTCAGGGTTTTGCCTGAACCGGGCGAAATTCAGCCAATAAAAAAAGCCAGCATAGCTGGCTTTTGAGGAAGTAAATCAGATGCTTAGTATTCAAACATCGCTGAAATCGATTCTTCATTGCTGATACGACGAATGGTTTCAGCCAGCATCTCAGAAAGCGTAAGTTGTTTTACCTTACCAATGGCAGCCATGTCGGTACTCAATGGAATACTGTCGGTTACAATAATCTCATCAATCACAGACTCTTTAAGATTATTGGCAGCATTACCAGAGAATATAGCATGGGTGGCATAAGCATACACTTTACGGGCTCCGTGGGCTTTCAGGGCTTCCGCCGCTTTGGCCAGGGTACCACCGGTGTCAATCATGTCATCAACAATAATACAGTCGCGGTCTTTTACATCACCGATAATGTTCATTACCTGAGCAACGTTGGCTTTCGGACGACGTTTATCGATGATAGCCAGATCAGAATCGTTAAGTAATTTTGCTGTGGCTCGCGCCCGCACAACCCCGCCAATGTCTGGCGACACAACAATAGGCTCTACAAAGTCGCGCTGAAACATATCGTTCAGCAGGATTGGCGTACCAAATGCGTTGTCTACCGGGACATCGAAGAATCCCTGGATTTGCTCGGCGTGCAGGTCAATGGTCAGCACCCGGTCAACGCCCACGTTTGACAGAAAATCTGCAACCACTTTCGCCGTAATCGGAACACGAGCTGAACGCACACGGCGATCCTGACGGGCATAACCAAAGTACGGGATAACCGCGGTGATTCGGCCGGCGGATGCGCGACGCAGGGCGTCAATCATCACGATCAGTTCCATCAGGTTATCATTAGTGGGTGCACAGGTAGACTGGATAATAAAAACGTCCGAGCCACGGACGTTTTCATGAATTTCTACTGCGATCTCGCCGTCGCTAAAACGGCCAACGGTGGCATTTCCAAGCTTGGTATAGAGGCGATTGGCAACTTTCTGGGCTAGTTCAGGAACAGCGTTACCTGCAAAGAGCTTCATGTCTGGCACAAGTGTTTCCTCAGTGCATTTTAAGTAGGAGGTGGCTGGGGTAGCAGGACTCGAACCTACGGATGGCGGGATCAAAACCCGCTGCCTTACCAACTTGGCTATACCCCATCAATGTAAGTCGTTCTGGCTCAGGACATCTCTTGTAATTTTAATTGCAACGGTGAGGTATTTACGCCTTTGGCAACAAATCCGTGCCAGTTTTCAGGAAGCGCTTGCTGCACTGCCTTTGCCTGATCCGGGTTACTAAATGTAGCAAATACGCACGCGCCTGTGCCTGTCATCCTCGACGGTGCGTAGTGTAACAACCACTGTAATAATTTTGCAACTTCCGGTTGGCTTTTACAGACAATTTTCTGACAATCATTTTGCGTTGCATCAAAAGTATAATGCTGCCAGTCAATGGGGGTTGTATTGCGAGGTAAGTCAGGGTGTGAAAACACCTCTGCAGTACTGATGTTTACCCCGGGGAACACCACCAGATACCAGCTGTCATCGAGGCTGACCGGGTGTATTTGCTCGCCGACCCCTTCGGCAAAGGCGGGTTTGCCGTGTACAAAAATCGGTACATCTGCACCCAGTTCTAACCCGAGCTGCGCCAGTGTCTCGGTGGACAGACCACACTGCCAGTAATAATTTAATGCCACCAGTGTGGTGGCTGCATTCGACGAGCCGCCGCCAATTCCACCGCCCATAGGTAATTGTTTTTCAATATAAATGTCGCAGCCTTGCGGGGTATTAACGTGGCTTTGCAGTAACCTGGCAGCCCGGTAGATCAAATTATCTTCGGTATTAACTCCGGAAATAGCGTTAACCAGGCGGACGTCACCACTATCATTGGGAACAAATGCCAGTGAGTCGCCCTCATCGAGCATTTGAAACAGCGACTGCAACAGGTGATAACCTTTATCATTGCGCCCTGTGATGTGCAAAAACAGGTTTAGTTTGGCCGGGCTTGGCCACCAGTCGAGGCTTACTTGAGTGTCCATTGCGAAATTCTTATTTTTATCCACTGCTCAGGCTGAGCGGTATTAGTCAGTTTGATATTGTGCGGCAGGAAAACATCGTCCACCTGTCCGTACTGGGTGTAATCCACCTGCCAGCCCGCACACTGCCGACAGCCTGGCATTAGCTGTTTGAGTAAACCGTTGTCATTCAGGGTGTAGTCGTCGCCGGCCCGGGGCACACCCTTCACCCAGCTCAGCAGTTGATCCAGCGGTATGTCCCAACCAGTAGTTTGATACAGCAGGGCTGTGGCCGATGGGTCGGTATACACCTGGTCGTCTGCTTCAAGGCGTGCGCCTTCTGCTGTTTGTTCCATATCCACCAGGGTAACACCAAGAAAGTTGCTTAGTCTGAAGGTAAACAGCGGATCGCTGACCTGCCAGCGAAGAGTGGCACTTACCGATTTTTCTGGCTCTCTGAGCGCTAGTTTGCCATTAATATTCCACTTTTTGATGGCGTCGAGTTTAATCAGCTGAGCCGGTAAATTTATCTGACCTTGTGGCGCCTGCGGTCGCGTGGCACAGGCGCTGAGGAAGAGGACGAACAGAACAATGAAAACCTGACGGAACACGGGCTGACCTATAAAATCTATTAGGGCGATAGTTGAACATAGAACTATCGACACTTTCAATCATTTTGGCTTTTTCGTACAATGCCGCTCCATTGTAGCCGTAAACGAACCCCATGACCCTGATTGCCCTCGGAATTAACCACAAAACTGCTCCGGTAGAGTTGCGCGAAAAAGTTGCGTTTACGCCGGATTCGCTGGTTGAGGCGTTGTCGTCATTAAAGCACCTGAACGGCGTGGATGAGTCGGTAATTGTTTCTACCTGTAATCGCACTGAAGTCTACGTATCCAGTGAGACCAGCTGTGCTGATCAACTGATTGAATGGCTGGCTGAATTTCATAATGTTGATGCCAGGCAGCTTAGTGCTAACGCGTACATTTATGAGCAGGCCGCGGCCATTGAGCATGTCATGAAAGTGGCCAGCGGTCTGGATTCACTGGTGCTGGGCGAACCGCAAATTCTGGGGCAAATCAAACAAGCCTATAATAATGCCAAGCATTCAGGCATGGTAAACACTCAGTTTGATAAGCTATTCCAGCATACCTTTGCGGTGGCCAAACGGGTAAGAACCGATACCGAGATTGGTGCCAACGCGGTGTCTGTGGCATTCGCTGCAGTGCAGCTGGCAAAGCACATTTTTGCTCGTTTACCTGAGCGCTCGGTATTGCTGGTGGGGGCCGGAGAAACTATCGAGCTGGTCGCTCAGCATCTTAAAGAACAAGGGGTACAAAAACTTGCGGTAGCAAACCGTACCCGTGCTCGCGCAGAAACACTGGCGGCCAGTTTGGGGGCTGATGTGATGACCCTGAGCCAGTTGCCGGAAACCCTGCACAGGTTTGATATTGTTATCAGCTCCACTGCCAGTCAGCTGCCACTTATTGGTAAAGGGATGGTGGAAGACGCGCTCAAACACCGGCGCAACCTGCCCATGTTTATGGTCGACCTTGCTGTACCCAGGGATATTGAAGCCCAGGTCAACGAATTGGGTGACGCCTACTTATATACGGTGGATGATTTACAGCACATAGTGCAACAAAACATGGCATCCCGTGAGCAGGCAGCCGAAGAAGCTGTTAAAATTATTCAGCAACAGGTTATGAGCTATCTGCAGTGGCAGCAGTCGCGTCAGACAGTAGATTTGGTCAAGCAGTACCGCGATCGTGGCAACCTGCAGCGTCAGGAACTGGTCGATAAAGCCCTTAAACAGTTGCAGGAAGGCAAAGCGGCCGAAGCCGTGGTAGAAGAGCTGGCCTACAAGTTAACCAATAATTTATTACATGCGCCCACTCGCGCGTTGCGTGATGCATCAACCCAGGTTGATCAGCGCGCCACTAAGTGGCTGAGCCGCGTGTTTGAACTGGACAGTGACGAGTCCAGGTAATTTGTATTTTATTTCAGGAAAAGTATGAAAGAATCCGTTGTCATTAAGTTGGAAAATCTGGTTGAACGTTTTGCTGAGGTGCAGGCGCTGTTGAGCGATCCCGGCGTTATCGGCGATCAGGACAAATTCCGTGCTTTGTCAAAAGAGTTTAGCCAGTTAGAAGACGTGGTAGCGGGTTTTAACGCTTATAAACAGGCAGAAGAAGATTTAGCCTCAGCCACAGAAATGATGGCTGAAGATGACGCAGAAATGCGTGAAATGGCCCAGGAAGAGATGAAAACAGCCAGGCAGGAAATCGAACGCCTTGAGGCTGAGCTGCAAATCCTGTTGTTACCGCGCGATCCTAACGATGACCGCAACTGCTTTCTGGAAATCCGCGCCGGTGCCGGTGGTGACGAAGCCGCCATTTTTGCCGGCGATTTATTCCGTATGTACAGTCGCTATGCCGAAGCCAAAGGCTGGCGTCTTGAAATGATTAGCGCTAACGAAGGTGAGCATGGTGGTTTTAAAGAAGTGATAGCCAACGTTACAGGCGATGGCGCATACGGCGTGCTTAAGTTTGAGTCGGGCGGCCACCGCGTACAACGTGTGCCGGAAACCGAATCTCAGGGCCGGGTGCATACCTCGGCGTGTACTGTCGCTGTATTACCTGAGATACCGGAATCTGAAGCCATCGAAATAAACCCGGCAGACCTGCGTATTGATACCTTCCGCGCCTCAGGTGCTGGTGGTCAGCACGTTAACAAAACCGACTCCGCAATTCGAATCACTCACTTGCCTTCAGGCGTGGTGGTAGAATGTCAGGATGAGCGCTCACAGCATAAAAACCGCGCCAAGGCGATGTCAGTGCTGTCGGCTCGCTTAAACCAGATTGAAGAAGATAAGCGAGCGGCTGAAGAAGCCTCTACGCGGCGTAATCTGGTAGGTAGTGGCGACCGCTCAGAGCGGATCCGCACTTATAACTTTCCTCAGGGTAGGGTAACGGACCACCGTATTAACCTTACGCTTTATCGCCTCGACGAAGTGATTGAAGGCAATCTGGGCCTGCTGCTAGAACCTATCCGTCAGGAACATCAGGCTGATCTGCTGGCCTCGCTGGCCGACGATTAACCGTGCATTGCAAGGATAGCGATGCTGCAACAATTGCCGAGGCGCTGGCCTGGGCAACAGCTGAGCTGCAAGACGGCGAGTCACCGGCCGTAGATAGCCGGGTGCTGCTTTGTGCCGTGCTCGATTGTCAGCGAACCTACCTGTTCACCTGGCCTGATAAAGCCCTGTCAGAGGCACAATACACGCGCTACAAAAACCTGATTGCCAAACGCCGCGAGGGATACCCCGTGGCTTACCTTACCGGCACACGGGATTTCTGGTCGCTGACCCTCAAGGTTAATGAAAGTACGTTGATCCCGCGCCCTGAAACTGAGCTATTGGTTGAAACCGCGCTGGCCCTTGAGCTGCCCGAATCTGCCTGCGTGTGCGATCTTGGCACCGGTACCGGTGCGATCGCGCTGGCATTAAAAACTGAGCAACCGGCCTGGCAGGTTACCGGGGGAGACCGCATCACTGAAGCACTCGAGCTGGCGGCGGCCAACGCACAACTTAACGGGCAACTTGAGGTACACTGGCTGCTCAGCCATTGGTTTGCTGAGTTTCCAGCAGACAGTCGGTTTGACCTGATTGTTACCAATCCTCCGTATGTAGAGTCTGGCAGTGAATATCTGCAACAGGGCGATGTACGTTTTGAGCCGGTTTCTGCGCTTACCGCCGGTGCCGACGGTCTGGAAGATATTCGCGAGATTATTCAGTATGCTCCCGATTTTTTATCCCCGGATGGTTGGTTGTTAATAGAACACGGGTATACTCAGCATGAATCGATAAAAACGCTCTTTGCAGAGCGAGGATTTAGTGCTTGCAGGGGCATCGACGACCTCAACGGGTTGCCAAGAATTACTCTGGCTCAGTGGCATAAATCCTAGCTTGTACATAAGCTTAATGGAAACGAAATGCTCACACAGGATGGAAATGCAGAATGAACGATGACGAGTTTTTATTTGTCGCCGACGAAGATGAACCAGAGTCGAATGAAATAGGCTATTGGAAAGTTCTGATTGTTGATGATGAACCTGAAGTTCACGCTATCACCAAGCTGGCACTTAATGATTTTACGTTAAACGGCCGGGCACTGACCTTCATGAGTGCCTTCGATGGCGAAGAGGCCAAGCGCGTATTGCGGGAGCACAGCGATATTGCTGTGGTGCTGCTCGATGTGGTGATGGAGTCTGACGACGCAGGCCTGAAAGTTGCCGACTATATTCGCAATGATCTCGAAAACCATTTTACCCGTATCATTCTGCGTACCGGTCAGCCCGGCCAGGCGCCGGAAAAAGATGTCATCATCAATTATGACATCAACGACTATAAGTCAAAAACAGAACTCACCGCACAGAAGCTGTTTACCGTGATCATTGCCGCGCTGCGCTCCTACCGCGACATTATCGTGATTGAAGAAGCCCGCGCTGGTCTTGAGAAAATTATTGACGCCTCAGCCGATTTATTTTCGTCACGTTCTTTGGAAGGTTTTATGCGCGGCCTTATCCAGCAATTAGCCTCCATCCTGGGTGGGGCAAAAAACGCCGCTTACATTACCTCGGCCGTGGCTTTGCCTAAACCGACCAGTCAGGCCGGCGAAATGTATATTTTTGCCGGTAACGGCGAATACGCCGGTAAAGAGGGCAATCGCCTGAAAGATTCCCTTAACGAGTTTGAATATCAGCTTTGTCAGGATGCACTTCGGGAACAACAAGTCGTATATGCCGAGGAGCATTTAGTGGCTTACTGCCGAAGTAACAAAAATCATGGCTCATTGCTGTTTTTAACCGGCTTGCCTCGTCCGGTGAATGATATTGATAAACGACTGGTGCAAAAGTTTACCAAAAATGTGCAACTGGCGTTTGATAATCTGCTCGACAGCGCCGAGCTGAATGAAACCCACTACGAGATAGTGCAGCGCTTGGGGGATGCCATGGACAGCCGTGTAACCGACGAGTACCATGCCCAGCGCTTAAATCACATGAGTGAGCTTTTTGCCCGGTTGGCGGGGATGCCCGAAGCGGAGATTCAGCAGTTTCTCACCGCCTTGCCGCTGCATAACGTAGGTAATTCATTCGTGCCGTATTCGTTGTTGAATAAAGACGCTCCGTTAACGGATGAGGAATATCATCAGATACAAAAGCATGCCGAATTTGGCTATCTGATTTTTAAAGATTCCAAACGGCCGGTAATCAGACTGGCTGCACAATTGGCTCGTCATCACCACGAAAGGTGGGACGGCAATGGCTACCCAGACGGCCTGGCTGGCAATGACATTAGTTTGCAAAGCCGTATGCTGGCTATTCTGGATGCCTATGATGCGTTGCGTAATAAACGCAGCTATAAGCCAGCCTGGTCGCTGGAGGAAACAGTGGATACCCTTAAAAAAGCCGCAGGCAAGCAATTTGATCCGGCTTTAATCGATCTGTTTTTAAAGCATATCGACAGGTTTGAGGGGATTCAGGCTCAATACGCCGGTTAATCGCTGTTAACCGGTAATAACAACAATAAATCAAGGAGTGCTAGTTCTATGTACATGATGGCTAAACACCTGCATTTAACCGCAGTGGGCTTAAGTATTTTGCTATTTGTTATCCGCTTTTTGTACGGTCAGATGAACCCCGGCTTTCTGCAAAAGAAGTGGGTTAAAATTGTTCCCCACATTATTGATACCGTTTTATTACTGAGTGCGATTTGGTTATGCGTTATTCTCGCTCAGTATCCTTTTGTTAATGGCTGGCTGACATTCAAGGTTATTGGCGTAATTGCCTATGTTGGCCTTGGCATGATGGCACTTAAGCGGGCAAAAACGCCGCCACTAAAATGGGGTGCATTTTTAGCGGCGCTTGTTGTGCTGGGATTAACAGCCAAAGTCGCTGTCACCAAACAGGTGTTTTTCTTATAACCGGAAATTGTTTATGACTAAAATTAATCAGGTAACCGTGGCTGACATCACTGTTGCCAACGACAAGCCTTTCGTTCTGTTTGGCGGAATGAACGTACTGGAGTCCCGTGATCTGGCAATGCAGATTGCTGAACACTACGCACAAGTGTGCAGCAAGCTTAATATTCCTTATGTCTTTAAGGCATCTTTCGACAAAGCCAACCGCTCGTCGGTACACTCATATCGTGGCCCGGGCATGGACGAAGGTCTGAAGATCTTTGAAGAAATCAAACGCACCTTCAATGTACCTATCATTACCGATGTGCATGAGCCTTATCAGGCTGCCCCGGTGGCCGAGGTGGTGGATGTGATCCAACTGCCGGCGTTTCTCGCCCGACAAACTGATCTGGTGGTTGCTATGGCAGAGACCGGTGCGGTGATTAATGTTAAGAAGCCGCAGTTTCTGGCGCCTCATGAAATGCGCCATATCATTAAGAAATTTGGTGAAGCGGGTAACGATAAGATTATTCTCTGCGAACGCGGTAGTTGCTATGGTTATAACAACCTGGTGGTTGATATGCTGGGTATGGATGCCATGAAAGAGTATGCGCCGGTCATCTTTGATGCGACCCATGCTTTGCAGAAACCGGGCGGCAGAGAGACATCGGCAGATGGCAGACGTGCTCAGGCAGCGCAATTAGCGCGCAGTGGTATTGCTTTGGGTCTGGCCGGACTGTTTATTGAGGCACACCCGAATCCGGATGAGGCAAAATGTGACGGCCCTTGTGCGTTGCCGTTATCGAAATTAGCAGGATATCTGGAACAAATGAAAGCGGTTGATGAGCTGGTTAAACAGTTTGCGCCGTTAGATACCAGTGCTCAGTAAAGAATGAGGGAAGACCTGAAATGCCGTGCAGAGTNTCTCTGCNCNGCATTTGCCAGGTGTGAAGGCCAGGTNTTACTCNGTGCGAGTNTTNGCTTCCTGGTTGGGCAGCAGANTGCTTTCGCGNGCGATAAGCANNGCGCCGTTAGTTTTNGAGTGTTGTTGCAGGGTTTCGTTNACCTGNTTGATAATGCTCGATTCAATGTNGAGCNCGGGTTGNTCAATNCTGATNTCAACCGACACCATGGCNGTGTTAACAGGCTGTAATTGAGNTGCCTGTANTTCGTTTGCTAAAGTGGTAACCGACCAGCCCATNGTGGCCAGCATAANGACTGCTGTAAGTTGTTTTTTCATATTCACACCTAAATAAATTAATAAAGTTGGTTGTAGTAAAAATGTTAAAAATTAACATTTTTNAATTATCTTAACCTTCTGNGTTAAAAGAAGATTTTTCAAATTTCGGGTGAATAATANACAGTTNNTGNAANCNTGAAAAATGAAAAAAATTACCTTGTTTGGATTAGAAAAACTTATGNGTGNTTCATTGTNCTGTCATANTAGCCGTGGTGCCTGATGCAACGNCGNTTACCTCCCTTAAATGCGCTCAAAGCCTTTGAAGCCGCGGCGCGCCANTTGAGNTTTACCCGCGCNGCNGACGANNTGTTTGTTACCCAGGCNGCGGTGAGCCATCAAATNAAGGCATTAGAAGATTTCTTATCGCTGAAATTATTCATCCGGCGNAATCGCACNTTGCTGCTTACCGAAGAAGGGCAGGCNTACTTTTTAGAANTGAAAGATATTTTTAAAAACCTCCAGGATGCNACNGANCGGCTGCTGGCCNGNGGCAGTAAAGGGGCTATCACTGTTGCNACNCCGCCGAGTTTTGCCAGTCAGTGGCTGGTNCCCAGGATNAGTCAGTTNAGNCAGNTATTCCCGGANATNGATGTTCGCCTNAAAGCTATCGATTTTGATGANGGCTTNCTGACCGANGATATCGANGTTGCCATTTACTATGGCCGCGGGCGNTGGAANGGTATTCAGGCGGANAAACTGCACACCGANTTTTTAACCCCGCTGTGTTCGCCNAGNTTGTTTCAGGGNAGTAAACCNCTTAAAACACTNTCNGATNTGAAGCATCATGTGCTGTTACACGATTCNAGCCGTGCTATCTGGAAAATGTGGTTNCAGCATTTCAANGTNGCCGGNGTNAANGTTAATCAGGGNCCGGTNTTCAGCCATTCCATGATGGTNANNCAGGCNGCNGCNCTNGGNCAGGGNATNGCCCTGGGTAANTCNGTACTGGCCAANCCTGAACTNGANGCCGGGCAGNNTGATAATGCCTTTNGAAGANAAANTNGAAAGNCGNGACGCNTATTANCTGGTGTATCANGAAGGNCAGGGTGAATCTGGTAAGATTGCCGCATTTCGTGAATGGGTAATCAATTTAGTTAAAGAGGAACAAGCTTTTGTCTGAGTGGTATGTAGACACGCCGGCTAAACCTGTGGCAACAGTTGTTCTGGCCCACGGGGCCGGTGCGGGAGCAGAGTCAGAGTTTATGGTCGATATGGCGGCGCAACTGGCTGCACAGAATATTAATGTGGTGCGTTTTAATTTTCCGTATATGGAAATCATTAAAGATACCGGTAAAAAGCGACCACCGGATAAAATGCCTAAGCTGGAAGCCTGTTTTCATAGCGTGATCGAAAAGGTACAGGCTAAATGGCCGGATTTCCCCCTGTTTATTGGCGGCAAAAGTATGGGCGGGCGGGTCGCTACCCTGATCCTCGAACAATCCCACGCACTGGGTGCCATTGCGTTGGGCTATCCTTTCCACCCGCCGGGCAAACCAGAAAAACTGCGTACCGAGCATCTGCTGGCGCTGGAAAAGCCACTACTGATCATTCAGGGGGAACGGGATACCTTTGGCCGTCGTGATGAAGTGGAAGACTATGGTTTGTCTTCTGCGGTACAAACCGAGTTTCTGGCTGATGGCGACCACAGTTTTAAGCCGCGCAAGTCCAGCGGCCTGACTCAGGATGAGCACATTCAGAATGCCGCGAGGCTGACGGTGTCTTTTATTGAGGCGCAAAAATGAGAATGTATTTATTGATTGGTGCCTTATTAGCGTTACTCGGCGTTATGCTTGGCGCGTTCGGTGCTCATGGCCTGAAAAATATTCTGGACGCCAGCGCTCTGGCCACTTTTGAGGTAGGCGTGCGTTATCAGATGTACCATGCCCTGGCGATTTTACTGGTGGGTGGTCTGGCCGCTCAGGCCAGCCTGGTATGGCGTAAGCGCGCCGCGTTATTGTTTATCATTGGCAGTGTGTTGTTTAGCGGCAGTATTTATTTGTTGGTATTAACCGGCCAGAAATGGCTGGGGCCGGTCACGCCGCTTGGCGGTCTGTGCCTGATGCTGGGGTGGGTAGCCCTAGTAATTAGCGTGATGAAAGGCGCTGACAACAGTGCCGATACCAGGCCTGGGAGTAATGACTAATGAATGATGCACAACAAAGTATTATTGCCTACTGCCGCCCGGGTTACGAAGTGGACACCGGTAATGAGTTAACAGAGCTGGCCACGCAAAAGGCGTTATATGGTTATCCGGTATTTAAAGCCGGTGATGGCTATATTCGCTTTCAGTTTCATGTACCGGAACACGCCGAGCAATTTGTTAATGAAGTGGCGGTCAGCGATACCATTTTCCCCCGCCAAATGTTTTTAGTGCTGGCCAGTATTGCCATTGAAGATAAATCAGACCGCATCGGGCCGGTAATACAGGCCTTAGCAGAAAGTGATATCAGCCGCTGCGGTACCTTGTTTGTGGACTATCCGGATACCGAAGATGGCAAAGCGCTGGCTAAGTTATGCCGTAAGTTTGCGGTGCCTTTACGCCAGGCATTACGAGCCAAAGACTACCTGACCCGCAAAGAACAACTTAATTTAGCGGCATTGCACGTCTTTTTTACCTCTGGCGAGGCCTGTTATGTGGGCGTAAGTCAGGCCAAAATGCGCAGTCCTTTTGAGAACGGTATTTGCCGGTTAAAGTTTCCTCCTAAAGCGCCAAGCCGTTCTACCCTTAAGCTGGAAGAGGCGCTGTTAACCATGCTCAGCGCCCGACAGCGTGAGGCAATCTGCCGTGCTGGTGCCAGAGCGGTGGATTTGGGCGCCTGTCCGGGAGGCTGGACTTATCAGCTGGTATCGCGCGATATGCACGTCGAAGCAGTGGATAATGGTAAAATGGCAGATGACCTGATGGCCACTGGTCTGGTAGACTATCGCGCCGAAGACGGTTTTAAGTATCGTCCGCAGATGGGCCATGTAGAATTGCTGGTCTGCGATATGATTGAAAAACCCGACAGGGTGGCGGTGCTGATGGCGAACTGGTTAACCCGTAACTGGGCAAACCACGCAATTTTTAATTTAAAATTGCCAATGAAACGTCGCTATGAGACCGTTCGCGCCGCAATTGAAGCGGTGGGATCACAATTGGCGTCAGCGAATATAAAAACAACCATGGTTATTCGTCATCTCTATCACAACCGGGATGAAGTCACGGTTGCCGTGATCCGTGAAAATTGATTTAAATGTTATATTAAACAGTAATTTAGGTGAAAATGGCCGAGTTTTCGCTGGATAAGTTTTAGTCTTTTTTCATAAAGGACTATAAATCCGGTATGGAAATCCTATATAATCGCGCCGTTTTTTTTACTCTGAACCAACGAAAGTGAACTAATGGCAGACTTATCTCATTACAGAAACATTGGTATTTTCGCCCACGTAGACGCGGGTAAAACGACCACTACAGAACGTATTTTGAAACTTACCGGTAAAATCCATAAAACCGGTGAAGTGCACGACGGTGAGTCAACGACTGACTTTATGGAACAGGAAGCTGAGCGCGGTATTACTATCCAGTCTGCTGCGACCACCTGTTTCTGGAAAGATCACCGCATGAACATCATCGATACTCCAGGACACGTTGACTTCACCGTTGAAGTTTATCGTTCACTGAAAGTACTCGACGGCGGTATCGGTGTATTCTGTGGTTCAGGCGGTGTTGAGCCTCAGTCTGAAACCAACTGGCGTTATGCTAACGAATCAGAAGTTGCACGTGTTATCTTCGTAAACAAACTGGACCGTATGGGTGCAGACTTCTACCGCGTTGTTGGTCAGGTTAAGAAAGTACTGGCGGCTAACCCGTTAGTAATGACCCTGCCAATCGGTATCGAAGACGAGTTTAAAGGTGTTGTTAACCTGCTCGACATGAAAGCTTACATCTGGGATGACTCTGGCCTGCCAGAAAACTACGAAGTTGTAGACATTCCTGAAGACATGGTTGAGAAAGCCAATGAATACCGTGAGCAAATGGTTGAGACTGCGGTTGAGCAGGACGACGACCTGATGATGGCTTACATGGATGGCGAAGAGCCATCTTTAGAAGACCTGAAGCGTTGTATCCGTAAAGGTACTCGCGATATGTCTTTCTTCCCGACTTACTGTGGTTCGGCGTTCAAAAACAAAGGTATTCAGTTAGTACTGGATGCGGTTATTGACTTCCTGCCGTCACCTACAGAAGTTGATCCTCAGGATCTGACTGACCCTGAAACAGGTGAGCCTACTGGTGAAGTAGCGACGGTTTCTACTGACGAGCCGTTCCGCGCGCTGGCGTTTAAGATCATGGATGACCGTTTCGGCGCCCTGACCTTTATCCGTATTTACTCAGGTGTACTGAACAAGGGTGACACTATCCTTAACTCAGCAACTGGTAAAACAGAGCGTATCGGCCGTATGGTTGAGATGCACGCCGATGAGCGTACTGAGCTGACATCTGCCCACGCGGGTGACATTCTGGCCGTGGTAGGTATGAAGAACGTTCAGACTGGTCACACGCTGTGTGATCCGAAGAATGAGTGTACACTTGAGCCAATGATCTTCCCTGAGCCGGTAATCTCAATTGCGGTTAAGCCTAAAGATAAAGGCGCTAACGAGAAGATGTCTATCGCTATCGGTAAACTGGTAGCAGAAGATCCATCGTTCCAGGTTGAAACTGATGAAGATTCTGGCGAAACCATCCTGAAAGGTATGGGTGAGCTGCACTTAGACATCAAAGTAGACATCCTGAAGCGTACTTACGGTGTTGAGCTGGAAGTAGGCCAGCCACAGGTTGCTTACCGTGAAACTATCACTACTCCGGTAGAAGACAGCTACACGCACAAGAAGCAGTCTGGTGGTTCTGGTCAGTTCGGTAAGATCGATTACCGCATCAAGCCAGGCGAGCAAAACTCTGGCTTCACGTTCACCTCTACCGTTGTTGGTGGTAACGTACCTAAAGAATTCTTCCCGGCCATCGAAAAAGGCTTTAAGTCTATGATGGATCAAGGTGTTCTGGCTGGTTATCCGGTTCTGGACGTTGAAGTTGAACTGTTCGACGGTGGTTTCCACGCCGTTGACTCATCAGCAATCGCGTTCGAAATCGCAGCGAAAGGTGCATTCCGTCAGTCTATTCCAAAGGCCGGTCCTCAACTGCTTGAGCCAATCATGAAAGTTGACGTGTTCAGCCCGGAAGACAACGTAGGTGACGTAATCGGTGACCTTAACCGTCGTCGTGGTATGATCAAAGACCAGGAAGCTGGTGCAACAGGTGTACGCATTAAGGCAGACGTTCCTCTGTCAGAAATGTTCGGTTACATCGGACACCTGCGTACGATTACTTCAGGTCGTGGTCAGTTCTCTATGGAATTCAGCCACTACTCATCTTGTCCGCAAAACGTTGCTGACAAAGTAATCGAAGAAGCAAAAGCGCGTAAAGCGGCCAAGTAAACTGGTTTTAGCTGATTCGATACTCACTGAGTAAAGCGTACTAAAAAAACCCGCCATCCGGCGGGTTTTTTTCTGTTCTGTTATCAGCTAAACAAGCACTTATGCCTTAACGGTACTTTTCCTGACTAACGCGAGGGAATACCTCGTACTGTGGTGGTGAAAAGTAATAGCCCTGTTGGTGAGTAATTCCAAGTTCAGCCAGCGTATCCCGTTCTGCTTTGGTTTCTACTCCTTCAGCTAGGATGCCAATATTTAAATCACCGCAAAGTGCAGATAAAGCCGCCAGGATTTGTTTTTTACGCGAAGTAGTATCGATACTTCGAATTAAATTCATATCAACCTTTATGCTGTCTGGCTCTAGTTCGGCCAGCCAGTCGAGGTTAGCGTAACCCGAGCCAAAATCGTCCAGTGCAACGTAAAAACCAATTTTTTTATAATACTCGATGATTTTTTGCAGATGAGACGTGTCCCGAATGTGTTCAGATTCGACCACCTCAAAAGCCCCCTGTGTCAGGATAGTTGTCGCCTCAGTTTTTCATAGTATTAGACAGGGTGCGGAAGTTAGGCATGAGTGAGACATTATCCAGAAGAACATAAA
>NZIK01000055.1 GCA_002691625.1 Alteromonadaceae bacterium
AACTAACCACTGTAGTCAGTCGCTAGCGCTCCTTGGGACAAAAACATGGGGCCGCTTCGCGATTATAGCCCCATGTTTTTGCCCCTAAGTGGGGTGTTAGCCCCCATTCGTTAATCCGTTCAAAAATAAAAGATCGGGGCAGTGTTAACTGCCGGTATCTTTTCTTGTTTTAGCGTTCCAACGCCATTGGTTGTTTTTGTGTCCTGGGCTATCAACCAACTGTGGTAATTTCTTCCCGTGGTTTGCGCGGCGCGGGCAATCTTTCGCTGTAAGCAAGGAGAGCTTTTATCAGCAATCGTAACGTGCAATTCTCAGCTTACTTGGCAACGTAGTTTTTTCAGTTCCGGTAAATGGTTAATGTAAAAATCAGTTGTTGTTTTTCAGGTGGTTGTTTAAGGTAAATGCATATCAGAGAAGGGCAATTATTAAATGCAAACATCTTGGAGCAGGGCAGCAAAGCTGCGAACGTTTAGCGTTAGGGCTAACAAGGCGCTGTTGTGGACACAAACACGTGGGCTGCTTCGCAGTATAGCCCACGCGTTTGTGCCCAAAGCTTAACGTTAGGTTGCCGATGTTAAACCGATTTCTAACTGTTGTATTAATGTTCTTAATAGTGGCCTGCACTTCCGCCCCTGCTGATAGGGCTACTGAAGTCATGTGGCATGGCAGCTCCCCTGCGAGACAATATTCATTCGTATTTGTAGATAGCAACAAGTCTCCCGTCCAGGGCGTCTCATTTAAATGCATAGGAGATGAAGGAACTATAGCTTCATATGTCGCTTCTGATTTAAATAAATCTGCAACATCCTCTGATAGTTTAGGTACTCTAATTATTTCTCATAATGGATTCCAAACTCATGGAACATATATACGAAAGGGAGATGAACGTTGGGGGTTTAATACTCCAGAATTACCTCAGTGTGAATTTTATTATCAAGGGCGTACAATATTTTCTGGTAAATTAAGATCTTTCAAGGCAAAGGAATTGGTGGTTGTAAATGAGTAAGCAACCTAACAAAAAAATTATGTCGCCCGCAGGCGGGCTGGGACACAGACAGGCAGGCGGCTTCGCCATTATAGCCTGCCTGTTTGCGCCCCATATTTAAAAGTTAGGCGTCAAGTTGCACCGTGTTGCGCAATACGCTACACTCTTTCCATGATTAAGTCATTTAAACATAAGGGTCTGAAGCTGTTTTTCGAAAAAGGGAAAACTTCAGGCATACAGACTAAGCATGCGAAAAAACTTCGCATGCAGTTAGCTGCTATCCACACTGCACAAGATATCGATGACATTAATTTACCCGGCTTCTCTCTTCACCAACTCAAAGGAGAGAGGTCTAATATTTGGTCGATATCAGTCAACGGTAATTGGAGAGTAACTTTCGAGTTCACGGATGGTAATGCTTACATCTTAAATTATGAGGATTATCACTAATGAATATGCACAACCCACCACATCCTGGTGAATTTATTGAGTCCATTTACATGGAACCACACGGCATAAGTTGCAGGACTCTTGCTACCCATCTTGGTGTTGCCGCTTCAACATTAAATCGTGTAGTGAAGGGCAAAAGTGCAGTAACGCCAGAAATGGCATTGAGGCTATCTAAAGTATTAGGCCGAAGCCCTGAAAGTTGGCTTAGCATGCAAGACAATTACGAGCTTTGGCAGGCCAAGCAAAAGATTAACTTGGATAACGTGCAGCCAATAGATCTGCATGCCGCCTAACAAACAAATGTTGGGGACATAAACACGCGGGCTCTGCTTCGCAGTATAGCCCACGTGTTTGTGCCCAAAGCTAAACGTTATACGCCGTTGAAAGGATGAAAATATGATTAGCAAGTTCTCTAAAAATATTGCCTCCGATGTGCAGTCGGAAATCGCTTTGGCAAGTGAACTGGAAGCAGAGGGTAAACTCTCAGAATCCTTTCGTCGTTTGGAGAATGCACACGTATTAGGGCAAGAATCTACTTGGTGGCATGTCAAAGTTCATGTCCTCATGTTTCTTTGGGCAATTCGTCAAAGAGATATTAAAGAATGCATTGGTCAAATTATTCGTGTTTTCGGTGCAGCGACTAAAACTGCTATCGGTTTGGTTCCTGAGGGTAATACTGGTGGCTCTAATATTAGTCCTTTTAAAAAACTGCCTATTTCACAGAAGCATCAGGCTGCTATTATCAAGGCCAAAGGTAGCGTATAACAAAAAATTAAGTCTCTCACTTCGTTCGCTGGGACGCAAACACGTGGGCTGCTTCGCATTATAGTGTCCACTTCTCAATTTATGGCTACCTCTCTGATTCTGTGGGGTTTTACGTAGGCGGCATATTAGGTGCGTTTGTCTCATATATGTGGGCACTTATTTCTTATAGAAGATATGCAAAAAAATGCGCAGGCACACTTCAAAAAGAAGCATTCTGCGAACACAAAGTGACTGTCTCTGAAAAAGGCGTAAGCGAATCTACACAAAATAGTAACTGCCACTTTAATTGGGATGCGATTGATAAAGTTGAATATAACGAAAGTTATCTGTTCATCTATAACACCCCAGCGACAGCCTTTGTGATCCCAAAAGGGAGTCAGGCGAAGAGATTTTCGGGAATCTGAAAAAGGCAGTATCTAATGCCATGTAGAACCATTTACCTTATTGCGTTTTTTGTTGTCTGTCTGGTGCCAGTTATCACATTGATCACACTCTTTGTGGTTAGGCTTACAAAACCCACTTTTATCCGCCATCGTAAACCACTTTTCGTTTTTTCTGGTGGCTTGTTTATGCTGATGCTTTGTGCCTGGCTGGTAATGGAATTCTCTTTGCCTGAGAGAGTAAATATAAGGCTGGATCTGTTTATTGTGATCCCGGCCTTTGCGATGCAAATGGTATTGATTGCATTGTCAGGTTACTTTTATGGGCGTAGCCGTCGGGACGCCTGATATTATCGCTAACTTCACGGGTTTATCGCCTTGCAGCGAGCTTATTGGGCTGGAAGCTACCATCCGATTTAAGCAGTATACTCACAGGTTGAAGTCTAAAAAGGACGTAAGAATATGAAAGAAAAGGATTTTAAAAACTGGCAACAAAAAAGACAGCAGGGTGCATTAAAATTCACCTTTGTTCAGGGGCTGCTATGCTGGGGTATCCCAATGTTTATCATTATGACCTTTGTGGTAAACGACGTGATTAACGAGCAAGGCATAATCGAGTGGGCCCAGGTGTTTATTGGGGCAGTGGTGTGGGCCATTGGCGGCTGTTTTTTTGGTGCTTTTTTGTGGTTTGTTACGGAGCGGCAATATCAAAAAGCATTGCAAAAGCAGAGTGATACTGAGCAAAGCACTTGATGATGCTTTGCTGCCAACGGGCGCTGCCTAGGAGGAAAAAAGTCGGTTTATTTTGCAGAGTAGGTTGTTGTGAAAACTCGCCAGTTTAAACAGAAAGCAGGGGGGGGAGTTGCTGTTTTTGTTAACCAGTACGGCTACATAGTTGTTGGTGTGTTTGTCTTTTCTTTTTTATTTACGCTGTTTTTTGGTAACTACCCACAATGGCAGGATGAGGCGTACCACGATGCCTTAAAGCAGTATTTTGAGCCGGAATTACAACATATTACCTTTAATGGCATCAGCACTTCGCAACCGGTGATCAAGCTGATTTTTACTTATTCTGAGGGTGCTGATCTCGCACTCACAAATTATCAGCGCCCGAATAAAGCAACACTCAAAGCCGGGTGGAAAGCCACTATTCTCAATCTGGTTTGTGTTCATGATGACCTGCGAAAGCAGTTACAAAAAGGGCGAAAAATCGACATAGACTTGCGGGATGGCGACAGCCAAAGCCGGGTAAGCATGATCACCAATATGGTGATCACTAATGCCAGGTGTTAAATCTCGTGAAAAACCCTAAGCCGCCAGAAGCAATAAAAAACAGAGCATATGGAACCGGATTATAAAAATTATAGTGTAGATGAACTCTGTGAATCGCTTGACTCTATTGATAAACAGGCATATCCGGAGCGGGTAGAATCGATAAAGGCCGAATTAAAACTTAAGGGCTATTCCGAGCCTGTAAAACCTGTTGATGAAGCGTTAGAGCAGCCTGAGGAGGAACAAAAGCCCTTAGGGCCGATATCACAGATTGTAGCGGTGCTGGTTGCTATTCTCTTTTCATGGTTTGCATTCAGTGCAATACAGACCGGTTCTATAAGTGGCCGAAGAGGCAGAGAATACACTTATGAGTCCTCGCCAATGATGTTTTTATTTTTGCTGTCTGTCGATCTTCTGTTGGTAGTGATGCCTGTCTACGCTGTAATCAAATCCCGGTGGCTTTCAAAACCGTGATTATCTATAAAAGTGGGCAGAGAGTGTATGGCTGACATTAAACGTTTGGCGTTGTGTCTGTCGTAATTCATATTTACCAGTTGCTATCTGCACTGGTTAGTTTCCAAGAGCCACATAATTTGATTTTTGTTCGGTGAGCAGCTTGTTTTAACTGTGCTCAATCACAGCTGAAACACTCGTTTACAACTTGCCCTTGCGTCATCCGGTTATAACCCGTTTAATAAAATAAAACGAGTTTTTTCATGACGTTAATAAGAACTACTGCCGTTATATCACTGGCCTTACTGCTCTTTGGCTGCAATGAACCGGGTTATCCTGATAATGTTAAAGTTAAAAGGATCAACACTGACAGCTTGCAAGCATTGTTGGTTGTGCCTAATCACATTGATGAAGTATCCCAAACACCACTAACTACCGCCATTGTTCTGGGCGGCTCTGAGGGCGGTTTAGCGGGGGCATCTGCCACCGCCGTAGCTCTGGCAGAAAACGGAATTGCTGCGTTAGCTGTTGGGTATTTTGGTGTCGAGGGGCTCCCTGCCACATTAAAACAGGTGCCAGTAGAAGTAGTGGATGCTGCTGTAGCCTACATTGATGCGTCCCCGGCACTGACTCGTAATCATTGTAAACAAGTAGCACTGATTGGTTCTTCGCGGGGGGCTGAACTGGCGTTGCTGGCAGCTTCCTATAATCAGGATTACGGACCGGTTGTGGCGCTTTCACCCAGCTCTCATACCTGGGGTGCCCTGGGCGATTCAGATAGCGCGGCATGGACCTACCAGGGTGAGCCAGTTCCTTTTGTACCGAGACATTCTAACCCGGATTATACGGTAACTGAGTTTGCCGGGCGTAATTACTTTATACAGGATTTAAACCACCCCGACGCAAATAAGGCTCGTATTGATGCGGCTAACATTCGCGGCCAGGTTCTGCTGCTGGCGGGCACCGACGATAAGCTCTGGCCATCAGCTATCATGGCAGAAACATTACGCAATTCTATCGCCAGCCAGGGAGTTAAGCACAGAGTAAACAAACAGCTTTATGAGGGGGCAGGTCATGTGATAAGTCCGGGCTTACCGGATAATCTTACTCAAACCGACATTCAAAAGGGACAAACCATATTACTGGGCGGCACGCCGACAGCGAATCAGTTAGCTCAGACTGAAGCGCTCAAAACAATCGTCGCAACGCTTAAGTCGCCGATCTGTTACAGCAGCTCAGCCGGATTTAACCCGCAAAAATTAGCCCGACTTAAAGCCTTTCTGAAAACGACCAATACATCGTCATTAGTGTTGATGCGAGGTGGTGAAGTGGTATTTCAGTACGGAGATATTCATCACAGGCACCCCATTCACTCTATCCGCAAGCCCATGTTAAATGCGCTGTACGGCATATATGTTGATAAAGGCATTATCGATTTGGATATAACCCTGGGTGAGCTTGGAATATCCGACCTTACAGCGCTGTCTGATGTTGAAAAGTCGGCAACGGTAAGGCAATTGTTGCAGTCCCGTTCTGGTATCTACCTGCCATCGGCGGCGACCAATCAGGCTATGCTCGATATGTTGCCAGAGCGCGGCCAGTTTAAGCCCGGTGAAAAATATGCCTATAACAACTGGGACTTTAACGTAGCGGGAGCAATCTTTGAGAAGCTCGCCGGTGAGAGTCTGTATACTGTCTTTTACCGCGAAATCGCTAAGCCATTAGGCATGCAGCAGTTTAAAGGCGACTATGTCCAAGCTACTGCGGATACAGAGTTCTCAGCGCTACAGGCAGACGGCTTTTATCAACTGGAAGCGGATAAGTCTGAGTTTCCGGCTTATCATTTTCGGATGTCAGCTTACGATATGGCGTTATTTGGCCAGCTTTATGAAAACTACGGTATGTGGAACGGGCATAAAATCTTGTCCAGAGAATGGATAGAAGCCAGCACCATGTCCTATTCCGTGACCAACCGGTTTATGGACTTCGGGTACGGCATGTTATGGAACGTGATTAATGCAAACGACAACAGACCCGATAAAGCATTTTTTCATACCGGGGTAGGCATTCATATGTTAGGTGTTTATCCAGCCTCTGATCTGGTGTTTGTTCACCGGGTGCAAACCGAGCAGGCGTATACGTTCAACCAGCAGGATTTATATAAAATTATTGGCCGCACTTTCGATGCACTGGAGTCGCATCAGCCGGAATAGGATATTGGAGTGCCGATCCCAGACATTATAAAGGCTCCCTGAGGAGCCTTTACGTTATCTATTGGCTTTTACGGTATTCTTCGTAATCCATGTTGCTGAGCCAAACCGTTTGGTATGGCTTTAATTGCACAAAGCCCAGTACATCTTCTATCTGGTCGCGAGTGATCAAATCAATCCAGTTGTCGGTGCCAATCAGATTCAGATCGGATAACAAAATAGATTGTTCTTCATCAGTCACGTTAGAAATACAGAAAATGCTTTGTCTGCGATTCAGGCTTTGACGCCAGTAACCAAACAGTGACGGACCCAACTGTAAGGTAAACTGCGTAGCGTTAGGGTGAAAAGCTTCCTGAGCCTTACGAATGCGGATCAACTGCGATAACCGCGTCAGCACCTTGTGATGTTGCGAATAAGGTGAGTCCAGCTGTGATTCCAATTCTGAGTAATCCCAGCGTTTGCGATTAATTGAACGATTCTGGCCGGTATTGGCCACTTTATCGTAGTCGTTGGACGTACCCAATAAGCTGTGAATATAAAGCCCTGGTATACCTTCCATACCAAGCATCATGGCATGTGCACACAAGAAACGGTCGACCTGGAATTTATCCGGGCCCTTTACCGTACCTTGCATGGCATCAAACAACGTAATGTTGATTTCGTAAGGCTTTTGTTGGCCATGCTCACTGGAACGCCACGAAATGCGGCCGCCAAAGTTTTGCATCGACTGTACCAGTGTCCCTATTTCCTCGTCACTCAGCAGGCCTTCTGCAGGGCGTAACCCAATGCCGTCGTGGGAGGCAATAAAGTTAAAGTAGGTGGTGCCGTTTTGTGCCGGCGGCATACTCATCATCCAACTTTTAAGATAAGTACAGTCACCGGTGACCATGGTATTCACCAACAGCGGCGGTAGCGAGAAGTTATAAATCGCATGGGCTTCGTTAGCGTTACCAAAATAGGTCAGGTTCTCGCGATTGGGAATGTTGGTCTCAGTAATAATAATAATACTGGGATCCACATGTTCAATCAGCGTTCTCATCAGGCGTATTACTTCATGGGTTTGTGGCAGGTTAATGCACTTGGTGCCGATGATCTTCCATAAGAAGGCCACTGCATCCAGGCGGAATAACTTGGCGCCATTATCAATGTAATGTTTGATGATTTGAATAAAGGTGATCAGTACCTTGGGATTTTTAAAGTCAAAATCCACCTGGTCGTGGCTGAATGTACACCATACGTGCTGGGTGCCGTTTGCCGTTTCTGTTTCACGCAGTAACGGGCTGGTGCGCGGGCGGGTCACATCGGTTAAATCTGCCGTGGGATCGGCTGTTAAAAAGAAGTCGCTGCCCGGGCCTTCGCCTTTAATAAAGTTGTCAAACCACATACTGCGCGAGGAGCAGTGGTTAATCACCAAGTCAAACATCAAGCCGTATTCTGCCGCGATGCGGTGTACATCTGACCAGGTGCCTAGTGACTCGTTGACACTTGAGTAGTTTATTACCGAAAAGCCGTCATCAGAGCTAAACGGGAAGAAGGGCAGGATATGGACCTTGTTAACCGTGTTTTTGCAGTAGGTATGTAAAAACCTGAACAGCGTAAACANGGGNGACTCGTGTTCNTTGATCACGCTGTCNCCGTAGGTGATCATCACNATATCCTGCTCATCCCAGTANTTTNNGTGCGGCTCGGGGNTCACTATGTCATCTTCCTGGTTCAGNCCNATCGTATTCATCAGCTCTGTGGCCAGCNCGCCAATNGGCGTGNTGGTNACCACATCTGCATAAATAAACTGAAGATGATGACTAATTTTTTCGTGTAAGTAATCCCAGCGTTTTGTCATTGATTATCCTTTAAATTCTTCTGTGTCAGCTTCAACCGCTTCGAGCAGGCGATCAAGAATGTCGGGTACCGCACTGGTTACTCGGTTCCAGCTTGGAATAAATGGCGTTTCCATTGGATTTTCCAGGAAATGCTGACCGGCTTTCATAATNTTACTGGCAAACATNTCNACNGCTTTTTCTTCGCTNTGAATATCCAGTGNCAGGCCNTTCATAACCGCATCGTTGTGNTANGTNTCAATAAAGTCNAGNGCGATCCGATAGTAAGTGGCTTTAATTGAACGGAACATTTCATTGCTGAATGATTGCCCCTGGGTCGCTAACTTACGGAACAGGGCTTTGGTAATGTCGATAGACATTTTAGACAAGCCGCCTTGTTCGTTATTCAGCGACAGATCCTGGTGTTTATGGTCGTAGGTTTCGGCGATATCCGCCTGACATAAACGGTTGTGCGAATAATTACGGTGCATTTCTGAAAGCACGCCAATTTCCAGACCCCAGTCACTCGGGATGCGAATATCGTTAAGTACATCGCGACGGAAGGAGAACTCACCGGCTAACGGGTAGCGGAAGCTGTCCATAAATTCGATGTATTCGTTGTCACCCAGCGTACGTTTAAGTGCGCGCAGCAGTGGCGTTACCAGTAAGCGTGATACGCGGCCGTTGATTTTACCGTCGGCGACCCGGGCGTAATAGCCCTTACAGAACTCATAGTTAAACTGTGGGTTGGCAACCGGGTATATCAGGCGCGCTAGTAAGTCGCGGTTATAGGTAATAATATCGCAATCGTGTAGCGCCACGGATTCGGCTTTGTTTGAGGCCAGGATATAGCCCATGCAATACCAGACATTGCGGCCTTTACCCAGTTCCTTNGGCGCCAGGTCAAGCGCCTGAAGCTCTTCGTCAATGGCTTTTAAACGTGGGCCATCATTCCACAAAATACGGTGGTGTTGCGGCAGGCGGCTGAAAAAGCCCTGGGCATGGCGGTACTGGTCCAGGTTGGCCCGGTCCAGTCCGATAACAATTTCAGACAGGTAAGGGACATTCGTTAGTTCGTCAACGATGTGGCCCAATGCCGGTCCTTCAAGCTCTGAAAACAATGATGGCAGGATAAGTGCCATCGGACGTTTCTGAGAAAAGCGTAACAGCTCAGCTTCGAGTGCTTCGGTCGAGCGGCTGGCGAGATTGTGTAGCGTTGTCACGACACCATTTTGGTAAAAATCGGCCATGTGTCCTCCTAATCTTTCAATGAAAGCAATTGTGTAAGCGTTTCTGTCCAGCCCTCAGGGCCAAGTTTTGTGCTGGTATATACGTTATCTTTTTTATCCAGTGGGGGAGGTTCATGCGTGGGTGACGCGATACGCACGGCAATATCGGCAGCTTCCATCATGGCGATGTCATTTTTGCCATCACCTAATGCAATAGACGTTGCAGTAACCGCCGATTGACGTCGATACTCCTCCATAAACCAGCTTAGTGCTTTACCTTTAGTACAGTCTCCGGAAATATGGATGAAACGCCCGCCTTCCAGCGGTGTCGCGCCACGTTCTCTGACTGACTCGATAAATTCGGCTTTGCGAATATCACTACCAAGCCACATTACCGGTTCGCCAAATTGGCGTTTGGCTGCTAAGCGGGCTTCATCCTCGCTCAAACCGGTGGCAGCCATTAAATCTTCGGTGCTCATTTCGCTGAAGTGAGTAAATTCACCAGCGAAATCAGCTTTAACAATTTCAAGTAATTTTAACCAGTAGCCCTTTGACGAAATAAAGGACTTACACCAAAAACCGTCCTGCCAGATGGTACCGGCCGGTTTTTGTTTAAAAAAGCCGTGTGGAATATAAGCCGCTGCGCCGTTCTCAACCACAAACGGGCCGTTTAAACCGATCTTTTCCCGTAGCTCGGTCATCTCTGCAAAGGTTTTACTGGTATTGGGTATCACCGGTATTCCGCGCTCCGCCAGTGCATNCAGGGTGGGCTGGGCGGCGGCAAAACTATAGGTATGATGATCCAGCAACGTGCCGTCCATGTCAGTAAAGATCACAGTACTTGATTGATCCATTAAACAGCCTTTTCTACATGAGTGATTTGACGGGTTTCGTCCAGATGGTAAACGTAATTACACTGCTGCGGCAATGTTTCCAGACTCTGCTCTGTTAAGCGTTGATAATGCTGTATAAACCGTTCGATTTCCAGGTCGGTCATAATGCCACTGTGCGCTTCAGATGAACCCAGTTTAGCAGCCAGTTTGTGTTCCTGCTCTTTTCGCCAGTTANATACCTGATCAAAAGAGGGCGCTTTGAGCATTACCCAGAAAGACATTTGTTCAAACAGGGCCTGGTATGAATCTGCCAACTGTTTATTAACGTAATTACGCCAGGTACCTAATGGATCTTCATCACGCTCCAGTGCATTAACCGGCTCAGCCAGCTGGGCTTTGGTTTGTGGTTTTACGCCCCAACACCAACCTTCTACCAACACAATGTCTGGCGGCGAATGGATAACCGGCCAGTCAACCACCGGAAAAGGGTTGTCGATGGCTTTATTAAAGCGTGGAATCGAGACAGTGCCATAGCCTCGTAGGCGGTCGAAGGTAGTCTGGGCCAGTGACACATCGTGGGTGCCGGGCACGCCCCGGGTAGCCAGTAACGGGTGGACTTTTATGGCCAGCGCGTTGCGACTCGATTTATCCAGATAAAAATCATCGAGNGATAACGACACCACATTGAGCTTTTTAAACTCGCTCAGATAGAACACTAANAAGTCACACAGCGTTGATTTTCCCGAGCCCTGGCAACCATTCACACCAACGAAAAATGGCTTCTTTGCACTATTTTGGTGCTCATGGATTTCATCTGCTAGTGGGATGAACCATTTTTGTGCAATGTCGCGGTAGCTCTCTGGAAGTTGATGCGCCGCAAGAAATGTAGAAATGTCCATAAAGCTGCCTTAGTTATTGATGATTCGCACAGCATACTTGTAATTTAGTTACAACATTTGTGCCAATTCAGTCGATAATTACTGCTTAACGATCCCTTTTGGTTATGATTGCACAAAAAGCGATCGAATGCAGGTGTCAGCATGCTTTAAGAAGCGGTTTATCCCTTATTCGCTATAATCACAGCCCGTTTAGGGGCGGGGTAACCCTCAATCGTTTTAGAAGGGTCATCCGGGTCAAGAAAATCCACCAGGGAATGATTAGTCATCCAACGGGTAGCGCGCTGCTCTTCGGTGCTGGTGACGCACTCATCCACCACCTGGCAGTCGTTAAAGCCGAGCCGCTGCAACCACACTAACAATGCTTTTGAGCTGGGCAGGAACCAGACATTGCGCATTTGCGCGTAACGCTCGCCCGCCATCAATACGGTTTGTTCGTCACCATCAACCACAAGGGTTTCCAGTACTAGCTGGCCGCCTTTGCGTAATTGTGACTTAAGTTGTTGTAAAAACTCCATGGGGTCACGGCGGTGATAAAGCACGCCCATCGAAAATACCGTATCGAATGCGCCCACCGGCTGCATCTGTTCGATACCCAGTGGTAAAAAATGCACGGGTGCCTGGCCGATAAAATGCTTAATCGCTAAGAACTGAATAAGGAATAACTGGGTAGGGTCGATACCGTAAACGCCAGCGGCGTCTTCGCCATACATGCGCCACAGGTGATAACCACTGCCACAGCCTACATCCAGTACCTGTCGGCCTGCCAGCGGTGCGAGATGAGGCAATACCCGAGCCCATTTCCAGTCGGAACGCCACTCGGTATCAATGTGAATGCCGTGAACGTGATAAGGCCCTTTACGCCATGGCATAAACTGGCGGAGGAACCCTTCAATCTGTTTTTGAGTATAGGTATCGATATCTGTTGCCGCACCTATGGTGACGGACGCTTTAACGTCGAGTGCACTGGCCTTAGTGGCCGGCAATTTGTCGAGCAGCTTTTGCCACTTTTTAAACTCACCGTGCAGCGCAGTGCTGTGCCACTCCTCCATTTGTCGGGGCAGGGTATTGAGCCAGTGCGACAAGGGCCCGTTGAGCAGGTCCTTATAACAGCTGTGAAAGAGTTCAGATGCAGACATAGATAGTTAACCCGGGTTATTTAATTGCCACCAGTGACATAAAGTTAAAACAGCGATACCACATTACCACATCAGCAAAGCCGGCTTCTTTGAGTCGTGCCTGATGAATATCAAAGGTGTCGATAAGCATTACATTTTCCAGCGCCGCCCGTTTCTGGCTTATTTCAAGCTCGCTGTAACCGTTCTGGCGTTTAAACTGCAGGTGCAAATCATTGATCACATCGTTGCCGCGGTCATCATCGTGGCGAATTTTTTCAGAGATAACAAAAATGCCGCCCGGTAGCAGGCCATCGAAGATTTGCTTAATAATAGCACTGCGTTCCGGTGGGGGAATAAACTGCAGGGTAAAATTCATCACCGCCATCGACGCATTGGTAATATCTTCTGATTGTGCAAACCCCTGTTTTACGGTGATAGGGTTGGGCAACTGGAAGGCTTCAACTTTGCGCTGACAACGCGCAACCATGGCCGCTGAGCTGTCGACGGCAATAATATTGCAGTGGTCTTCGGGGCAATGGCGTGACACCGAAAATGACGCGGCGCCCAAAGAACAGCCCAGATCATACACATTAGTATTCGCTTTTACGTGGCTGGCTGCCAGCTGACCTATGGTTTCGATAATGGTTTGGTAACCGGGAATAGAGCGGCTAATCATGTCGGGAAATACATCCGCAACGGCATCATCAAACTGAAAATCACTAACCTGTTTTAAAGGTGTAGCAAACAGATTGTCTTTATTCGACACGATAAATTCTTCTTCAGTAGCAGTTTGGGCGGCAATTTTACCCGGTGGCAGCAGAAAACCAAGTCTGTATATAAAAAAATTCGGTAATACGGCATTCTTTACTTCAATCGTTTAATCTTTAGTATTAACCTATACTCATTAATAATAATGACAGCCACCGAGGCACCGATTTAATGAAGTTTATAATTGCCGACGATCATCCGCTTTTCAGGGAAGCTTTATCAGGCGCGTTAACCCCGCTGTTTGAAGGACTGGAAGTTCTTGAAGCTGAATCGACGGTTGCATTAATTGAACTCTTGGCTCGCAGCAAAGATGTTGACCTGCTGCTACTGGATTTATCCATGCCGGGCGCCAACTGGTTCGAAACGCTCACTACAGTGAAAGAACGTTATCCGGCGTTACCTATTGTGATGGTCTCAGCCAATGACGATATTGATGTTATTTCACAGGCAATTACCCTGGGTGCGAAAGGTTATATCACTAAAGCCACACCAACTAAAACCATTGCTGAAGCCATTGATATCGTGCTAAGCGGTGAACAGTGGCTGCCAGCCGATATTGCCGAGAAAATGACGTTCAACAGCGGCAACATGAATGACATGCTCGAGCGTTTCAAAGAACTTACCCCTAAACAGGTATTAGTGCTGAAATATGTGCGTGCAGGCATGATGAACAAACAAATAGCGCACGAAATGAATGTTACCGAGGCAACGGTAAAAGCACATATCAGTGCGGCGCTTAAAAAACTGGATATCAATACCCGCACGCAAGCGGTGCTGTTGATGGACAAGCTNCAGATNAACTGATCNACNGTGATAGACCCNCNGCTTCCTCTGGTGGATATCCACCGTCACCTCGACGGTAATATCCGCCCGGAAACAATATGGGATCTTGCCACCAGGCATAACATTGCACTTCCTGCTAAAGACCTCGACGAACTTCGTCCGTTATGCCAAATCCAGGATAANACTGCCGACTTACTGGCGTTTCTTTCACGGCTNGATTATGGCATTTCTGTACTTGCAGATACCGACGCCTGTTACCGCATCGCTTACGAAAATATGCAAGATGCCAAACGAGCCGGGCTCGACTACGTTGAGTTAAGNTTTTCCCCTTTNTACATGGCGCAATCACATCAGTTAAANGTAGCGGATGTGGTGGAAGCNACCATAGCAGGCTGCNCCGACGGCAGTCGNGATTTTNCGATTAAGCATAATTTNATCGGTATCCTGAGNCGTACTTTTGGTACGGATGCCTGCACCNNGGANCTNAACGGTTTGCTGGCACATAAAGACCATATNACGGCACTGGATNTNGCNGGCGATGANCTGGGTTANCCGGCGCCCTTNTTTACCGAACACTTTAAACAAGCCCGGGATGCNGGCTGGCAGATTACGGTGCATGCCGGNGAAGCCGATGGNCCNCANAGNATCTGGAATGCCATTGANNTNCTNGGAGCCAGNCGGATAGGGCACTGTGTNGCNGCNAAAGACGATGNCANGCTGCTTGAGTATCTGGTAGAGCACAACATNGGNGTNGANAGNTGCCCNACNTCCAATTANCAAACCGCNACCGTGGTNGATANCGCCAANCANCCNATNAAAGCCTTTTTAGANGCNGGCGTNGAAGTNACNCTNAANACCGATGANCCGGGNGTATCGGCTATNGATATTGGCGATGAATACCANGTGGCCANAGACGTTATTCAGTTNAGTGATGAACAGCTGCGGCAAATTCAGATCAATGGCGTTAACCAGTCGTTTATCTCCGCCACAGAAAAACAGCAATTATTCGAAATGGCTTTAAAGCGCTANGCTTTGGAGCACTATTTTTTAGTGCAGATAGAATCGAAAAAGGCACCATCTGGTGCCTTTTTTAGTANCGGNCAATGCCGGGCTATCTGATTGCGGCAACCAGCTCTTCNGGCGCAAAATCATCNACNGCGATAATCTTGGCGCGGCCTTTTTCGGTGCGCTTGAGCANCTCTGCTTCTGCTTCGCTGATTAAATCCTTCGNCAGGGCTTCGTCGGCCAGTTTATCTANCTGGGTAAAGCTGCGTTTTTCGCCCAGAGCACGGCAGATATTGTCGAACACCGGCTCTGCTGCCAGTACATCTTCCAGCGTTTGCTCCAGCTCTCCCGGCAGGCTGCCAGGCTCNCGGGTGAGATACTGNCCCTGTCCAAGGCGGGTTCTGGCAGTNCCGGGTTGCTGTANCAATCTGGCNATTGCATGCTCAGTGGNATCGCTCGGCNTGGATACCCGATGACCAAANGGGATCAGTTTTAACTTTAANACCAGTCCCAGCCACTTAANCGGGAAGTTATCCAGGAAGTCCATCAGCGNGGTTTCCAGGTTATAAATCAGATCCTGCATTGCCCAGTGAAGNANCGGCAGGTCTTCATGTTGACGGCCNTCTTCGTCGAAACGTTTAAGGGTAGCACTGGCCAGGTAAATGTAACTTAACAGGTCGCCAAGGCGTGCTGANAAGCGTTCACGACGTTTTAGCGTGCCGCCAAGAATGCCCATAGATAAGTCGGTNAGCAACGCCAGGTTAGCACTGTAGCCTTGCAGCAGCTGATAATAGCGGGCNGTGCTGTCTTTGAACGGNGACTGGTGGAAGTAACCGCCGGTCAGCGTAAACCAGATGCTGCGGTAAGCATTGGCAAGNGCAAAGCCAATATGGCCAAATACGGCTTTATCGAATGCCTTAATCGCTTCCTGTTCATCAGAAAGNGCGGCGGCCTTAATTTCGTCCAGCACAAAGGGGTGACAACGCATGGCACCCTGACCAAAAATCATCATGTTACGGGTCAGGATGTTAGCGCCTTCTACCGTGATAGAAATAGGCATCCCCTGATAACCACGGCCAAGGTAGTTATTTGGCCCAAGCATAATACCTTTACCGCCATGCACATCCATGGCGTCATTCACGGTAACTCGCGACCGCTCGGTGAGATGATATTTACAAATGGCCGAGATCACCGAGGGCTTTTCACCCAGGTCTACGCCCACGGTGGAGAAGCGGGTTACCGCATCCATCATGTAGGCATTACCGCCGATACGGGCGAGCATCTCTTCTACGCCTTCCATATGTCCGATAGGAAGCTTGAACTGCCGTCTGATACGCGCATAAGCGCCGGTAGACATCGCACAGGATTTGGCGCCGCCAGCAGAGGTTGAGGGCAGGGTAATGCAGCGGCCTACCGACAAACACTCCATCAGCATCCGCCAGCCTTTACCGGCCATGTCTGCGCCACCAATGATGTAATCCAGCGGTACAAAAATATCGTTACCACGTACCGGGCCGTTCTGAAACGGTGTATTAAGCGGGAAGTGGCGTCGGCCAACGTCAAGCCCTTTGGTATCATGCGGAATCAACGCGCAGGTGATACCCAGCTCTTTTTTGCTGCCTAGCAGACCATCGGGGTCGTACAGTTTAAAGGCCAGACCAATTACTGTTGCAACCGGTGCCAGGGTAATGTAACGCTTGTCGAATGTCAGGCGCATACCAAGTACTTCTTCACCTTCCCATTCGCCTTTGCACACAATCCCCTGATCAGGAATTGCACCGGCATCAGAGCCCGCTTCGGGGCTGGTTAAGGCAAAGCAGGGGATCTCATCGCCACTGGCCAGGCGCGGCAGATAATGATTTTTCTGCGCTTCAGTACCGTAATGCTGAAGGAGTTCACCCGGCCCTAACGAGTTAGGTACCCCAACCGTACTTGAGAGCACGGCACTGGTGCCAGCCAGTTTCTGAATAACACGGGACTGGGCAAATGCAGAAAACTCCAGACCACCGTATTCCTTTTTAATGATCATGGCGAAGAACTTGTGTTCTTTCAGATAAGCCCAGACCTCCGGCGGCAAATCGGCGTCTTTATGATTTACCTGCCATTCGTCAATCATGCCACAAACTTTGTCTACCGGTCCGTCGAGAAATGCCTGTTCTTCAGCAGTCAGACGACCCATGGGAATGGCATGCAGTTTCTGCCAGTCAGGGCGGCCGGAAAAGATCTCGCCGTCCCACCACACGGTACCGGCATCGATGGCTTCCTGCTCGGTGGTTGACATCTCCGGCATGACCTTGCGATAAAAGGCCAGCATCGGCTTGGTGAGGTAAGGAATACGGATGGATGGCACCGCAAAAGGGGCCATCACAACAATAAACACGAGCCAGCTGAGCAGCCCTAAAGAACCAAAAATAGTACCAACCAACAGTACGCCGCCTGCAACAATAATGGCATTCATTAAGGGCAGGCGTTGATAGGCGGCCACACACAGTGACAGTATTACCAGTAACACCCAAATAAAATCAGACATTTGTTCTCCTCGTCCAAGTACTCTGTTTTTGAGGTCTGACCAGATANCTTAAAGCTATCCTCGCTGCGGCGAAAAATCAAGTTATAGTNNGATGNCAACTGGCTNNGGCAGTGTCATNAAATAATGACGAATGNCATGACANGCNNGNATATCNGTAAGNNNTGANNGTGGCATGCNNTATGGCATGCCACNANAAGATTAATCGCTGCGNTTGGTNGAAAAGGCTTTNAAGCGTAAGTCGCCTTGTTCGTCACCGTCTTTAAATTGCTGTAAACGCACCAGCTGGTAGTTTAANTCCGGNGCAAACCAGGCCAGNGTATAGCGGCTTTTNGANTCGCGNACAATNTCNACNTTNATNGCTTCAATNTTGCCATAGGGTAANTCNACGGTTTCTTTACCCANTACGCGCATACCGTAATGGCGCTGCTGNCCNCGGTANTTAATAAAGTCNTANCTTAANNTTTCNACTCCNCGNGACAGGCGAATNGGCGCATCAAGGCGGTANAGCTGATTATCCAGCTCGCCCTGCCAGGGCAGCGNNNAAGCTTCGTCATCNTTNTNAATTTGGATCTGCCCGCCATCATCGCNNGGAAANTCCACTTTCAGGCTTTTNTCCGGGCCGGTACCGGTGCGTGAGTANTTATACTGNTGNGGNACNAGGTGATCGCCCTCAACCATNAATATGGAGTGNTCAAAGCGTTTATCCGACANGAAGAANTTAGAGACTTTAGANTGNTANGTCAGTGAATANAGNCCNTCNGATAATTCTTCCAGTGANATTTTGGCGGAGCCCAGATTATCGTCCCATTTGTAAGCGTAATAAACGGCTTCAAAGGGGGTNATNAGNTTGGTGGAGTCTGATGGGGNGGTGTCGGCCAGNGCCGACACACATANNAANCCTGACAGGAGCGTCAGGGCCAGAGATTTAGTCGTTCGCGTAACCGTTNTCCGGAAGAACTTTACCATCTAATAATGCCTTATTGTTGTTCATTTTAAGCCGGCCACTGCAATACCAGTGAACCACTAGCGGGTAAATACTACGTTCCTGCTCCTGCACCCGTTGGGCGAGGGCATCGGCGTTATCANCTTCAAACACCGGGACTTTACATTGAATGATGACAGGCCCGCCGTCAAGCTCGGGCGTAACAAAATGAACACTCAGGCCGTGTTCATCGTCACCATTGTCCAGTGCACGCTGATGAGTATTTAACCCTTTGTACTTGGGCAACAAAGATGGGTGAATGTTCAATAGGCGGCCGCTAAAATGTTCGACAAACTCNCTGGTGAGAATGCGCATAAAGCCGGCCAGCACAACGCAATCAGGCTGATAACTGTCCAGGGTGGTCAGTANNGCCTGATCATAGGNTTCGCGNTCNTCNTACTGTTTGTGATCCAAACANATGGCTTCGATNCCCGCATTGCGGGCNCGTTCCAGACCATANGCGTCAGGNCGGTTAGAGATAACNCAGGCNATATTCGCATTGATTTTGCCGGCCTCTACCCAGTCGATAATGGCCTGNAGGTTAGAGCCATTACCCGAGATCATGACGCAAATGTTAGGTGTTGTACTCATGTGACTAATTGATCTCAACCTGNTTTTCGCCGTCCAGGTCGGCAATTTCACCTAACAGCCAGGCTTTTTCACCGGCGTCGTTTANCACNGCCAGGGCCNCATCCACATCCTGCTCGTCTACTACCAGGATNAGGCCAACACCNCAGTTNAAGGTACGGTACATTTCGTGNGTTTCTACNTTNCCGTTNTCCTGTAACCAGTTGAATACCGNNGGCCATTGCCAGCTGTTGGCATCTACNACGGCTTTTTTGTCGTCAGGCANTACGCGCGGGATATTTTCCCAGAANCCGCCACCGGTGATGTGNGAGATGGCTGCAACTTTCACGCTNTCNAGTAACTTAAGTACCGATTTNACGTAAATGCGTGTTGGNGCNAGCAGNTGGTCNATAACCGGNGANCCGTTNAGGTCGGCNTTNACATCGGCACCACTGACTTCGATNATNTTACGGATTAANGAGTAACCATTAGANTGTGGGCCGGATGAGCCCAGCGCCAGAATTTTCTGACCCGCTTTAACCGTGCTGCCNTCAATCACATCATCGGCTTCTACNACNCCNACACAGAAACCCGCGATATCGTAATCGTCNCCNTGATACATGCCNGGCATTTCTGCNGTTTCNCCACCAATCANNGCNCANCCNGCTTGNTCACAACCGGTGCCAATGCCCGATACNACTGCTGCGGCNGTATCGACNTTCANTTTNCCNGTNGCNTANTANTCGAGGAAAAACANTGGCTCAGCNCCCTGNACAATCAGNTCNTTTACGCACATNGCNACCAGATCGATNCCCACGCTGTCGTGACGCTCAAAGTCCATGGCTAAGCGTAACTTNGTACCAACNCCATCTGTTCCNGATACCAACAGCGGATTTTTGTATTTTTCCGGCANTGAACACAGCGCNCCAAANCCNCCTAAACCACCGCGTACTTCNGGGCGNTGAGTGCGTTTGGTAACGGACTTGATNCGTTCAACGAGTTGGTTTCCAGCGTCGATATCGACACCGGCATCTTTNTAACTTAATGATGTATTTTTTTCAGACACGGGTAAGCCTTGTTGCATGGACTGGTTTGAATGCGCGGATTCTACCAGTATCCGGGGGTAAGTCCAACGTGTATGCAGGGTTTACCTGGTAAATTGCACCAGTGTTTAATCTTGAGTCTGTATAAGTTTAATCATCAGTCTGTATAAATTGTCGCCAGTTAGTCTGCTTATTGTTTAACAGAACGCAGATAAGCCAATAATTAAGNTGAAAAACGTGTTTAAATAGATAACAATAAACCGCCCGAAGGGCGTGCACCTTTATTGCGATTAACATGGAGTTTGCGAAGCTTTTGCCCGTAGCAGAATTACTTAATTTACCGAGAAAACTCTCGCAGTTGACGGCCGCCATTACCTTACTGGTAGGTAGTGCCTGGCTCGGCATGGCCCACGCCAGTTCCACTGTTGAACTCGGTACCGGCAAGGTATCGGTAGACAACAAGTCCAGCCGCGCACTCAGCAACGGCACCCGCGCCGCGCTTGAACAGTTGCTGGTAAAAATCACCGGGCAACAGGATATCAGTGATTATCAAACCGTTGATGCCATTCGCCGTAATGCCAACCGTTATCTGCGGGCTTACCGCTTTACCGAAGAACAGGGCGAGTTGTTCTTAGTTGCAGAATTCGACCGCGAACTTATTGAAACCGAACTGGTTAAGCAAGGCTTGCCTATCTGGGGAAGCCGNCGCCCGGATGCATTGTTATGGCTCGCCATCGAAGATGCCGACGGTGAGCGCCGTATTGTCGACGACGGCAATCAGAGTGAACTGGCNAGGATGACCCGTCGCCAGGCCGAAACCCGCGGCGTGCCTNTNGCCNTNCCGCTGATGGATCTGGANGACACGCTTACNATTAATGGCTACGACGTGTGGGGCTTGTTTCCNGAACAGCTCGTTAANGCAGCCAGNCGCTATAACGTAGATTACGTGCTGGCCGCGCGGCTATATCCAAACCGCACNCGCGAAATTGTNTATCGCGAACCAGAACGCCCGGTATCCACCCGGTTTATTCCTGAACCTTTTAATGTGCCTGCACTGCGAGTCAATGAATTCGGCGAGGTTATCCTACCCTTACCGGCGGAAATGGACGCAATTGAAATGTCTTGGGTAGAAAAAGAATCTGCCAGCGGACCGGTGTTTACCCAGGAAGAGTTTTCCACGGTTGCCGCGCGTGCTAAAAAAGGCCGCTATTCATTGGATTATTTGTATCTGGCCGCCAATCAGGGCGCTTATCAGATCACCCACGACACGCTTATCGGCGATGAACCCGAAGCGCTGCTAACCACTTTTATTAACGACTACGCTAATTACCTCGGTCAGAACTTTTCGATTTTACCTACCGATGGTAATGCCGCGCAGGCAATTGAAATTTCAGTAGGTAATCTGTCGAGCCTGGCGGGTGTGGTTGCGGTACAAAACTATTTAAAGAACCTTAGCGTGACCGACAAAGTCATGCTGGTTAAACAGCAGGGGATGGTGAGTACGTTCCGCCTTAATCTGCTGGGTACTGAGCAGGACCTGCGCTCAGTGTTATCACTCGATAGCCAGTTACAGCCGTTGACCGATGCCTTTGGTCAGCCTCTGGAAGGCATGCATTACTTCTGGAGTCAGTAGCCATGCAGCTGCCCTTACCGGTTACGCTTCCTGATGACGAGACCTTCGACAGCTTTATTTCCGGCGGGAATGATGAGGTGGTGTCGTTATTAAGTTGTGTGGCCAGCCATTCGCCCGACTGGCGTGGCGAACCGGCTCTGGCATTACTGGATGCGGCATCCATTCCACTTATTAATCTGGTAGGCAGTTCCGGGCGTGGTAAAAGCCATTTGCTTTACGCCACGTGCCATCAGCTGGCGGCCCGGGAAATTCCCCATGCCTATGTGAATTTTACGGATGTGGTTAATTTATCGCCCAAGCTGCTCGAAGCGCTCGAACAATTGCCGGTGATTTGTCTGGATAATCTGGAAGCCATTGCCGGCCATGCAGCATGGGAAGAAGCAGTGTTTGATCTGATTAACCGCGTAAGCGAAACGCGNATTGGCCTGTTGATTGTGGCAGCGCAGTCTGGTCCGAATGCCAGTAATGTGCGGCTGCCGGACCTGCGTTCGCGTATCAGTGCCGGATTAACTTACCAGTTAGTATCGCTTAATGATGAACAGCGCGGTGAAGTGTTAAGCTCGCGGGCACAGCAGCGGGGGTTATCCTTGTCGGCCCAGGCGCTGCATTACTTGCTCAACCACAGTCAGCGGGATCTGCCAAGTTTAATGGCGCTGCTCGACCGACTCGACCAGCGCTCATTACAAGAGCAAAAGAAAATCTCAGTCGCTCTGGTTAAACGAGAGCTGGCTGAGGACACGGATCCCTCCGCGTCTTAATATCTCAGGTGATTATCCCAGTGCCTCATTTGCAGGGCCGGGCGATAAGACTTGTCTGAATCCTCCAGACGCAATGGTGAAACCCGNTGCGAATTGGTCAGNGACTCAAAATCNNACCACGANGTATNGGCCCGCAGTTGAANAGTGGCCGGTAATTCNGCCTGGATCTGCGCCACATTCAGGCTGGGTAATACCCGTTCNACCGTGAACGCCGTTCTGGCNTGCAGGGTATCCTGATTTATCCGGTTGCGCTGGCCCCAGGTGATTAGGGCATCGGGATTGTTATTGTTNCCAATNACGCCCACATCGGCACTNACTCCCAAACGATGCAGCATCATAAACCGTTCNAATAAGGTCGCATAATCCTCACGCTCGGTATANTAAGCATAAAACGCNGGNGCAGTATCNGCNCTGAATTCATCNGCGGCTTCNCTNGCCGTGTAATTNCGNTGCGCGGTNGTGGCNGTTTCGCCNCCAAAGGANACATCTGCCAGNGCGTCCAGNACNGNNGAGCTCAACGGNTACTGGTTGTNCAGNAAAGTAGACTGAGGCGCATTGTTCTGGAAGAAACTAAGTGGCGTTTGCGNATCNGCNATNCTNGCCCAGGANGTTGNNGGGAAGAAGTCATTGGCATGNGCCAGCTCGTGGTACATCAACCANGACAGGGCNGCTTCCAATTGNTCCAGATTNCGGCTGTTGCGGTTGCTCGCNGCCAGNGAGGCCTGCGGGTAGTAATAGCTGTCGTTCTTAACGTAGCGCCAGTAAATACCAAACTGCAAATCGTTACCAAAATCACTGCGGTAGTCAGGCGCTGTATTTAATGTATCCCGNTCCTCGGGCGTNCGCCAGAAGTTNCGGGCATCAAGGTAAATAGCGCCNGTACGNACCCANTAAAAAGACGGGCGCACGTCGTAGGAAATNACCACNGCCGTAACNCCNCGCAGCAAATTCAGCATATCTTCTGAGGTAGCNGAANTTTGCAGNAACTCAGCAAANCGATCGCCCATCCANGGGTGCGACACCAGNGTTTTATNNAANATNGTTTCAATGGTGGGGTTACNGGTTTGCATNCCNATTAATGGCAANTCNTTNAAGGTACAGCTGTTNACCANNNGATTNGTNTACACACACTCNTTCANCCCATCTGCCCAGGGCGTNTCGGCNCNGTACGGAATGAGATCGGTGGTNAGGNACATNTCGTTCTGGGTNAAAATNCCNNTNNTGCTNANCGGGGCATCGTTNATCCCNACTAATACGGTATCNCTGGCGGTNGTGCCATCNTCAAANGTCAGGGTNACCGANAATTCNATNACTTCGTCTTNNGTNACTTCCGGTGCNGCAAANAAGGCACTTTGCAGCGGTCCGCCGGTGCTGTCTTCCTGATANNCAATGTCTTCGGCCTCTGGNCCGGCAAGTTGCTCCCANTGAGCANCAGTNATNATTTTGNCGGTGGGTGANTCAACTCGCANAGATACCCGGCCNCGCTCGGTTGCCATATGGTCGAGGCGAATATTNGCCTGGTTNTCCNCNGTTGNNGCTTNGGCATTNAGNNTGAAATTTAACGAGCGCTGCTGACCANTTGTNGTANTGGTCGTTACCGTAAATTCATAGNTGCCGGCGGCCGGGATATCAAAGCCAACGGCCTGGGTATGNGCTGCCAGTAAATCAACCGNNGGGCCGCTGGTTTGCTGCCAGTCAATNGTNTCGAGGGATTGGCTNTCGTTGCTTANTACAACAAATCCAACCGATGCGCCGACGCTGGNATNCAGNTCGCCNAACAGGCGCAGGTTATCTGCAGTGAGGGCCGGTTCNACTNCNGTGAATCCNGGCGTTGGAGTACCNGGTGTTGGGGTTACGGTGCTGCCACCGCTATCGCCACCACCNCCACAACCACCGATCAGTAACGCNGCCGATAANGCNGCNNCGGTGCGGGTGGTTAAGAACGCTTTGAAAACCTCTCGCATTCCTCTTTCATCTCCTCTTTAAGCTTTTTCAGCCCCAGGCCCAGCTCCCGGCCCCGTAAACGGGCAAACACGCTGCAGCCGGTAAACATGCCGACCACCAGCACAACTTCCACTGCGGCCAGCCAACGTTCGCTNTCGACGGCGTANAATACAGTGAGTCCNTGTAGTAAATAGTACAACGCAATAAAATTNGCCCAGGCATGGGTGTAAGGCTTNGCCTTGATNATGCCATGCAACGGCAATAATAAGGGTAAAACGTACAACAGAAAGATAAAGNCCAGTGAATACTGCTGGTCNGTTGTTAAAAAAAGTTGCCACACAGAGATCCAGNCNAGTAAGCCNAGATGGCTGGCCAGGGCTAAAACGCGAAACCGTTGTGTCTTTGCTGACATAGGGATCATACTGCATTACCTTTTTCTGTGTTCATTGATGCCAGCGCGCTGGCCAGTTGTGCCAGTCGCTTGCCCTGGGCGTGGCAGAGCTGCTTTTCTTCGCTGCTTAATGTGGTGACATTATTGGCCGCCAGGTGCGTTACACCATAGGGCGTACCGCCGGTTGTGGTGTTGTGAAGTGCCGGTTCAGAATACGGCAAACCTGCGATCACCATACCGTGGTGAATCAGTGGCAGCATCATCGACAACAATGTCGACTCCTGACCACCGTGCATGCTTGATGTGGAGGTAAACACGCAGGCGGGTTTGTTGATCAGCGCACCGTTTAACCACAGTCCACTGGTAGAATCGAGAAAGTGTTTTACCGGCGCGGCCATATTACCAAAGCGGGTAGGGCTGCCAAGCGCCAGCGCGCTGCAACCGGTTAAATCGTCGAGGGTGACAAAAGGCGGGCCGGCCGCCGGGTCGTCGGGTTGCTCTGCACCCGGATCCGATGAGATAGGCGGTACAGTGCGAATCTTCGCCGTCGCGCCGCCTGCCTCAACGCCCACACCAATAGCCCTGGCCAGTTGTTCTGTGCCACCGTGACGGCTGTAGTACAGGATCAGTACCGGTGCCATTATCAGAGAATGTCCAGTACGGCTTCCGGTGGGCGACCAATGCGGGCTTTATCACCGTTAATGACTACCGGGCGTTCCAGCAGTTTCGGGTATTCTGCCATGGCCGCAAACCGCTGTTCATCGGTAACGTCGGCGCCATTGAGGCCAGCTTCTTTATATTCTGCTTCTTTTACCCGCATCATTTTTTTCACGTCGTCCAGGCCGAGTTTCGCGAACAGGGATTTTAACTCAGCTTCACTTAATGGCTCTTTTAAATATTCGACCACGTCGGCTGCAATGCCTTTTTCTTCGAGGAGTTTTAGCGTTTCACGGCTTTTTGAACAACGCGGGTTATGCAGTATTTTTATTTCAGACATAGTGTTCTACTTATTCATTGTGTTGTTATGATAGCGCCAGTTGTTGTACTTACGGTTATCGGGTTGAACAGATTGAAAATTGTCGCAGATTATAAACGAATTACACAACAACGTGGATCTTTCCGTGTTGTTATTATGGTGTTGGTTGGTTTGCTGGCGCTGGCGGGCGGTATTGCCCTGAGAAGCCTGCAGCCTTTAACTGTTAACACGGTTCAGGGCCAGCCTTTCAACTGGCAGAGCGAGCAGTGGACCGTGGTCAACTTTTTTGCTGAATGGTGTCAGCCTTGCCTGCGGGAAATTCCCGAACTCAACCACGTTTATAATGACCAACAATTCAGAGTGCTGGGTGTAAGCTTTGACGAACTCGATAACGAAGCGCTTAGTGGGGTTGTAGCACGACAAAGTATCCGCTTTCCGGTAGTTATAAGCGAGGCGGTAGCGGATTTACCGGTATCCATGCCCATTGTGTTGCCCACTACCTATATTGTCTCTCCCGCCGGTGAGGTAACCATGACCATTCGCGGTGAAGTAACGCAACAGAAGCTGCAAAAAGCCATTAAACAGGCCCAATCAGAACTGCTTTAGCTTTTCCTGTTCGTCTCTGAATTGCTGGATCCGTGCCCGGATCCGCTGTTTTTCCAGGTGATCGTCACCAGTATAGTTGTACGCATGTTGCAATTCGTCGATAGCGTTAGGATACGCACCATACAGAGCAAGTAATTCAGCCTTGCTCTGATGCATGCCCTTGTAAGACTTTTCCGCCTTATAAGCATTACTCAACAGCTGATAAGCCAGTTGATCGTGGGGGTGAACCAGCAAATAATCACGGATAAGCTCAATGGCAGCGTCATTGTTGTCACTGGCCATGTAGGCATTGGCCAGGTTAAGCACTACCACGCTGTTACGCGGTTTATGCTCCAGCTCTTTTTGCAGCATAGTAATGGCTTCATCCGCTTTACCCATGGCCAGCGCAATGTCGGTGGCCAAATCAACGTAAAACAGATTGCCGGGCGTTCTGGCCAGTAACTGATCGTTGATTTGTTTGGCTTTGAGGTTTTCCTCGTTAGCCAGGTAGGCAATGGCAAGACCATAAAGGCCGGCGTCGCGAATGGCAAAGGTGTCATTTTCTACAACCGCTTTAAAGTGTTCCAGTGCGTAGTCTGGTTCAAACTGATAACGGGCCAGCAAGCGGGCCTTGGCCAGATTAAACGACAAGCTGGGGCGCAGTCTCACGTCCGGATAGCGGCGCATGCGGTTGCGGGCATCGGCAATCCGTTTTTCGGTTAGAGGGTGGGTGAGTAACCGTTCGGGTGGTCTGGAACTGGTGCGGTACTCCTCGGCCATTTTACCAAAAAAGGTCGAGGCAGCTTTCGGGTCGAAACCGGCCTGATACAAAATATCAATACCAATGCGGTCGGCTTCCTGCTCATTAGAGCGGGTGTAATCAATGTTCAACTGACTGGCCATTGCCGAGGAGGTTTGCATGGCGGCAATACCGGCTTCCGGGTTAGCCATGGCCAGCAGGATACTGCCTAACATAGAGGCAATCTGTAACGGTGAACTGCGCTGTTGCGATAATGCTCTGCGGGCCAGATGGCGCTGGGTAACGTGAGTTACCTCGTGGGCGAGCACGGAGGCTACCTCACTTTCTGTATCAGCCCGGGTAATAATGCCGGAATGCACGCCAACGTGGCCGCCATAAAAAGCAAATGCATTCATTACGCTGTTGTTGATAATAAAAAACTCAAAGGGGAATTTGGTGTTTTCGGCCTGTAGTACCAGTCGGTTACCCAAATCCTGAATGTATTCGGTGAGAACCGGATCGTCAATGACCGGAGCCTGGCCACGCATTTGCCGCATAATGGCATCACCAACCAGCATTTCTTTATCCAGAGTAAGGACTTCTGACGCTACCACGCCGATATCTGGCAGCGTGTTTTTATCGCTACCGATTGACTGGCCAACAGAGGAAACCGGCAACAAAGCCGAAGCTATGCCCATCGACACACCCAGGATACCGGATCGAAAAAATTGTCTCATTTTCCCTCAAATAAAGCCTGATACTGCTATATATACGACAATCTGACAGCATTCAGTTCCCTGAATTTAATAATATATTTCAGATTACACCCTTTTAATGCCATTGCTTGCTTGCATGCCTGGCAAGGCAAAACAGCAATGGTGCAGATGGTCTGATCACACCACATGGTGGGTTTGGGTGCAAGTTCTATGCGTTACAATTCAAGTGTTTGTCGGTATAGTAACGCTCTTTATTGTTGAGTGCCGGTAGTTAGCTTTGGCGTCGGGCAGTAACCATACTGTTGGCGAAAATGCGTGAAGGAATGATGAATGTTTAGTGTTTTTGGGCGCTGGTACAAACGCAAGTTTTCCGACCCTGATGCAGCCATGCTGCTTATCCTTATTTTAATCAGTAGTGCATTGTTGCTGCTGTGGGGCGACATGCTGATGCCGGTTATTGTGGCAGCGGTGATTGCTTATCTGCTCGACTGGCCGGTAACACAGTTAAACCGCATGGGGCTGGGACGTTCACCTTCGGTAGGGCTGGTGTTGTTGTGTTTTATATTGATCATGGTGTTGCTGGCCGTTGGCCTGGTCCCGGTGGTTACCAAACAAAGTGTCAGCCTGGCCCAGGAATTACCGACCATCTGGCAAAACGCCCAGTCCTGGTTACTGACGCTACCGGATAAATATCCAGAATATGTTCAGTTTTCGCATATCTACGAAATGATGGAAGGGGCTAATCAGCGCCTGGTAGATTTTGGTGAGCAAGCGTTATCGGCGTCTATAGGCTCAATTACCAGTGTGGCAGCCTTATTAATCTACTTTATTCTGGTGCCGCTGATGGTGTTTTTTATGCTGAAAGACAAACAGTATTTCACCGACAGCATCTCCCGTATTCTGCCCAAGGAGCGTCGCTTGATTGCTCAGGTGGGTAACGAGATGAATGTACAGATTGCCAACTACATTCGCGGTAAAGTGATTGAGATTATCATTGTGGGTGCGGTGTCATGCGTGACATTTGCGATTATGGATCTGCGGTACGCCTTGTTGCTGGGGGTACTGGTAGGCCTTTCAGTCCTTATCCCCTATATTGGGGCTGCAGTGGTAACCATCCCGGTTGGTGTGGTGGCAATGTTTCAGTGGGGCATTTCGCCGGAATTCTGGTACCTGATGATCGCCTACGGCATTATTCAGGCGCTGGATGGTAACCTGCTGGTGCCTATTTTATTCTCCGAAGCGGTAAGTCTGCATCCCTTATACATCATTATCGCCGTGTTGTTCTTTGGTGGTCTATGGGGCTTCTGGGGGGTATTCTTTGCTATTCCACTGGCAACGCTGGTGAAAGCGGTGGTTACTGCCTGGTCGTCCTCGCCTGAACAGCTAACTGCCAGCGAAGACGCTTAAGTCTTCTATCCTGTTTTGTATCGGCCAGCGTCTGCTGGCCGCGTTTCAATCAAAGCGCCTGTTTAAATAATGCCAGGGTTTGTTGCCAGGCGCGCTCGGCCTGTTTTTCGTTGTAGACTCTGGAGTCCGGCGGCGTCCAGCCATGCAGGGTGTCAGGGTAGACCTCAATATGCGCGGTCAGTCCGGCTGCCTGATATGCCTCTTTAAGCATGGGTTGCATTTGCGGTGAACGCTCATTGTCATTTTCTGCAATAGCGTGCAGGGCAAGTGCATCTGACTCAATAATAGTGTGGTGAGGGCTATCCGGTTTATCTGTTGCCAGTCCGCCGCCATGGAAACTGGCAATGGCGCCAATACGCTTGGGCATGGCTGCGGCAGCAAACATGGTAAACGAACCGCTCATGCAATAACCCATTAATGCGCCCTGACGTTTGGTATCCACCGCAGACTGCTGATCAAGAAAAGCAAAGAATGCCTCGGCATCGCTGACTACCGCTGACTGAGTGAGTTTTTCACGCATAGGGGAGAGAATCTGCCAGGCCTCCTGAGAAGGAAATTCAACCCCATCAGGTAATGCCGCTCCGCTGACATCCCGATAGAAAGGATTGACCACCAATACTGCATAACCCTGTGCAGCCAGGCGCTGTCCCATCAGATCAAAGGCTGCTCTGCGACCCTTGATGTCGGGCCACATTACCACGGCCGGATGGCGCCCGGTTTTTGGTGCCGTAAATAAACAGTCTGCGCTACCGTGCGGGGTCTTCACACTTATTTCCTGTTGCACAATGCTTTCGTCAGCCACAGCAAACTGAGGTAATACAGTACTTAACGTGCCCAGTGCCAGTAGCTGATTAAACTGCCGGCGATTTAACTTGCCGCCTTCCTCGGTAAAACGCTGAATATCCTGTTCTGTTGAATTATCACACATGGTGTTTCCTTAATAAGCGGGAGCAGAGGAACAGTATACGTTGAAATGGCAGGTAAAGATTGAACTTAAAAAAGTGTTATGGCAGGCCGTGCGCCCTGCCAATAAGCGGTTTTATTCGCCGTTATTCAGATAATTAAGAATGACCAGGTGATGTTCCTTGGTTTTAAACTTGTTAAAGACCTGCTCAACATTACCTTCTTCGTCGATTAAGAAGGTAATACGATGGATGCCGTCGTATTCTTTACCCATAAATTTTTTCGGGCCCCATACGCCAAACGCATCGGCAACAGTATGATCTTCATCGGATAGCAACGTAAAATTTAGCTGTTCTTTTTCGATGAACTTAGGCAGACGTTTCACTGCGTCGGGGCTGATACCCAGCACTACGACATTATTTTGTTGCAGTTCGTTCTGAATGTCACGCAGGCCCTGGGCCTGAACGGTACAGCCTGGGGTCATGGCTTTCGGATAAAAGTAAACCAGTACTTTTTTGCCTTTGAGTGATTCCAGAGAAACCGGGTTACCGTCCTGATCGGGCAGACTAAAAAGCGGCGCTGCATCACCGGCAGAAAGCGTATTCATATTATTATCCCTTATGTTTATCAATAATATTGGATGTCAGGTGTAGCACCTGACACAGCAAATTCAGGTTGTAGCGAAANTCCGGCATGGCAACATCGTCAGGGATATTNACCACCAGCTTAAACCGCATCATCTTGTGGCCGGTTTCATCATCNACACTGGTNGTTTGACGAAAGGCGCTGATAGAGACNTGCTGGTCGGCNAAAAAGCGGGTAATGGCCTGGATCTGCCCCGGGTTATCCACACCATTAAATTCAACATCGTAAAGGTGAGTCAGATTTTGTTTGGTGTGTTCGCGAGTACGTTTCAGAATCGACAACAGATCACGGCGCTGGCACATCTCAGGGATGCTGAGTTCTANCCGNGTNATGGCNTTATGGGTGCCNTCGATNATCATNGTTAACGAAAATTCCTGACCGTAAATAGCATGTCTGCTGTCAAGAATATTGCAATCNGATTCGCTGACCAGNGTGGCAATATCACTGAGAATACCCACCTGGTCGGTACCTAAGATAACCGCAATTAACTGTTGTTTCATGGACCTGACTCATATTAAGGGGCGCAGATTCTAACATAGCCGTGGCCAAAGTCGAATCGGNCACNGNNANGATTTTGCCANCCTGAAAACCTGNAGTNAGANTTAAACGGTTTTAAAACANCGGNAGCAAAAATAAAAACCGTCATTTTCTGGTAATAATATGCGATCCGGGNNTTCAAATGCTTGTTTTTAACCAGTGCGGCAATTACCATGTGCGCTCGCAAAAAGTGGAGAGAATATGTTTACCGGTAGTTACGTTGCGCTTGTCACCCCAATGTTTGATGACGGCCAAATTGATTATCCTGCGCTGCGGGAATTGGTTGAGTTTCATATCCAACAGGGCACTCATGGTATTGTGTCNGTAGGCACTACNGGCGAATCCGCCACGCTGCCTTTNGATGAACATATTGANGTNGTCANACAAACGGTAGAAGCCGCTGCGGGCAGAACCAAAATTATTGCCGGAAGNGGGGCAAACTCNACCTCTGAAGCGATTTTTCTGAGCGAGCAGATGGCTGGNCTNGGNATTGANGGNTTCCTGAGTGTTGTNCCTTATTACAACAAGCCTCAGCAAAANGGCATGATTGCNCATTTTGAGGCNGTAGCCGACGCCACNGACNTACCGGTANTGCTNTATAACGTTCCGGGCCGCACNGTTGCCGATATGTTACCNGANACTGTAGCNGNACTGGCTAAACACCCNAAAATTGTTGGCCTCAAAGACGCNACNGGCNATATNGCCCGNNTAAAAGCCACNCNGGCNTTGGTAGACGATGANTTTGTNTTGCTGAGCGGCGATGANGGCANNTCATGTGAATTTTTATGCGAAGGCGGTCACGGCGTGATNTCNGTTACNGCCAATNTNGTGCCNGCNGCNATNGCNCAAATGTGTGAAGCNGCNNTGGCNGGNGATAANGCCCGNTGCCGCGAGCTTAANGCCAGCATTGAAAANCTTCACTCTGCACTGTTTATNGAACCAAANCCGGTGATCCCNAAGTGGGCATTGTATAAAATGGGCATGATGAAAAGCCCATTTTTACGNTTACCGATGGTTTTACCGGAACTTGCGAGCCAAAAAAGCATCGAAGCGTTGTTACATGAATACGCTTTAATTTCAGAATAAGAGATAACTATGAATAAAAAACTGGCTTTGGTCAGCGGTATTGCCAGCCTTGTTCTTACTGCTTGTGCTTCNCAACAAGAACGCGTNACNGCCTCNGGNAGTTACGAATACTTAAAATCNAAAGAACGCACACAGTTGCAAGTGCCGACCGATCTNGATGCNCCGGANTTTACCAGCGATTANAATATTCCGGCNTTACAACAGTCTGCCGATNCCACTNTGGTNGGACGTAANCTTGANGTAGTGCCNCCNGCNCTGGTGATCCCGNTNGTACAGGGNTCCCANGTNGAAGAGGGCTCTAAAGGTGCNACNGTGNTGNTNGANCAGGTAAGAGATANCGAAACACTGGATAANACAATCTGGAACTCGCTGATNGGNTANCTGGAAGAACGNGGNATCAGCGTAGAAAACTTCAGCCCGGAACAGGGTGAACTGATGACCGGCTGGATGAATGTTGCGCCGGCCAGTACCGAAGAAGGCAATGGCGGCTGGTTTGACTGGTCGTCTGATGAAAGTGAAGTGGCTGGCAAAGGTCGCTATAAGTTTGACGTTGAGTTAAAGCCTCATGGTCGAACTGCGCAGCTGAGTGTAGCCCTGGTAGATTATGAACGTGGCGATAAGTCTGTAGAAGATTTAAACGCCATGGAAAAACGCCGCGACGAAGTTATGGTGTTAAACCGGGTTATCAGCCATTACGAATACCTTAATCAGCTTGAAACCAATCGCCGCATTGCCCAGATCCGCCAGGGTCTGGATATGGAAATGGGCTTTGATGACGACGGTAACCCGGCTTTCGTGTTAGATGCTAACTACGACATTGCCTGGCCACGTATCCAGTTGGTATTGCGCAAACTGGGTTTCAACGTAAAAGATTTAGATAAGTCGAACGGATTGATTTTTGTGCAGTATACTGACGAGCAGGTGAGTTGGTGGCGTGACCTGTTTTCATCAGACGATGCACAGTTGCTGGATTATGAAGACTATCGCCTGAAGGTGACAAAATTAGGCCCTAAAACGTCTATCACCTTTATGGATAATGAAAGCACACCATTTGATGCCAAACAGGTTGCTGATCTGTTCAAACCTTTTGAACAGGTAATGACCGAAGACGGCTTAGACATTTAATACGAGACCTATAATGGAAAAACGCGACGAGCTTTATCGCGGTAAAGCGAAAACTGTTTATCACACAGACGACAGTGACAAGTTAATTTTATTGTTTCGCAACGATACTTCGGCTTTCGATGGTGAAAAAATCGAACAGTTAGATCGTAAAGGCGAGGTCAATAATAAGTTTAACCACTTTATCATGACCAAGCTGGAAGAAGCCGGTATTGCTACGCAGGTAGAATCACTGCTTTCTGACACCGAGTCACTGGTTAAAAAGCTGGATATGATCCCGGTAGAGTGCGTTGTGCGTAATGTAGCCGCAGGTTCTCTGGTTCGCCGTCTGGGTGTGGAAGAAGGTCAGTTACTCAATCCACCGGTGTTTGAGTTCTTCCTTAAGAATGACGCGCTGCATGATCCAATGGTGAATGATTACCATATTGAGTCATTTGGCTGGGCCACTGCCGCTCAGGTAGCCCGAATGAAAGCACTGACATTTGCCGTCAACGATGTACTGAAAGCATTGTTCGACCAGGGCGGTATGATGTTAGTGGATTATAAACTGGAATTTGGTGTGGACAGTGCCGGAAACATTGTACTGGGTGATGAATTTACACCAGACGGTTGCCGTCTGTGGGATAAAGAAACCCGCAAGAAGATGGACAAAGACCGTTTTCGCCAGGGCTTAGGCTCAGTGGTAGAAACCTATATTGAGGTGGCAGAACGATTAGGCTTAAAGCTTTAATTAACTTCTGACACCGCAGCTAATTGAAATACCCGCCAGTGAGCGGGTATTTTTTTGATTGTTACCGGGCCTGGATTGCAATAAACATTAAATCAGCCCGGCGCAGAATAGGCGCAAAGTGGTATTGAATTTAGTTAACAATATGCAACTATGATTAAAAATGCGGAGCAGGACATTCTATGGCACTGATTAAACTGGTTTTACTGGCTGCGCTGGCAATGACGGCCTTTGCCGCGAATTCCTTGCTGTGCCGCATGGCACTGGTGGAAACCGATATCGACCCGGCATCCTTCACCTTCTGGCGTTTAACCAGTGGCGCGCTGATGTTAACGCTATTAGTGGTTATGCGTAACCATAAACCGTTAAAAGAAGGCAATATGACCTCTGCTATTGCGCTGTTTGTGTATGCTGCCGGCTTTTCGTTCGCCTATATCAGCATGACCACCGGGGCCGGTGCTTTGTTACTTTTCGGTGCGGTGCAGGTCACCATGATCAGTTGGGGCCTGTTTAAAGGCGAAAGGATGAGTACACTGCAATGGGGCGGCTTTCTGCTCGCCCTGGTTGGACTCATACTGCTCCTGCTGCCTAATGCGGCAGTACCGCAGCTTTCCAGCGCACTGATGATGCTGGCGGCGGGAATCGCATGGGGTGTTTATTCGTTAAAGGGTAAGGGCGCTAAATTTCCCATAGAAGCTACAGCAGGTAATTTTATCCGTTCCACGCCACTGGCGTTAGTATTGCTGGTGATATTCTGGCCGGGCGGTGAGTTCCATGCTGAAGGTATGGCTTACGCCGTTGCCTCAGGCGCGATTGCCTCGGCATTAGGCTATGCCTTGTGGTATAGCATTTTGGTGCACATAGCGGCGATTAAAGCTGCAACATTACAATTATCTGTGCCGGTGCTGGCAGTCTTTGCCGGATGGTTGTTCTTAGATGAAACGGTCACGCTGAGAATCATCTTAAGCTCACTGGCCGTTATTGGTGGTGTCGCCATGGTGATTTGGGTTAAAAAAGCTGTCGTCTGAATGGTTTTACTATGCGCTAATACCTGTCGTTCTGCCGCGTAACCAGTGTCATAGGAAGCCAGTATGCTGATTGAGTGATATGCATTGGGGCAGTTAGTGTGGTTATGCTTCAATTAAGAATATTGAAAATCTATCCAGCTTTAAAACACAGCGCACGCTTAACGCTGAATGAAACTTGATTGAGTACTTGTGTCTTGTCACCTTTGTCTATTAATCAATAAGTTAACGTAAATTAAGACTAAAGTATAAAGACAGTAGGCCGATACGGATATCAGGAAGTCGAGAAGTATTCATGGAAGATGTCTTTAGTTGTTGGTCACAATCAGTCAGCGCTTAATATTCAGCGTCAGTTGTTCTCGGTAACAAACCGGCTGGACCAGTCTTTCGAACGCCTTTCCTCAGGTTTTCGCATCAACAGCGCTGCCGATGACGCAGCCGGATTACAAATAGCTGATCGGCTGCAAAGTGATGTGATATCAAGCCGTCAGGTGGTGCGTAATCTCAATGATGGTATTAGCTACGCGCAGATTGCAGAAGGGGCGTTAGACGAAGTAAATACAGCTGCTCAGCGCATGCGTCAACTTGCCGTGCAGGCACAAAATGGCATTCACTCCGATAGCGATCGCCTGGCATTAGACAAAGAGTTTCAGCAATTAAAAAGCGAGATTGATCGTATTGCCTACGAGACGGAAGCGTTTGGTCGTCATCCGTTATTATCGCCCGCCACATTATTATTTGCAGATAACTCTCCAGACAATGTGACGCTGGGTTCCGGTCAGCAGATAATTAATAACCTGCCTTTCAGTGGTAGCGGCAACGATTTTTACTTTATTCCGGCAGACTCTGAAAATATCCGCTTTACCTTCGATTCCTATAGCCTGGATGATGATATTCATCTTTTCACCACCAGCGGTGAGCATTTAGCGGGAGTAGAAGTACCGGCGGTCGGAGATCCGCTGGCTGATTTTAACTGGCAGGATCTCGGTATTGATTTAAGCAATATCGATTCGGCTTTTCTGACTACAGGCAATGGATTTGATGCCGGAGCCAGTTACGACGCGAGTAATATTAATGCAGCTAATGCAGTGGGTACCACAGTCACTTATAGCGGCGACGGAGACCTGAATAACGATGGCGTTATAAGTGGCCTCGAGACTGATGTCGAGGTAATTACGCTAACCGGCACCACCAATCAGAATATTATTCTGGCGGTCTCAGGACAGGTTTCAGGGAGTTCTTATCAGGGCAGAATATCCTGGGATCGGTTAGGCGGTGTGGCCAGTGCTGCCATTCAGGAGGCTGAACTGGCTGATGAAAACCCGGAAGAAGACGTGAAGATTACCACTTCTGCCGCTATAAACGGGCCCCAGGATTACCATGAAATTGCCAAAACACCGGCTACAGCCGCCGATTTGGGACTTACCGGGTTATCCTTAAGTACCCAGCAGCAGGCAGAAGTGGCTTTGAATGCGCTGTCCGGGGCTATTGATGATATTGGTGATAAACGCGCTGGTTATGGCGCTGTGCAGAATGCCATGCAATCCAATTTACGAAATCTGTCGATTCATGCCGAAAATACTCAGGCAGCACAATCACAAATAAGGGATACAGACTACGCGAGCGAAACGGCCAGTCTGGCAAGAAATCAAATCATTCAGCAAGCCAGTCAGTCATTACTGAGTCAGGCCAACCAGCAGCCGGAAATAGCCTTAGCGTTACTGAATGGCTAGGCGCTAGAAGCCCAGTTTGATTTTTAAATGGTTTGTTGGTTTGCAGCAGCAAGGCAGGATTTCATCATCATCCATAAAGGCGAGGGGGTCAGTGGTGTATTCCACATCACCTTCTAACAGTGTGGTTCGACAGGCGCCACAAAATCCCTCGCGGCAATGGTATTGCACGTCAATCTTATGAGATTCAAGGCTTTCCAGCAGCGTTTTATCGGGGGATGCGGTCACCGTTACCGTATCGACAATGTCGATACGGTAGGTGTTGTCGCGGTCGGTCATTGCCGGTTATTTAGAGTTCGAAATCGGCAAAGTCGTCTTCGCTAACGGCTGAATCAATCTGACCTACCAGGTATGAGCTGATTTCAGACTCCTGTGGTGCCACCTGAACATTGTCGGAGATCAGGTAGTTATTCATCCATGGCAGCGGGTTAGAGGTCACGTCAAAGGGCTGACCCATGCCGATAACCGCCATACGCTGGTTAGCAATGTATTCAACATACTGACACAGAATTTCTTTATTCAGGCCAATCATAGAGCCATGCTGGAACAGGTACTCTGCCCATTGCTTTTCCTGCTCTACCGCTTTCATAAAGATAGACTTGGCTTCCTCGGCGCATTCCTCGGCGATTTCAGCCATCTCCGGGTCGTCCTTGCCTTTGGCCCAAAGGTTCAGGATATGCTGAGTGGAGGTCAGGTGCAGGTTTTCATCGCGGGCAATCAGACGTTTTCCCGACACTAAAAGTTAACATAAATTTTCTTGTTCCTACCAAGGGTTGGTTGAATTTTACTCTGTTCGTCAATTTTTCATATATTTTGTGTTTGACAATATTTAATACCTCTATAGTATTCCCGACAGTGCACAAACTCACGGAAATGGAAGTTGAAGAGAAATATTAGGTCTCCTTATTACCACTGCCGATATGTGAAGACGAAGGAGTTCCCCGACAGAGATTTTCCAATCGTCTACATGTACGACGGAAGTGTTCCCTATTCTCTGATTTTGTTTATGAAACATCTTCATCAGACTGGTCGGGGAAAGGACGCAGCGCTAAATGTCCTCTTTTTGGCTGTCGGCGAGATGTATAAGTTCTACTACAGAACTACGTACAAGCATGATAAATGGAATGCGTTTCCAGGTACTTTCGTACTCGATTACTTTTCTTCAAGGATGCATGGGACAATTGATAACCAGACTATTACCTGTGATAGAGGGCTTTATTGGCAGCCCCTTAAAAGAAATAGAGTGATGGTGAGACTACGTGCTTACGAGAAATATGAGTCGTTCTGTAAAACCTACCTCGGCGTTGTGGGCATGGTTCACGATGACTTGATATATAACGCGACTTCAGTGTACTCACAACTTAAGGCTAAAGAAGGAAAAAGTCTTTTGGAGCATATACTAGATCCCGAAAAGGAAATTAGTAGCAAGGATCTCAATTCATTTGCAGTGATACACGCTAATGAGCAACATAGATCAGGGGCTAAGCTCTACAAATATTTTCCCCCAAAAAAAATTGTTGAGTTTATAGAGAGCCAGACAGATATTAATTACAGAGCTGCAATTTTGCTTATGGCATTCACTGGACTCCGATATAGTGAGGTTTGTCACCTGCTTATCTCAGACCTTGTCCCTAGCGCAGACGGCCTTGACGTAATTTTAGATCACCCAAACGGATTAACTTGGGATCACAGAAGTAAAGAGCGTGTGAAGCGCGAAAGCATTCTTGAACGCTCCGGAGAAGTTATAAGCAAAACGTCTGACCTTGATGATAGTGATTTGGACTTTTTAGGTAACCTGCGTACCAGAACGAGTCTTCCGAACAGTCACAAGTATTATTCAGGTTGGAAGGGTGTAACTTTCCACACTTCAGACCGAAAATACGGTTACATCCTTGAGTGGTCATCTTATAAGGCTAAATATGAATTCACAAGATTGTTTAAGCAACTGATTCAGCAACAAAGACGAGGGGGCCATCCTTTTCTACTTTGCCAAAATAACGGTACACCAATGACACTTGATGCGTTAGAGCAGAAAGTGCGCCGTGATTCAAATAGAATCACTGGCAAGGCATACGGGCCTCATTCTCTCAGGCATTTTTGCGGTTATTACCTGGCAAATAAACTTGGAATATCAATGGAGCACGCTCAATTCTTTCTGCGTCACGCGTCAATTTCCTCAACAGAAGTCTATTACATGAAATCAAGTGCATCAGTAAAGAAAGAACTAATGGGAGCCTTTGGCACCCTTAGTGATGAGCAGATTAAAAAGCTCGACACGGAGTGGGATAATATATGGTGAGTATAAATTTCGAGCAATGGGAATTACAATCCTCTTATAAGTTTTCTCAGGATTTCGCCTTGCTAACCCGCTCAGAGGGTTTTGCAACTAAAAGACCCGTTGTTTACAACGGAACTGTCGATACAATCATAGTCAAGCCAAACAACACCCTACCTCAAATTATGGGAGAAAAGCTGGATGAAATGGTATGGGATGATTTTGTTGAAATATGCCTAACCTATAAAGATTCCACCGACAAAAAATATTCTATGTGGCCTTTTACTAGGCATCCCTATGTATATGAAATTGCAGACGAAATATGTTCTTCAACAGATCTGCAAGGGCAGGCATTTAGAACCACCTTGGTTGGTGAGTTAAAATCTAGGTATGACACCTACGCCAGTACAGCACGCGCTTTAAGCCAAGGGAAGTTTAAACCAACATTCATTAATTGGACGAAATCACTTCAATCATTTGAGAATCCATTTGAGTGTATAAAGTATCTCGTGTTGGTAATTGAATCAGGGACAACATACTTTAAAGAAACTCTGAGGCAAAGACTCGACGGTTTAAAAATTGAAGACATCGAAGCTTCACCCATATTTCATTTTTTGACAAATTGCTCTCACAGGACTGCAAAACCCTACAGAACTAATCTCGATCCTAGTTTACTATTTTCAGCGCCAAGAGAGCGTGAGGCGTTGCTCAGGAAGGCTATTCAGGATGACTGTTTGAGTCCAGAAGGTGCTGCGAGAACAGCCGTATCAGACTTCTTATATGCTGTTGTTCAAACGGTAAAAAACGCCTTAAACCACATTTTGGAGATGAACTTCTTTGATAAGGCCATATTTTTTCCTTATCACTTCAGTAGACATCATCTTAAAAGCAGTGGGATGGCACTGCCTGCTACTGCACAAATGACGTCGCTAAGGGAATGGTTAATCAAAACCATCACGCCCGAAGATAAACAATTTAATAAGGTATATTACCCGAATTTTCAATCTCTTATGTTCTTTGGCGTAGCATCATTCGACGAAATTGGCGATATACCAGAAGATTTCTTTTTAAATCTCACCAAAGCAAAACGTGAGACAAAGGAATACAACACGGCCACAGGCAGTTTCTATAAAGGATATAATGTATTATTTGACGTTTTAGAGGAAAGTGAAGCCTATATGGCCACTGTTGGTGATATTAGGTTTCCACGGAATAAGCTTTCCTTTCACAATGCGAAAAGGGTTTATAATTCAACTGTTTCGCGTAAAAATAAAAACCTTCATTGGGCCGTTGACAAAATAGACCCTATTTTACATGAACAACTGACTGGATGGGCCAGTAAAAAAGGAAATTTACAGTCAATAGACAAACTTAACGTATTCATTGATTGGATAATCAAACGCAATGCAAACGGATTTAATCATCCAATCCGGTCATTGGAAGACGTCCGTCCCTACGACATTTATAACCCTCAAAAGATGCATGATACTGCATCGTTTTATCACTTCATCAATGAAAGAAAAAATTCCAAGGGTAAAAAATACGCCCTTAATACTTTAAGAACCCAATGGGCAACAGTTAACAAGATCTTCGATGACTGGATTAACGTTACTTTGCTTAGTACGGGTTTTAAACCAGCAAAGCCTATTCCTCCAACCAGAGATGTTTTTACGAATCCAAACGAGAATGCTACATCCAGAACACCTATGGATAGTGCATTACATGATATCGTTTTAGAGGTTGCAACCAGTGACAATTACAGTTTTGCAAAATCACAGAAAGGGCATTTTGTAAAGTTGTTCAACTACCAGACCCAGCAATATGAGGTCGTATTTAATCCTCAAATTGCCAGGGTACTGCACCTTTTACTTCTCATCCCTGTTAGAGGCCACTCGGCTAGATGGTTAGATGAGGGCCTGCTTGACGATGAAATCTGGGATATCGAGTCAGAGTGCTACGTAAAAAACACATCCTATCTTGCTAATTTCTTATATGAAGATGGCAAGAGACACGTACAACGACATGGAAGAACGGGGATACTGTCCTCTAAATCGAGGCAGGGAAATAATTCACTATCATTGTATATCAATACGAATAAAACAAAGATGCGACAGCTCCAGAAGAAAGGCCATACTGGTTATAAAATTGATTGGCCTTATAACACTGGTGTAGAGCGAATTGATGAAGTTTATGACATCATTTTGGCGCAGAAAGAATGGAATAAAATTTACAGCCCTGTCGAAAAAGCTAAACCTGTCAAAACTTTGGACGAAGAGGCTTCAAAATATTCTCTAGAAGACTGGGAAAAATTGCCATATTTTGTCCCTTTGTTTCGTACAGCAACATCTCCAACTGTTTCTGCCATGATACACCTCGATCATGAAAAGTTTTCTGAAAGAAACGGGCTTTACCTCCCTCCATCTGCGGAAAATGTGAGGAACTACTTTTATGCCGTCATGAAAGAGGCAGATAAAAGATTTAAAGAACGCTATCCAGCGTACAAAAATCATTGCGTTGCTTTTGGCTCTAATGGTAAATGCTTTTATGATGTTCACACATTAAGAGTTCAGGGGATCAGTGATTTACTTGATAATGGCGTAAGCTTAGAAGTTGTCCAAGCTATAGTGGGTCACGCTACTGAGGTTATGACGATTTATTACCATAAGATAAAGCAATCCGAGTTCAGAAAGATAGTTACAAATGCGGCTAGAAAAGGTGGCACATCACATATCAATGAATCTGATTATCTCAATTATGATGATGAGTTAATTTCAATCACGGATATAACAAACTCATTTTCCGGTCCAGAAATAACCGACAGTAATTTTGATATAAACGGTGAAATGTACAAAAAACGGCCACTTGTATTAAACGGAGGTGTTTGCTTTAGCTATAACTGCAATGAGGGTGGGATAAAAGTAACTTTTAAAAACGGGAAATCCAGTGCAGTTATCGCTCCGGTTGACGGAGGCTACAGGCGTTGTGGTAATTGCCGTTATTGGCGAAGCGGCCCACGGTTTTTGCTAGAGCAGATCTTTTATTTGAATCAAGTAGGACTTGAATTGAAAGAGCTGATTGAGAAGCGGGAAAGCCTGATAATAAAGGCTCAGTCAGTGTATGAAGACCATTCTATTGAAAACCCTGAAATGCTTTCACTTCGCTATTCAAAACAGTGTGACGAAGTAAATACCGTGATTGCTCTTCGAGCAACAGAGTACGAAAGAAGGCTTAAGATGATGAATGCCTCTCTCGCAAAATTAGTTGAATCTGGAGAACTGGATGAAAATGATTTGGAGAAAACATCCTTGATGCTCATTGATGATTTCGAGCTTGGTGTACCAGAGAAACTGCCACTTAACAAGTTTGACGCGATGATGGAGATTAATTTGCAAGGAACTGTTCTCGGGTTAAACGGAGATGACATCACCGTAGAAAAACGACAGTTGGAACAATTTTACAACAAGTTATCAGACCAATTTTCGGACACCAATCCATTTCTTTATCTTCCTTCGAGTTCTGTAAAGCGAGCAGCAATGCTGATCAAGCTCAAAGAAACTGTTGGCGCACTTGGGCGAACGTTTACAGACGAAGAATATGATGATCCTCGCGTTCTGCGAGATCAACTCGAAGACTCGCAATCGAAAGTTCTTGCAAAGACCTTGAATACCCATAATGTGTCAGCGCTAAAAGAGAAACTGGAGCACGCACATGAATACTAATGTGCCGGATTCCATTGTCGCAGAATTGAAAAAAGATGCAGAGACAAGGGTTGCTGAGTCTTTAGATAATATTTCCAAAGCTTGCAAGGTATTGTTGAAAAATAATGAAGTTCTAACGTACAAAAGCGTAGGTGAATATTGTCGCAAAGAATATGGTAAACCTTCTGTAGGAACCATCAATAACGATGCTTCGAAAATATACAAGCGAGTGATTAATGAGTATAAAAGCATCAAAGAAAAAGAGAATTCTACCGAATTAATTCATACCGACAAAAATGATGGTTTGCCGCTGGAAACAATTATTTATATCAACAACTTAGAGGAAAGGTTGCTCACCCTTGAAAATATTTTAAAAATTGAAGACAAAAAGTTTAGAAATGACGCAGTCATATCTCTTGAAGACACCCTCGATAGTATTCCTGATTCAAGAGGTCATGTTTCACCAGCAAAAAGTACACATTTAACAGCGGTTCAGCAACGCGTTATCGAAGAACTGGCAGCAAGCTCTTGTGAACTCAAAATTAGAGGTAAGGGGAATCGGCGAATTGTCACTGATACTGAGACTGGTGAGATTGTCGTTCATCCGAGTGAACTGGCCTCACTGCTAGCATTAACATCTCAGTAATACAAAAGTCTTATTTATAATAAAGTACATGTACCTAATTGATATCTTTGACTTAGGTACACTGATTGATTAAGGTGTATCTAAGTTAATACTTTAGTACACAAAAAAGTTTATGAATACGAACATTTCAGCGAAGACTCGACCTGAAGAACGTTTTTTTGATTGGGTAGAAGCTACCAAATTACTGCATAGCGACCAGATCAAAGTCATCATTGATTGTATGGAAGACCCAATCTGGCCTTAATTTGAAGAGATTGATATGCCTGAAAAAATTGGCTTCGCTAGAGTGAGCACTGCTGAACAGAGCCTTAATGAACAAATTGAGGCTTTGGAAGCTGCTGGATGCAAAAAAGTCTTCCATGGTAAACAAAGTGGGCTCTCAAAAAGCAATCAGGAAAAGTTGGATCGGCTGGTTGATTACATTCGGGAAGGCGATACCGTTATCGTTTACAGACTAGACAGGCTTGGGCGCTCGCTAAAGTCGATCCTTCATACAATAGAGCAAATTCACGAGAAAGGGGCAAATTTAAGAACCCTTGATGGAGTCATAGATACTTCTCTTAATAACCCGATTTCTAAAGCGATGGTGAGTCTGATTGGTGTGTTCGCTCAACTGGAAAGAGACCTCATTTTTGACAGGACTAGTGAAGGTAGAGAGAGAGCAAAAGCTGAAGGTAAACACATGGGACGCCCACCGAAGTTGAGCACTGACGAAAGAATTAGTATCAGGAAATCACTTATTTCAAGCACAGCCACAGTGTCGGGATTGGCAAAGAAATATAATGTTGCCAGACAAACAATTATGAGAATTAGGGACGGGAAGTAAGAGTGGCTGGCGGGCAGCAAAAAGCAGAAGAAAATGTAGCGGCATTTCATGCCTGGGTGGCAACACAATCTGATGATGATTTTAAGCAGATCATTCATCGGGGTAAGCTAAATCGCGGGGAAATAGCTAAAGGGATTGGCTGTGGAAAGTCTGCACTACGTCAGAACCCTGTCCTCAAAGATGCCTTGGAGGAGCTTGAAATCAAGCTGAGGGAAAAAGATGTTCTCCCCCCCCCTGACTGCCGAGGCAGTGTCCACTAAAGGCAAGCCACAGGAGTATGACGCCGGAATGAATCGTCGTGTTCTTGAGTCGAAACGTTTATCTACTTTGGAAACCGAAAACATCGAGTTGAAAGCTAAGGTGGCAGAGCTGGAAGGCAAATTAGAACGTTATGGTGAGCTGTCTGAGACGTTATCTGAAATGGGATTCATGCCACGATGAATGCTCGTGCTTCAATTGGCTCACAGGCGCTTGAGCAATTGCATGTAGAACATATGCGTGTCACGAGCATTCCTTACAGCTCTACCAATATGGTGATATTCAGTGGCGTGCCACTGGCAAAAGACTCATACAGAACCAACAGTGGCAAGTATTTCGTCACCATTAAGGCAAGTCCTGATGCTATTCCTGTAAGCCCTGCAATCGGGCAGCATTGGATAGTGAAGGGGTAACCGTTCACCAGGGCCCTATTGACAGTTAGTAATATTTATTTTCAATGATCGTGGGGATCCTATTGATTGACCCCGCCAGTCTGTCAGAGTGGTCT
>NZIK01000056.1 GCA_002691625.1 Alteromonadaceae bacterium
AAACGACCTGACAGGTATTATCCACGAGTGGTAAGGAATAGACCGGCTAAATACCCCTCAAAGAAAAATGCCAGTCAGCTTAACTGACTGGCATTAGGCCGAAGCCGGTTTTTTTAAATAAATCAGAAACTAATGATTTAATTAAGCGCCAAGAATTTCGTTAAACGTCGCACTTGGGCGCATTGCTGCGGCCGTTTTAGCTTCGTCAGGCAGGTAGTAACCACCGATATCCTGTGGCTTGCCTTCGGTTTCGTTGATTTCTTCAATGATTTTATCAACGTTTGCCGCCAGCTTATCGTAGATAGGCCCAAACTGAGCAGCCAGTTCGGCATTTTCAGTTTGCTTGGCCAACTCTTCTGCCCAGTACATGGCCAGATACACGTGGCTACCACGGTTGTCCAGTTGACCCACTTTACGTAAAGGCGACTTGCCATTATTCAGCAGTGCTTCTGTGGCTTTATCTAATGCAACGGCCAGTTGCTTGGCTTTTGCATTACCGTGCTTAATCGCCACATCTTCAAGCGAAACCGCCAGCGCCAGGAATTCACCCAGTGAATCCCAACGTAAGTGACCTTCTTCAACAAACTGTTGAATGTGCTTCGGTGCAGAGCCACCAGCGCCTGTTTCGTACAGGCCACCACCGGCCATCAGCGGCACGATTGACAGCATTTTCGCACTGGTACCCAGTTCAAGAATTGGGAACAGGTCGGTCAGGTAGTCACGCAGTACGTTACCGGTAACCGAAATAGTGTCCAGGCCACGAATCGCGCGTTCCATTGAGTAACGGATAGCACGAACCGGTGACATGATTGAAATATCCAGGCCGTCTGTGTCGTGATCCTGCAGGTACTTCTCTACTTTCTTGATCAGCTGTGCATCGTGTGCGCGCTCATCATCCAGCCAGAATACTGCCGGCATGCCAGATTGACGGGCACGGGTAACAGCCAGTTTTACCCAATCCTGAATCGGTGCGTCTTTGGCCTGACACATGCGCCAGATATCGCCTTCTTCCACTTCATGCTCAATTAGTACGTTGCCGTCCTGATCAACAACCTGAACGGTACCGTCAGCTTCCATTTCGAAAGTCTTGTCGTGTGAACCGTACTCTTCGGCTTTCTGCGCCATCAGGCCAACGTTAGGTACTGTACCCATAGTAGTTGGGTCGAAGGCACCGTGAGTCTTACAGAAGTTGATTACTTCCTGATAGATAGTCGCATAGGTACTTTCCGGGATAACCGCTTTAGTATCGTGTGGCTTTCCATCCGGCCCCCACATCTGACCAGAGTTACGGATCATCGCTGGCATAGAAGCATCTACGATTACGTCGCTCGGTACGTGCAGGTTAGAAATACCTTTGTCTGAGTTTACCATCGCCAGTGGTGGGCGATCGGCATAGCACTTGTTAATGTCGCGCTCAATCTCAGAACGCTGAGACTCAGGTAAAGTTGAAATCTTGTCGTAAACGCTGCCCAGACCGTTGTTTGGATTAACGCCCAGCTCGTCAAACAATTCACCGTACTTTTCGAACAGCTCTTTGTAGAAGACTTTAACGCAGTGACCAAATACGATGGGGTGAGACACCTTCATCATCGTCGCTTTTACGTGCAGAGAGAACAGAATACCCGTGTTCTTAGCATCTTCGATTTGCTCTTCGAAGAACTGACACAGCGCCTTTTTGCTCATGTACATGCCATCGATAACTTCACCAGCCAGCAGGTCAACTTTTGGCTTCAGGGTCTTCTTGCTACCGTCTTTGCCGGTAAACTCAATGCTTACATGGCCTTCTTTTTCAACGGTTACTGATTTTTCACCTGAATAGAAATCACCGCCGCGCATGTGCGCTACGTGAGTTTGTGAAGCCTGGCTCCATTCACCCATGCTGTGCGGGAATTTTTTCGCGTAATTCTTAACTGCAGTGGGTGCACGACGGTCTGAGTTACCTTCACGCAGAACCGGGTTTACTGCAGAACCCAATACTTTTCCGTAGCGTTCGCGAACGTCTTTTTCTTCGTCAGTTTTTGGATCTTCAGGGAATTGCGGAACGTTGAAGCCCAGTGCGTTCAGCTCTTTAATCGCCGCGCGCAGCTGCGGGATAGAGGCACTGATGTTCGGCAGTTTGATAATATTCGCTTCTGGATCCTGCGTCATTCCGCCTAATTCGTTCAGGGCATCAACCACTTTTTGGTCGTCAGTCAGATAATCAGGGAAATGGGCCAGAACACGTGCGGCTAGAGAGATATCACTTACTTCAACATCGATATCAGCTTCGGCGGCAAAGCGACGAATAATGGGTAACAACGAGTAGGTGGCCAACATTGGCGCTTCATCGGTTTTGGTATAAATAATTGTAGACTTACGGTTGGTCATTATGTACCTCAATAGTTGCAGTAGCTGGCTGCGTTTTTTCCATTCAACAAATTCCAGCCGCTTATTTCAGACTATTACGTTCTGACAAGAGACCGGATCTCGTGATTTTCCTAAGTACCTACATGTGTCAACCTGAAGGGAGTATCGATTCACGCACGCAAAAAACTCAGCATCCACTTTACTGAGTATTTAATTCACTAATTTTACAGGTTGACGCTGGCCATGTAATGCACATGAATCATAAGGTCTTTAGTATAGGGTCAAGCGAACCAGTTACAAGTCATACCTTTGTCTTAATTACGAAAAAATGGTTAATAAATTAGTTTTCATGGGTAATTATTCAACAAGGCGTACAAAAATTCATCACCAGCAGGTTCCCGGTGTGCTTAAACAACAACTTTGATAAACTGTTTACTCAAATCACACCGGCCAGCAATCGTTGCATGACTTCAACCGTAATTCTGTTCAATAAACCCTATATGGTGCTTTCGCAGTTCACCGATGCTGAAGGCCGTGAAACCCTGAAAGATTATATTCAGGTTCCCGATGTCTACGCAGCAGGACGGCTCGACCGTGACTCAGAGGGATTACTGGTACTTACCGACAATGGCGCGTTGCAGCATAAACTCGCCCATCCAAAAGCCAAAACCAGCAAAACTTACTGGGTTCAGGTGGAAGGCGAAGTATCCAATGAAGCCATTGAAGCCTTACGCACTGGAGTGGAATTAAAAGATGGCCTGACCCAGCCTGCCAAAGTACAGCGTATGGCAGAGCCAGCGGTATGGCCTCGCAATCCGCCTATTCGGCAACGGGCAAATATTCCAACCACCTGGTTGTCCATCACAATCAGCGAAGGCCGTAACCGCCAGGTACGCCGTATGACCGCCGATGTGGGAAACCCTACCCTGCGACTTATCCGCTACCGGGTAGGCAACTGGACGCTGGATGGCATCGCCAATGGTGAATACGTCAACCTGCCTGGCCCGCCAATGAAACCGGTCGGTAAGGCAAATAAACGCCCTGCCCGACGGAGCCGGCCCAAACAACGGCAAAAAACACGTTGAGCGCCGCAAAAAGGCGCTTTTAAAGGTGCCAAAAGTTGCATTTTCTGGTAAACTCCGCGCCCCGTAAATAACATGAGAGTGCACAGTAAAATAATGTCTCAGCTTGCCACTTCGGCCCCCAATAAACAAAAAGTCATCGTCGGTATGTCCGGTGGTGTGGATTCTTCTGTTTCTGCTTATTTGCTCCAGCAACAAGGCTACGAAGTTGAAGGCCTGTTTATGAAAAACTGGGAAGAAGACGACAACGACGAATACTGTGCCGCGGCTGAAGATCTGGCCGATGCCCAGGCAGTTGCCGATAAGCTGGGTATTTACCTGCACACCATTAATTTTGCTGCCGAGTACTGGGACAACGTGTTTGAGTATTTTCTGGCAGAATACAAAGCCGGTCGCACGCCGAACCCGGATATCATGTGTAACAAGGAAATTAAATTTAAGGCTTTCCTTGAATACGCTGCCGAAGACTTAGGTGCCGACTTTATCGCCACCGGCCATTATGTGCGCCGCCGTGAAGTTGACGGCCACTGGCAGATGCTGCGCGGTCTGGACAACAACAAAGACCAAAGCTATTTTCTCTACACTCTGGGTGAAGAGCACGTGGCTAAAACGCTGTTTCCGGTGGGTGACATCGAGAAACCACAGGTTCGGGAAATCGCCGAGCAACAAGGCCTGGTTACCGCCGGTAAAAAAGACAGTACCGGCATTTGTTTTATCGGCGAACGTAAGTTTAAGGACTTCTTAAGTCAGTACCTTCCGGCCCAGCCTGGTATCATCGAAACCGCCGAAGGCGTGGAAATTGGTCAGCATGAAGGCCTGATGTATCACACGCTGGGGCAGCGTAAAGGCTTGCACATTGGTGGCCTTGCCGAGTACGGCGACGATCCCTGGTATGTGGTCGACAAAGACGTTGAGCGCAACGTGCTTATCGTTGGACAGGGTGCCAACCACCCGCGCCTTTATTCTGACGGTCTGATTGCAAAGCAATTGCATTGGGTTAACCGAACAGTGCCAACCGAGCCATTTCGCGCCGCCGTGAAGACCCGTTACCGCCAGCAGGATATTCCTTGTCTGGTTACGCCCATTGGCGACGATCAGGTAAAGGTGACCTTCGACGAACCGCAAAAAGCAGTTACGCCCGGTCAGTCAGCGGTGTTTTATCTGGATGAAGTCTGCCTGGGTGGCGGCATTATTGAGAGTTATTTACGCTAATGTTGGATACAGCCATCGAAAAACAACTGGGTCTGGCGGGTGTTTGTCAGGCCGCNCGACTGGTGCANTCGATTGCCCGNACNGGTGAAGCCGATAANCANGCAGTAGAAGCNAGNTTATCNAGNATTCTGGTCACCGATTCAGACACCACACAGCAGGTGTTNGGCCAGTTNGAAAATTTAAAAACCGGTTTTCAGGTNATNGTNGCGCANTTAGGCGATCATAACTCNAAAAAAGANACCGAGNTGACCCGNTATATCGCCAGTGTNCTNGGNCTCGANCGAAAACTGGCNCGCAACANNAAAGCNATGAATGAGCTGGGNGAGCGTATTTCCCANGTGCAACGNCAGNTGGCGCATATGGANTTTGANAGCCCGCAGATTTTATCGTCGCTGGCGAGNATTTATTCAGACGTGATCAGNCCGNTGGCACCNAAGATTCANATTGCCGGTAATCCNAGNTGNCTGAGTCAGCCACTCAATCAACACCGGGTTCGNGCCCTNTTGCTGGCNGGTGTNCGNGCCGCCGTNTTGTGGCGACAGNTGGGCGGTCAGCGNCGACAGATTTTATTTAAACGTAAAGCAATTCTACGCAGTGCCCAGCAGGCACTGAGATTAATGAACTAATTGAGGAGCAAAAGGTGGAACTATCCCAATTAACGGCAATTTCTCCGGTCGATGGTCGGTATGCCTCTAAAACAGNCGAGTTACGGTCTATTTTTAGTGANTACGGCCTGCTTAAATACCGGGTTGAAGTTGAAGTNAGNTGGTTACAAAAACTGTCNAAGCTNGACGGTATCACCGANGTCCCTGANTTNTCTCCNCANTCNCANNNNCTGCTCGACAGCATTGTGGCNGAGTTTTCNGTAGANGANGCCCGCCGNATNAAAGANATCGAACGTACCACCAACCACGACGTAAAAGCNGTAGAGTATTTCCTNAAGGAAAAAGTCGCAGATAACAGCGAACTGAACGCTATCAGTGAGTTTATNCACTTTGCCTGTACCTCAGAAGACATCAATAANCTGTCGCATGCCCTGATGTGCACNGAAGCCCGNGATACNGTTATNCTGCCTTACTGCGATAANTTAATCGATGCGCTNAAAGATCTGGCNCGCGAATANCGCANTATTCCAATGATGGCNCGTACNCACGGNCANCCNGCNTCNCCNACNACCATGGGTAAGGAAATGGCNAACGTNGCCGTGCGCTTNCAACGTCANCGCGACCAAATCGCGGCNGTAAGNCTGCTGGGTAAAATNAACGGTGCNGTAGGTAACTACAANGCNCACCTGTCNGCTTANCCNGAGCTNGACTGGCACACNATNTCTGAAGANTTTGTNACCAGNCTGGGCATTACCTGGAATGCNTTTACCACGCAAATCGAGCCGCATGATTACATTGCCGAGCTGTTTGANGCCATTGCACGNTTCAACACTATCCTGCTGGACTTCGANCGTGACGTCTGGGGTTACATTGCGCTGGGTCACTTTAAGCAAAAAACGGTTGCCGGCGAAATTGGCTCCTCTACCATGCCGCATAAAGTTAATCCTATCGACTTTGAAAACTCGGAAGGTAACCTGGGCATCGCTAATGCGATTTTCGATCACCTGGCTGCCAAACTGCCAGTATCACGCTGGCAGCGTGACCTGACCGACTCAACGGTACTGCGCAATTTGGGTGTTGGCGTTGGCTATGCAGTTATCGCTTATCAGGCAACGCTTAAAGGTATCAGCAAGCTGGAAGTTAACGAACAAAGCCTGCTCAACGAACTGGATAATAACTGGGAACTACTGGCAGAGCCTATTCAAACCGTTATGCGTCGTTACGGTATCGAAAAACCATATGAAAAGCTGAAAGAGCTGACCCGCGGTAAAAAGGTGAATGCTGAAGTCATCGCAGCGTTTATCGACAACTTAGACATGCCGGAAGAAGCCAAAGCACAGCTTAAACAGCTGTCTCCGCAAGCCTATATTGGTGATGCAATCCGTCTGGTAGATCAGTTACTGGGCGAATAGTCCTTTGCTACGCTTGGCAACTCCTACGTTAAGGAGTTGCCATGTTACCGTTAACCACTTCTCTTCCCGCTTCGCAGCGCACTGCTGAACAAATCAGGCAAACACTTAAACTTACCCTGCTGTTATTTACGGTAGCTATGCTGCTACAACTCCCGGCACTTTATTATTTTGCGCGGCCGGACTCTTTACAACGCTACAACTGGCTGGGTCATTTTCTGGCCTTACTTGCGCTGTTACTCGCTCAGCGAAAGATGAGCCTCAACTGGCTTAAACTAGCCCTGTTTATGCTTTATTACAGTTATCTCACCTGGGTATTGTTATTGTGGCCTGGGTTATCCAACACCCACTACTATTACCTGCTTGCCGTAGTGATAAGCGGATTTGTGTTTACCCGTGCAGAGCGACTGGCACAAGTCACTGTACTTACTGGCGCAGTATTCTTATTCAGCCTGTTTAGTATTCTTCACTATCAACCCCAACTGGAGTTTGGCATTGTGCGACTTACCAACGACCTCACTCTTGGTGCACTAAGTCTGGGGATTTACCGGGTACTTCGTCAGCAAACACTCAACCGCTGGCAAAGCCTACGCGGCGCACATCACTCGTCTGTAAGTACTCTGAATCAATTATTACCAAAGGATCCCGAACAGCCTGCCAGTTTCTGGCAGCCCGGAAAAACCCGGCGCTACCCTTTCGCCTGCGTGTTATTTGCCGATCTCAGTGGCTACACAACGCTTAACCAGCAATACGGCGACCGCGCTATCCTTACCGGCCTGAAGCGTCTTTATTCGCACATCGATAGTTTGTGCGACCAGTTTTCGGTAGAGAAAATCAAAACTAATGGCGACCAGTATATGGTAGTGAGCCATTTACAACCCCAAGCAGATAAGACTTGTTGTGTGCACATGTATCATTTTGCCTGTGCGTTGCACCGCACGATTGCTAACTACAGTGATAACCACCACCTTAATTGTTCGGTGCGCATTGGCATCGCTACCGGCCCTTTAACCGCCGGCATTATTGGTAAAAACCGGCCATATTTTGATCTCTGGGGCAAAACGGTCAATTTGGCCGCCTGCCTGGAGCAGAATGCAGTCAGAGGCTATATTGCCGCATGCTCCGTTACCGCGACACATCTTCCTTCCCATCTGGTAGCAGCCGAAACCAGTCTGGCAAGCAGCAAACACCCTGATACAAAAATTTACTACCAATTGAAAATCACCTGACAACTGCGGGCCGTGGGTTTTAATCCACCGCCAACCCGGGGATAATGGCGCAAATACAAAACGATAATGATAATTGTGCTTAATTTAGATATTGCTACATTTTTACAGGATTACTGGCAGAAAAAGCCCTGCGTTATTCGCCAGGCTCTGCCCGACTTCACCGATTTTATTGATGAACACGAACTGGCGGGTCTCGCCATGGAGCCAGAACTCGATAGCCGGGTTATCAGTAAACAAGCTGAGCAGTGGACTATTCAGCAAGGGCCCTTCGAAGATTATTCGGCGTGTCAGGGGCAATGGACATTACTGGTTCAGGGCGTAGACCGATTCCTTGATGAAGCCAGCGATCTTATGGACAGATTTAACTTTATCCCCAACTGGCGGGTTGACGATCTGATGATCAGCTTTGCGGTACCTGGCGCCGGAGTGGGCCCCCATGTTGATCAATACGATGTATTTTTGCTGCAAGGTAAAGGTAGCAAGCGCTGGCGGGGGGGTTCGCCCGAGGGCCTCACCAACACCCAACCGGTTAAAGGGCTGTGTCATGTGGATGACTTCACACCGGTGATTGACTGTGAGTTACAGCCTGGCGATATTCTTTATATTCCTCCAGGCTGGCCCCATGATGGCGTAACACTAAGCGATAGTCTGACTTACTCCATCGGCTTTCGTGCGCCGGATCAGGTTCAGCTTGGCAATTATCTGGCCGAACATTTACAAACCCAGCCAACCGGCATACAGCGCTATACCGACCCGTCACTGGCCCTGTCAGAATCGCCTGCAGAGGTATCGGCCAGGGAAGTCGATGCACTAAAAGAATTGTTGCACAAGGCCATCGATGATGACAACTTCAATCAAAACCTGTTAGCCATGTTAAGTGAACAAGGTATCGAGCCGGAGATCAATGAACCGCTTGATAGCCAGTCTCTGCAGGAACATCTCGAATCGGGCGCTACGCTGGTTAAATTGCCGGGCTGCCGGCCATTGTTAAACAAGCAATTCCCGGATTGTTTATTTATTAATGGTGAGATAATCAATTTTTCGCCTGAAAATTACCCGCTAATGTGCCAGCTAATGAGCCAGGCTGACGTTGATCGCGCTGATATGGCAACCGCCCCGGATAAACTGGATATTTTTTACACATTCACTACACTGGTTAATATGGGGTACTGGGAACTCTTACCTGAAAAACCGCTGTAAAGGTAGAGACAACTCACCGGGATAACTTGCTGGCGACACTGGCAACATGGGGGGAAGTATGGCGTATAAAGTCCAACAGGTTCTTTGGCAAGAGGCCTGTGATCAACTGAAAACACTTAGAAATGCAGTGTATGTGTTGGAATGGCAGCTCCCGGAAACCACCGAATTTGACGATTTAGACAGTAAAGCCGCCCACGTTTTACTGTTTTGTGAGCAGGACACCCCTATCGCCACCGGCCGCCTGACTCCAAACGGCGAGCTCGGGCGAATCGCTGTATTACCCGGCCACCGAACCCTTGCTGTTTACAAGTTATTGTTCGCAGCTCTTCTCAAACACGCCGAATCGCAAAACATTAAACAAATCCAGTTACAGTCTGAACTCGCCAGTGTTGAGTTTCATCAGGCCAAAGGGTTTAAGCCGGTTGGTAAGGTGTTTATCGAAGCCGGTATTCCCATGCAAAAGATGGTGTGTAACCGGCAAAACTTTGATATTCCGGATGTACGGCATATTCATTAATGCCGCACGGCCATGGGATGGAGTCCCCAAAGGTTGGGTATTAGTGATTAGGTAATTGAGACTAACCCCAAAGCCCCTCGTTTTCTTGCAATAGGTAGATTTTTTCCGCACGATCTGCCAGTAATTGTGCATAAGATGTCTGACTGGCATCTGCTTTATCGTTATTTTGCAGTAGATTCTCAGCTTTAATTTGCCAGCGCATCGAAAAATAACGCAGCGCCCCACGGGCATCTTCAGCGTTATCGGCAAGCGTAAAATCGGTCGGTAAATCACCGGTTATGACCCAGTACAGCTTGTTATCCATGGCTTTAATTTTCCACACCGCTACCAGCGGAGCCAGATAACGGCACTCTTCGGTCACTACGGTGTCAAAAAGCACGCCTTCCTTTGCAAGAAACTGGTTTGCTTGCTGAAAGGCTTCGCGGGCCCAGGTCTGAATTTGTTCTTCTGTTAGTTGTTCTGTCATGGTGCTTATGTTCTTTTAGTTAAACACTGCAATAACACTTGCAGCGGGTGTTTTGGTTTAAACTCATCAATACGATTAACCTGACTGCGGCAGGAATAGCCGCTGGCCATTATTTGTTGCGGTTGATAGCGTGCTACCGCCTGTTGCCAGCTCATTTCATAAATACCCAGCGAGTTGGCTTTATTGACCGCTTCATGGCCGTAATTGCCGGCCATGCCGCAACAACCCACTTTCACGATATCAGTTTTCTGCCCGACCCTCGCGAAGAGATCCTGCCAGATTTGTTCGGTTTTCGGTAACGCGGTCTTCTCGGTGCAGTGGGCAAACAATGCCATCACCGGTGCTTCAGATGTGGCATCACCACTCTGCCAGATTGACTCTGGGAGGCTTGCCAGCCATTCATGGACAGTATGCACAACAAAGTCGCCGCGCGCGGCACCAATTGCTTTGTACTCATCCCGATAACACAGTACCAGTGGCGTATCGACCCCAACCATTGGCATATTCAAAGCCGCCACCTGGTTTAAAAAGGCTGCGGTATCCGTTGCGGTGCGGGCAAATTTTTCCAGAAAACCGGTTACGTGCAGGGTTTTGCCATTGGGCTTAAATGGCAGCAATACCGGCGTTTTTCCAAGCGCTTTGATCAGGCGACCAAAGTCGGTGACCACCTCTGCATCATAATAACTGGTGAAAGGATCCTGCACGATTAACACGTAATTTTCGCGCTGTTCGGCATCGAGCTGCTCCAGTTCGGCCAGATCAAATGGTTGCATTATCTCTGCTGACTGTTCGGACAGTGTAGGAACCGACAGTGGCGGTGCATCCACATAACCGGCTACCTTTTCAAGCAGCGATTTTGCCACACCGTTATTCATCAGGGCATTACTAACCCTGGGCAATTTGGCCATCAGTGGGGTAAGCGATTCTACATTGGCCACCAAATGATGTTTGAGTGGCCGCAGATAACGCTGATAGTAAACATTTAAAAACCGGGCTCTGAATTCTGGTACATCTACTTTAACCGGGCACTGACTGCTGCAGGACTTGCACGCCAGACAACCATTCATGGCTTCCAGCACCTCGTGGGAAAAATCTTCGCTATCAGCCCGGGAGTTTTGCCAACGTGTCAGCCAGCTACTTTTATACTGACCATTCATCAATGCCTGATGATCGACACCCTGGTTAGCCAGCAAACGCAGCCATTCACGAATTAAACCGGCCCGGCCCTTAGGGCTATGACGGCGGTCGCGGGGGATCTTGCTTGAAGGACACATAGGCGAGGTCGTGTCGTAATTAAAACACAGGCCGTTACCGTTACAGTCCATAGCGGGCTTAAAGGTTTCTTTAAATGCCACGGGGATGGTGCGGTCGAGGGTCGCCCGTTTCGGATCGCTTACCTTCACCAGCTCATCATCACTGTCGATTGGCGTACAGATTTTTCCCGGGTTCATTTTATTGCCCGGATCAAAAGCGCCCTTTATGCGACGCAGTTCGGCAAATAATGACTCGCCGAAAAACGCCGGGCCATACTCACTGCGGAAGCCCTTGCCGTGTTCGCCCCACATAAGACCACCGTATTTAGCCACCAGAGCAACCACTTCATCGGAGATCTGATGCATCAGCTTTTCCTGCTCCACATCGCACAAGTCGAGTGCCGGGCGAACGTGCAATACGCCGGCATCCACATGGCCAAACATGCCGTACTGGAGGCCGTGACCGTCAAGTAACGCACGGAACTCCATAATAAAGTCAGCGAGGTTCTCAGGCGGTACGCCGGTATCTTCGGCAAAGGCGATCGGTTTTTGGCTACCTTTAGTATTACCCAGCAGTCCCACCGACTTTTTGCGCATCGCGTAAATTTTATTGATATCCGCTTTGTCAAAGGTGAGCTGATAACCAATCACGCCATATTCACCTTTTTCAGCCGACGCCGTAAGTTCTTCCTCTAATCGGGCAATGCGTTTTTTAATTTCATCCAGGTCATTACTGTTGTACTCCACCATATTCAGGCCAAGCATTTCCTTACCCGGAACATCTTCAATCAGATTAGAAATGGAATGCCAGATAATATCAGTGCGGGCCAGATTGAGTACTTTACTGTCGACGGTTTCCACCGACGTCGCTTGCGCAGCAATCATGCGCGGCGCATGGCGTAGGGCAGACTCAAATGAATCGTATTTAATGTTTACCAACGCCGTATGCTTTGGAATTTTGGTCAGCGATAATTTGGCTTCGGCAACAAACACCAAGGATCCTTCAGAACCGGTGATCAGGCGGCTGACGTCAATTAACTGCTTTTCTTCATCAAACGCATGCTCTAAATCGTAGCCGGTTAAAAAGCGGTTCATACGCGGGAATTTAGCCAGAATGTCTTCTCGCTTACCGCAGCAGGTATTTAGCACCTGACGCAGAATACGTCCGTAGGTATCGCTGCGGGTAGCTTGCTGTTCAGCTTCGGCAACCGATAATGGCTGGGTTTGCAGTATTTCACCATTAGCCAATACCGATGTTAAACCTAAAACGTGATCGCTGGTTTTACCGTATACCAGGGAACCTTGCCCTGATGCATCCGTGCTTATCATACCGCCCAGTGTGGCTCGGTTACTGGTAGATAAATCCGGCGAAAAGAAAAAACCATAAGGGCGTAAGGCGTCGTTTAGCGCGTCTTTAACCACCCCGGACTGAACTTTTACCCAGCCTTCTTCAGGATTGATCTCCAGTACTTTGTTCATGTGCCGGGACATGTCCACAACAATTCCATCGGTCAGGCTTTGGCCGTTAGTGCCGGTACCGCCGCCCCGGGCACTGAATTTTACCTGCGGATGCTGGTTAGCCAGCTCACCAATGATCTGTAAATCGTTAATGCCTTTGGGATGAATTACGGCTTGCGGTAACTTCTGATATACCGAGTTATCTGTTGCCACTGCCAGGCGGCTGCCATAACTGTATTCAATGTCGCCGGAAAAAGAGGATTTCTCCAGGCGTTGAAGGTAGGTTCTGTAATCATCAGAAACGGTCGATTCAACTGATACAACAGGTAAATTCAAAGCTACGCTCTCACTGGTGAATAGGCGGCTAAGTATACCTAGGCTAACGCAGGGTCTCCACCGTTACAGGTTGATTTTTTATCACCTTTTATTTGGCGATATCACCTAACCGCTTGCAAATGAATTTAACCAATTATAATGTCAGGCTATAATGAAGAAAATTTAAGCAGGATTTCATTCATGGCATTTTCATCGAACCTCAACACTTTAGATCGTTCTATTCGAGGCGTTATTGGTATTTGCGTAACCGCCTTCGCGTTGTTTAATGGTGATATGATTGGTGATGTGTTTATTGAGGTCTTGTTGGGGATTTTCGGAATACTTAATCTCATTTCCCTGTTTTCGGGCTGGTGTCCGGTTTACCACCTGGCAGGCATTGACACTCGCAAACACTGAATAACACCGCGGCACCTATGCAGCAAATTGCCAAAATAAAACAGGACAAGTCAATTAGGCCCAGGCTTATCTGGGCGTGTTTGTCTGTAGCTTTGCTGGTGTCAGCCATTTATGTCACGGTGTCTTACCGGCTGACAGCCGATATCACCGTTCGCTCAGAATTAAAGGCGATGGGCCACATCACCAGTTTAGTCAGTAACGAACTTAGTCAGGTAAAAGACACCGATGAGGTAGACAGCACCTTAAATGAGATTCTACTCTCGGCGGTCAACAATCCTGCCTTTATTACCGTAACCACCCCAGCACAACAGTGGCACAAAAACCTACTGATTTCTTCTGCTAAGCGTAGCACTCTATTGCAGTTAGTGGCCGAAGCCGAAGACAATGCCGAACCCATCGAGGTAGATGGCAACACGTTCCTGTGGCAACAGCATAAGATTGGTCAGTATCAGATAACCTTTGTACAGCAAACTCAGGCGCTGGACATCACCCTGGAATTTGTAGCCAAACGACTGCTGGTTACCTCCATCATCGTATTCTGGATAGCGGTCTGGCTGGCACTTACCCTTGCCTCTTTAATCGCCAGGCGGGCAGAACAGGTTAATGAGTCGCTGGCGTATATTGCCACACATGACTCACTCACCGGACTGCCGAACCGCCTGTACCTGATTGAACTGCTCGAAAACTCACTGGGACCGGCAACCCACGATGCCGACACGCCGGTTGACGAAGGCTGCTTGTTGATTATCGACCTCGACCGCTTTAAAGAGGTTAACGATTCATTTGGTTACGCCGCTGGGGATACTTTACTAAAAGAAATTGCCCGGCGCGTGAGCAAGTTAATCAGGGCACCGGCCGAACTCATCCGCACCGGCGGCGATGAGTTTTTTATCTGGGCCCCCGACTTCACTATTGAACAAGCTAAAACACTGTCTTTAGAGATCGTCAATTCCTGTAATTATCCAACTCTCATTAACGGGCTTACCGTTAATAGTGGCGCCAGCATAGGCATATCTCATTACCCCAGTCAGGCCGATGACACCGCCGGGTTGATTGTGTGCGCCGATACCGCAATGCATAAAGCCAAGGCCATGCGCAGCGGATGGCAGGTGTATGACAACAAGAAAATCGCCGACTACAAAGACATACTGCAATTACGCGCTGAACTCAGTGACGCCCTCGCCCAACAACAAATTATTTTGTATTACCAACCCAAGGTAGACTTAGCTACCGGCGAAGTCACCGGTGCCGAAGCACTCTGCCGCTGGCAGCATCCGCGGCTGGGATTACTTGGTCCGGGCGAATTTATCGACCTGATTGAACACTCCGGAAAGGTACAGGAGTTTGGACGTTACATTATTGCCAGCGCAGCGGCTCAGGCTGTGCAGTGGTATTCAGATGGTCTGCTAGTGCCTATCGCCATTAATCTCTCGCCCTATAACCTGCTGGACCCGGGGCTGGCGGATTTTATAGGGGAAACGCTTAACCGCTATCAGATCCCGCCACAGTTTATTGAAATAGAACTTACGGAAAACGAAACCTGCATAAACATTGACTATATCCAGTCTGCTCTGGCTCAAATTCGCGAGTTAGGCGTTAGCCTGGCGATCGATGATTTTGGTACCGGCATGAGCTCGCTGGCGTATTTGTCAGAGCTACGGGTAAACGTGTTAAAAATAGACCGGGCGTTTATCTGTGACCTGACCACTAACCAGGGGCATCGGGCTATTATTGCCGCTGCCGTCACACTCTCACAGTCATTCGGCTGCGATATGGTGGCTGAAGGGGTAGAAACCCAGGAACAGGCGCGTCTGCTTTACGAGATGGGCTGTCGGGCCGCCCAGGGCTTTCTGTTTGCCCGCCCGATGCCAGCAGAGGCCTTTCACACCTTGCTAACGCAGCAAAAGCCACAGTTTACCGATAAGTTTTAAGCCTCAACGGGAACCCGATATATTTTATTACATTTATGATTTGGTACTCTTTGCATAACTGACTAAAATAGCCGCCATACATTAACCACTTTGCATCCAGAAACATGAAAAAGACCATCCGATTAAGCCTTGGTGCCATACTGTTCCTGACCGGGATTGTGCTTACCCTGCTGCCAGGTTCTATTCTGCTGGTGATTGGTGGGTTAATGCTGCTCAGCTATGACTGGCCAAGAGCCCGTTCGTGGTTGCGCTTTTTTCAGAATCAGATGGCCCGCTCTGCCCGCCGTCTGGACCAGTTATTACTTAACCGCAAACTCAGCAGATCACGTATCAGATAACTACCCTCTGAGGATCCCGGCCAACTATGATTAGCCCTATCCCCCCGACACAAACACGCTAACACATGAAATCTCTAGCCGAATAATTTGTCAGGTCAGTTATTGCCGTACAAAACGGAGAATGTGTCCTTTAAAAACGGTGTCCAGATAAATCGTATTATCAGGTTTAATTAACGACGATTGGTAACCCAGTCCCATTAGCTTTTTGACGAGCTTATTTTTCCTTCCCCGACCTGGATCAACAAGGATAACTTCACACTGTGGTTTCGCGTGCGCATGAATAAAATCTGACAGTAGCGCTATATGCTCATCTTCGTACAAGAGATCACTACCAATGATTAAATCAAAGAGCCCTAAACCATCGTTATCATCTGCCCATCCCGTCCGCTCAAACGGAATTGGGGAGTCACCATTGAGGCTGGCGTTTCGCTTTAAAAAGAGTTCAGCTTCAGGATGATAATCCGTGGCAGTAATATCAGCATGTTGTTTGTTCAGGAGCAAACTGCTCAAAGCCATGCCGCAACCCACCTCTAAAATGCGCCTGGAGCCAATTTTGATGGATTGCATATGGTGAGCCAATACTAAGGCAGACGGCCAGATGACACCGAATATAGGCCAGGTAGCAGAGGATATTCCCAACTCACTGGCTACACTTTCGGGATCATAAAACTCTTGTTTATCCCGCAAAGTGCAAAGGTGAATATCGGTTTTCCCAAACTCAATGGTTTGGTAGCGTAAACGCAGATTTGTCATTTGGCTATCTCAATGATTGAGCGCTCAGCCAGCTATCGGAGATAAATGACAAAACGAAGAGGCCTTAGAGTATAGCGATCCCCAAAAATAGCAATGAATATAATTCAAATGCAGGAAGTAGAGGCACGTTTCCCAACGGCCGCTCTCTCATCCACCCGGTCAGCATCACCTGCAGTGGAACAGTGCCTGGCACAGGCACAAAAAAGCCAGCTTGCGCTGGCTTTTTTTATACACGCGCTGGTTATCCTAGTTTTTCCGCCAGGTATAACCAGGTTTCAACAACCGTATCCGGGTTAAGAGATACTGAGTCAATGCCCTGCTCTACCAGCCACGCTGCGAAGTCTTCGTGATCTGACGGTCCCTGACCGCAGATACCCACGTACTTGCCACGTTTTTTGGCCGCCTGAATCGCCATAGAAAGCAGTGCTTTAACTGCATCATTGCGTTCTTCAAACAAATGAGCAATCAGGCCTGAGTCACGGTCCAGACCGAGGGTAAGCTGCGTCATATCGTTAGAGCCAATGGAGAAACCATCGAAGATGTCGAGGAACTGATCAGCCAGTAACGCGTTAGACGGCAGTTCGCACATCATAATTACACGCAGGCCATTTTCGCCTTGCTTAAGCCCTTGCTCGGCCAGTAGTTCGATAACCTGACGACCTTCTTCCACGGTGCGTACGAATGGGATCATGATCTCAACATTGGTTAAGCCCATCACATTGCGAACACGCTTAATGGCTTCGCACTCCAGTGCGAAACAATCGCGGAAGTCTTCCGATACATAGCGGCTGGCACCACGGAAACCCAACATTGGGTTTTCTTCGTCCGGCTCGTACTGATAACCGCCCACCAGGTTGAAGTATTCGTTAGACTTAAAGTCAGACATCCGCACAATCACCTTTTCTGGCGAGAATGCCGCACCAATAGTGGAAATACCTTCTACCAGCTTCTGAATGTAAAACTCTTTAGGCGACTCGTAACCGGCAATCATATCGCTGATTTCTTCTTTCAGCTCTTCTGGCTGGGTATCGAAGTTCAGCAGTGCTTTAGGATGCACGCCAATCATGCGGTTAATAATGAATTCCAGACGCGCCAGACCAACCCCTTTGTGAGGAAGACGCGCAAAATCGAACGCGCGATCCGGGTTACCCACGTTCATCATTACCTTGGTAGGTGATTCCGGCATGGAGTCAATCTGTGACGTGGTCACATCAAACTCCAGTTCCTGGTTGTAGATATAACCCGTATCACCTTCTGCACAGGAAACAGTAATGGCGTCGCCGGTTTTAATGCTGTCTGTGGCGTTACCACAACCTACCACTGCAGGAATACCCAGCTCGCGGGCAATAATGGCCGCGTGGCAGGTACGGCCACCGCGATTGGTGACAATCGCCGAGGCTTTCTTCATGATCGGTTCCCAGTCCGGGTCAGTCATGTCGGTAACCAGCACATCACCTGCCTGAATCTTGTCCATCTCATCAATGGAGCCGAGCACTTTGGCTTTACCTGCACCAATCTTGTGACCAATTGCACGACCTTCACACACAATACCCGCTGAGCCTTTAAGCTGGAAGCGTTCGATAGATTGTGCGTCTTCACGACTGCGCACGGTTTCAGGGCGGGCCTGAACGATGTACAGTTGGCCATCGGCGCCATCTTTGGCCCATTCAATGTCCATTGGACGGTCGTAATGTTGTTCGATAATTTGCGCTTGTTTCGCCAGAGCCATCACTTCATCATCGGTTAATGAAAAGGTTTTGCTGTCGGCCGGGTCGATATCAACGATGGTAACCTGGTTACCGTGACTCTGATCTTCAGAGTAAATCATCTTGGTTAATTTGCTGCCCAGGTTACGGCGCACAATGGCTGGCTTGCCGCTGTCCAGGGTAGGTTTGTGAACGTAAAATTCGTCGGGATTAACGGCACCTTGCACTACCATTTCGCCCAGACCAAATGAGCTGGTGATAAATACCACGTCTTCGAAACCTGATTCGGTATCGATGGTAAACATAACACCAGACGAAGAGATATCACTGCGCACCATACGCTGCACGCCGGCAGACAATGCAACGCCTTTGTGGTCGTAACCCTGGTGAACGCGGTAAGAGATAGCGCGGTCATTAAACAGCGAGGCAAACACGTGCTTAACCGCCACGATAACCGCATCGTAACCTTTCACATTAAGAAAGGTTTCCTGCTGACCTGCAAAAGAGGCATCGGGCATATCTTCTGCTGTGGCTGAAGAGCGTACCGCAAATGACGCTTCGTCACCGGCGTCACCCTGCAGGGTAACAAACGCAGTGCGGATTTCTTCTTCGAGTTTGCCCTGGAAAGGGGTATCGATAATCCACTGCCGAATATTTTTGCCTGCTTCGGCCAATGCCGATACATCGTCTACATCTAACGAGTCGAGCACTTCATGAATTTTAGCTTCAAGTCCGCTTTGTTCTAAAAATTCATTAAACGCGTAAGCTGTTGTTGCAAATCCTCCAGGTACTTTTACACCCGCGTTCGCCAGGTTTGAGATCATCTCACCTAACGAGGCATTTTTACCGCCAACACGATTCACATCGTGCATGCCTAACTCTTGATACCAAAGTACGTATTCTTGCACTTTACAGCCTCCAGCTTGTCACTTTTTCTTTACGCTCACTTAAATGTGAACTTGTAGGGTAGAGGTTAAACCACCATTGAAATTAATTCAGGCTGGCTTTTCCATAGGGAAATTCTAAAATGCCGATTATAAGAAAGTAAAATTTTATTTCATTTCGTAATAAATTTACGACAAAGTTAAGGAGTTGTTGTGCGCACAGCATTTTACATTTCGGACGGTACTGCCATTACGGCAGAGGTGTTTGGCCACGCTTTATTGTCACTTTTCCCTACAGAATTCAATCACAAGACAATTCCTTTTGTTGAAACTGAAGAACAGGCTTATGCGGTAATTGAAAAAATATCTGAAAGTTTTCAAGATACCGGGGAGCGCCCGCTCGTTTTTTACACAGTGGTAAACCCAGATGTTCGGCGAGTTATCGCAAGATCCGTAGGAATTAACTACAATTTTCTCGACCAATTTGTGGCGCCGCTGGAAAAAATTATTGGTGTGCCATCCAAACCAGAAAAACATCGTACCCACAGTATTCACGAAAAAACTTACGATATTCGTATTGAGGCAGTTAACTACGCGCTGGCTAATGACGATGGATCAAATCTTAAGGATTATAAAGAAGCAGACATTATTTTGGTGGGTGTATCACGTTCCGGTAAAACACCAACCAGTCTGTATCTGGCCCTGCAATATGGCATTAAAGCGGCCAACTACCCATTTACCGAAGAAGATATGGGTGACATGCTGAAACTGCCGCCGGCCCTGCGCCAGTTTAAACAAAAGCTGTTTGGCCTGACTATTGAGGCGTCAAGGCTCAGCCAGATCCGCTCAGAACGCCGCGCGAACAGCCGCTATGCCTCTATTCAGCAGTGCCGTATGGAACTTCGTGAGGTAGAGAACTTATATCGAAAAGAGAAAATACCATTCTTAAACAGTACCAAATACTCCATCGAGGAGATCTCAGCAAAAATACTCGCTGAGACTGGCCTGCAACGACGTAAATACTAAGCGCGGAAGCGTTTAAGCAGAGGGCCAAGGTGCGCTTCAAAAGGTTGCCAGCGCCCCTGCCCTTTGCGATTAATCGGTTGGCGAACCTGTTCGGCACTGGGCGTTTTGATGAGGCGGTCGGTTTGGTGGAAGTCCAGGCAAGCCTGCTCGAAAGGCACGCCAAGGTAATCCAGCATTCGCTTAACCTGCCCGCCTAAATCATCCAGCACATCTTCGTGCTGAACACGTAATACCGCTCCGGGTAAGATTGCATCCCAGTGGCCCATAAGCTTTTCGTAAGCCTGGTAATAACGCGCCACTTCTTCCAGCCCGTAAGAAAACTCCTGTCCTTCACCAAACAGTTGCTTAAAGTTACTGAAGCAACAATCCATCGGGTCACGCCGCGCATCAATAATTTTAGCATTGGGCAAAATGCGCTTAATAAAACCGACATGCATAAAGTTATTCGGCATCTTATCGATAAAAAACGGTGCTGAGCCACGGTAATAACGGGTTTGCTCAATATACTGCTTACCCAGCCCATAGCATTGTTCAGTTGATAGCTCGGCAAGTGAATAAGGATATGGCTTGCCGCTTTCACTTAATTGCGCGCCAACTGATGAGGCCAGGCTGAGAATATTATGCAGCTCCATGGTGCCGTCAATATCAGAGTGTGACGCCAGGATTTGCTCCAGCAAGGTTGAGCCCGCACGCGGCATGCCAACAATAAAAATAGGCTCCGGTGAAGGAAAGCCGCCATGAAGATTAGCGAAGCTCTCGCCGCGACAAGCTTCAATCTGCGCAGCCATCGCCGCTTCGGTACGAGCAATATCGTAGCCGGTAGAAATAAGTTTTAAGCGATTACCTTTTTCGTAGTAGCTGAATGATTTTTCAAATTGGCCGGCATCCTCAAACCCTTTACCCAGGGCAAAACACAAATGAATACGGTCTTCAACGCCTATGGATGACTGGGCTTCAATATCTGCCATATCCTGCAGAGCCTTACCGTCAAACGTATAAGACTTCAGATTAGCGAGGCTCCAGTACGCGTCGCCAAACTGCTGATGATAATGGGCCGCTTTGAGATAAGACTCAACCGCTTGTTGTTTGTTACCGGTGGTTTTGTAGGCGTGACCTAATGCCAGCCATACGCCGGGCCGGTCTTCGTCGGCGCTCAATAATTCAGTAAACAGAGTGATGGCGTCTTCGGTGCGGTTAATCCCCAGTAGCGCATTGGCTTTGGCCATCAGAATTTGTAAGTTGTCCGGATAGATAGCCAGCTGTTCATCGCTTATTTCGACGACACGTTGGTGTTTACCGAGCTTAGCCAGCAGGCCAAGATAGGCAATCACGGCTCTGAGGTTGTCCGGATACAGTGCGACGCAGCTTTCTAGTAAAAACTCCGCATCGTGATAAACTTTCAACTGAATGCCCAGCTCTGCCAGTAATAGCATGCCTTCGGGGTGATGCTTATGTTGTTGCAAAAACTGACGGCAGACTTTTTCTGCAGTAGCCAGCTGTTTTTCATACATCAGGTCATACGCGCCCAGAATAGGTGGCGGGAGTTTCTCCAGATAAGCGATATGCTGCAAAGCTAACTGTTCTGCAGTCGTATCCTGGTGCTGTTGATAAATTTTAAGGAGTTGTTTCCAACTGTTGATCAGCGCCGGATTGTAATGGGTCGCCCGAAAAAAAGCGCTGGCGGCTTTGTCCTGCTGATTCAGGGCCAGATAATTATAAGCCTGTTCCTGATAAGCCCGGCCGTGTTCCGGCCGCAGATTTAGCAACTCGCTTAATTCCTGCAACGCCTGATTGAAGTGATTTGCCAACCGCTGTGTTACAGCTGATAAATAAAGCAGTTCAATGCGCAGCGCATCCGGTAGTTCCACCGCTTTCAAAGCGCTTATTTTTTCCATTGCCGCAGAAAGGTTGTTAGTTTGCAACGATTGCTTTATTGCCTGGAACTGGTTTGAAAAGTCTTTAATCATAACGGATGCTGTATTTTTAACTGAAGACTAAAAAGGCAGGCTTACGCCTGCCTTTTAACTCTGATTATGTATTAATATCAGCTATTAATAATAATCGAAAGAGAAACGTACACCCATTGTGCGCGGACGATTAGTCACCACCTTCGGTGTGAACTGCTGGGTATCGATGTTCAGGATAGCCGATTCATCGAACAGGTTGTCGATAAACAGCTCTACTTTCCAGCTGTCATCCGACATGCCCACCGACACATTACTGATCACGTAGCTTTCCTGTACATAACGACCACCGCGGAAGGTGCCGCCGTTGGCATCAGTATAGCCGACACCGTCATAAACAGCAGCTTCGTCTTCAATTTTAAGGCCTGAACCCGTACCGTAAATCAGCTGAGTCGCGTCTTCCATCACGTAAGCGTCCATTACCATACCGGCCAATCGGTCGCCAGTGTATGCCACTGACGCATTCACGAAGCCCTGTTGACCACCGTCCAGTTCGAAATAATAACGGGCATTGATATTGCCAGAGAACTCCGCCGAGTAAGGCAGTCTGGCGCCCACGCCAGGAGCAATACCTTCCAGCTCCGGATTAATACTGGTCAGCTCGGTGTCTAACAAACTGAATGCGGCATTTAGCACCAAATCATCGGTAGCTAACCAAGTGATATCGGCGTCCAGCCCTTTAATTTCGGCGTCACCAACGTTATCGGTGAATACCAGAAAACTGATATTAGTCGGGTCGAAACGCGAGGTTTGCAGGTCGGAGATTTCAGAATAGTAAGCGGTAGCGTTAACACGGACGATACCGTCGAGGAAATCCCCTTTCATGCCCACTTCGTAGTTATCCAGGGTATCTGTAGTTGAGTAAACCGGGATGCGGAAACCTTCAAATGCGCCGGATTGATTCGCCGCAGCATCACCGCCTAAACGGTTAGTTACCGGCGGACGGAAACCTTCTGAGTAGTTCGCGAAGAGCAGTAAGTCGTCGCTGGCTTTCCAATCCAGACCAAATTTGAAGATGGTATCATCAACGGTTAACACTCCGTCATCATCCAGCAAGCTGGTATCCAGTTGATCATTAGCTATCGCGTCAACCACGCCCTGACCATCCAGACCTAAACCTTCATATACGCTCGGGTCCGTTACACCTGAACCATAAGCCTGCAAACGACTGGTTACGTCACGGGTTGAGGTTGCACCTCGATAAATATCATCGATTTGATACCAACGGGCCCCAATACTCGCCGTTAGGGTATCGGTCAGGTCATATTCGAGTTGACCAAACACTGCAATCTGCTCAATAGTATGAGTGATGTCATTAATGAAACTGACTTCCGGTGAGAAAGGCCCACCGTCACTGTTAATGCCTTTGTTACCCGCCAGCATTTTAGCCATATCAGTGAAGTCTTCCGCCCACGGGTTAACGGTGTCGTTCAGGGTATTATCAATTTCGGTGTTGGCAATTTTAAACTGCCCAACAGACGCCACTTCCTGCTCATCATAAAACACACCAGCGGTAACTCGCCACGGCGTATCCATGGTGGTATCAAAGCGCAGCTCGTGTGTTAAACGGGTACTGGTGGTGTCTTCTTTATAATACTTAACAGGGTCAAGGCAACGAATATCGGCCGGCGTATCGGCGATGTAATGCGTACACACGTAATAGGCTGAGAATAGCCCACCATTAGTATAACCGGTATAGTCGGTCAGGGTATCGATTTCACGGTCCAGGTAGCCACCGGCATACACCACATCCAGTTTGTCGAGACTGCCATTTAAGGTCCAGGTGGTTAAACCAAACTCATCTGAGTTTTCGTCAGCCTGGAAACGCACCGCCTGATCTTCACCCACGGTAGGGTCGTAAGCGAATACGCCTTCAGTATCCAGCGTCTGTGCAGTGTGCTGAACCAGCAGGTTCCAGTCTGCGTTAATATGATAAGACAAACCGAAACGGGCGCCAGCGTAAACCGCATCGTTAAAGTCATCTTCAACGTGCTGGCCATTGCGCGGTGACACGACCGCCGCTTCATTAGGGCCAAAGCCGTTTACACTGCGACGTGCGTCCATGCCAACCGGGTTAGCTCCGGCACCGCTTAAGATACCACCGGAAATTCGGTCGATAACCACCGCACTGCCGATGTAACCACCGTTACCCGGATCGTTTTCGATGTTATCAATCCAGCCGCCCTGCTTGTCGTTATACGCAACAACGCGTAAAGCCAGGTCGTCAGTTGGGGTGATATTGATGTACGCCTCAACCGTGTTGCTCATTTCACCGCCTTTAGTGGTGGCGATGGCGGTATCAAAACCAGCCGCAAAACCAGCATGGTCTGGCTTGCGAGTGATTAAACGCACGGTACCGGCCTGTGAGCTGGCACCAAACAGGGTACCTTGTGGCCCCGGCAATACTTCGACACGCTCAACATCGGTAGCAAAGATATCCAGGTTACGACCAGCCATAGAAACTGGCATTTCGTCCTGATAGAACGCCACAGAAGGCTGCAGAGCCTGCACTGACGACAGCGTGATGCTGGATTGCGTAGTAGCAGCGCCACGGATATAGATTTCGTTCTGGCCAGGGCCGGTACCCTGGAATACCACGTTTGGTAAAAATTCTACGTAATCCTGGAAGTTGTCGATACCCATGTTTTCCAGGGCATCACCACTTAGGGCTGATACCGCTACCGGTACGTCCTGAATAGATTCAGTCCGCTTGGTGGCGGTCACTTCGATGGTTTCGATTGAAGCTTTCGATTCGCTTGCCTGGGCAAGCACGCCATTAGATGCTAGCGCAGCGATCACTGCACAACTAAGGTGTGTTTTTCTCATAGAACTAAGTTCCTACATTATTTGAAGTGAGCTGAATTATTTATTATTGATTCATTTTTAGTGCTATGTAGCTTAGCAGAAATGAAAGTAAATTTCTCCACTAACTATTAATTGGCTAAATATTAATGATTAATCGGAAATTCTCTACGTAAATCAACATCAGGAGGATCACGGGTTTGATTCCACACTAATTATTTGCAAGAAAGTGTTTAGACGACTCAATTTGCTGTATATTGTGCGTAAATTGTTTTATTTATCGTTAAGTAACAGGATATAACTTGAGTCAGACCACTACGCCCAAGCACGAAAATCCGGCACCAGCCAAGCTAAATAAACCTGTCTTTTACGCAGCCTCAGGCGCAATCCTAATGCTGTTGTTATTTGCAGTAGCCATGCCTGAAACCGCAGAAAATCTGTTTTCAACCATGCAAGCCGCCGTGGTAGAAAACGGTAGTTGGTTTTACGTATTTACCGTAGCCGCCATCCTGATATTTGTTGTGTATATCGGCTTCTCCGAGTATGGTGAAATCCGCCTCGGTCCGGACCACGCTAAGCCCGAATTTACCATCCTTACCTGGCTCTCCATGTTGTTTGCCGCGGGGATGGGAATAGGGTTAATGTTTTTCGGGGTTGCCGAACCTTTGATGCACTTTATGGCGCCTCCCACAGCAGAAGCAAATTCTGTTGAGGCAGTAAAAGAAGCCATGCGAACCACCTTCTTTCACTGGGGTTTGCATGCCTGGGCAATCTATGCCGTGGTAGCACTGGTACTGGGATATTATGCGTTCAGACACCAATTACCCCTGACCTTGCGTTCCACTCTTTATCCGCTGATTGGCGATAAGATTTATGGCTGGCAGGGTCATGTGGTAGATGTCCTGGCCGTGACGGCAACCATTTTCGGCATCTCTACATCACTCGGGTTTGGCGCCAGCCAGATAAACGCTGGTTTAAGCTATGTGTTTGGTATGCCTAATACCACCTTTACGCAAATGGCCCTGATGATGTTTGTGGTGGGTCTGGCCATTATTTCCGTAATGACCGGGTTGGATAAAGGTATCCGCCGCTTGTCTGAAACCAACATGATACTGGCAGTAGTGTTGCTGGTATTCATTTTGGTACTTGGCCCCACAGTTTTCCTGTTACAAGCTTATTTACAGAATACCGGTGCCTACATGTCGGACATTATTCGTAATACGTTTAATTTGTTTGCTTACGAAAAAACCGACTGGATTGGCGGCTGGACTATCTTCTACTGGGGGTGGTGGCTGGCCTGGGCACCGTTTGTAGGCCTGTTTATTGCCCGGATTTCGTTTGGCCGAACGCTGCGTGAATTTGTACTGGGTGTGTTGTTGATCCCCACAGCCTTTACCTTATTCTGGATGACCATTTTTGGTAATGCTGCAATCGACATGGTGTTTAACGAAGGTTTCGATAAACTTGCCTCCATGGTGAAAGACGATACATCGGTTGCTTTATTTGTGTTTCTGGAGCATTTCCCTTTTAGTGGTTTTATCAGCATTATTGCGCTGCTAATGGTAATGGTGTTCTTTGTTACGTCTTGTGACTCCGGCGCCATGGTAGTTGATATGCTGTGCTCCCATGGTCGTAATGACACGCCACTCTGGCAACGTGTATACTGGGCTGTTGGCGTAGGACTGGTTGGTGCAGTCTTGCTTTACGCTGGTGGACTCAATGCGTTACAAACCATGACTATTGTTGCCGCATTGCCGTTCTCAATTATTTTACTGGTAGCGATGTACGGCTTGCTTAAATCGTTGCGCATCGAGAAGCACAAACGGGATAGCCTGGCCATTACCGCTATGCAAACCGCCGTGGTGGAGCACGATAAGCCCTGGAAAGAGCGTTTGGGTGAAATTGTTACCTTCCCGAATGAGAAAAAGGTGTCGGGCTATATGTTACGTGTGGTCTATCCTGCCCTGCATGAAGTTTGCGAAGAGTTTAAACGCCGTCAGTACGATGCGAATTTACAATCGAGCGACACCCATGTAGAGCTTACAGTGGTAGTGAATGGCCAGAATGACTTTACTTACGCGGTTTACCTGACCGCAACACAGCAGCCTGATTCCACGCTTACCGGCGAAGAACCGCTGGACGCTGATGAGGATCAAACGTACTATCGCGCCGAAGTTCACCTGTCGGAAGGTGGTCAGGATTACGATTTGATGGGCTGGTCGAAAGACGGCGTGATTAATGATGTGCTGGACCAATTTCAGAAACATCAGCACTTTTTGCATCTGCTTAACTAATGCATTCAGGAGTATTACTATTAATGCGTAAAGAAGAAGAATTACTGGTAGCGTTACGTCGTGTAATACGGGCGGTAGACTTGCGCAGTAAACAGCTAAGCAAAGATGTGGGCATTACCGGCCCACAACTACTCGTATTACACAATATCGCGGCAAAACCAGGCATTATGGTAAAGGAAATTGCTGACAGTATTAATTTGAGCCCGGCAACCATTACCAATATTCTTGACCGCCTTGAGTCGCGCGATTTGGCGCACCGTATTCGCAGCACTCAGGATAAGCGTAAAGTAGGTGTTTATCTTACCGAGGCGGGTGAACAAGCAGTGTCAACGGCACCGCGTCCGCTGCAGGAACACTTTGTTGAGCGCTTTAATCAGTTAGCCGAGTGGGAGCAAAGTCAGATGATAGCCACCATGCAGCGCATTGCGTCGATGATGGATGCTGAATCGATCGACGCCTCCCCGGTACTGGCAGTTGGTACGCTCACCGAGCGTCATGACTAAACCTGGTCGCTGAGAGGTGAACTTACACAAAAAAGGCCGATTTAATCGGCCTTTTGTTTATCTGCTTTTAACGGGTTGGGTCGCCCGCCGGTAACCTTATCGGCCCGTCCTTCCTGGATAGCCTTTTCGGCACGACGCTTACGTACTTCTTTGGGATCAGCTATCAGCGGTCGGTAAATTTCTATGCGGTCGCCATCCTGCAGTTCTACCGAGGGTTTACACACTCGATTCCACACACCGACTTTGGCAGTTTTCAAATTGATTTCAGTGTGAATATCCGTAATGCCCGAAGCAAGGATCCCTTGCTCTACCGTTGAGCCTTTCGGCACCGTCAGTTCGATGAGCGACTGCTTGGCAGGCGTGGCATAAGCCACCTCGATATTAATGGGTTCATCCATCAGGCGTACACTACTTTAGCTCGTTGGGTAAATGCGTTAACCATGCTTGAGGCAAGCGTGTTAAACACTTTGCCGAAGGCCAGCTCGATCATTTTACTTTTAAATTCAAACTGCAGGCTCAACTCTATTTTACAGGCTGACTTCGACAAGGAAGAAAATGTCCAGCCTCCGCTCAACTGCTTAAACGGCCCGTCTACCAGGGTCATGCTGATACTCTGAGCCGGCTCCAACACGTTCTGGGTAGTAAACCATTGCTTTATCCCTGCTTTGGAAACCAGCAATGCGGCCTGCATGGCGTTACCCTGTTGGCTAACTATTTTGCTGTCGCTACAGCCGGGCAGAAACTCAGAATAAGACTCAACATCATTAACTAAATCAAACATGGATTGCGCGCTGTAAGCAACCAGAGCGCTGCGCTGTATTTTCGGCATACGAATTTTGTACTCCTGCAAGTTGCTGCTGAGTTTACCATAAAATTTATTTTGAAAATAAGCTGTTGTGGATCACATAAAATGCCAGGAAATTTTTAGCGGCCAGCGCAGGAAATACGAGACAACATTTATGTAATCAGTATAATAGCCGCCATGAAGAAAAATAAATCCAATACCTCCGGTACCATCGCGCTGAATAAAAAAGCGCGTCACGATTACCACCTCGAAGACAAAATGGAAGCCGGCATTGCACTACAAGGCTGGGAAATTAAAAGTATTCGTCAGGGCAAAGTGAATATCACCGATAACTACGTGATCATCCAAAACGGTGAAGCGTATCTGGTAGGTGCCCGCATTACGCCGCTTAACCAGGCGTCAACGCATGTTATTTGCGAGCCCGAGCGTGCGCGTAAACTGCTGTTGAATCAGCGCGAAATAGACCGCCTTATCGGCGCCCGAGACCGCCAGGGCTACTCCATTGTGGCCACCGCCATGTACTGGAAAAAATGCTGGGTAAAACTGGAAATTTACCTGGCTAAAGGTAAGCAGTCTCACGATAAACGCGACACCATTAAAGACCGCGACTGGGAACGTCAGAAAGCCCGGGTAATGAAACACAAAGCGTAAAATAACAACAGGGTGCCAAGGCACCCTGTTTTATTTCGACTTATTGTAACGTTTGTGCAAACCACTGCACGGTTAATTGCAGAAGCTGTTCGTCCTCTCCCGCCTGTTCGTTGAGCACATTAAAAATGTGACTGGCATCCTTGATAATAATGGCCTGCGCCGGGTAAGCTCTGGTGGCTTCAATCAGCCGTAATGCGTTCTCGGCAGGCACTACCTTATCGGCACTTCCAGCAATGGCCAGCAGTGCACCGTTATAATCGGCCATATTGGTAAGTGACTTATTAGCTTTTACCTGCTCAAACCATTCAAGCGAAATATCCAGCGGTGCTCGCCAGCTATACTCCTTAGTAACATAACCTTGCTGCTTTGCCTGCTGGTACATGCTGTTGAACATCGGCCGAAAGGCGCTCACACCGTCGCTTGCCACTGAAGACCAGGCCACAAATGAGTCAAACTCCGGGGATTGAGCAATTAGCAACTGGGCTATCAGACCGCCCTGGCTAAAGCCGACAATGCCTAACTTTTCATTATCCACCTGGGGTTGTGACTGCAAATAGCTCAATGCCACGCTCGCATCGCGAACGGCACTTTCGAGCGTGTAATGCCGATAACTAACCGGGCTATCACCGGTACCGGCAAAATCGATACGTATTGAGCCTATCCCCACCTGCGCCAGCGCTGCCGCAAGGCGCGCGTAGAGATTGCCGACTTCATTTTTATGGGATGCCGTACCGTGTAATAACACCACTGCTGGCACTGCCTGTTCAGCATCAGGTAAGTTTACGATGGCAGGGATTTCGTACTCGCCGTTAGTTAAGCGTAAAGAAGATTCACCCGCATAGGAGGTTAGCGGCAGCACACTTATCATTACGGTAATCAGCCAGACTTTCATGAAAAAGCTCCAAGAAAACAAAGAAGTACTTAACCTACCACGAGATGGATAAGCAAGCCGTAGTTAATCCGGCTGGCGGTACGCACGAACAATATCGGCCATCACCGCGAGGCCAATCTCCGCCGGCGTTTTACTGCCGATGTCGAGGCCAATAGGCATATGAATATGGCTTAGCTGCTCATTTGTGAGCTGCCCTACCCGCTGCAGGCGTTCTGCCCGCTTCGCCGATGTACGTTTAGAGCCCATCACGCCTATGTAAAAGGCTTCGGTGTGTACGGCTTCCATCATAGTGAGATCGTCCACGCGCGGATCGTGCGTTAACGCCACAACAGCGGTGTGACTGTGTACGTTGCCTGACTTCATAATATAGTCGGCGGCAAAATCCGGCACAAACCGGCACCCTTCTATATTGCACAGTGCCTGTTCCGCTTCGCGGTGCTCACAAATAATCACTTCAAAGCCCAGCGACTGAGCATAACGAGCGCAGTATTCTGCGACAGGCGAATAACCGGCAATAACCAAACGCCTTGCTGGCCCAATACGAAGTGCAACATGGCTGGCATCCGCCTGCCAGCTCACCGCTGGCGTATGCTCGGTAACCTCACTTAAACGGCTATCCCCCAAAGCAGTGTTAACCTCGCGTACTTTCACATCCTTGCCCAACAGACAATTCAGATAAGCCGCAAAGTGCGCATTTTGGTTTTCATCTGGCATGATCTTCTCAACCAGTACATCAAGGATTCCGCCACAGGGTAAACTGATAGCCTGCTGCCCGCCTTCTTCGCCATAACATACTATCTGCGCCGGGGCACTAAAATCGTTAGCGCCCAGTCGGGACAAAAAGTCATCTTCCACACAACCGCCGGACAAAGAGCCCACCCAGTCATCGCTGGCAGAAGCGGCAAACAAACTGCCCGGCTCCCGCGGCGAAGAGCCCCAGGTAGCCAGCACCGTACAAAACCAAAACGGTTTACCGGCTGCCAGCCATTCATTCACCCGGGTTAACACCGAGACATCCATGGATTGCATAATAAAAACTTCTTTAAATGACTTATTGATAATGTAAGCAATTAAGCGCAAAACACCAACCTGGATCATATCATTGCGGTAAATCCAGCGATAACCGGCACTTAGCTGCTCAGCAAAGCAGCAACCAACCGCCTTCACCGCGTTAATATTTGTACTTACCCCTTGAATAAGTTAGTATCCGCCCCATATTAAGCAGTATTCAGAGGGCAGAAACCCTCTGGTTTAATAGTAACGATCTCCGGGGCTGATTAGGATTCGACAGGATCTAGGAAGCTGGAGGTGCATGCAGAGGAGCGGTTTGCCTCTTAAAAAGCCGCATTTAAATAGTCGCAAACGACGAAAACTACGCACTAGCCGCTTAATAACCGGCATAGGCCCTTCCACCTAAGCTCTGTCTGCTAGCCAGGATTTTGGAAGGTCATTTAAGTAGACTAGCGAGGGAAACTCTCCTGAGGTTGAACCGCGAAATAGTATCAGGACAGCTACCAGGAACCCTGTTTGTCGGGGTCTAAAGTAGTTAAATAAAAGACAAACTAAGCATGTAGTACCAAAGGTAGACATTTTCTGGACGCGGGTTCAAATCCCGCCAGCTCCACCACTTTCAAATACAAAGACGTCCTAGGACGTCTTTTTTATTATCTAAATTCAGTAGCTTAGCCCAATTTTAGTCCCAGGAAGTCCGAGGGCATATTGTAAAATCCGCGCTTTTTAGTAACACTATTAGTAACACAAAATCATGTGTACGGAGACAGTGTTACAATGGCCAGAACCACCCGACCTTTAAGTGATACAGAAATAAAAAAAGCGCGTCCAAAAGACAAAGAATACAACCTTGCTGATGGCGGTGGTTTACAGTTACGAGTGCGCCCGAGCGGCGCTAAACTATGGTTATTTAACTATTCTCGCCCTTACACGAAAAAGCGCGCAAACCTGAGCTTAGGCAGCTATCCCGACGTTACACTGTCTAGTGCCCGAAAAGAAGCAGCAGACGCACGTGAATTACTCGCCAAAGACATTGATCCCCAGGAGCATAGAGCCGAAGCCATCATGTCTGAAAAAGCCGAGCTTGAAAACACGTTTGAGTTTGTTGCTGCTAAATGGATGGAAGTAAAAAGAACGCAAGTGACACAAGACTATGGAGACGATATCTGGCGATCACTTGAAAATCACTTGTTCAAGGAACTAGGCAAACGCCCTATCCGAAAAATAAAAGCACCAATGGTAATTGATGCATTAACTCCCATTGCAGCTAAAGGAAATCTGGAAACGATAAAGCGTCTATGCCAACGGATAAACGAAGTGATGGTGTATGCAACAAATGTGGGCTTTATTGATGCCAACCCACTGGCAGGAATTAAAGAAGCATTCAGTTCTCCTAAGAAAAAGCACATGTTTACGCTTAAGCCAGAAGAACTACCAGAATTGATGAAAGCCATACATTCAGCGAGTATTAAAAAGGTAACGCGCTGTTTAATTGAATGGCAGTTACACACGATGGTACGCCCTTCAGAAGCAGCTGGTGCACGTTGGGAAGAAATAGACTGGGATGAAAAACTTTGGAATATACCTGGGGAGCGAATGAAGAAAAAGAAACCGCATTCAGTACCACTTTCTACTCAAATGCTAGAGGCTGTTGATCTTTGAACATTATTTGTTCAGCAGTACATTGGTAGCCACATCATCATGAATGCCAATGCGACTGTACTGCTATAG
>NZIK01000057.1 GCA_002691625.1 Alteromonadaceae bacterium
CAACGCCCTTGCCATTCGGATTATCTTCCCCCCAGTCAGGGTGATTCAGGTTTCTTTCAACCTGACGGGTTTGCCAGCTTCGCTGGGCAAACAAAAAAGAGGGCTAAAAAGCCCTCTTTCGATTTAAATAAATCGCTGGTTCAGATTGGAGAGCCCGGTGGCAAAGGCTTCACTTTAAAGTCCATCTGCCAGTCGCCGGTCTCAAGGTAATGATCCAGATAATGCTCCAGCGCCCGGTAACCCGGCACTTCATCTTCATCTTCCAGCCACTCTGTAAGCGTCATCAGTTCGGCGGTAATCGCCAGCTTCACTTCCGGTGATGTCGCATCATTTTGCAATGAGCCCATCACACTCTGAAGTGCCACCATTTGCAGGCGGGCCACCAGATTATCACTGGGCTCAGGCTGACGATAAAAATGCACTGAGAAAATCTTGCGGATCAAATCATCAACACCGGGAATGCTGGTCTGACGGCTGTGCTGATAAGCCAGGCGATTTAATCGCTCAGGATGTAACAGCAGTTCCAGGCTGAATGCCGCGGCACTCTCGGCAGCAGAAATCGGATCGAACACCCGACCTAACCGGCCATTAAACTGCTCACGGGTTTCTGCTTCAGCAAAGGTTGGCGGCGTAATCAGAGATAACAGACGCTCAGGCATCTTAAGCACCTCTACACTCGATGCATCAATTAAACGCATCATCGCCTCGACCTGAGTTTCTGAAGGTACCAGCTTAACCCCCATGGGTTTATCCAGATCGCCTTTATTCTCATAGAAATAGTGCACACCTCCCACCTGCTTGGCCACGGCTTCAAGCTGATAACGATGCAACAGATAAACTGGCACCAGCGCATTTTCCAGTGACGACAGGCTATTGCCCGAAGGAATAGTGTTCAGCCCCATATTAGCCAGGGCAATATCACGCACTTTTAGCAAGTGATCATATTCCGCCAACGGGTTAGCCCCGTTATCCCACATATGGCCATCGGATGAGCCGTGACGGGACGCTCTGGCATCGGCGTCAGACTTGTATTTCAGTCCGGCCTCGCGAGCTTCAACCACCATAGTCTGCAGCGCTTCAGCACTATCGGAAGTCTCGCCAAAGTCCTGGTAACCGTAGGCAATAACATAGTTATCCCACTCTCCCATGCCGCTATCATAGGCATTAGCTAACGACAGCTGATTGCCTTTAATTTCGATTTTCGGATGCGGGTAATCCATCACCGATTCGCGGCCATTTTCGCTGGCAGCAAAGTTATGTGCAATGCCCAGCGTATGGCCTACCTCATGCGCAGACAACTGACGAATACGTGCCAGCGCCATTTCTTTTTGCTCTTCGGTTGCCTCACTATCACCGGTAAACGGACTGGTTAATCCCAGCGCTATCAGGTAATCCTGACGGACCCGCAATGAACCAAGGGTAACGTGGCCTTTAATAATTTCACCGGTGCGCGGATCCACTACAGACGAACCATAAGACCAGCCCCGGGTGGCTCTGTGTACCCAGTTGATCACGTTGTAACGCACGTCCATTGGGTCGGCACCTTCGGGCAATACTTTTACCTGAAACGCATTTTTATAGCCTGCTGCGGCAAACGCCTGATCCCACCAGCTTGCGCCATCCCGTAAGGCGCTCATTACCGGCTTCGGAATGCCCGGGTCGAGGTAATAAATAATCGGCTCAACAGCTTCACTCACCGGAGCTGAAGGGTCTTTTTTGGCCAGCCGGTGACGGCGAATATAAGCCTGCTCCAAGGGCTCGGTAATCGGCGCAGAATAATCCTGCCAGCTGTGTTTCCAGTAACCAGAAAACGGATGGAATTCACGCGGCTCATAGCCATCATCGGGTAAGGCAATAAATGAATGGTGCATGTGTACACTGACACTGTCGGCATCCGGTGTAACCTGACGTAAATACGCGCCTGTGCCCTTGCCACCAAAGGTAACCAGTGCTTCCAGTTCGGTATTTAACGGAAACGCTTTGGTACGCGGCAGGTATACGCCGCTACGCTGCGGATCAGCCTTAAAACTGCCTTGCTGACGGCCTTTCAAACGTTCGGCGACGCCGTGAATATCGCTCAACAACTGACTGGTATAGTCGATTAACACACTGTCATCATCAATGGCCTCAATGGTGAAGCCGGCAATAACAGAATCGGCAAACGCCTCATCAATACTGGCCCGTTCAGCCGGGTTATCGGCACTTGCCCGGTACTCGGTGTTGAGTTGCTTAAGCAGCAGCTTATTGCCGTAGCGCTCAAACTGCACCAAACGCGTGGCGCCCAATTGGCCGCGATCCAGGCCAATATCATTGGAGCCTACACCATGGGGCAGACTGGACTGGAATAACAACGGCTCATCCAGCGCTTCAATTTGCAGATAAACCTTATCGTCTTCACTACTGTAATATACGGGAATAAACCCCGTTTGCTTTTGCATATCTTTGGTAAAGGATGCGATGGTCTCCGCCCATGCAGGCGAAACAGCCATCAGCGCCAGGCTGGCTAGCAGAACATAAACGCGCAACGGGATTCCCTCCGGTTTTTTTTAATTTATTGTTGGCACTCACTTTACGCTACCCAAACCGGGCACATAAATCCAGTCACGACTGACCAAACCGCCATTACCACCGACCAATCGCGCATGACGATTATTGATTTACCGCAAACATTATTTTGCCTTGACGTCAGTTGTGATCTGGCTTGATCTGTATCAAGGAGCATTTTGCCGCCTGTCGTTACTCTGCTCAACGATAAGCTACACTTAGTATTGGTAACCGACACAGAGAATATATGGGTCTTAATTTTCAACAACATGATTTTACCGACGCTCAACGTGTACTGTTCGACCAACGGGTGCAGGCACAACTGTGCGAGGTCAGACATGAGCTCAGCCGCGATTGTTACAACCGCGACGAGGTAAGCCTCGGCGCCGAGTTAGAATTTTATCTGGTCAACCGCCAGTTCAACCCTGCGCCAATTGTTGAAGCGGTATTGGATAAAGCTCGCATTGATGGTCTTCAGGAAGAATTAAATCAATACAATCTGGAATTTAATCTTAAGCCGGTCAATGCCGCCGGTACGCCCTTCTCGCAGCTTCAGCAACAATTAGATAAAGCCAGCCGATCGATTGACCAAACCACCAGCCTGTTCGATGGCCACGCCATGGCAATAGGGATATTACCGACACTGACTGGTAGTCATCTGACCGCCGACTACTTAACCAACCGCCCGCGTTACAAAGCACTCACCCAGGAACTCAGCGAGCAAAGCGGCGGACCATTTGACATCGATATTCATGGTCAGGATGTGGTGCGCACGACCTGTGATGATGTCACGCTGGAAGGCGCTAACACCTCTTTTCAATTGCATCACCGCATCGCAGACAGCCGGTTTACCGACTGTTATAACACCGCGCAGCTTATCTCACCGTTAGTGCTGGCTCTGGCCGGAAACTCGCCGTTTTTTATGGGCAAACGGCTGTGGCAGGAAACGCGTATTGCGTTGTTCAAACAGGCTATCGATTATCGTGACACCAATGCCACCCAGTGGCGTCAGCCAGCCAGGGTGAGTTATGGTCATGGTTGGTTACGCAATGGCATAGCCGATTGCCTGACCGAGAGCGTGGCCCTGTACCCTGCAGTGTTGCCGGTAACCGCAGAGCGATTAAACGGCGCCAGCAAACCTTTCGCCGAACTCAACTTACATCACGGTACGGTATGGAGCTGGAACCGCGCGGTGTTCGAACCGGGTGAAAACGGCCACGTACGCATTGAATACCGCAGTCTGCCAGCCGGCCCCACCAATCAGGATATGCTTGCCAACGCCGCGTTACAGATTGGCCTGGTTGAGGCACTGTCGGATCACATTGAAGAGTATCTACAGCGCCTGCCATTCCGCTATACCGAATACAACTTTTACCGCTGTGCCCAGTCAGGTCTGAACGCTCAAATCCTGTGGCCGCAAAAACACCAGCATCAGTTAAAGGAATATAAGGTCACGACAATACTGTCTGATCTGATCGGTAAGGCCGACGATGGACTGGCGAAAATCGGTGTTAGTCGCGAAGAGCGGGACCATTATCTCGGTATTATCGAACATCGCCTGGCCGCACGGCAAACCGGCGCCATGTGGCAGTTAAACACCTATAAAACCTTAATGAGCCAATATCCTGAATCAAAAGTACTGGGCGAACTGTGTCGCCGGTACTATCAACTGAGCCACAGTGGTGAACCTGTGGCCTACTGGGAGTAGCAATGGGAACCGCCAGATTAGCCACACCTGCTCTGCCCGGCTTTAAAATTCTGCATGCGCCCGCTCCACAGCAAATCCCTGATTCCAGCGTGAGTTTTCTGCAGATGCTGGGCGGACCGGCGATTATCTTTATACCCGGCAGAACCCGCCGCAAACGCGCCATCACAACCTTGTTACACGGTAACGAACCGTCTGGTTTTCAGGCTTTACACCGCCTGTTAAAAGAAGGCTTTAAGCCCTATGCCGATACTACTTTTATTGTGGTTTCGGTAGATGCCGCGCTGCATGACCCCCTTTACACCCACCGAGCTTTGCCGCATCACCGGGATATTAACCGTTGTTTCAAACCGCCTTATACCGATGCGCCGGGGATGCTGGCCAAGCAGGTATTGGATTACCTGGTGGATTTAGCCCCCGAAGCTATTGTGGATGTGCATAATACCTCTGGCAGCGGGCCAGCCTTCAGCGTCTCCACCCGGCTGGGCACTCAGTATACAGCGCTGGCTTCACACTTTACCCGTTGGTTTATTCATACTGATATTGAGCTGGGCTCGCTGATGGAAGTGCCTTTTTGCTGTCCCATTGTTACCATCGAGTCCGGTGGTGCCATGGATGAGCTGGCCACCTTAAATGCCTATAACGGCTTACGCTCTTATCTGGCGGCTGAGGATGTCTTTGCCCCGCGTCAGGATATTGAGTTACTCGAACAACCCAAGCGTCTGGAGATTCATCGCCATGCTACGCTGGCTTATGCGGAACGGCCGGTATTTGGCGCCAATGTCACCATCCGTCAGGATATCGAACAACGTAACTTTGGCATTACCCGCCCCGGTGAGGTATTAGGCTGGCTTGATCATGCCCGGCTGGAACATTTCAGGCTCGCCGGCCAGCAGCCCGGTGAATACCTGAGCGACTATTTCTGTGCCGATAACAGCGAGCTCACCGTTACCCGGCCGCTGAAGTTTTTTATGGTCACCACGCGCAGTGACATCGCCAAATCGGATTGTTTACTGTATTTCGTGGATATTAATAACCAACTTACCACTGCTAAACGACAGCAGCACCTTAGTGAGGTACCACTCAGCGATTAACGCCAATCGCCCCGGCGAGTAGTTGCGGCAAGCCTGTTTTGCGCTGCTGACGGCGGGCCACAACGTTCTGCAAAATCGCCTGAGTAGTTACCAGCACTGCTCCGGTTTTAGCCCGGGTCAGGCCGGTGTATACCAGTTCACGGCTGTACAGGCTGGCCGCCTGACGAGAAGGCGCTTCCGGCACCAACAATAACAACCGGTTGAATTCGGAGCCCTGGGATTTATGAATGGTCATCACATACACGGTTTCATGCTGAGGCAGGCGCATAATGGGTATCGCCCGGAATGAGCCGTCCTGGCCGGTAAACCAGGCTTTCAGTACGCCACGCTCATCTGGCCAGATCAAGCCAATATCACCATTGTACAGGCGCTGGCCGTGATGGTTCTCGGTGATCATGACTGGCCGACCTTTATAAAAGCCACGGCTACCGCCCGGCGACAATAAGCGTTCTATGCGCTGATTAAGCGCCAGCGCTCCCCAATCTCCCTGCCTGAATGGCGTTAACCAGCGCCCGGCCTGTAAATGGTTCATAGCATCAGGCAAAGACCCGGCCCGGCTAATTGCGCCAAACCAGTTTATCGCCAGTTGCTCAAAGTGGTTATCCAGCGCGCTAAAACTGCTGGTAGCCACACCTTCAACACTGTGCATCTGGCTGGCCTCCAGCACACTTAATTCATTCCAGATCCCGTCAGTCAGGCCGTTATTCATAGCGCTGGCGACTGCCGCCAGCTGACCACTGAACCGCTGGGCCCGGCGCAGGGCAAAGTGCATAGCCACCGGCCGGTTGTTAGAGTTCACTGATAATGGCGGTAAATGCGGGCACAGTCGCGTAAACTGCTGCGCAGACGCTTCATCAACACTCTCCGTTGAGTCAGTGCCCAGTGCGGCAATAATATCCCCCAGTACATTCCCCGCCTCTACTGATGGTAATTGTTTTGGATCGCCCACCAGGATCACCCGGGTGTGTGGTGCCAGCGCCCTGAACAAGCGGGTCATTAAGGCAAGATCTATCATTGAACTTTCATCAACAATGATCACGTCGGCCGGCACCGGGTTGTGTTGATTAAACCGGCTTTGAATCCCCCAGCGCGGCATGCCCAGCAGCCTGTGCAGGGTCATCGCTGGCTGTTGCATACCACTACTGTACGCAGCCAGCGTCGGATGACCGGCAAATTGCGCCAGTGCCGCATCCACCGATTCAGTGAGTCGTTGGGCAGCTTTGCCGGTGGGCGCTGTAAGGACTACATTTAATGTGCCCTGCCAGGCAACCTGCAGCGCCATCAGTAAGCGGGCCACGGTATAGGTTTTGCCGGTACCGGGGCCGCCCGATAGCATAGCAAAGGGGCGATTAATGCACAGTGCAGTAGCCACCTGTTGCCAGTCCTGCTGCTCGCTTTGCTGCACCGGAAACAAGCTTGGCCAGGCTTGTAATAACGCCGCCATCTGCTCGTCTGTTAATGGTTCTGGTGCGCTGCGCTCAGCAATGCTGGCAACCAGTTGCTGCTCGAACTGCCAGTAGCGAGCGGTGTACAGGCGTCCGTTATACCAATGCAAGCGCCCGGCCATGCCCGGGTGGTTAACCATTGCTTGCGCACGGAAAAGCAACTCATCCTGCTGCGCAAAGATAAATCCGCTGTCGGGCTCATCGCTATGGGCAAAATAGTGCTCACCGGCGAGTTCGCTCACGATCAGACAGCTGTTCCCCATCCGCTGGGCCCGACTCAGCGCCAGCAATAAACAAAAGTCGGTCTCGTTGCTGCTGCCCACCCGTCCGGTAAGCTCCCGGGCAAAGAAATAATCAATCGCTTCAATATCCGCCAGGCGCGCGGTACAAAGGGAATAACTGGCAAACATCACAGTGCCTCCTGCATAACTTTACCGGTTAGCGCCAGTTCCATCTCAGCAATCAAATCCGCCGATAAAGGGTGGAAAAACACGCCGCTCCCGGGCGGAAAAGTGCCAGACATACCGCGCAGGTAAAAATAGGCTACACCACCAAAATGGATATCCGGATCATAATCTTCAATACGCTGCGCTAAGAAGCGGTGTAAGGCGACACTGTAAATCAGATATTGCAGGTCGTAGTAATGCTGCTGGTTATTCTGATTCAGTTTATGTGGCTGATAGTCTTCGAGGCTGTCGCCCAGCATAGTGGACTTATAGTCAGCCACAAAATAGCGGCCGTCGACGCAAAAAATCAAGTCGATAAAACCATGCATCATGCCCTCCAGCCTAACGCCCTCAAGCACGGCGGGTAAGGCTTCACCACCCTGTGACTGGCGGTGTTGCTGTAAAATCCGGCCCACGGCGCGGCGATCAGCCTGGTGCAGAGGGAAATAAAACTCCGCTTCACGCAGGGTATCGGCCATGGCCAAATCGGCCAGTTTTACCGGCCCCGCCCCGGTTAATTCCAGGGGCGTTGTCAGCACTTCATCGAGCCAGCTAAACAGTGCGTCATGGTCTGATTCATCAATGCCATATCGGCGGGGAACCGCCGCTCCGGGTTCCCCCCCGTCCGGGGCGCTGAAGTCAGTCACTTCCAGAATGTCGTGCAACAAGTTACCGCTTTGGGCGCCTGCTTTAAGCTGAAAACGCAGCGCTTCACTTTTAGCGGTCACCGGCAACGTATTATTGTCTGTCGCTACGGCTTCTGCCTCACGATGGCGGAAGGTAGTGTGCACCGCCTGCCGGGTGATTGCCGAGAACGAGTACAGTCGCCAGTTATCCTCAAGCGCTCGTTCAAAGGTTGCGCACCTGAGCTTAACCGCATCAATTTGCGCCGCCGGCAAGGTCTCTTCCGTTACTTCACTTATCAGTGCAGTATGACCATCACCTTCCTGTATCAGCGCTTCTGTTGCACTACGCCAGTCATAAAACGCCGCACGGCGCATAATTTTTCCTAGCGCAGACTGGTCGCTGAGCTTATCTTCCCCAACGCCCAAATAACAGCGGTGGGAAGCCCGGGTGATAGCCACATACAATAACCGCATGGACTCGGCTTCACCTTCACTGCGTACCCGTGCCAGCACGTCCGGGGCTGCGCCAAGAGCCATTTGCTGGCTGGCGCTGTGCGGATCGTAATAGCGCAACACCTCTGACTGACTGTTACCAAACTTCACCGGGTCGCGGTATTCACTGGCAAAGGGCACAAACACAATGGGATATTCAAGGCCTTTCGAGCCATGCTGAGTAACAATCTGAATTAGCCTGGCATCACTTTCGAGGCGTTGAATGTGTTCCTGGGCCTGCTCCGGCTGCCGCACCTGCCGGTGCAACCAGTTGAGTAAATGACCGGGTTGATTATAGGTTCTGGCGGTCTCCTCGAGCACCTCAGCCAGATGCTGATAATTGGTCAGGCTGCGCTCGGCTTCCTGTTGGTGCGGAAGGTAGCTGTTTTGCAGCATCGCCAGCAGCAGCGCCATAATGCCGCGCCGTGCCCAAATCTCCCGCCACTGCGCGATTTGTAGTAGCAGTGTATCCCAGTCACTGGCGTATTCGTCGGTGAGCAGCGTCTGGATCTGCTGGCGATCGAGTCCCAGCAGCGGGCTGGCGATAATACCGTTGACCAGGCGCAAATCATGAGCATGCCAGATAGCATTCAGGACCATTAGGGTATCGGCGGCTTCTGCGCTGGCAAACAGGCTGTTGCGGTTCGACAGATACACTGAGGGTAACCCCACCGTCTTTAAAGCATTCTGAACAATGGTGGCTTCTTTACCGGTCTGTACCAGAATCGCGATGTCAGCAGGCTGTACATTACGCTCCCCAAGCTGCGCCTGAGCCAGCAAACGTACCACTTCTCTGGTGAGTAATTCTGCCAGGCGCTGGCGGGTAGCGCCTTTACTGTTACTGGCGTCTTCGTCGGGCTCGTCGGCAATAAATGTCAGCGCGCTTCGGTCTGATGCAGTATCTTTAAGCGGCGTCTTAGCCGCTTTGGCGCCACTACTGGCATTGACCGGCTCATAAGTGATGCCAAAATTAAACAGATCACGGCGCTCCTGACACATCGCGGCGCCCCAGAATAACCGGTTGTAGGCATCTACCATGGGCTTTACCGACCGCCAGTTAGTATCCATTACCCAGCGATACTCTGCCTGCTCTGCGGCCTGCAAATAGGTAAAAATATCGCCGCCACGAAAACCATAAATGGCCTGCTTAGGGTCGCCGATCATCAACAAGGTAGTCGTCCCCTGAGGCAGAAAATCCTGCCCGGGATAAACGTTAGCCAGAATGTGATACTGATCGGCATCGGTATCCTGAAACTCATCCACCAGTGCTACCGGATAGCGCTGGCGCAGTTGCACACACAGCGGTGAATCCGGGGTGTCTATTTGAGCGGCCAGCAAGCGGATCAGATCGTTAAAATCCACCGTACTTAAGCGCTGCTTTTGTTTGCTGACATAATCACGCACAAACGCTACCGCCTCACAAACCACCGCATAGACCGGCGCTTTATCAAGCAGCGCCTGACGCGACATATTCAGTTTACCGACCGCTTGAGTTAATTCAGTACGCAAGGTTTTAGCCGGTTCAACCAGGGCTTTCGCCTCGGCTATGCCCTCGCGCTTGGCACGGTAGCGATTGCCGTTGATAAATTTACCTAACTCTTCGGGGATATCCGTTAACGGACCGTTTTGCAGCCAGTCGAGGATCACCTGCCATTCTCTGGCCCGCTCTTCATCCTTATTAATAACGGCGGTTAAAAACAGTGCTTCATTATCCACCAATGCCGTGTACAGGGCGCTTGCCTGNGGCTGNTATTGCTCNGCCAGNTTATNCAGCGCCGCATCGAANTGTTNATTGATTTGTTGCTCTGANGCTATGTGCGGCGNNTTAGCAAACTCCATTAACGGCAGAAAATCACGCAACAGCTGTTCAGGCGTATGCCAACCATGACTGGCCAGCTGCGCAAAGGCTTCCTCATCGCGGCTGACTTTACGGATAAAGTCTTCACAGCTCTGCAAATACATCGCCCGGGTATCAGTTGCCAGCGCTAACTCCAGCGGCGCGGCAGAGGTAAACGCCATATCGGATAACACGTTATTGCAGAAGCTATGGATGGTAAATACGGCCGCATCATCCAGNTCCAGCAGNGCCGCCTGCAGTAAGGCTAACGCNTCCTCGGCANCNANTCGNTGATANAGTTCGTCGAGNACNGGGTCTGANTCGAANGGCTTATCAAGGGTGCGCGCCTGCCAGTATGCCAGGGCGTCCCGCAGCGTGGCAGCAATACGACCGCGAATCTCCTCGGTGGCCGCTTTGGTAAAGGTCATNACCAGAATTTGTTGCACGGTGAGGCGTTGCTCAAGCAGGCAACGTAAGTAAATCCGCGTAATATTAAAAGTTTTACCGGTACCGGCGGAGGCCTCAATCAGGTGGCGTCCGCGCAGGGGCAGATTAATGACATCCAGATGTTGTGCGGTCATTTTCTTCCCCTTTTAAAGTTGCCCAGAAAAGCGCAATAGAGATCGGCCAGTTGCTCAAGGGGCAGTTGCGAAGCAGGCGGAATATAGTTATAAAACCAGTTAAAGTATCCGTTACTCCCTAGCTTGCTGTAGGGGTTATTGCTGTCGGTGATATCATGCCAGCGTTTGGCAATTTCGTTACTCTCATGCCAGTCGTCACTGTCGGTGTTCATGCCGGCATACTTATAAAACGCTTCGGCCACCGCCAGATAAAGTAAACTAGGGCCTGCCTCTATTTGTTTCATCGCCTCAATAAACCTGAGCAACTGTGCAGTGGCCTCATCGGCCGTTAAAGGTTGATAAGATTCTGATTTCAGTGCCAGCGGCTGTTTTTTCCAGTCGATATAATGCAGGGTCAGCGGCAGCGAAATGCCCTGGCTATTGGCAATCAGCATGGTCAGCCAGGCTTTTAAGCTACGCCTTATCTGGTGCTGCCCGACATGATACGTCACCAGGGTCTCGTTGTGTTGATAACAGGTACCATACAATTGCCACTCGTTTAAGCTCACCCGACATGCCAGCAGGTGCTCGTCACCGCCGGGCAAGGCCTGATTAAGCAATGTTGCGGCCTCCTGCCAGCTGGCCAGTTCAGCGCGGGTGATGGGGGTATCCGGCAGTTCGCCGCTTAACAAAAACTCTGCTGTGAGCTGGTCGGCACTGGTATTTGCCGGGTTGTTAACCAGTTCATCCACATACTGATAACGACTGAGTTTATTGGTTTCAAAGGGCTCACTGTCTTCTAACAGGCGATTATCGAGTTCCAGTCTGAGACCCAGTTGCCGTGCCAGCCAGGCCAGAGGATCATCAAAACAGCGTGCCATGTCGGTAGCGCTGAGCTGGCGGGTCTGATGGCTGCTTGCCGATACCTCAATAACACTGTCAGTTTGCTCATTTTGCAGCCCGGCAATGGACTGTGCCAACCGGTACCAGCCCTGACTGTATGCCGGCCGAGGGCTGTTAAACACCGCTGGGCTAAACGGGTGCAACGGCAGTTGTCGCACCGCCTCTGGTTGCCAGCCGTAAGCCTGGCCGAGGAAGTCCATTAACTCCTGTAGCACCAGACTGGGCTGACGCTCAGCATTATTTAAAGCACTGCGCCCCTGAAAACTCAGATAAAGGGCCTGACGGGCTGATATTAGTGCTTCCAGAAACAGATAGCGGTCTTCTTGACGGCGGGACCGATCGCCGAGGCGCCCCGGGTGACGAGCCATCATATTGATGCTACCCGGCGGGTTACTGCGCGGAAACTCCCCGTCATTGAGGCCCAGAATGCCAATCACGCTAAAGGGAATGCTCCGCATCGGCAGCATGGAGCAGAAGGTGACCTGGCCGGTCATAAAATGGTTACCGGCATCCGGTGTGGCAAAACGCTTGGTCAGCACATCGCGCACTTCGGCCAGGCTTAGCTCCCCGGTAAAACCGGCTTGCTGGCATTGTAATGCTAAGTCGGCAATGGTTTTGCCAATGCTCTCCCAACTGTCGATATCGTCATTTCCCGGGATAAAACAGTCTTCCCGCAGGGTATTTAAATACACCTGCCAGTCATCGGCAGTTCGCGGGCGGGCAAGCTCCCGATTATGGGTTTGCAGTTGTTCTACAACCAGCATCAGCCTGCCCAGCTCAACACTTTCCTGCCCTTCTACGTCTGGCACCGTTACACAGTTATCCAGCAATAGCGTGGCATCTTCGCTAATCATTCCCAGCAACAAGCGTTGTAAGCCCCAGTGCCAGCTGTACATATCACTGTCGACGGCAGATTCCGTTACCTGTGCTTTATGACTGCCATCCAGTCCCCAGTGGATATTCGCCCGCTCCAGCCAGTACTCGATCACCGTGAGACTTTCTTCAGTGAGACTGAATTTACGTTGTAACGGTTCCAGACTCAGGTATTCAACAATTTGCGTGACACTGAAACGGCTGTCGGGTAAGGATAATAGCGACAAAAATGCCGCCACCAGCGGATCGGCATCCAGTGGCGAACGGTCAGCAATGGTACAGGGCAGTCGCGGCGAGGCATCATCGTCACTGTTTAGCGTACCGACTCTGGCAAACACCGCTTCAATAGCCGGGGCGTATTCTTCGATAGCCGGGCACATGACCAGAATATCCCGCGGTTGCAGCGCCGGATCCTCAGTTAATTTTTGCAGTAAATAATCGTGCAGAGACTGCACTTCTCGCAGCGTACTGTGAGCAGAATTAATCAGGATGCTGTCATCACCGGGAGTCCAGCGAAAGTCGGTGCTGCCATTGCTCGCTTCAAGAATATCATGTTGTACCTGATTCAGCATCGACGTCTGCGCTGACTGCTCTTCCGGCGCCGGCATATCGAAGGCGCTGATCTCATAGCTTTGCAGTTCGGTAAGCTGATTAAACAAATCCCGCCCCTGCCGACCCAGGTTCGCCAACAAGGGGTTTTCCTGCGCTTGTTCGAGCCAGGCCGTAATTCCCTGCTCTCGGAGCAGTCGGGCCTGCTCCCCCCTACTGGCAAGGTTACCCCAGTAATTGACACAGGGGTTTAAGTGAAACAGATGCACATCCACCCATTGCGCCAGCGCATCCAAAAAAGCCACGAACTGCGGCGCCATGGTATTAATGGCAAACAAAATAATCCGTTTCGGTAAGGCTTTAATCACCGCCTCGGACGGCTGTTGCAGGGCGGTGACCATTTGCTCGTGCAGACGCGCCGGATGCGCAGGCGTATCGCTCACCAGCAGTCGCCAGATATGCGCCTGCCAGACTTCATCAGCATCGTCTGCCACGACCTGCTGATGTTGCTCCCAGGCCAGCAGCCAGTCAGGCCGGTATAACAGGTATTGCTCGAGTAAATCGGCCAGCGCCACGGCTAATTGCAGGGTTTGTAAATGGCCGCTGCCGTTGGCCTGACTTTTATCCAGAAACCGTAACACCCGCGACATCGCCGGGTGAGTCAGTTGTTCAGGCTGGATCAGCAAGTCATAAATCCGCCAACGCAAAGTTTCCCGGCGGAACGGTGATTCCCTCGGAACCGCGTCGGGGCCAAGTACTGCTCTGGCGGTATCCCACATAAAGCGGACCGGTAGCGGGTAGTCAATATTCATGGCGATACCACGACTGGCGGCAAGTTCCATACTCAGCCAGTGTTGCATACCGGGGCTTTCTACCAGGATCACATCCGGACTCAGACCTGCTGCGGGTTGACGGTCGAGTAAAGTGGCCAGCAAAAAGCTTAAATGTTCGAGTTTATTTGACGGATAAAGAGTGAGCAAAGCGTCGGTGTTCCTGTTACCGAATGAACGCCTAGTATGCACCTTAAGGATGAAATTAGAAATATGCGGGAAAATTAACTGGCCAAAATATGCGCAGTGGGCTATATTATCGCGCATCAGAATTTGGACATAAAAAAACCCATACAGACCTCAGGACACGAAAAATCTGTATGGGGAAGGTTACGGGCCATATTCTGACAACTTTGAGCCGGCGTTGCCTGGCACCGGCCAAAGTTAGCGCCAGAATCCAGCGCAGTTAACAACCTTGGCATTGCAGAATAAATGCCAACATTTAAAACATTAAAAATCATACACTTACAAAAATCGCGTAAATCGTATAAATTCTAATGTTTCCTCATATTGGTGCACGCGCTCATTAAAAGTGCAACTGCATTGCACCTCTGCTTGCCAAATTAATGATTTTGCCTACACCAGCGTTCATCCCGCTATTCCACCGTGGTAGACTAGCCGCCTATGAATCAGGACTGCAAGCCATGCCTCCCGCTGCGCATTGCCGCTCCGTCAGCAAACCCAAAATTAGGTAATTTATGCTTACTCAACAACAATTAAACACCATGTTGTCGCTGCAGAATAAAATGAACTGCAAAGTAAACCCACAATGGTTAACCGCCGGATATGGTTATTTACGCGCCGCGATGGTGGAGTCGGTAGAGGCAATCGAACACCACGGCTGGAAATGGTGGAAAGCGCAGCACAAAGACCTGCCACAACTGCAAATGGAACTGGTGGATATCTGGCATTTTGCCCTGTCTGCCAGCATTATTGATTACGATGGCGATGTTGAAGCAACGGCTCATGCGCTGGCAGCGCAACTGGCTCAGCAAGCCGAGCCAATGGTGACCTTTGACGGTAAAGATTATGCTATCAAGAAACAGGCGTTACTGGATAATCTGGAATTAATGGCGGGCCTGTGTGCCGCTAAACGATTCAGCGTGCCCTTGTTTATGCATATTGTTGCACAGTGCGAAATGTCCGGTGACGAACTCTACCGCCAGTACGTCGGCAAAAACGTGCTGAACTTTTTTCGTCAGGATAATGGCTATAAAGCCGGTACCTATCAAAAAACCTGGCAGGGTCGCGAAGACAATGAGCATCTGGTAGATGTGCTGGACGCACTGGATATTAACAACCCTGACTATGCCGATGAGGTTTATCAGGGCTTACAACAGCGTTACCCTTCATGAGTAGCTGCACCCTATCCGTTGCAGCGGATAGGGTGCACTCCCTTTAGTACTGGCGGTAGTTTTCTGCCACGCGTTCATAGCGCTGGCAGGCGGCTGTTGTTTCCTCACCGTTTAACAACTCATCACAGCTTTTATCTGCCATGGAATTCAGGCATGCCGTTGCCGGCTCAATGATTTCGTGATTTTCGCCCACCGTTGCGATAGACATGTACTGCTTGCACAACTCACCCATCATGTTATCGAGCATGGCTGCCATACCCGGNGGTAAATCNTCCTCGGCGGCCATTTCCTGCTGCAGGCAAACCTTACTTTTATTNCAAAGCTTTTTNGCGGCGTCATTTAACGCCNCNAGGTCGGCCAGAGCGCCGNCCGAAAAGNNCATCAANATNCAGCCTNATANCAATCCCTTGCNANGTTTCATNATATNTCCTNAGTNCTTAGTTTGAATCATGTTGCCAGACGACTTTNTCATTATAGGCCTGATGGATCACTTCTGGAAANCGTTCCTCAAGTACNTGACGCTTTACCTTAAGCGTTGGNGTCAGCANATCATTTTCAATNGTCCAGGGCTGGGCCATCACCACCAGGTGATCAAGACGCTGATGGCTCTCCAGCCCGCCGTTNATTTTATTCAACGTTTGTTGCAGGGAAGCCGTAATCTGATTTTTTGACTGNTCCTGGGCTTCTTCGGATAACACCAGTAANGCAATGGGCTGAGGTAAGCTCGCCCCCGTTACACANACCTGCTCAATCACACTGTTTTCCATNAGTTTGGCNTCAATNGGCGCCGGTGTGACGTACTTACCTTTAGCGGTTTTAAANATGTCTTTTATACGACCGGTAATNGAATAGTAACCATCACCATCGGCGATAGCCTTATCTCCGGTACGCANATAGCCGTCNTCNGTAAAGGCTTCNGCCGTTCGNTCAGGGTCGAGGTAATAGCCCATCATGTTGCCCGGNGANTTACTCAATAATTCCTGCTGTTCAGACANCTTCAGNGATACNCCTCCCCACGGGCGGCCTATACAACCAATTTTATCNTTGCGAAACGGCAGACANGCCGTGCCCAGTGCGGCATTTTCTGTCATGCCCCACCCTTCACAAATTTCGATGCCCAGCTTTTCGAACCAGGCAGTGATNACCGGCGGTAACGGCGCAGATCCNCTAGCGCACANNTTGGTNTGNGATAANCCCANACCATTGCGAATTTTGTTNTTAATCAGGCCATTCACTACCGGTATGCGCAGCANAATATTNAGTTTGGTTTGTGACAGTTTNTGCAGAATACCGTGCTGAAANTTAGTCCATANCCGCGGTACTGACACAAATAAGGTAGGCTGACATTCCTGNACATCACGCTGNAAGGTATCCAGTGACTCNATAAAATAGAGCGTCATGCCCGATTGTAACGCCGCCATTTCAATCAATACCCGTTCGGTAATGTGCGCCAGCGGTAAATAACTGAGCAGCCGGTCATCCTCTCCCAGTGACAGATCGGTTTTCGCCTGGGCGCCCGCCCAGGCCATGGCGCNNTAAGAATGCATAACNCCNTTNGGACTGCCGGTACTGCCCGANGTATANATAATTGTCATTAGCTCATCAGCGGCCAGGNGTCGGACTGTCGGTAAANCTGTCNCAGTGGCTGAACTCTGCCCAGCTATAANTGGTTTTCACGCCCGGGTAAGGAAAGGAAACCGTGGTNATTTCATCATCTATGGCCGNCGCCTGNTTNGGGCCGTCNTCCAGTTTGCCNACAAANACNAGCTTTCACATCNGCATGNCNGAGNACGTANCGAATNGTATCTTCACCAGCGGTNGCAAAAATTGGCACNGANACATGCCCGGCCAGCATGATCGCNAAATCAGCCATCAGCCATTCGGCACAGTTTTTNGACAANATGGCAATNCGACTGCCCTTNTCCAGNCCCATATTGNTGAGGCGCCAGGCGAGTTTNCGCACCTGAGANGCAACCTCTGCCCANGAATAGGTGTGATAGNTCCCCTCTACNGGNTGCACCAGGCANNGATGATCCGGNCTATGTTGTTCNCGGTAATAAAANCATTCGAGAGGCGACATTACTTGAGAAGTTGTGNGGTCTGCAGACNCATCTGACATTGTCGTTTCCACCTTTTATATCTATTGGTTATTATTNTTTGTAGAATACTTAACAAAGACTTTACAAAAACAANGGCAATAAAGCTAACGAATTGTGGTTANATGGGTTAAAACAGTTGTTTTAATCGGGCGNAATTANTCGTGGTGTACCGCCGTNTAACCCGTTTTTATTGAATCATCAACGTGAACATGTTGATCTAATCCCACTTAACGAAACTATCGTCTGGGATAAAAAGAGGAACGTTATGAAAGTCACTATTAATCAACAGGAGTTTGACTACCAGGGGGATCCCAGTATGCCGTTACTTTGGTTTATCCGTGATGAACTGAAGATGACCGGTACTAAGTATTCCTGTGGTATGGCCCTTTGTGGTGCCTGCACGGTACACCTTGACGGCGAGCCTACCCGTTCCTGCCAGCTTCCTATGGCAGCAATTGGCGATAAAGCCGTCACAACTATTGAGGGCCTTTCTGAGGATGGCTCCCACCCGGTGCAACAAGCCTGGCGTGAACATAACGTGCCGCAGTGTGGTTACTGTCAGAGTGGTCAGATGATGCAGGCGGCCTCACTGGTCGACAAACAACAGCCGGTAACTGACGAACAAATCGAATCCCACATGTCTGGCAATATCTGCCGCTGTGGTACCTATCCACGTATTCGCGCTGCGGTTAAATCAGCGGCAGAGTCGATAGCTGTGAAGGTGACAGAATGAGTGATTCAACCATTTCCCAATCCCGTCGCACGTTTCTGAAACGCAGCATTACTGCCTCAGGCTTTACACTCGGTCTGGCCCTGTTACCAGCCACCCGTGGGCATGCAATGTTTGCCAATGCGCCGGAGCCAGACAGTTTTGCCCCCAATGTTTTCATCAGCTTTTCAGAAGACGGTAAAGTTGAAATTACCTGCCACCGCTCAGAAATGGGTCAACAAGTGCGCACCAGTATTCCGCAAATAATGATGGAAGAACTTGGCGCCGACTGGCAGCACGTTACCATTAGACAGGCAACGGGCGATGCCAAGTATGGCGATCAGAACACTGACGGTTCTCGCAGTGTACGCCGCAACTTTCAGCGATTGCGCGAAGCCGGCGCCACCGCCGCCCTGATGCTGTGTACAGCTGCCGCCAAAGGCTGGCAGGTTGACCCCTATGAATGTGAGACCGAGGCGCATTTTGTTGTGCATAAACCCACCGGCCGCAAAGTAGCTTTCGCCGATGTGGTGGGCGTAGCGGCTAAGTTACCGGTACCGAAACCGAGTGATTTAAAACTGAAATCCCGCGATAAGTGGACACAAATTGGTAAGGCCGTGCCCAGCGTTGATCTAACCGGCATGACCACAGGTACCGCCGTGTATGGTCAGGACGTGGTCATGGACAACATGCTTTATGCGGTTATCCAACGCCCGCCGGTATTATTCAGCAGTGTAAAATCCTCAAATCAGGCTGAAGTGAAAAAAATGGCCGGTGTGGTCGACGTTATCGATATGCCAGCGGCCTCAGCCCCCGCGCTGTTTAATCCTTTGGGCGGTATTGCGGTACTTGCCACCAATACCTGGCTGGCCTGGCAGGCCTGTAACGCGCTGAAAACCGAATGGCAAACCAGCGATCATGCCAGCTACAATTCCGACGACTATCAGCAGGCGTTGTTAGATAACGCAGCCAAACCTGGCGAAGTAATGCGTAAGCTGGGTGATTTTAAGCAGGCTACAGCCGACGCCGCGAAAGTGGTGGATGCCAGTTATTATGCGCCGCATCTGGCCCAGGCCCCAATGGAGCCGCCGGCCGCAACCGCTGTGGTAACCAACGATAGCGCTGAAATATGGGCTTGTGTGCAATCACCACAAACGGCTCGTCAGCAAGTTGCCGGGGCCTTAAAAATCCCGGTTGAAAATGTCACCATTAACGTTACCTTACTCGGTGGTGGATTTGGCCGAAAAGCGAAGCCGGACTTTGCCGTTGAGGCTGCCCTGCTGGCCAAACAGGCCGGTCGTCCGGTGAAGGTGGTGTGGCGTCGTGAAGACGATATTAAGCACGGTTACTACCATTCTGTTAGTGGTCAGCGCTTAAGCGCAACGCTGGATGATAATAATCAAGTTACCGGTTGGTACCATAAAACGGTTTTCCCGCCGATTTCATCAACCTTTAATCCGGCAGCCAATAAGCCCAGCGACGGCGAACTGGATTTAGGTCATCTGGATACGCCGTTTGATGTCCCTAACCTGCAACTGGAGCGCGGTGAGGCGAATGCCCATGTGCGTATCGGCTGGATGCGAAGCGTAGCCAATGTTTACCATGCGTTTGCCAAAGAGTCATTTGTGGCAGAGCTGGCCCACCAAACCGAAGTGGATCACAAGGACTTCCTGCTGCAACTGATTGGTAAAGATCGGCATGTCGATTTTGCCGCCAGCAACGCCAAATATGGCAACTATGGTGATGACCTCAATGACTACCCGGTAGATACCGCCAGACTGAAAAATGTCATTAATAAAGTGACTGCCATGGCAGACTGGGATAAGCGCGAACAACAGGGCCGGTATCTGGGTCTGGCCGCCCACCGCTCATTTTTAAGTTATACGGCGGCTGTTATTGAGGTGAAGGTAAACAGTCGTGGTGAATGGACCATTCCTAAAGCCTATATTGCTATTGATGCCGGCACCGTGGTCAACCCCGACCATGTTAAGGCGCAGTGCGAAGGCGGTCTGATTTACGGTATCAGCTGCGCTATCGGCCAGATCACTGCACTTAATGGTGAAATCACGCAGAGCAATTTCCACGACTACCTGGTTGCGCGCATGCCGCAAACTCCGGTAAGTATTGACGTGGAAATCATCGAAACCGAAGCCCTGCCAGGTGGCGTGGGTGACCCGCCAACACCACCTGCAGCCCCAGCGCTGGCCAATGCGCTGTTTGCGGCGACCGGGCAACGTTTCCGTAACCTGCCTATTCCATTAAATATTAAAACCGCTTGACGGCGAAACAATAAAGAATCCACCTTCTAAAGAAAGTGGCTTTGCGTTAACCCCCTAAAAGGGGGCTTTGTTTAAATCGAAGAAAGGACAATAATTATGCCCTTCTTCAGTGTTGTCATTGTCACTGGCAGACATAACAAACTAGAAGA
>NZIK01000058.1 GCA_002691625.1 Alteromonadaceae bacterium
ACACTACCTGGGTTGGTTCAGGTTTATGGATAATCCAGAAAACCTTAACGAAAACAGGCTCTTTTCGATTCAACAACAGTTAATCCGAACATAGCCTTTTGAAATGGTTTGTCCGACAAAGCAGACACTTTAAATCTGTAAATTTGTTACCATAGTAAGTGGGAAATCTAATTCTATCTGAACCCGTTGTGTTCAGGCCTCCTGCCAGAAAAACGAAATACCAATAACAGACGTTGGGTTGGATGGTCAGGCGAGTATGGTTTATTGCCATAGCATTTGCCAATTCATGCCCCCAAGGGCAACACAACAATAAACACGGAAATCAGCATGCAAGCGTTAACAATCTCGGGGTTAACAAAAACCTACCGTGGCTCTGTTCATGCCTTAAAGGGCGTTGANNTGAGTGTGCAAGAGGGTGACTTTTTNGCCCTGCTCGGCCCNAACGGGGCGGGTAAATCAACNACCATTGGNATCATCAGNTCGTTGGTAAACCAAACNTCAGGCGACGTANAAGTGTTTGGTTATGATNTNGATAAGNAAAAAGAACNGGCNAAGTCCTGCATTGGTCTGGTNCCGCAGGAGTTTAANTTCAACCAGTTCGAAACNGTATTGCANATCGTGCTTAATCAGGCCGGNTATTANGGCGTGCCNCGCAACGTAGCTCACGAGCGGGCCGAAAAATACTTATCGCAACTCGATTTATGGGAAAAGCGCAATGCCCGCGCGCGCGANTTATCTGGCGGTATGAAGCGNCGCCTGATGATTGCCAGAGCCTTAATGCATGAGCCNAAAATGCTNATNCTCGATGAACCCACAGCCGGCGTGGATATTGAGATCAGACGCTCAATGTGGCAGTTCCTGCAGGAAATAAANNGCCAGGGAATTACNATCATTCTNACTACGCATTANCTGGAAGAAGCGGAAATGCTGTGTCGTAATATNGCCATCATCGACAAAGGANTGATTGTTGAAAATACNTCNATGAAGGCACTGTTATCNAAGCTCAATATCGAAACCTTTGTGCTGGATTTNCAGGGCGAAACGGCNGATGTNAGCCTTGAGGGCTTCGAATACCGNTTACTCGANAGCAGTACGCTGGAAGTCGACGTAGCCAAATCAGATGGCCTGAACCCGGTGTTCAGTCAGTTGACAGAACAGGGCATACAGGTGATGAGTATGCGTAACAAAGCCAATCGTCTGGAAGAATTATTTGTTAGTCTGGTTGAAGCCGGGCGTAAGGAGTCGGTGTAATGTCTGCCGGAAACAATTGGATAGCTTTAACCACCATTTGGATAAAAGAGTGCACGCGCTTTCTGCGCATTTGGGTACAAACCCTGGTGCCGCCAGCCATTACCATGAGTTTGTACTTTGTTATTTTTGGTAACCTCATCGGCGAGCGTATCGGTCAGATGGGCGGCTTTACCTACATGGAGTTCATCGTACCAGGCCTTATTATGATGTCGGTGATCACGAATTCCTATGCCAACGTTTCGTCGTCATTTTTCAGTGCCAAGTTCCAGCGTAACCTCGAAGAAATGCTGGTAGCGCCGGTACCTACGTCGGTCATTATTCTGGGTTACGTAGGCGGTGGTGTTGCCCGGGCCATGTTAATTGGCCTGATTGTAACCGTAGTATCAATGTTATTTGTCGATGTTCATATTCACAATCTGGCGGTCATCGTGCTGACCTTACTGCTAACAGCAACACTGTTTGCTACGGCGGGCCTGGTCAATGGTATCTTTGCCAAAACCTTTGACGATATCAGCCTGATCCCTACCTTCGTGCTTACACCACTTACTTACCTTGGCGGCGTATTTTACTCGCTGACATTGTTACCTGAGTTCTGGCAGTGGGTCAGTAAGGCAAACCCTATCGTGTATATGGTAAATGGTTTCCGTTACGGCTTTTTAGGTGTGTCTGATGTTAATATCGGTCTGGCCATGGGCTTACTGGTGCTGTTTAACCTCGCCTTGTTTACTGTTGCATACACGCTGCTGAAGCGCGGTACAGGGATCCGTTCTTAATCATGCGGGGAAATTCACGCACTGTAGAAAGCCAGCAGAATGGCGTTCACGATAAACTTGAGGCGATAGTTGAAAAGTACCAGCGGACCGAAAACCGTCGTCCTATCCACGCTCACACCCAGCAGGCTTTCGACGAGGTGGCAGAGTGGCTGAGTGACTGGCAGGGCGAGGTGATCCTCGACTCCTGCTGTGGCGTGGGTAAAAGCACGGCCGGCCTGGCTCAACGCTATCCGCAGGCGCGGATTGTCGGCATCGACAAATCCGCACTGCGCGTTAATAAGCACCAGCATTATCAGAGCGAGCAGGGTAACTACCGGGTAGTACGGGCTGACGTCATCGACTTCTGGCGACTGATACGGGAGGCGTGTAAGCAAACCCCTTGGCATATCAGCGCTCATTATCTGCTGTATCCAAATCCGTACCCTAAATCCTCTCAGGTGCAAAAGCGCTGGCATGCGAGTCAGGCGATGCCCGATCTGATGGCTTTGTCCCCACGAATTGAAGTGCGCAGTAATTGGTTTATTTACCTTGAAGAGTTCGCTGTTGCCGCGGCTAAATACGGCATGCAATGCGAGATTACTGAGGTTAATCCGCAGCAACCAGCATTAACGCCCTTTGAGCAGAAGTATCAGGACAGCGGACAACAATGCTGGCGGTTGCTCGGGGCAGTGGCGCAATAAGGCTGTACACTAAAGCGCTTAAAATCTGGATTTGTGTCACTAATATGACAGATTTTCATGGGTTTTTGTTAGAAAATCCTTATAATCGTACTCTCTTTGGGGCAGCCCCGGAAGATCTTTTTACTGGCTGTTTAGCGTAAGAAACACTGGCTGGCCTTGGCGTGTCGGGTAATCTGCGCTACAGTCAGGGGCTGTGAAAGGTCATTGCTAAGTATCCGGCATGAGTTTCAGATTGGGCCGGTGAGCAATGTTGCGCGAGCGTTTAACAGTCAGTGTGGCAAAGCATCAGCGCAGTTATCATTTTCAATTCGAGAGGTGTACAGTGTGGGTGAAGCACAAGTAAGCTTGAAGCACCTGTTTCGGGTTTTTACCAAGCCAGAGCACAAAGACTCTAAGCTGGCACAAATTGAAGAACACCTTTCAGACAATATCCTGGATTTCTTGTCGCAACACGTCGTGACCAAGAAAACCTCGCTGGAAGAAGTCGAACAGGACTTTGCCGATGCAATGATGCCTGAGTCGCCTGAGTTTGTGTCGACGCACGCTGAAAACCTGCTGGAAAAGCTGGTTGCCCATTCAGTGAATACCTACTCTCCCACCTTTATAGGTCATATGACATCGGCGTTGCCGTATTTTCATTTATCGCTGGCCAAGCTGCTGGTGGGTCTGAATCAGAACCTGGTTAAAATCGAGACATCAAAAGCATTTACCCCCCTTGAACGCCAGGTACTGGGGATGATGCACAATCTGGTGTACGAGCAGGACGAAAGCTTTTACGAACAATACCTGCACAGTGCCCGGCACGCACTGGGCGCGTTTTGCTCAGGTGGTACCGTTGCCAACATTACCGCTTTGTGGGTGGCACGCAATAAAATTCTTGGCCCGGACGGCCGGTTCCCTGGCGTAGCCAGAGCCGGACTGGCCAGCGCTTACCGCCACTATGATATCGATAATCTCGGCGTGTTATGCTCGCAGCGTGGTCACTACAGTCTCTCAAAAGCGGTGGATGTGCTGGGGATCGGGCGCGAAAACCTAATCACGCTGCCATGTCCTGAGCAGGTCCTGGATCCTGCTGAGGCGCTAAGAAAAGGCCGCGAATATCAGGAACAGGGCAATAAACTGCTGGCCATCGTTGGTATTGGCGGAACCACGGAAACGGGTCACGTTGATCCGCTTGATGAACTGGCTGATGTGGCAGAGGAACTGGGCTGCTGGTTCCACGTAGACGCTGCCTGGGGCGGTGCTACGCTGTTTTCCAAGCACTATCGCGGCATTTTAAAAGGCATTGAAAAAGCCGACTCGGTTACCATTGATGCGCATAAGCAAATGTATGTGCCCATGGGAGCAGGCATGGCGCTGTTTAAGAACCCTGCAGATGCCAACGCTGTACGTCATCATGCGCAATATATTCTGCGTGAAGGGTCAAAAGATTTGGGCGCTACCACGCTGGAAGGCTCCCGTAACGGCATGGCCATGATGGTCTATTCATCATTGCACATTCTGGGCCGTCGCGGCTATGAGCTGCTGATTAACCAGAGTATTGAGAAAGCCAAAAAATTCGCCGCAATGATTGAGGCTCACCCTGACTTTGAACTGATCACTTCACCGACATTGTCTATTATGACCTATAGGGTTTGTCCGGCGGCTATTCAGGAACAACTGAAAATGCTACCGCAGGTGCAGGCTCAACGGCTGAACAGCAAAGTAGACCGACTGGTAGTTAACGTGCAGAAATTGCAGCGTGAGGCCGGTAAATCATTTGTGTCACGAACCCGTTTAGAATGCCCGGTGTATGGTGCATATCCCATTACGGTTTTCCGTGTGGTACTGGCCAATCCAATGACCACCACCCGCGATCTCAGAGCGATTCTGGAAGAGCAACACGCCATTGCCAGTCGCAACCGCGTATGGCAGGAATTACTGGCGGTGAGTACGCCTGCAACACTGGATCAAGCCTGATCCAGTGTAATCTGCATATTATCGATTAAACGCGTAGTGCCCATAAAAGCTGCCATCAGAATGACGAGCTGATAGTCACCCGGCTCGGCAGGTTGCAGGTTTCTGGCATTGCGAATGGTGACATACTCCGGCTTAAGGCCGGCAGCCATCAGCGATTGTGACGCTTTACGTTCAATATCAGCATAGCTGTCCTGGCGGGCACAGATAGCGGCACGCATTTGCTCCATGGCGGCGTATATCTGCGTAGCGGTAGTCCGTTGTTCAGCGCTGAGGTAACCATTACGGGAACTCATTGCCAGTCCATCTTCCTGACGTCTTGTGGGCACGCCAACAATATTAATCGGCATGGATANNTCTTCCACCATGGTGCGGATCACCTGTAACTGCTGGAAGTCTTTCTCACCAAAACAAGCTACATCTGGCTGTACCATGTTAAACAGCTTGCANACGATGGTCGCCACACCGCGGAAATGNCCNGGNCGACTCGCGCCGCACANCANATCNGAAATACCGGGNACTTCNACAAAGGTTTGNTCNCTTAAGCCNCGNGGANAAACATCNTCAACCGCCGGGAAAAACAGCGCGTCAACGCCNTNNGCTTCNAGCTTGCNGCGNTCGGCGTCCAGNGTTCGNGGGTAGGCATCCAGATCTTCATTGGCACCAAANTGCATGGGGTTAACGAAAATCGACACNACCACTTTATCAGCCAGGNNTTTNGCCTGNTTAACCAAATCCAGNTGGCCGTCGTGNAGATTACCCATNGTNGGTACNAAAGCAACNGTNNGNCCGGCGCTGCGCCAGCTTTGACGCAGNTCTCGTAAGGTGTTNAGTGATTCAATAAATTGCATTATTTGTCAAAGCTATGTTCGGGGCCGGGGAACNGGCCGTTNNTTACTTGTTCAATATACAGGGCAACGGCNTTGCGNAGATCACCNGTCTCGNNAAGNTAGTTTTTTGAAAACTTNGGCATATAGTTNGCNCTNACNCCAAACATGTCGTGCATCACCAGGATCTGGCCNTCGGTGTGNACGCCGGCGCCAATGCCNATNACCGGAATGNTNAGCTGTTCGCTGACCNNTTTACCCAGNGGTGTGGGCACACACTCNAGCACCAGCATCTGCGCACCAGCGGCTTCTAGCGCCAGCGCGTCATCTATCAGCTGTTGTGCTTTGTCTTCTTCACGACCTTGTACTTTAAAGCCACCAAAGACATTCACCGATTGCGGGGTAAGACCCAGATGACCGCAAACCGGCACACCGCGTTGCTTAAGACCGGTGACGGTCTCGCATAACCAGGCGCCGCCTTCCAGTTTTACCATGCTGGCACCTGCGGCCATTAAGGCCGCAGCGTTTTCAAAAGCCTGGGCGGGCGTGGCATAGGACATAAACGGCATATCGGCAATAACAAAGGCTGCGTTCACCCCCGCGGCAACCGAGCGGGTGTGGTAGGCAACGTCTGCCGTAGTCACCGGCAGCGTGCTGTCCTGGCCTTGTAATACCATGCCCAGCGAGTCACCGATTAACAGCACATCAATACCCTGTTCATCAAATAGCTTGGCGAAGCTGGCATCATAGGCTGTCAGGGCGGTGATTTTCTCACCCTGTTGTTTTTGTTTAATCAGCGTCGAAATAGTGACTTTTTTCATGGGCATTCTCCCAATGCAATAAAGGCGACAGGGCCGTTACAGAGTGGATGTCTCGTTGATTGAGGCGAGGCGCTTAAGACCGTCCAACGAGCAGCGTGACACCCACACTGACAGCGGCAGTCCGTCCGGCATAATCATATCCGGCGCAATTTCAAACAGCGGAACCAACACAAACTCGCGCTCGGCCATACCAATATGTGGAATGATCAGATCATCGGTTTTGATGGTCTCGGTATCATACAGCAGAATATCCAAATCGAGGGTGCGCGGCCCCCAGCGCTCACCCTCACGGACCCGGCCATGATGATTTTCGATTTTTTGCAGGGCTGCTAATAACTCATGGGGATCTAAAGCGGTTGTAATGCGTGCAATAGCGTTAACATAAACCGGCTGATCCTGCGGGCCCATAGGCTTACTCTGATAAAAAGAGGAGGCTTTTTGTACCTGGGTATCCGGCAATTCACTGATCGCACAAATAGCCGATATCAACTGGCTCAGTGACTCGCCCAGATTACTGCCCAGGCCAATATAAACACTATGCTTACTGGACATGATTTTCGGATTTCGGCTTTCTGGGACGGCGGCGTTTACGCTGGGCTCCACCTTCTTCCTGACGCAGCGTGTTAAGCATTTTCTTCTGCTGATTGGGCACGGCATCCTGAAACTGGGTCCACCAATCGGCCAGTTCAAGCAGGGCGCCGCCTTCAGTCTGGCCGCGGGCGAGCAAAAAGTCGTACGCTGCACGGAATTTCGGATGTGACAACAGTTGGAAAGCCCGGCGGCCAAAGCGCCTTGGTAACCGCTGCTGCAGGTGCCAGATATCACGCACCACAGTGCTGAATCGTTTGGGGATCATAATGCGCTGGGATTGGCGATGTAATACATCACCCATGGCAATATTGAATGCATCGTGGGCGTTCAAGCCTGCCTCTGACTGGAGTTTGGTGGCATGCTCTTCTACTGGGTACCACAATAAAGTGGCAATCAGGAAAGCCGGTGTGACCCGCTGCCCGGTGTTAATACGTTCGTCGGTATTGACCAATACCCGTTCAATCAGCGCTATTTCCTTGCTGTCAGCCGCGGCAAACACTCTGCCAAGCATCGGGAACAAAGGCTCCAGAAGGTTAAACTCACGCAGCATGCGGAATGTCTTGAGACCCTGACCAGACAAAAACAGTTTGAGCATTTCTTCAAACAGGCGGGCCGGCGGAATATTGGATAACAGATGTGCCAGTTCACGGATAGGTTCTGCCGTTCGCGGGTTGATAGTCATATCCAGTTTGGCAGCAAAACGCACGGCGCGCAGCATTCTGACCGGATCTTCCCGATAGCGGACTTCAGGGTCGCCAATCAAATCCACTTCGCGTCGCTTAATGGCACGGATACCGTTGGCAAAATCAGTGACAGAAAAGGTTGCCACATCGTAATACATGGCATTGAAGGTAAAGTCGCGGCGTTCGGCATCTTCTTCAATGGTGCCAAATACATTGTCTCTTACCAGCTGTCCCTGCTCATCCTGTTTGGCCAGCGACTGATCTTCATTGTGGTGGCCACGAAAGGTCGCGACTTCAATGATTTCACGACCAAATACAATGTGCGCCAGGCGAAAACGGCGACCGATAAGGCGACAGTTACGAAACAACCCTTTGATCTGCTCGGGGGTGGCATTGGTGACAACATCAAAATCTTTAGGTTTATGGCCCAGCATCAGGTCGCGCACGCAACCGCCTACCAGATAAGCCGAAAACCCGGCGTTNTTNAGGCGNTACATNACCTTNAGGGCATTATCNCTNATGTCTTCCCGGGATATTGCATGNTCAGCGCGAGGNATNACNACNCCTTCNATNAGCGGNGNTTGNTCACTGTCGCGACTCAATGCGCGTTTCANCTTGTCCAGAACGCGGGTAATGATGGTAACTACTCCTTAACTCTCAGGGGCGTTATGATAAGTAGATTCTGCCCCGTCGACAATAATTTCATGTCTTTTCGGTATTTTATTATACTGCCAGGCCGCTATCGCTGCATTAAGTAATGCCGATATCGTGCTGTGATTTTCTGCAATATTGCTGAATCCAAGAAAGCTCAGTGCATGTTGCAGGTTTTGCAGGGCACGATTGTTATCGAGTGGCCGGGCATGATTTTGTTTGCTTAGTTTACGCCCTGACGAGGTCGCTGCAACCGGAATGTGTGCATAAAGCGGCGGTTGAGCGCCAAGTTGACGGTACAGGGTCAGGTGCGCGGCGGTGGTGGTTAACAAATCGCTGCCCCGTACAATGTGATTAACGCCCTGGGCAATATCGTCCACCACGACCACCAGATTATAGCTGTGCAGCCCATCGCGCCTACGCAGCACGGTATCTTCCAGTGCATGGGGATCGTTTATCTCTACCGGNCCGAGTAACTGATCGGTAAAGGTCGTCACCGGTTGGTCGCACTTGANTCTGAGCGCATTGCCCTCTGGCGGTAACTTTAGATCACGGCATGTGCCCTGATAAACGCCGCCGGACGCTTTGATTTGTTTGCGGGTGCACTGGCAGGCATACAGCGCCTGTTGCGCTNANAAGGTTTGTAGTACNTCATCGTAGTNNCNTAACTGTGCAGACTGATAGCGTACATCGCCATCCCAGGTAAGCTCGTGGGCAGCTAAGCAGTCCAGAATACTGATATCCATCCCAGCAATACACCGGGGGCGGTCAATATCCTCCATTCTGACCAGCCATCGGCCCTGATTGGCTCTGGCATCAAGAAAGCTGGCTAATGCGGCAATTAACGAACCAAAATGTAATGGTCCGGTAGGTGAAGGCGCAAAGCGGCCGGTATATGAGGGTTTGCTGCAGTGATTCACGTGGTTAAACACTGTGGTAATAAAAGACGCAGGCCAATAGCCCTGCTAAAACGGACTTGATATAAAAGACGAAGTAAAATACCGGCCAGTTACTACAACACTGNCCGGCAATTGTCATTAACCCTGGAGCTGCTTTTCTTTAATTTCAGCCATGGTTTTACAGTCGATACACAGATCGGCTGTTGGACGCGCCTCAAGACGACGAATACCGATTTCAATGCCACACTGGTCACAAAATCCGAAATCATCTTCTTCGATGCGTTTCAGGGTCTTTTCGATTTTCTTGATCAGTTTACGCTCACGGTCGCGGGTGCGCAGTTCTAAGCTGAACTCTTCTTCTTGCGCGGCGCGGTCTACCGGATCAGGGAAATTCGCTGCTTCATCCTTCATATGAGTAACCGTGCGGTCTACTTCTTCACGCAACTGGTTACGCCAGGCTTTCAGTATTTGACGAAAATGCTCCATCTGAGCATCGTTCATATACTCTTCGTCATCTTTTGGCTGATACGGGGTGAGCCCGGCTAGTGCCAAAAGACCAAGGGATTTGGTTTCTTTCTCAGCTGGCATGTGTCACTTCTCCTACACTACGACACCCTAAATGTACCGAAATAAAACAAATATCTATAACAGAATAGTATTGTACAGGCAACGTAAAGTGTCTATGTCTGACGAGGTAAACATGGTGCTGGATTGTTTACCCCATGGTTGTACCCGAGGGTACCTGCTTATTTCAGCAAGGCGCAAATATGACGTCCATTTCCTAAAAATCAACTCTTTTTTTACAAAATAACAGGTAGTGACTGATTTATATTGATTTTTTCTTGGCTGATTTGGCAGCCTACGGCGAAAACCCTGACCCCNTCGNCNGCAGCCTGACGCACTGCNANGGCGTATTTCGGGTCGATATGCTCGGCGAGACGGACATTTTNAATGCCGCTGTGCTGAACACAGAACAATAAAGCGGTGGCGACGCCCTGACGAGCCAGNATGGCCAGTTCTTCGGCGTGTTTTGTGCCNCGNCTGGTCACCGCATCGGGAAAGAAGCCNTCATTACCCTCGGCCAGAGTGACCGATTTTACTTCGATGTAGAGCGGCGTATNATCNCTNCGGGTAACACAAAAATCGAAACGGGAGTGGAAATCCGGCGGGCTGACTTCCCGNTTAANCTCGGTATAGTCTGNTATTCCCGGCAGNGTGTGGGCTTCCAGCGCACTCTGAACCAATTTGTTAGCGCGGTGCGTATTAACGCTTATCCAGTCNCCCTNAGGNNTGACNGCCAGTTCCCATGTGAACTTTAGTTTACGCTTTGGGTTATCTGAGGGACTGACCCAGGCGNTAAACCCNGGNTCGGCACAGCCGGTCATGGCCCCGGTATTCGGGCAGTGAGCTGTNATCTGCTCACCGGAGTCGAGCAATATATCGGCAAAAAATCGTTTATAGCGCTTAAGGAGTGTGCCGCGNAACAAAGGTGAAGTAAACTGCATAGATAAACCTGACAATAATAGTAAGGAGCATTATGACTGACATGAAAGTGAAGATCACGAGCAACCCGGCCCCNGCNCATTGGGGAGANAAGGCGTTGGTAAGTCTNNCCGGCAACGACATCACCATNCACATCAGGGATGACGCNGACCGTNTGCGCAGNATTCGTAAAGCGGCAAGACANATAGACAATCTCGGGATCCCNTCAGTCACGCTNAGCGGCGAATGGTCGGTTATTGANCAGGTCACCTTTGTNATGAGNTTTTCNAAGGCGCGTAACCCNGGTGAAGTCACCTTNTGCGATAACNCTGAGCGAGCNGAAGCTGAGCGCCAGGTNACNGCGATGATGTTTACCCGTAAGCTGACCAACGACACGCCNGAACAGCTTTCGCCGGTTGGCCTGGCNCAGGAAAGNGCTGACTGGCTGCAATCACTAAACGGNGATGCGGTAACCTACCGGGTAGTGAGCGGTGAACAGCTCGCTGCTGAAGGCTGGNCCGGNATATACAATGTCGGACGCGGNAGTGAACGTCCNCCGGCNATGCTGGANCTGGATTATAATCCNGGTGGCGATCCTGAGGCGCCGGTGGCGTTTGCNCTGGTTGGNAAAGGAATTACCTTCGANAGNGGTGGCTACAGNCTGAAATCCAGCGAAGGGATGCTGGATATGAAATGCGACATGGGCGGTGCGGCAACCGTTACCGGNGCNCTGGGNCTGGCNATNATGCAGGGGCTCAATAAACGGGTGAANCTGTTTNTATGCTGCGCTGAAAACCTGGTNAGCGGCCATGCTTANAAGCTGGGTGACGTNCTGACCTACAAAAACGGCGTGAGTGTGGAGATTGTNAATACCGATGCCGAAGGTCGNCTGGTACTNGCCGATGGNCTGATTGCGGCTTCAGAATCAGCAGCTGNCTGTATCATNGATGCGGCGACACTGACCGGCGCCGCTACGGTGGCANTGGGATATGATTATCACGCGGTATTCAGCCTCAATCCGGTGCTCAGCCAGTCGTTTTTAAGTGAAGCACAGACCCAGCAGGAACTGTTCTGGCCATTACCATTGCAAATGTGGCATCAGGAAAAGTGCCCTTCTGCCTTTGCTGATACGGCTAATAGTCGTCCACAAAAAGGGGGCGGTGCTGGCGGCGCGTCGAATGCGGCGGGCTTTTTATCACGCTTTGTTAGCCCAACAGACAGCTGGTTGCATCTGGACCTGGCTGCTGCCTATCACGGCAGTGCCAATAGCGAAATGCCGGCAGGCGCCACAGCGGCCGGCATCAGAACCCTGGCGGCATTTATCGGCCAGTAAGTGAAAAGTGGTTACTCAGTGGTCACAGGCCGCCGAGTCGTTCTGCTAAGGTTTTGTATTTTTCTACTTCAACAGAGTCGAACAAGGGATTGCCGTTAGCGTCTGTCTCTTTTGCAACGAGCAAACTCTCACGTTGTAGACGCTCAACGCGAATTTCCTGAACATCAAGAAAATCCGCAACCTCCTGGACTGTCATTAAACTCATAAATGCAACCTGCATTGTGAAAGCGGTACAAAGAGTAAAGCGCAAAAAGCTAAATTTGTGAAATAAACTTTAAATATAGGTAAATATTGCCTGTGTTTCGATGGGAGACAAACCATTATGGATACCTGGTCGGCAGCCGTCATGCTGTTCTTAATTATGGATCCGCTCGGCAACCTGCCCATATTCATGTCTGTGCTGAAGATGATCGAGCCAAAACGCCGACGCATCGTGCTGATACGTGAATTGTTATTTGCCCTGGTTATTTTGTATGTGTTTCTGTTTAGCGGTCAGGCGGTGCTGGACTTTCTGAACGTGAAACAGGAAACCGTCAGTATTGCCGGCGGGATTATCTTGTTTTTGATAGCGCTTAAGATGATCTTTCCTAAAGCCGGAGGTAGTCCGCTAGGGCTGGCTGCAGGCGAGGAGCCTTATATTGTACCGCTGGCTATCCCGTTGATTGCCGGACCGTCAACACTGGCAGCTCTGATCCTGCTTTCTAACCAGAGTCCCGATCGCATGGGGGACTGGTCACTGGCCCTTGGCGCCTCCTGGTTGGTGAGTGCCACCATACTGCTATTCTCCGGTGCCTTTCACCGGGTGTTGGGTGAGCGTGGTTTAACGGCCATGGAACGCCTGATGGGTATGATACTGGTAATGATAGCCATCCAAATGTTTTTAGACGGTGTGGGTACTTATTTTTCTCAGGTGGGTTAATATGTGCCCCAATATTATATGGCTTCAGATTGAACAACAGGCGTTATCTTGACAACTAAACTCTCAACATTCGCCCAGGTGCGGGCTTTGGAAGGCGCTGATGCGATAGCGTTCAGTGCTGCGCTGTTGCAGCGTATGGTGCCCAATTATCAGCTTTTCTGTGAGCTTACGGAGTTTGCCGAACCTGATACCCTGGCAAAGTGCCTGGATCTTATCTGGGAATCCTTGTGCAGCCCGAAGAGTAAGATTAACTTCGCCACGCAACTGGAAAAAGTGGAAGAGGCAACGCCGGATGTCAGCGATTATGACTCTTTTGGAGTGTATCCTGCGCTGGATGCTGCCATTGCCATGTCGTCGGCCATTAACCTGATTATGAAAGTGGATCCCCACGGTGCCGTGGTTGTCAGTAAACTGTCCCAGGGCAGTGTTGAAGCTTATCTGCTGGCCAGCGGAGAAGCCACGGAAGACGATGTTAAAACCCATCCACTGATGCAGTTTGAAATAGCCATACAACAGGAGTTGCTCGACGCCGTAACCACCAAAGCGCCAATGACACAGAAAGTAGCAAAGCTTAAAATCATTGCCGCCAGTGAAGGGATCAGCAATATTGGCCTCGAAATAAACCCTTAAACCGTTGCGTTGGTATACTCAAGCAGACAATAAGCCAGCTGGCCTGTTTGCTTTTGCTTGATTACCTCACAGCCCGGAGGCAGGGCGAGTGCCGGCCCATTGATTTCCTGCTCAACATAAATCAGCGCGTTTTCGGCAAGCAACTGATGCTTATAGAGCGCAGCCAGACAAGGATTGACTAAATCATGGCCAAAGGGCGGGTCGACAAAAATTATATCGAAGGGAGCGCTTAGCGTTGGTAATACCGCCATTGCATCGTTACAGTGAACCTCAGCACCGGCTTGCAGCGTATTGAGATTAGCTTTTAACTGTTTGGCTGTGGGGGCATGTTTCTCAATAAACACGGTTTCTCTGGCATAGCGGGATAACGCCTCTAATCCCAGGACACCGGAGCCGGCAAAAACATCGAGTACCCGGCTACCCTGGACATGGGCCATAAGCCAGTTAAACAGTGTTTCGCGGGTACGGTCGGTACTGGGGCGTAACCCTTCAGCATCCAACACGGGTAACCGGCGACCGCGCCACTGGCCACTAATAATGCGTACGCTGCCACTTTTCTTGTTATGGCGTGAGGTTGGTTTTGCTACTCGATTCATTATGCCAGTCGATGGTATTATGTGCTGATGCAAGCAGCACGCTTAAATTAATATTCAGTAGTTTACCGCACAAAGCGGTTTCTCAGTAAGGAATTGTCAACACAATGTCTAAACTCTTTGGCTGGTTTAACAAAAACAAAAATGAAAATAAAACCCCGGAACCAGCAACTAATCCCCCACAAGAAGAAACGTCAGACAGCAATGAAGTCATAGCTGTTGAAAAAGAACTGCCTGAGCCAGAGCCGGTTGAAGAAGCGCAGCCGGACGTAGCAGATGAAGCCGACCAACCCCGCAACCCGGTTGGATCCGCAGCCGAGGAAGTATCAACCGATGAACCGAAAACTTCGGAAGAGCAGGTGGTTGATGCGGTAGAAGCTGCACCGCAGGAACAGGTAACACCTGAACCAGAACCTGAGGTTGAGCAACCGCCGGTAACGCAGGCTGTTGCAGCTGAAAAGAAATCGTTTTTTGGGCGCCTGAAAGCCAGTTTATCGCGCACTAAAGCCAACCTCGGCAGTGGCATTGTTAGTCTGTTCCGTGGCAAGGCTATTGATGATGATCTCTACGAAGAGCTTGAAACGCAGCTTCTGGTAGCTGATGTGGGTATGGATACTACCCAGAAGATTATCGATAAGCTGGTTGAGGGCGCAAAACGCTCGCAGCTTAAAGATGGCGATGCTTTATACGAATTACTGAAAAAACAACTCAGGGAAATGCTGAATGGCGTTGAGCAGCCTTTACCAGACGTTATTGTTAACCATGACAAGTCTCAGGGACCTTTCGTTATCCTGATGGTAGGTGTTAACGGGGTAGGTAAAACTACCACCATTGGTAAACTGGCCAAGCAGTATCAGCAGCAGGGCAAAAAAGTCATGCTGGCAGCCGGTGATACCTTCCGGGCCGCAGCGGTAGAACAATTACAAGTGTGGGGTGAGCGTAATAATATTCCGGTTATCGCCCAGCCTACCGGTTCAGACAGCGCTTCAGTGTTGTACGATGCCTTGCAGTCTGCTAAGGCCAAAGGCAGTGATATTCTTATCGCCGACACTGCCGGTCGCTTACAGAATAAAGACAACCTGATGGAAGAGTTGAAAAAAGTGGTGCGGGTAATGAAAAAACTCAACCCGGATGCGCCCCACGAAGTAATGCTCACCGTTGATGCCGCTACCGGCCAGAATGCAATTAGCCAGGCGAAACTGTTCAGGGAAGCCGTAGGCCTTACCGGTATTACCCTGACCAAGCTTGATGGAACAGCCAAGGGCGGGGTGATTTTTGCCATTGCAGATAAATTTGGTATTCCTATCCGTTATATCGGAGTGGGTGAAGGCATTGATGACCTGCGTGGATTTAACGGCGACGAATTTATTGATGCGCTGTTCAGCGAGGGTGAGAAAAGTTAATCTGGTATTGGTTAATCTTAATAAAAACAACAGACAGAATAGTCAGGATCCTTGATGATCAGATTTGAGCAGGTAAGCAAAACGTATCCCGGCGGCCAGCGAGCGCTGTCTAAAGTCGACTTTCACATAGCCCAAGGCGAAATGGCATTTCTCACCGGCCATTCCGGGGCCGGTAAAAGTACCCTGCTTAAACTGATCAGTATTATGGAGCGTCCTACAGTTGGCCGGGTGCTTATTAATGGTCACGATCTCAACGTCATTAAACGGCGCCAGATTGCTTATATTCGCCGTGATATCGGCATGATATTTCAGAGCCATCAACTGCTGATGGATAAAACCGTTTTCGATAACGTGGCATTGCCCCTGGTTATCGAAGGATACAGTCACAAAGAAATTGCCAAGCGGGTGGACGCCGCGCTGGAGATGGTAGGGCTGCGTAGTAAAGCACGTAATCTACCCATAACACTGTCTGGCGGTGAGCAACAACGTGTCGGCATTGCCCGGGCAGTAGTCAATAAACCGCCTCTGCTGCTGGCCGATGAGCCAACAGGTAACCTCGACCCCAAATTATCCATGGAAATTGTCCGCCTGTTTGAAGATTTTAATCAGGCGGGGGTTTCGGTACTGATAGCCACCCACGATTTGGGACTCATTGCGCGAATGCGTTATCGCACCCTGACGCTTAAGAACGGCAAAATGATCACCGACGGTTTAACAGACGGCGAGGACGGACTATGAGTATTTTGTTTAAAGGCCGTAGTCAGGGCGCCAGTGANCGTAAAATCAATATTGCNCAGCGNTTNGTCATGTTCTTNGTTAATCACATTCGNCAGGCANTGGGNAGNCTTGGNGANCTGTGGCGGCAGCCNGCAGCATCGCTNATGACTATTGGTGTGCTGGGNTTAAGTATNACCNTGCCCAGTACGCTGTANATNCTGGTTAAGAACACCGAAAAAATCAGCGCCGGCTGGGAGCAGGCGGCGGAGATTTCGCTATTTCTCAAAGACCAGACCAGCGCCGCAGAAGCACAACAGCTGCTCACCCGCTTACAAACCTGGTCGGAGATCGAACGCGTGGTTTATGTTCCCGCTGATGATGCGCTGGAGGAATTTAAACAACTGTCCGGTTTAGGTGATGCGGTGAAATATCTGGAAGCCAATCCGCTACCGGATGTGGTGCTGGTGACTCCCGGCGAAAAGCACACTGCGCCAACCGCAGCGCAGATGTTGCTGGAGAAGCTTCAGCAACAACGTGAAGTGGATATGGGCAAGCTGGACATNGAGTGGCTGGAGCGGCTCTACGGCTTTCTGCAAATCGCTACCGAGCTGGTTACCATCATTGGCGTATTGTTATTTATTGCTGTGATCCTGATTGTTGGNAATACCATTCGCCTGAATATACTCAATAAGCGGGACGAAATCCTGGTGATGAAGCTGGTGGGGGCTACCGACGGCTTTATTCACCGGCCGTTCCTCTACACCGGATTTTGGTATGGCTTGCTGGGAGGCNTAATCGCCTGGATGGCGGTTATNATTATTTTGTGGTGGATGGACAGCAGNATTCAGGCGTTTGCCAGTTTATACGACAAGTCTTTCCACATTACCGGCTTAACCGGTTCGGCGCTGCTTACCATGTTGTTTTTGTCGGTGATGCTGGGGCTGGTGGGGTCGTTGATTTCGGTGCAACGGCATGTGCGAGAAATTGAGCCGCAGTAACCTTTTTTCGTTATGAACTATCTNGCCCATTTATTTTTAGCCCGGCCCACTGCCGACTCCTGCTTCGGTAATTTACTGGGTGATTTCCGCCGTGGTGTTGATCTTAACAGCTATTCCAATGCGGTGAGAGCGGGTGTTGCTAACCATATCTTTGTGGATAAATTTACCGATTCGCACAATATCGTGCGTCAGGCCCGTAGTGAAGTTTCTGCCGGGCGCAGNCGGTTTGCCGGTATTATGCTGGACGTGTTNTTTGATCATTTCTTAATCAAGCACTGGTCACTTTACAGCGAAGAAAGCTTCACGGTGTTTAGCCAGCGCGCCTATGATTGTCTGGGACGGCGCGTCAGCATAATGCCCGAGAATATGCAGGCAATGGTCGGGAGTATGCTGACTCATCGTTGGCTGGATACCTATAGCCATTTGNAGGGCGTTGAACGGGCGCTGGAGCGAACAGCCAGTCGCATTCGTTTTAAGCACAATTTTCATGGCAGTATTGAGGACGTACAGCAAAATTATGCGCTGTTTGAACAAACGTTTCTGACATTCTTTCCACAATTGCTAGCCGCTGTGCGCCAGCACGGCGTGGAAGACTGAGCGACCTTATTTGTCGATGACCTGCTTTTTCGGGAAGTAAGACGAAATGGTTTTGCGTACCCCGTTGCCCCACACAATGGCCTGATTGTACAAGCTGTGCAGGTATTTCTGGTCGATGTTGAGCTCTCTGGATTCACGGATCACATTCATCCACAGCGCCCCTTCAAAGGCACGAACCAGTTTCAAATAGTGATTGAATTCAGCCGATTTGCATAGCAGCGCATCGTTAACTTCGTCGGTCAGCGGGAGCTGGCGTAAAATATCCGGCATTTCCTGGTCAAGCAGGGCATCGAGTAACGAAAACAGGCCAATTAAAAAGCCAATTGGCGGATCGGAATTAAGTCCACGCTCCTGAGCGAGCAGATCGAAGAACTTAGCCCGTACCAAAGACATATGCAGCAATTCAAGCGGCTTGTCGTCGCCTAAATGAGCCAGCGACAACAAGGCGATGAATTTCTTAATTTCCACCTCGCCCATGTAGTTGAGCGCATGCTTTAATGAGGTGATCTTGTAGCGTTTATTAATAGTGGGGTTATTAATAAACTTGAGTAATAAAAACGACAGNGCGGCATCGCGTTCTACAATCTGGTTAATGCGCTCCAGATTAAACTGCGAGCTGGCGCTTTCGCCCATCAGGTCAACCAGGTTCATTTTTGANGCNGGNAGCTGACGTTGCACGGTTTTTTCNGGCGTNGCAAAGAAGTANCCCTGGAATAAATCAAAGCCCAAATCNCNACAAACAACAAAGTCNTCGTGNTTNNNGACATTNTCNGCAACCAGTTGAATGCTNGATTGCAGAAAACGGGGAATGTTCTGNTCAATCACNCTGTAATTGGCTTTGTGCACATCCACTTTAAGAATATCGATAAGCGGAAAGATAGAGTGCTGGCCGCTGATCATCGCCGGATCATCTATTGCCAGTTTAAAGCCCAGTTGTTTTACATGTTTGCAGGCATCAACCAGCGCCGCTTGTTGCGCCGGATATTCAGATAGTTCAATGACCACCGTATCAGGGTTCAGAGTTGCGGGCAGACCAGCAATCAGTGTGTCGCTATGAAAGTTGATAAACGAGGTTTTATCGCCGCAGATATCATCCAGGCCCAGGGTGTGAAAATGCTCCGCTATGTAGCGGCTCTTTTCATTATCGTGGGTCGGGTAGGTACCGGATTTACCATCCCTGAACAACAGTTCATAACCGAAAACGTCCTTTTCCCGGTCTAGAATTGGCTGGCGTGCGATAAATGCAAACATTAAAATCATTATCCTTGTTATACAGTTGGCCTTAACAACAGGCCTATACAAACTTTAACCGATGGTTAACCTTTGATCCATCTTTAGTTATTCAAAACAGGCTGATCCGGCGCAATGTTCTGCGCGATAATTAGTTACGTACTTCATTTTGCAAAGCCGCTGCCCAGCTGAGCGCATTGATATAAATTTCGTGCAGCTGCTTTTGGGTGAGGCCGAAACGCGTACTAATCGCTCTTACAATACCCCACTGGCCGCGTTCAAAGGCGGTGGCCAGTTGTAAACATTGTTTCAGATGATTGTTTTCACCGCATAAAGCGCCACTGACATCAGCGGGAAGCGGTAATTTGCTCACCAGTTCGCGCATTTCCTGTTCCATCAGGGTATCGATTAGTGACAGCATGCCGGTAAGAAAGCCACTGTTTGGTTTGCTTTGGTCTTTCATTGCAACCAGGATAAGCTCACAAAAACGGGCCCGCACCAGACTCATGCTGAGGATTTCACCGGGCTGGCCGTCAGATAAATTCGCCAGTGACAGCAGGGCAATAAACTTACGCACTTCCTGCTCACCCATAAAGTTCATGGCGTGCTTCAACGATGTGATTTCGTTACGCTTGTTCACCGTGGGGTTATTAATAAACCGGAGTAACAGATAGGAAAGAGAGACATCCCGCTCGAGAATCGTGTTAATATTCTCAATGTTAAGTTCAGCCGCTGTGCTTTCTTTTAATAACTCGAGCATATTGACGGCTGACGAGCTCATCTTACGGTGACGGATAACTTCCGGGCGGGCAAAAAAGTAGCCCTGAAAATAATCAAAGCCCAGTTGCCGGTAATAATGGAACTGCTCTTTGGTTTCCACCCGTTCAGCCACTAATTCAATGTTATGGGCCTTCAACACGGGCACCGTTTCACGAATTTGTTGGTCCGTGACGGTAGTGATATCAAACTTTACGATACTGATGAGCGGTAACAGAACCTGCCATTTTTCCTCAAGATCGTAATCATCCAGTGCCAGTCGGTAGCCCTGAGCGTTAATTTGCTCACAGGCCTCCACCAGGTCATCACTCACATCAACGGTTTCGGTTATTTCAATGACCACATTCTTCGGGTCGAGACTGGTAGGAAAGCGATGAAGCAGCGTATCTGTATGAAAATTAATAAACGCCAGCGCGCTGTTGGTTACTGCTTCCAGTCCTACATTCAGATGACTGGCGGCGAGTATTCGTGAAGTCGCTTCGTCGGGCGATATATTGGGGAAACAGTTTTTCTCTCCGTCCCGGAATAACAACTCATAGGCATATAATTGTTGAGAGGTATCAACAATTGGCTGGCGCGCTACATAGGCAAACATCCGATCCCCATATCATGCAGTTCAGCGCAATTCATTTGCGTTTATTGATCTTGTTCTGTCCAATGGGAGTAATATACGTCGATTAGCGCTAATAATCACCTGTCCAAGGCAAATTTTCACAGTTGATGGTGCTATTCACCGGTAACCGATGGTCAATTAAGGTTTTGTCTGAAAGCGCTGCCAACAGAAGCCGGTCATCTACCGATAGAGGCTGCTATGCATGTGGCAGTAACAAAAAGTTACATGATGGTTCCGGTTAAATATTGCGCTGAAAAAGTGGTTTTTCTACACTCTTCATCCGGTTAGCTATCGTTGACGTAAAAATTTGAACTTTTTTATGATATCGGGGTCTTGATAAGTATGGTATTAACCCCTATATTTCGTTTTTGATTGGTTGATGCGTCGCCGCCTGAGGGCTGCGAAAATGCTACCAACCTAAGCTTCGCAAACTAGCATTTTTGTTATTGGATTAAGTGAAGTAAACAGGATTTTTTTGAGGTGACTATGAGCGTGGGTACAAGTAAAAACTTACAATCAATGGCCCTGTCTGTTCCACACAATGGAAGTATTGAAGGTTACATTCAGGCTGTCAGCACGATCGACATGCTATCCGCTGACGAAGAGCGCGAACTGGCGCTACGTCTGCGTGAAGATGAAGATATCGATGCGGCACGTAAGCTGGTAATGTCTCACCTTCGCTTCGTTGTGCATATTGCCAAGTCTTATTCAGGGTATGGGTTGCCTCAGGCAGACCTTATTCAGGAAGGCAATATCGGTCTGATGAAAGCGGTAAAGCGTTTTGACCCGTCAGTGGGTGTACGCCTGGTTTCTTTTGCCGTGCATTGGATTAAAGCTGAGATTCACGAATTTGTACTGAAAAACTGGCGCATCGTTAAAGTGGCGACCACTAAAGCCCAGCGTAAATTGTTCTTCAATCTGCGCAAAGCGAAAAAGCGTTTGGGTTGGTTTAGTCACGAAGAAGTGCAAACCGTGGCAAATGAGTTGGGTGTCAGTACGAAAGAAGTACTGCAAATGGAAGCGCGGATGAGCTCTCAGGATCAGGCTTTTGATTTGAGTGCCGATGATGACGAAAACGGCAGCTTCGCTCCGGTTCAGTACCTGGAAGACAAATCAGAAGACGTCGAGTCAAGCGTAATCAATGATGACTGGGATGCAAACGTCACCAAGCGTTTATACTCAGCCATGAAAACGCTGGACGATCGGAGCCAGGATATTATCGAAACGCGCTGGTTAGCGGACGATAAAACTACCCTGCAGGATCTGGCAGATAAATATCAGGTATCCGCTGAGCGAGTCCGTCAGATTGAAAAAAATGCAATGAAGAAACTGCAGGCTGCCATGGCAGGCTAACAGTCTCTCTTCTAAAAAAACAAAAAGCGCCCTGGTTGGCGCTTTTTTTGTATGTGCAGGTTTATTATCGGCGTTGGTTAATCTTTACTGATGGTGATATCCACCAGATCGGCTGCTTCACGGGCCGTTGCAACGGCAGACTCAATGGTCTCGCCACGAGCCAGTGCAACACCTAAACGGCGCTTACCGTTGATGGTGGGCTTGCCAAACAAGCGTAAATCAGTCATCGGTTGACTGAGAGCCTTATCCAGATTGCTAAAACTGATGCGGTTGCCCTCACCAAAGCCCAGGATGACCGCTGAAGCGCTCGGGCCATAACAGCTCACATCCGGTATGGGTAACCCCAGAATCGCCCGGCTGTGCAGAGCAAACTCTGACAGGTTCTGCGAAATCAATGTGACCATGCCGGTATCGTGTGGGCGCGGCGAGACTTCACTGAAAATCACCTCATCACCGCACACAAACAGCTCAACGCCAAACAGACCATAGCCACCGAGTGCCCCGGTAATTTTATCCGCTATTTGTTGGGCTCCTGCCAGAGCAGCGTCGCTCATCGCGGTGGGTTGCCATGAGTACTGGTAATCGCCGTCTTTCTGAATATGGCCAATGGGTGGGCAGAATGTTACGCCCTGCCGCGTGCGCACGGTCAGCAAGGTAATTTCGTAGTCAAAATCCACATGCCCCTCAACTATCACTTTCCCCGCGCCGGCACGACCGCCTTCCTGTGCGTACTGCCAGGCGTGGTCAATATCGTCAGGGCCGGTCAGCCGACTCTGTCCCTTGCCTGAGGAGCTCATGATAGGCTTTACAAAGCAGGGATAGCCGATGGCCTCTATAGCTGCGACAAATTGTGCCTTATCGCTGGCGAAACGGTATGCCGATGTTGGCAGACCCAGTGTTTCAGCGGCCAGGGTACGAATGCCCTCGCGGTTCATAGTGAGGTTAACCGCATTGGCGCTTGGCACTACAGTAAAGCCTTCTTTTTCGAGTTCAACCAGCTCTGCGGTAGCGATGGCCTCTACCTCCGGCACGATCAGATCCGGTGCTTCTTTCTCTACTACCTCGCGTAGCGCTTTGGCATCCAGCATGGAAAACTGATAGCTGCGATCGGCTACCTGCATGGCCGGAGCATTAGCGTAGCTGTCGCAGGCAATAACCTCGCAGCCCAGGCGCTGGCATTCAATTACCACTTCTTTACCCAGCTCACCGCTACCCAGTAGCAGCACCTTTTTAGCCTGAGGTGTAAAAGGCGTACTTAGTGTTGTCATTTGTCGTCCTCTTTGGGCAATACCCAGTAAATACCGTGAAACTCTGCCACCGGCTGAGTATCGTCCAGCACTTCAACTTCCAGCTCCAGACGGCATTTCTTACCTTTTTCCAACAGGGTGAATTTGCCTTTAAGGCGTTCAATATTACACACTGCGCGGGGCTTCATAGTGATGGGTTTATGGTAGTGGATATTGCCATCGCCAAGCACGATGTCGCCATCCAGACCTTTATTTTTGAGCTGTAGAAAAATCATCCCCCAGCCGGTTAAAGTGGCCAGCGAGAAAATACTGCCGGCAAACATAGTGCCGTGGATGTTGATATTTTTATTTAGCGAGGCCCGGGTTTCCAGCGTTTTGCCGGTATACTGATGCAGCTTGATGCCCATATGCTCAGTAATCGGGATCGTTTCGGTCCAGGTATTCTGCAGTTCCTGGCACCATTCGGGGTGTAACACCAGTAAGGAAAAGTCGTCCAGCTTCTTCACCATTTGCTGGCGTTTCAGCAGGCCCAGTTCATTAGGCGCCTCCCGCTCTACTTTAAAGCCACAGGCCTGAAAGAAATCAATGGATATCTCCCGGCTGTTGGTAACAGCACGAATGGCACCTAGTTCTCGGGCTACTGCTTCCAGTGCGTTAAGCATAAACTGGCCGAGCCCCCGGCGCTGGTAATCGCTGTGTACTGCGATATGACGGATTTGCGCTTCTTCGGCGGTGTTTAAATGCACCCGGCCACAGGCAATAATATCGCCGTCATTATTCACCACCATGCGGTGTTCGCTGACTTGCTCGTACTCGTCTCTTTCTGAGCCCGGAGGGAAATTCCATGGCTGGCGCAAATACTGCCAGCGGAAATGATAATAAGCCGCCAAAGCATCATCGGTTTGCGGTGTGACTATTTTGAACACAGCCTTACCTCAAATTAAATTAGGGCCCACATTAAATCTTAAGGCTCTACCAACAGCAAGAGGCGAACCGGAAAATTATACCTGTAGATGGAAGGTGACCGGACCATTATTGATTAACTGAACCTGCATGTCGGCGCCAAACTGCCCACTGGCAACCGGAATATCCATGGTTTGTAACCGCTGGATAAACGCTTCATACAAGGCGTTGCCTAACTCTGGTGTGGCACCGCGAGAAAAGCCTGGCCGGTTACCTTTGCGGGTGTCGGCTACCAGAGTAAACTGCGATACGACCAATACGGCGCCGCCAGTTTGCCTGATATTCAGATTCATCTTGCCATCTTCATCACTGAAGATACGGTAATTTGTTAACTTCGTGGCGAGCTTTTCCACTTCAGCCTGGGTGTCATTTTTTTCCACACCCAACAGGATGAGGATCCCCGGGCCAATCTCGCCCACTGTTTCGCCCGCTACGGTCACGCAGGCTTCGTTTACGCGTTGAATGAGTCCAATCATAGATGTGCTAGCGCTTTAAAATAAATTGATGGGTTGCCTCGCGCAGTGCCATAGCAATTGCTGGTTCAGCACTGCTGTGGCCTGCGCCGTCAATCAGCAGTAACTTACTGTCTGGCCATCGCTGATGCAAGACATAGACGCCCTGAGGTTTGCAAACCGTATCACAGCGGCCGTGAATTATCCTGCCGGGAATGCCGGCCAGGCGATGCGCCTGCTGAAGAATTTCATTTTCGCTGATAAAGCAGCGGTTGGTGATGTAATGCCATTCCAGTACAGCCAGGCTCAGCATCAATGGGTGGGCAGACTCAGGTTGCACCTGCTCGCCCGGTGAATGCACCCTGGCAATCGCTTCCTCCCATTGGTACCAGCGGATAGCCGCCTGGTGACGCCGGCGCTCATCCGCTCCTGAAAACACCTTGCTGTAATGGGCCAGAACAGCGGTAAAACTGGTGGGGTTTTCAATTTCTTCAATAAAGCGCTGATAAGCATCCGGGTAAATTTGCGCTGCTCCGCCATCAGGGGCCAGAAACCATTTAAAATCTTCCTCCCGCGCCAAAAAAATCCCACGCAGAATAAGCCCGCTCACTGTTTCAGGCTCGCGGACTGCCGCAAGCAAGGCCAGGGTAGTGCCCCAGGAACCGCCGAACATAAGCCAGCGGACGATACCGAGGTGTTGTCGCAGGCGGGTTATGTCGGTAAGTAAATCCTGGGTGGTGTTGTGGCTTAGCGACAAATAGGGCTGAGAACGCCCGCAGCCGCGCTGCTCGAAGCCAATAACATGATAGGCACTGAGATCAAAAAAATGAGTATAACGAGAGCCCAATCCGGCCCCGGGCCCGCCATGGATAACCAGCACAGGCTCGCCGTTCGGATTGCCACTTAGCTCATAGTAAACCCGATGGCCATCGCTGCCGGGAAGTAAACCATGTTGATAGCACACGCCGGACATAGACAAGTTCTCTTACAAATCAGAAAGGTGAAATGATTGTATCTCAACCCTAATTCATTTAGTTTAAACAGTAAAAGAGTATTTAACCGGAGTTATCATGGCTGGACAAGGTTCTGGCGGCAACGTAATTGCCGCGATTTGTAGTTTCTTTATTCCTGGTTTAGGGCAACTGGTACAGGGCCGGATTATGGCGGCCTTATTCTTCTTTGTGGTGACTGCCGTAAGCTATGCCCTGGGAGCCACTGTCATTTTGTTCTTCATGTGGTTAGTCGGCGCAATCTTTCACCTGTGGGCTATTATCGACGCGGCCAGGTTCAGAGGTGTTGATTAACCATGAACAGGTTATTGAAAGCCAGCCTGGTTGCGCTGTTATTAGGCTCTGTAACAGCTTGTCAGAGTGCCTATTACGCTGCCTGGGAAAAGGTGGGGGTAGAAAAACGTGAAATTCTGGTTGATCGCGTAGAAGATGCCCGTGAATCCCAGCAAGATGCCGAAGAGCAATTTACCTCAGCACTGGAAGAGTTTTCGGCGCTTATCCAGTTTGATGGCGGTGATCTGGAGGAGGCATACCAGTCTCTGAACGACCAGTACGAAGCCAGTCAGTCTGCTGCACAGGACGTTACCAATCGGATTGACAAAATCGAAAGTGTTGCCGAGGCGCTGTTTGATGAATGGGAAGCCGAACTCGAAGAGTACAGCAACGCCAGTCTGAAACGCACCAGTAAACAAACACTGTCCGAAACCCGGCTTAAATACAACAAGATGGTGCGCGCCATGCGTAAAGTCGAGAGCAGTATGGAGCCGGTATTAAGTACGCTGCAGGACAATGTGCTGTTTCTCAAACATAACCTGAATGCCAGTGCCATTGGTGCGCTGCAAGGTGAGCTTAATAATATCGAGCGGGACGTTAAAACCTTGCTAACCGATATGCAAAGCGCCATTGCCCAGTCCAACGACTTTATCGCCGATATGAATGGCGGTTAAGCCGACGTAGATAACCTTTCATCGCAGTTCTTACTACAAAAGTAGTAAGAATTGTTCTCAATCAATATTCCTGCCCGATAACTTATGCATGATTGCTGCCAGTGAGAATAGAGGTGGTAGTGGTAAAATGCGATGAATGCATTAGTTGCAAAATTAAAGAAACTATCTGATTTTGTTGGTCAAACCCGCGGACAGGAATATTTCGAACTGTTAGTCCTGGCGTTGTCAGAAATTATTGAATGTGATTTCGTTTTTATCGGACAGCCCAACAAACAAGCTAACCGTTGCTCTACGGTAGCAGTGTCTGCCTTTAGCCGCATTGAGGAAAATTTTACCTATGAGTTAAANAATACNCCNTGCGAAGCGGTCACCAANNCCGGTGTGTGTTGCTANCAAAGNAAGGTNGCNGAGNTTTNNCCTAAAGACCAGNTACTCAAGGATATGCGTGTNGAGTCGTATATCGGNATGCCGNTNTACAGTGCNCAGGGNAANGTNCTGGGNATANTGGTGNCTATGCATACNGCCGCNATAGAAANTGAAGCCGAGATCACCGCNTTATTTGAAATNATCGGNTATCGAATTGCTGCTGAGCTGGAACGGGTAGAGCAGGATCGATCACTGAATATGCTGTCGTCGATTTTCAGTAATTCAGCNGAAGCNATGNTNGTNACCGATGCCGANTTAAAAATTATTGAAGTTAANCAGGCCTTTTGCGATATGTTCGGNTACAGCCGCGCAGAAGTGCAGGGACTTGAACCGCAGTTATTTTCCTCCGGTTTACATGATAAGTCCTTCTATCGGAATTTCTGGTTAAAAGTGTTTAAAAAAGGTGTGTGGCAGGGTGAGATAAAAAACCGCCATGCCGACGGCTCAGTACTTGAACAATGGGTTTCGGTGAACCAGGTTCGTGATGATAATGGCCACATTCATCATTATACTGCGATCTATACCGATTTAACTGAGCTCAATAAAGCCCAGGCAGAAAACTTATACCTGGCCAACACCGATCCGCTCAGCGGTTTGTCGAGNAANTCCTTTCTGGCNGAAGANCTCAAATCGCCGGGCTGTAAAAGCNTGTTGATAGTGGGNATCGANGGNCTCAGNTACCTNAATGATGCATACGGCTTTGATGTNTGNGATGANNTNATTCGCAGTANCGCCAGAATTATNAAGGAGCAGGTGCACGCCGACNGCTACGTGGGNGGCGGCCCGGGTAANTTTGTNTTGTTGTTTAAACGNCCNGTGGACCTTTACGCCGTNGCNGANCANCTGCGAATGCATTTTCGCCATCATCAGGTGTCGACAGCGGATATCAGCGTTTTTGTCTCGCTGTCTTTTGGTGGCGCCCGGGGGAAGACCGATCTGCTGCGGCTAGGCGTCACTGCACTGCGCCAGAGCCGGGAATCAGGTGATTTAAAATGCATTGTACTGGAACAGGATGCCATTGCGGCGGAAAGTCAGCAGCACTTACTGTTTGTTGAAGCCAACAATATTATTCACAGCGCGGTTAATCAGCAGCTTATCGTGCCGTATTTCCAGGGGATCCATGATAATCAGTTGGGCATTGTTACCCATTATGAAGCGCTGGCTCGCATTCACTACAACGACCAGGTGCTAAGCCCCTACAGCTTTATCGATGCTGCCAAGGTGGCAGGCATGCTGCCGCTGATTACCCGCCAAATGGCCCGCCAGGCGTTTAANNTCATGAGTCATCATGATTATACCTTTTCACTGAATATTACCGAGTTTGACCTCAATGCTCAGTATCTGCAGCGCTTCCTGATGGAGTTGTGTCAGCAATACCAGATTGCACCTCAGCGGGTAATTCTGGAAGTACTGGAGGGTATCAGCAGTGCCGGTAAAAACAGTCATCTGAAACAGCTTAAAGCACTTAAGCATGCCGGCTTCAGGCTCGCTATTGACGACTTCGGTACCGAGCATTCTAATTTCGAGCGGATCCTCGACTTAGAGGTCGATTACCTCAAAATCGACGCCAAATATATTAAGCATATTCACAACGACGCCAAGAGTTACGAAATCGTCAGGGCACTCAGTTTCTTTTGTCGCAACAGCGGAATAAAGTGCATTGCTGAATTTGTNCATTCCATCGAAGTGCAACAGTGCTTGTTGGCGCTTGGTATAGACTATAGTCAGGGCTTTCTGTTCTCGCGGCCGGAGTCATTCGGCGAACACCAGGAACAGGGCGAGGTAAAGGTGGAATTTGATGAGCTTAATCCTAATCTGGTGCATTTACAGCTAGATGGGCATATACATAAAGCCATGCGTTTCACCGACGCATTCCGGCGCTGTCTGGCTGAGCGGGAGCAACCCGTTGCTTATGGATTGTTTGATTTCAGGCATTCAGATTATTTTCAGATGGGGGAGTCAGATCTTGTCGACCGTGCGCGTCTGGCTGCAATCGANCCTCAGTATCAACAGTTTGAAAAAGTCGCTTTGCTGGTGGANGGGCAGTATTCGCAAAAGATGGCGGCGGTATGGTGCCGGCATGTGANGGAGNTGTTTGATGTACGNTGNTTCNNNGATGAAGCCTCNGCCCGGCAATGGCTNCTNNCAGANGCCCGNCTNAGNTTAATTGCNTANNGNTAATANNCAGAACTANNCGCCCGGAANANGGCNGGCAGNNGATGNCNCTTAACCTTCCGGGATATCGCTCNCGTCNTTNTCTGNCTTATCATCCTGCTCTGCGGGGAAGGCTTCCTCCANACTGCAGGTAAATTCGGCGCCTAACAGCACNACAATCCANGANAGGTAAATCCACAGNAACAGCAGNGGCAACGCNGCCAACGCGCCATAGATAACCTGNTAAGACGGAAAGCTGGTAACGTAAAAGGCAAAGCCNTTTTTNCTNAGTTCAAACAACATGGTGGCCAGCACCGCTCCGCCTAAGGCGTGAAGTACCGGGACNCGGCGATTCGGCACCANCATNTANAAAATGATAAANGCTGCCAGGGCAGTAAAGCTTGGCACCAGTTCGAGCAAAAACGTGCCCAGNCCTGGCGTATATTCTTCAGCAAACTCGGCAAGGCCTACCAGATAGGAGGTCATAACAACGCTGGCCCCCATTAGCAGTGGCCCGAGGGTAATCACCATCCAGTAAATAGCAAAGGTGTAAATAATCGGCCGTTCACTCTGGGTACGCCAGATGCGATTAAGCGTTTTATCCACATTGGAAATAAGCAGGATGGCAACAAATANCAGNGANAGAATNCCCACNGCNCCCATTTGCGANGCGTTACCCACAAAATCGCTCATGTACTCATGCACCACATCACTGGCNGTNGGNACAAAATTNCTNAAGATAAANTGCTCNAGNTTATTNCGNACGGTGGCAAAGGCNGGAAAGGCCGACANAATGGTAAAAAATACCATGATNAANGGCACCAGCGACAACAGNGTNACNTAGGCNAGGTGGCCTGCGGANATAGTAATATTATCCGTTTTACAGCGGGTNATNAANGTTGTANCGAATTTNTCCAGATNNGGCTGGTATTGCTCCCANCGGGCGCGTANTTCNGNTAATGCCACTCTTNTTCCCTGTCNGTTNANCTATATCAATAGTCTACCTGCGCTGGGTGAGGGAGCAACCGTTTTCTTAGNTGCCCCTNNATAAGNTGGCNNNNTANCCGNCGTTTTGCGGTTTNACGCCCAGCATGTGACANATAGCNTAGCTCAGNTCACTGCGGTTAAGNGTNTAAAANTGGAAGTGCTTNACACCTTCTTTNGCCAGNACCTTAACCTGTTCCATNGCGATGTTAGCACCCAGCAGATTACGGGTGGTTTGATCGTCAGCATCNANNCCTTCATACAGTTTGTGTAACCAGCCGGGTACGTGAACGTTGGTGAAACCAGCGAACTTCACCAGNGTCTGGTAGTTGGTGACCGGNAGGATACCCGGCACGATGTCTAAATCGATACCCGCNGCNGCNGCTCTGTCGCGGAAGCGNANAAATACNCCGGTATCNAAGAAAAACTGGGTNATNGCTTCGCTGGCACCGGCCTCAGCTTTNCGNTTNAGATTAAGCAGATCAAACTGNGCATTNGGNGCTTCCGGGTGTTTNTCCGGGTAGGCGGCAACCGAAATATCAAAGTCGTGNACNTCTTTTAACAGAGCAACCANATCNGAGGCGTACATATCNGTNTTTTCAACGCCTTTNGGTAAATCGCCACGCAGNGCNACGATACGGCGAATNCCNGAATCCCAGTAATCGCGGGCAATTTGNCNTAANTCGTCNGCTGTNGCATCNACNCAGGTCAGGTGCGGNGCGGCGGTNACGCCCGTTTGNTGCTGAATNCGNTTNACCACATCATGNGTACGATCGCGCTCGCCACTGTTNGCGCCATAGGTNACCGACATATANGCAGGNTTTAACGGCGCCAGACGTTCNACTGATTTCCATANGGTNTTTTCCATCTTCTCGTTACCGGGTGGAAAAAACTCAAATGACACATCGATGTCGCGTAATTCNGACAAAGACTGATTTAGGGCATCGATCCCCTGCGCGTATGACACCATGGTGATANATTCTCGANTGGACGTTTAGACGTCTAAACTAAAGAATATATGTCTAGACGTCAAGCAGTTTACACTGCTCAATTGATGTTTTCTGTGGTTTAATACCTTTATAGCGAATATTTTGGTTAAATTGNNCTGTGAACGCAGCAGCATAACAAACTAGGTGGCCGCCCCAATGCCGGATTAACCGAGTCGATCAGGAATTTGCTGTACAGGTATAAACAAAGTTTCTTATTAGAATAATGATAGCAGAGCTGGGAAAGAGCATGGCAAAGTGGGACGGAAAATATATTTACCCTTACGCAGAGCATGGTAAAAAAAGTGAGCAGGTTAAAAAGGTCACGGTGTCGATTCCGATCAACGTACTAAAAGTACTGACCGATGAGCGTACCCGTCGTCAAATTAACAACCTTCGCCACGCAACCAATTCTGAATTATTATGCGAAGCATTCGTCCATGCTTTCACTGGTCAGCCACTGCCTGATGATGAGGATTTGCGTAAAGATAATCCGCACCGGATACCGGCTGAAGCGCGTCGCATCATGGAAGAAATGGGCATTGACGTGGATTTCGAGGAAAACGAACTCGACAACGATTAGTCCATGCTCAATAAGCAATGAAAAAGGCCGCTTTTACAGCGGCCTTTTTGCTTGCGGAGTTTTCTGTCGTTACATGCGGTCCAAGGGACCGGGTAGCGGCTTAAGCCTTAATNGCTTTNTACATTTCATCCAGNGCTTTTGGCACCGCAGCCGCGTATTTCTTAACATCTTCAATGCGACCGGTACTCACCCGTGACCATTGCTGATAGGTGCGGTACTGACCACGAATGAGAACGTCCTGTTCTTCCATTGCTTTGCGGAATGCGTTGGCGTCGCCGTCGTCACCGAGNTTNACAAACACAAAGTTAGTGGTNGATGGTAACGCNCTTANGCCGTTAGCTTTTANCGCATCCATGATGATGTCGCGACCTTCTTTGACTTTCTGGCGTGAGAAATCTTTAAAGGCTTCATCGTTGTAGCTGGCAATTGCAGCAGCCAGACCAGCCTGGTTAATTGAATAACCACCCAGGCCATACTTGTTGATGAATTCCATGTTCTCTTCACTGCCGAGCATGTAACCAACCCGCATACCGGCTAAGCCATAGATCTTCGAGAAAGTACGGGCAACAATGATGTTATGACCTTCGTTGATCAGTGGGATCATTGAGTGCTTCGGACCATCGTCAATCAGCTCATTATAGGCTTCATCTACCAGTACCAGGGTCTTTTTCGAAGCCTTGATACAGAACTTGCGAAGTTCTTTTGGATCCAGCAGTTTGCCGGTAGGGTTATTNGGGTTACAGATGTGTACCATGGCAATGTCATCATCAATGGCATTGTAAATGGCATCCAGATCGATACTCAGGTCGGCTTTGTTCGGCACCCGCACAATTTCCGGACCGCCCTGACGAACAGGGGCCATTGACGTGGTATCCCAGAACAAATCGGGGCCCAGAATCTTGCCTTTACTGGTTGCAGCAAAAGCCGCAAAGGCCAGGATCAGACTCGAACCTGCAGTAATTGAAACGTTTTCTGGTTTCAGGCCGTTTGATTCAGCCAGCATATCGCGTAAATACATGCCTGCACGGTAGGCGTAATAGGCACCACCGGTGCTGCTTGCTTCGGCTATGGCTTTGAGCGCCATATCGCTCGGGCCATAAGGGTTTTCGTTGGCGTTCAGTTTTGCCACGCCTGGGGTTGGTCCATACATTATTTTTGGTGATTTCATTGGTTGTGCTGCGGCCAGACCGGCAGGCGTGATAAGACCCGTAGCACCAGCGGCCGAAGCGGCCAGTGAGCCTCCTAAGAATAATCGTCTTGATGGATTATAAGTCATNGACTGTTCCTCTTATTTTAATGTGTGAGCNTTATAACGCTTTGGCAAACATAGCGACTGANACNATCACCAGGTAAATACCAAACAGGCGTTTAAGCATTTTTTCACTAAAGCTGTGTGCCATTGATGCACCAATCGGTGCGGTCAGAATTGAACCAATACTGATTGCTAGCAGAGCCGGTAAATTAATATAGCCAACCGTGCCAACCGGCATCCCTTGTGGATTGGTGTTTTCCATAAACAGGAAACCAATTGCACCGGGTAAACCAATTAAGAAGCCAACACCAGCAGCCGTTGCTACCGCCTGTTGAATGGTACGGCGACACATCACCATGGTGATAACTGTCGGCGTGCCACCACCAATACCAAGCAGGGCAGAGAAGCCACCAATAATAAAAGCCAGAACACTTTTGCCCACGCCTTGTGGCATCGAAAAAGTCATTCCGGGACGAACTACAAATTCAGGAAACAGGAAGTAAACTGAATAGAGTAATACGCCGCCGGCAAAAACCATTGTCAGGCCATTACTGCTGGTGTGATTAGCGATGGCTACACCGCCAAGCACGCCCAGTATGATCCACACTGACCATGATTTAAGCATGTCAAAATCGACTGCCCCACGTTTCTTGTGTGCTAAAACTGAACGAGCACTGGAAATAACAATGGATGCCAATGAGGTACCAATAGCTACTTTTACTAACTCTTCAGAATTGGGGGTAAAGAAAGGAAATACGGCGAGAAGGGCTGGGACTACAACAAAACCACCTCCGTTGCCAAAAAGGCCAGAAGTTATGCCTGCGACCGCGCCCGCAACGCACAAAGTGAGGACGAACCAGACGAGTTCAATCTCCATAACAACAGTGCTCCACTAGTTAAATAATTATTCGGTTTTTTATTATTTTTATACGGTAGAAATTATAANGTTTTGTGCGGTTTGTCGCCTTGATAGCGATGAGTGACCTGATAAAGTCGACCAGCCTANAGGCTGGTCGATAACAGGTTTATTTTCAGGGATAAGCTGCTTAGAAGCTCATGTTGAGGCGCATGTAGTAGTAGCCACCCTGCCAGTCAACNATTGAGTCAGAACGGTAGATACGACCACAACAAGTCTCACCAATCTCACCCGCATCCGGGTAGTTGTCGAACAGGTTACGGGCACCGGCTGACACAGACAGCATCTCGCTGATGAAGTAAGTACCTTCTAAGTCAAACATAACTTCTGGTTCAAAAATCTGAATNGCNGANANCNNGCNGNCATCNGATTCAGANTTTGANTAACCACCGAAGTAATTCATACGNGCNGTAAATGACATNTCATCCATAGCGTGTTTTACAGATAACACACCACGCGTGGCTGGCGTGCCATTTAAGAAGTCATAGATAGCTTCGTTGTTGAAGTAAACCTGCGGGTCAGAGTTAAAGTTCTGGTCGGCAAAGTTCATCGATGCGGTGATAGTGGTATCACCGTACTCAGATTCAAAGTTGTAGGTACCAACGATATCAATACCCTGAGTGACCGTATCGAACGCGTTCTGGAAGTAGAATACGCCACCGATAGTGTTAGCGCCTTCTACACCTGCAGCATCTAGTGCCAGGTAGCGTTCATAAGCGGCTAAATCAGCTGTATAACTTTCTGATTCAGGATCAGTTGGTTGAAATGTTGACACATCCAGAGTCGAGATCGCATTTACGCGGTCTTCAAGCAGGATGCGGTAGTAATCCACGGTCAGAGTAAAGTTACCTACATCAGCTGTAGCACCTAACGTAAAGTTAGTCGAGGTTTCTGGTTTCAGTGCCGATGCGCCCAGTGCTTGAGCCTCTGGACCGGCAGCAGGGAACAGGCCGGTTGCTACCGGAAAACCATTTGGCAGGCGGGTTGATACATTAGTAGTACCTTGCTGACCAGGAGTCGGTGCACGGAAACCGGTGCCAAATGAAGAACGTATCGCGATTTCGTCACTTACCTGGAAGATACCGGCTATTTTGTAAACCAGCTCAGAACCAAAGTCAGAGTAGTCTTCATAACGAATCGCCGCCTGTGCGAATAACTTATCAGTGATGTCACCAGAAATATCGGCATAAACCGCGTATGAATCACGCTCATAGGTACCTGTAGAAGCGTCTGAGTAACCAGGGAAGCCGTTTGAACCTACACCAACAGCCTGGAAAGTAGGGTCGATACCCTCAAAGCCATCAACCGGATTATCATCATCGTCAGTTGCGCTGGTAGTGTTGGCGCAGTTCATACCAGCAGCGAGAGCGGCTGCCACTGCTTCCTCAGACGCTAAGCCATAACCGATATCCTCGCGTGAGCAGAATCCAAATGGGTCAGGCACAGAGTGAGGGCCTACTGCAACTGATGCGGCATCACCAGCCGATATTTCGTAGGATTCTTCCATGTAGCTCGCACCAAATGCCAGCACGTATTCAGCCATATCATAGGTAAAATCTGCCTGGAATTGCAATTCGTCATTGCTGAGATCCCCCGGCTTAAAGGAAGTGGGGGAGGCATCGCCCATTGACGGGTTGATGGTGTTTTTCAGGGTATAAGAAATTTCGTTGTAGCCATAACGACCACTGATGTCATAACCTAATGAACCGGTCATGCCTTTTAAGCCTGCTGCAAAAGAGTAATCAGTGATGTCACCGAAGAAGCGAGGCGTAAAACCACCCGGGAATTTTTCCAGCGGGCTGTAAATTGTACCGTCGATTTCGCGCAGATCTTCGATGGTGCCGTTGCCCGGGTAACGATAGAAGAATGAACCATCGCCCTCACTTTCTGAGTAATTGGCGAAGGAATAAATTTCCATATCTGAGTTCAGCGCATAGCCAGCGTTTACGAATACTTTTGCGCCGCTGTAGTTTGGCTGACCCCAGGGTTGTACCTGTGGTGAACCGTGTACTGAATTGCCCATTGCTTCTGCTGCAGCGATGTATTCATCACTTTGCTCGTCTACACAGAACCAGCTTTCACAATATTGCTCACCGCGGTAAGTCGCTTCTGAATCTGTCACTTCTGCAGAGATGCTTAAGAAACCGTCGTCACCTAAAGAAAAACCTTTGTTACCACTGATGGTGTACTGGTCGCCGTCACCTTCGTAATACTGGCCAACATCCAGTGATAATGAACCGCCTTCGGCATTGTTTTTAAGCTGGAAGTTGATAACACCAGCGATGGCGTCAGAACCATACTGTGCTGCCGCACCGTCTCGCAGCACCTCAACACTGCCTAACGCAGCTGAAGGAATGGTTGCAATATCAGGGCCTTGGGTACCAGAACCACCAATTTCAACTAATGCTGCACGGTGGCGACGCTTACCATTAACCAAAACCAGTGTTTTGTCAGTTGGCAGGCCACGTAATTGCGCCGGACGAATAAAAGTACCGCCATCAGAAATAGGCTGACGGGTCAGGGTATATGATGGAACCAGTGTCATCATTATGTCGTTCATGTCTGATGACGCCACACCATTAATGTCATCAGCAGTTAATACATCTACCGGTACCGGAGAGCTGGTGACGGAGCGAGGCGCACCACGGGCACCCACAACTGCGATTTTCTCAACATTCTCTTCCGCTGCCTCTTCTTCTGCTAATGCAGTGGTTGCGACAGTCATCGAAAGCGAATAACCGGCAAGACCTGCCAGTATTGCTGCATTTAATTTCTTGAGTTTCATCATGTGTTCCCTAAATTGTCATATCGCTATGATCTTTTTAGGTGCAATTACGATAGGCGTGAAATCACGGCACTGGCTAAATTTGCCCCAAATTGGTTCGTAAAAGCACCAAATTTAAACATTATTTGGACTTAATGAGCGCGTCAGTCGTTGCTGACGACAGTAGAGAGACTAAAAAAAGAGCAAGCATTTTCGGAAGAAAAAAGAATATTGAGGGCTATAAAGAAAATATTGACCCATATTGAAATTCTATAAAATACAGCAGGTTAGCATTGGTTTGCTTAAATAAAATATTTTATAACATATGAGTTAGCTACAAATGATTAACATGGGAGCCACAAAACCTGACCATTTGGTGGCATGTAACTTGCTGAAATTGATATAGAAATATGATGTTCGTTATGAGTTATGCGGAATGTTACAAATCTATGATTTACAGCGTTTTGCTACTTTAGTTTAAGAGTTGAGTCGCAATAAATGAATTCCAAACAGCTTCAGTATTTTCTTGTAACGGTTCAAAAAGGAAGTATTGCTGCTGCTGCGAGGGAACTGGATATCGCACAACCTGCGATCAGTCAGCAATTGGCCAATCTGGAACGGGAAATGGGCAGTGCCCTGTTTGAGAGAAGCTTTAAAGGAGTAAGTCTGACGGCAGCCGGCGAGGTTTTCGAAAAACATGCAAAGAAACTGATCGAAGATATCAATGCCGCTAAAATGGAGTTACATCAGTTAGCGGCAAATAAGCATGGCGTTGTTCGTGTTGGTATGTTGCCGTCTATCGGCAACGTGCTGTCGATGTCGCTAATTGCCATGGTTAATGAGTTTCACCCCCAGTTAAAGCTGGAAATCAGCACTGGCCCGTCCTATGCGGTAAAAGAGTGGCTGAAGACCAATCAGGTGGATATAGCGTTGACTTACGAGCAGGAAGTGGAACCACGTTTTATGTCGGTCTACCCGATTATTGAAGAGTTTATGTATCTGGTGGTCGGCGTTAATGAGGCCTCTGCCTATTATCAGTTATTGCAAAACCGCGATACCATTTGCTTTTGGGAGTTAAGTCAGTTCGAGCTGCTAACCCCGGGGCCCAAAGATGCTCTTGGGCGCCTGATTGAGAAATATGAACATGACACGGGCGTCGCTCTCAAACACGATAAAGCCTACTCAGGGCAGTTGATGACCGGACTGCGTCAGGTTATTCAGGGCGAGGGACTGATGATTTTACCGTCTTCTGCGATGTACCACCTGGAAGAAAGCAAGGTGATAAAGTCGCTCAAAATCACCCAACCCGATATGAAACGGCAGGTACTGGCTGCCACTAACAGCAACTTTGCGATGACCGATGCCATAGTGAAGATGTTAAGTATTATTCAGGAAGCGAGCAGTACCGAGCAGTCTTGTGGTCACTGGCGCGGTAATTTGCTCAATAAAGCCCTTAAAAGCGACGTCCGGCCCATGGGCTTCACATCGCCATCGACCTTTAGCGCGCTCTAGCAACCCGGGCGTTTCAGGCTCAGATGCCGCTGTTGATACCACAATAAGGGCGCAAACAGGGTAAATAAAGCCAGTGCATAAAGCATTTTACTGCCCAGGCCCAGAGCAATAATGCTGCAGAACAGGCAACCAAAATATACCAGCGGTCGATGTGCTGGCGACAGCAACTTCAACGCGGCCAGCATACTGGCCAGATAAATCAGCACAAAAACGCCATTTACCCAGCCAATCAGATCTTCCAGGTTGTACTTTGAAAAGTGGGTGATGATCAACGTCATCGACATGAACAGCAAGATCGCCTGCAAAGCCCGCTGTGGCACACCATAGCGGTTCAGTGTATTAAAGTAAGCGGGCAACACGCCGTCCTGACTCAGGCTCCAGGTTAGCCGGGACAAACTGGCCGTATAGACATTCACCGTGGCGAGTCCGCCGGCAACGCCCAGTACACCAATCACATAAGCACCACTACCGCCAACAATCTGGTCAAACACCGCTACCATCGCCAGGGTACTTTCACTGTTCACATCGATCAGCAGGTAAGTACAGCCAATATAGATGACGCCAACTAACAGTGTGCCGAGCATAATTGCCGGCACCAGATCCCGTTTTGGATCCCGAAAGTCGTTGGCCAGATGGGATAACGCTTCGATACCTAAAAAGCTCCAGAATGCCAGACCCATTGCGGCCAACGTGCTGTCCAGCTGAAAAGCGGAAGGCGTCAGGGATACCGGCGTTGGCATAAGGCTACCGCCAATTACCAGTGCGCAAACCACCAGTGTAATAATGAGTGTCAGGCCCAGTTGTAAGGTGGCCGAAAACTGCACGCCGCGATAGTTCAGCACCAGCAACAACATCACAATGGCGAGCTGAATCGGCAACGACCAGGCGGCATTGAGTTGCAGCAGGGTTTCAATAAACCAATAAGTCATAATGATGGCGGCAGGTGCCCCGATGGGCACAACAAATAAAAACAGCATCCCTATGGTTCTGCCCGCAGTAACACCAAAAGCCTTCTCTACAAAGAAAGCGGGTCCGCCCGCATGAGGATACTGTGAAGCCAGTTTGGCAAATACCATTGCCACCGGCAGAATGGCCAGAATAAGCAGCACCCAGCTTAACAATGCGTAGTGTCCGGCCAGTCCGATGGTCATTTGTGGCAGGATAAACACACTGGTACCAAGCAGGGTAGTCGTTAATAGGCCAGCGCCATGCCAGCGGCCGATTTTTTGTGAAGAGTGGCTCATAGCAAGTGTCAGTGGATGCAGAGGCTGGCGATTATAGCGTTTTATTTACCACATCGTGGCAGTTTTTGTGTGGGGCGGACACATTTGTCGAATTTTTTGACACTCGGACGACCAGTCTCCCAGAGGTATATTAACATATCTCTGATTTTCTTGATAAAAATGACAGTGGCCCGGTTTATGCTGCAGTGAAGCATAACGTCGCATAATGGTAATTAAGTGACTTATGGTTCGCCAATCCCGGATGGTGTCAGACTCAGGCAAAGCGTATAAGAGGTACTTATGTCTTGTTTAACCCGACAACTGCAACAGCAACTGGCCAGGTATATTAAAAGGGAAGTTGAGGTGGTTTCGCCCTGCAATCCATCGGTAATCCGTGAGGAATTAATTAATCGCGGTGTTTGCCCAAGTGGTATTACAGAAGGACAGGTAAGACAGGTGCTGGAAGTCGCCGGATATCTACCCTAGAAACATAAAAAAACAGGTGGCTGAGTGCCACCTGTTTGTTATTTAGCAATTACGGATTACTTCAGGTCGAAGCGATCGTTCTGCATTACTTTTACCCATGCATCTACGAAGTCTGCGACAAACTTTTTCTCAGCGTCAGCAGAAGCATAAACCTCAGCAATTGCACGCAGTTCGGAGTTGGAACCAAAAATCAGATCCACCGGTGTGGCAGTCCATTTGGCTTTACCCGACGCACGGTCTACGCCTTTATACACACCTTCGTCATTGGTCTTATTCCATTTGGTACCCATGTCCAGCAGGTTGGTGAAGAATGCATTGTTCAGTTTACCCGGGGTGTTGGTGAGTACACCATGATCCATCCCTTTATAGTTGGCGTCGAGAACACGCATACCGCCAAGCAGTGCAGTCATCTCCGGTACCGACAGATTCAGGTAGTCAGCCCGCTCAACCAGCATTTCGGTTGGTGACAGGTAGTTCATTTCTGGGTCATAAAAGTTACGGAATGCATCAGCAGTAGGCTCCAGTACAGCAAAAGACTGTACGTCGGTCATTTCTTGTGAAGCATCCATACGGCCCGGTACGAAAGGAACTTTGATAGAGTGGCCTGCATCTTTCGCGGCTTTTTCAATGGCTGCGGCACCCGCCAGAACAATAATGTCTGCGGGGGAGATACGCTTGTTGCCTGAAGCCTTACGATTAAAGTCACGCTTTACCTTTTCAAGTTCTAACAGCACTTTATCGAGTTCTTTCGGGTTGTTTACCGCCCAGCCATTCTGTGGTGCTAAACGAACACGAGCGCCATTTGCACCACCACGCATGTCGGTGCCGCGGAAGCTGGCAGCTGATGCCCAGGCTACTCTTACCAACTCAGATACGCTTAAACCAGTGTCCAGAATGTCAGCTTTCAGTTTGCGTACATCAGCATCAGTGACCAGTTCGTGGTTAACTTCTGGAACCGGGTCCTGCCATACCAGTACTTCTTCCGGTACCTCATCACCTAAATAACGGGCACGAGGACCCAAATCACGGTGATTCAGCTTAAACCAGGCTTTGGCGAAGGCCAGTTCATACTCCGCCGGATCGGCGCGGAAACGTTCTGCAATTTTACGGAACTCCGGGTCTTTCTTGATCGCGATGTCAGTGGTAAACATGATAGGCGCGTGGCGCTTACCCTTCACATGAGCGTCGGGTACCATGTTGGCAGCAGCCGGATCGTCCGGGATCCACTGGGTAGCACCCGCCGGGCTCTTGGTTTTCACCCAATTGAAGCTGAACAGGTTATCCAGATAATTTGTTGTCCACTGGGTTGGAGTGACTGTCCAGGCGCCTTCCAGGCCACTACTTGTGGTGTCTTCTGAATGGCCTTTGCCGCATTTGTTTTTCCAGCCAAAGCCTTGTTCTTCAATATCAGCTGCTGCGGGTTCAGCGCCCACACAATCGGCTGGCTTTTTGGCGCCGTGAGCTTTACCAAAGGTGTGACCGCCAGCAATCAGTGCCACTATTTCTTCATCATTCATCGCCATACGGCCAAATGACATGCGAATATCTTTAGCGGCTGCCAGCGGATCCGGGTTTCCGTGTGGACCTTCCGGGTTAACGTAAATCAGACCCATCTCAACGGCTGCTAAAGGCCCTTTCAGTTTGCCAAACTTGTCACGACGATCGTCGGTCAGCATTTTTTCTTCAGGACCCCAGTATACGTAATCCGGTTCCCAGTCGTCTTCACGACCACCGGCATAACCGAAGGTTTTAAAGCCCATGTCTTCCAGCGCCACATTACCGGTTAATGCCATCAGGTCGGCCCATGAGATCTTACGGCCGTACTTTTGTTTTACAGGCCATATCAAACGGCGGGCTTTATCGAGGTTCACGTTATCCGGCCAGCTGTTCAGAGGATCAAAACGTTGTTGTCCGCCACCCGCGCCGCCGCGGCCATCGTGGATACGGTAGGTACCGGCAGCGTGCCAGGCCATACGAATGAAGAAGGGTCCATAGTGCCCGTAATCTGCCGGCCACCAATCCTGTGAGTCAGTCAGCACTTTACGTAAATCGGCTTTTACCGCTTCCAGATCCAGTGAGTTAAACTCTTTGGCGTAATCGAAGTCTTCACCGTAGGGATTAGATTCTACCCCGTGGGCGCGTAGCTGACTCAGGTCAAGCTGATCCGGCCACCAAAAACTATTGGCTTTTGGCTCTGCAGCATCAGCGTAGGCGGGGGATGTCAGCACTACCGGTGACATCGCAATGGCCACGGCTGCCGCCAAAGATAAAGTCTTTTTCAATTTCATTTGTCCTTCCTCGTATCGAATGTGAACAATGTACAAATACAATGTTTGTTAACATTTATAAGTGTTAACGAGGAACGGGGATTTGCATAATTAAAAAATCAGATGCACTTGATTGAAAAAACAAAAAGTAAGTAACTATATGTTTTTAATAATTAATGATGTCCTCTTTAAATGGTGGTATACACTTTTAAAAATAGTTACAACTATCCTTTTAATCCTGATTGATACAAAAAATTAACACTTTTAACAGGCGCGCCGGGTAGTGGTGACGGAAGTTAAAACTTTTTTTGTCACTTTCGCGACACAGCAGTGTTCATTTGTCTGGCTTTTAACAACCAGGTAAGGAAAGCCGGTGAAACCTGATTAAAGTTCGTGGTATTCTTCAGGTTTGCCGGCGCGTCGCCTTCACCACATCGTTATGGACCATGGGAACAATACAACGACATCTGGTTAATCTGGATATGCTGTTAACTGATATAGAAATGCTCGATGGAAATGAGTATGGCAGTCTGGTACATGTGAAATTATTAAAAGACATTCAGCGCGTACTCGAAGCACTTGAGATGGCGGTGCAGTCAGAAACCGTGTCTTCATTTCAAAAAGCAGTGATTAACGCTGGTCTGGCCGGGCCGCTCGAAGATAAGCGAATGCCTGGGATCTTTAAACGCCTGATAGGGTATGTTCTGGAATACTGGGATGCCCACAGCAAAGCCGCGAAAATCCTTGACTCACAGTTTGACGGCAATGCCGATAAACGCCTTGAACTGTTGCAGGTAAAAGGCATTAAGGCAAAATCACAGTTTAAAACGGTTGCCCGGGCTATGGGGCGTACCGACTATCTTCACTTTGTCGAGGCTCTGGGGCTGCGCCACGAAGACTGGCAGTGGCAGGCCTGAACCTTTCATCCAAATTCCTGCCCTTTCACGTATAAGGCACATCTTAAAGCTGTTTCGGGAAATATGCCGTGCCAGAAGGCCCAGAGATCCGCCAAAGCGCCGATGCCTTAGCTAACGTTTTACAAAATCAGAAGATCAACAAAGTTACCGCAGGACTAGAGTCATTAAAGCCTTTTCAGTCTGCACTGAGTGGCCAGCGAGTAACGCAAGTGAGTTGTCGGGGAAAGGCCATGTTGCTTCACTTCGACAACGACCTGAGTATTTACTCTCATAATCAGTTGTATGGGCGCTGGGTAATTGTACCCTGTGATGAGCTGCCTGAGACTAATCGTTCACTTCGTCTTGGCTTACATACCAGCACGCATAGTGCACTGCTTTACAGTGCATCAGATATCAGTGTCTGGCCTCGCGAGAAGCTAAGCGAACATCCATTTTTGCGTAAATTGGGGCCCGATCTTCTTAACCAGGCGGTTACCCCGGAAGCGATACAACAAAGATTAACCAGTAAGCGGTTTCGCAATCGAAGCCTGGCGGCACTTTATCTCGACCAGGGTTTTTTGGCCGGGATGGGGAATTACCTGCGTAGTGAAATCTTGTATTTTGCCGGTATTCACCCTGATAAGAAGGTCGCTCACCTGAGTGATAAGCAAATCAATCACCTGGCGGAACAAACATTACAGGTTACATACCGTTCATATGAAACGGGAGGCTATACTACGTCGATCGCTGCATCCGTCCGTGCGCGGCATTCGGCAGCTGAATATGAAGCACAAAGGTTTATGGTTTTTGACCGGGAAGGGCAGCCGTGCAGGCGCTGTAATGAAACCATCCTGCGCGCTGAACGAAGCAGCCGCAGGATCTATTTTTGCCCGCAATGTCAGGTGATCGGGTAATCCGTTACGTGACGGACAACCTCAGGGGCGTTAAAACACATAGCGCGCAAACAACTTGCACCACTGGGAGTCGGAAAACTTAGTGTACTCTGCGCCCAGCACAAATTGTTTTGTTGCGCCGAAAGCATACTGAGCACCCAGTCGGTAGGCTTTCTGGTTTGAACCTTCGTGCCATTTTTGCACTTCCAGGCCGCCAAATAATTCTACAGTATCGGTTAGCTGATGACGCACGTTGCCGGCAACGCTGTAAAAATGCGTACCGTCTTTGGCTGATGTCTCGTTGTCTGAGAGTTTAAAGTCGATCTCGCCGTAATACAGCCTGGCATCAAAAACGGTATTCTGACGGAAGTGGTAATAGTAGCCAGCGCCAGCCTGCCAGTTGGTTTCATCCAGGGTATACTGATCAACCTTATCGTCAGCGCTACGGTATTTACCGGTAATAAATATATTCCGGCCAATATCATAGCTGCCTTCAAATTCTGGCCCTTTGAAGTCAAATGGCTCGATGTCGGCATAATCGCCCGCTGCATAACCTAATTGCAGGTAATCATAATCGAGTGGATCGGCCGCAGCCACGGTGCTAATCACTGAAGCCAAAGCTACCAAAGCGGTTTTGATGGTATGTTTTTTCATAGGGGAGTCCTTAAGTGTTTACCAAAATGTGCGGTAAAGATACTTAAGGCGGGGTCAAATTGTGGTAAAGCTTCGCCAGTTATTCAGGCCAGCAACAACCCGTTTACCAGACTGGCAAGTGCCCACATAGTGATAACATAGTGCCAGTTGTTAGCGATAATACGGCGTGATGAAGCACCGTAGCGGCCGGTCAGGATAAGGCCTATTCCTGACAGCGGCCCCGAGCCTGTGGAAATAGCCCAGGTAGAAAGAAACATAAACCCCAGGCTGGTGGTGTTTGGGCTTAACGGCAGCAGTACCGGGCTTACTACCGCAATACTGATTACCGGATGAACGCCGAGCAGCCCTGCAATGATCATAAGAGCGAGAATGACAGCAAACATACTGGCATCGAAACTGAACTGGTGCAGGTCTATGAGGTCAGGAGACAAGGCAAGCATGGCTTTGATGCCAGCCGAAAAGACTCCGGCAGCAAGAAAAAGCGCAAACTGCGGGCCTGCACTATGCAGCCGGTTATCTACGAAGTCTTTCAACGTTAGCCTGCGGGGGCGTTCCTGCATAAACAGCAAAGCGCCGAGCACTGACAGCAGACTGATTAGAACCATTATTCGGATCTGCGGGAAATAGTGGTGCAATATGAGTACGGCAGCCGCCATTAACACCGGTATTATCAGGCTTTCTGCTTTCAGTGGATAGCCTTCAAAACGAGTTGTGGACTTGCGATTGACATCCACTAATGTATAGCCAATGCCCAGCAAAGCCATGATGGCGCCAGGGGCAACGGTTGCTTTCCAGGCCATTCCGGGGGCATACATAAGTGCTACGCCAGTGGCAATAAAAAACGGGGACCACCAGGCTGCGGCAGTAAAACAGCGGGCCAACAGAATTTGTTGGGCATCGGTTAACGTGCCGTTACGTTTTAGTCGGTCGCCAAACACAAAGATAACCGACATGTTGATCACGGCGCCGAGTAATGTGGTGCCAAAGGCGGTAATGGCTGCCGCCTTGCTGCCGGTGGGGAGGTGTTCGTCTCCGCCAGGGGCATTGGTTAAGGATAAGAATGTAATTGCCACGAACATGGTTAACAGCGGTACATTGGCAGCAAACACACTGTGCCAGCTGATATCTGCACCTTGCCAATAGCCTGTGGCTATCCCGCCGACGCCCAGCAGAAATAGCACCGTGGACTGCTTTCTGGCCGATGTTTTAACCGCTGGTAACATGGTAAGCAGGGTAATCCACGCCGCCACGGTGGCTATATCGGATGACAGTAACCCGGCTACCGAAAGCAGATAAGTGATTAATGTAAAACACGCTAGCCAGCCAGCGAAACGGGCAGGGTGATACGGCTTCATGGCAATGATAAGTGGCTCAAAGAGTCATGCTTAAACGAGAAATGCGCTTAGTTTAGCAAAAATACCCGGTTACCAGGTGGCGTTAAACGTAAATCTACGCTTAATCAGCCTGATTTACAGTTTGTTTTGCCAGGCGCACAAAATCAGCTATGTAGTCAATATTGACGTCATTATTGCGCATTCCCAGGTAAATATGCTTCATGATCCCCTCATCACCTAATTGCAAACTCACCAGTTGCAAGGATTCAGCATAGGTGTCAACCAACCAGCCTGGCAGCGCTGCAACGCCACGACCGGCACTGACCATTTGCAACATGATTTCGGTTGCCTCTATGTGTCTGTGGCGTTTAACAGTGCAGCCTGCCGGGGCCAGAAACTGACTGAAAATATCCAGCCGTTGTGGTTCTACAGGATAAGTGATCAGGGTTTCATTCTGCAGGTCGTGTGGCTCAATCTGCTCAAGCTTCGCCAGAGGATGATTGTGACTCACTACCAGTCGCTGTTCAAAGTCAAATACTGGCTCGAAAGTAACACCGCTTTTAAACAAAGGGTCAGGGGTTACCAGTACATCGATATCATAATCATACAAAGCCCGCATGCCGCCAAACTGAAACTCCTGCTTAACATCGACTTCAACACCTGGCCAGGTATCCAGAAAAGGGCTGACTACCTTTAAAAGCCACTGATAGCAAGGGTGACATTCCATGCCTATGCGCAATGAACCGCGCTGACCTTTGGCTATCTGAGTCAGTAATAGTTCGGTGTGTTCAAACTGGGGTAATAAACGTTTTGCCAGGATCAGAATTTGTCGTCCTGCCTGGGTGAGGCGAAGTTTACGGCCGTCTTTTTCCCATACTGGTGTGCCCAACTGTTGCTCCAGCTTTTTGATGCTGTGGCTCAGTGCAGACTGGCTAAGAAACAATTTTTCTGCTGCCAGTGTCAGGGTGCCATATTCATCTACCGCGGTGAGAAGTTGTAAATGGAATCGCTCTATCATTTTTAACTATGCATAATTTTCATTGTTTTTCCCGATTCTATCACTTTTTTTAATCAAAAAGGGCCGTTGACGGGTAATTGTTGTATACGGGTAGTAGCCTCACAACTAAAGCCGTTACAAAAACCGCAAATGCAAGTATATTGGTAAGGCCACCTTGCCATTGTGGTGATCGACTGTAAACCGACTACTTGTTTAACTCTCCCCGAGGATTTTTCTATGCTGGAAACATGGCGCTGGTTCGGACCAGATGATGCAATAACGTTAAGCAAAATACGACAGGCGGGAGCGTCGGGTATTGTAACGGCTCTGAGTGAAGTACCTACCGGTGAGATCTGGCCTGAAGCACTTATCAAAGCCCGCCTCGACATGATAAAGGCGGCTGGCCTTCAATGGAGTGTGGTGGAGAGCGTGCCCTTACATAACGATATTAAGACCCGCTCCGGTGATTATCAGCGCTTCATCAGTAACTATAAAGATTCACTGGCTAACCTTGGTAAAAATGGCATATACACGGTTTGTTATAATTTTATGCCAGTGGTCGACTGGACGCGTACAAACTTAAGTTACACGTTACCCAATTCGAGTCAGGCACTGCGCTTTGAAATGACTGACTTTGTTGCATACGACGTGTTTATTTTAGAGCGCCCTGGCGCTGAGTCAGACTACACGACGTTACAACTGGAACGGGCAGAAGAACGCTTTCGGGCAATGAACGAAGCCGAGCGCGAATTACTGGAAAAAAACATTATTGCCGGTTTGCCTGGTGGTGAAGGTTGTTATGACAGGCAGGGTATTAAACAGGCTATTCAGCAATTTACTGCAATCGGTACAGAAGGGTACCGACAAAATTTGTTTTTGTTTCTTAAGGACATCATGCCAACAGCTGAAGCTTATGGAATTAAGTTGTGTATCCATCCTGATGACCCGCCGTTCTCGTTATTTGGTTTGCCAAGGGTTGTTTCAACGGCCGATGATGCCAAAGCTTTGCTTGCTGCAGTACCGAGTGCCTGCAATGGCCTGACATTGTGTGCCGGCTCATATGGTGCGCGAGCTGATAATGATCTGGTGGAAATGGTACGCGAATTCGGCCCTCGTATTTTCTTTGTTCATTTACGAAATGTGAAACGGGAGGACGACGGTTCCTTTTATGAATCGGATCATCTCGATGGCGACAACGATATGATAGGCCTGATTCAGGCATTGCTGGATGCAGAGAAGCAACGCGGAGCCGGTGGCGATGTTATTCCTATGCGCCCTGATCACGGCCATTTGCTCGAAGATGAAATGGACAAGGCCGGGGTTAAACCGGGCTACTCCTATGCCGGCAGGATGAAAGCGCTTGCTGAACTACGCGGGGCTATTCACGTGCTGGAGCAGCTTCAGGGCTGATAGAAAGATTATCAAGTATTGCTTGCAGCGACGTTGCAGGGGCGGAGAGGTTAATCGGCCTTACCAAATTCGCGTGTTAAGCGATGTGCTTTGTGAAAAGTGTGCCCGGAGCGCTTTCTCCGCTCTACGCACACTGTTCCTGGAATACAGGTTGGTTTAGCGCGTATAGTCGATAGCAATTTTGCCAAAATGCGCGGCCGATAGTTCGTAACGGAACGCATCCGCAAGCTCTTCCAGCGCAAACGTTTTATCGATCACCGGTTTAATAGCCAGTTGTTCCAGGGCTTTAACCATGTCCTGTTGTTCCTGACGGTTACCCACAACAATTCCCTGCAAGCGAATTTGTTTAAGCATCATAAGCGCCGTGGGAATATCACCGGTCATGCCGGTAAGCACCCCGATGAGTACAATTTTACCGCCTACACGACAGGCAGTAATGCTTTGGGTTAGCGTGCCAGGGCCGCCCACTTCTACTACCACATCCACACCGCCCGCAGACCATTGTGCAACGGTTTCTCCCCAATTCTCATCTTCTTTATAGTTAACGGTAAAGTCTGCACCAAGCGCTTTGGCCTGTTCGAGTTTATCGTTACTGGAAGACGTGATTGCTACTTTCGCGCCCATACCTTTCGCCAGTTGCAGCGCGTAGACAGAAACCCCACCAGTGCCTAACAGTAAGACCTTGTCGCCAGCTTTGATATTTCCTTCCGTGACCAGAGCTCGCCACGCGGTCAGGCCTGCGGTGGTGATGGTAGAGGATTCGGTGGCGGTCCATCCTTTAGGGGCTTTGGTAAACCAGCTCTGCGGCGTCACTACCTTGTCGCGGGCGTAGCCGTCGATACCATCGCCCGGTGTGCGGCTAAAATCACCAATTTGCGGACCGCCAGCCTGCCAGTCAGGGAAGAAACAAGAGACTACTTCATCGCCAGGAGTAAAATCAGTTACCGCGTCGCCAACCGCTTCTACGATCCCGGCACCGTCGGCCAGTAGAATGCGATCCTGGACTTTATTCAGTGTGCCCATGGCTACGCCGAGATCATGAAAGTTCAGTGAGCTGCCCAGTAACCTTACCAGGATCTGATCGCCCTTCGGGGCTGCCGGCTCCGGGATATCCGTTACTTTCAGGCCATCAAGTCCGTTATCCGGATCAGCGGTAACTATTGCTCGCATAGTGATTACTCTCTTTGTTCAGGGATCTACATTTACGTGTCGCAACACAGGTTAGTTTAACGCTTACTTGCGCCATGCTATCGCAGCGTTGGTTAACAAAATAGGGCCTAAAGTAGCAATTTCAGAGTTGTTATTCGCAAAAATATGACGCTCATCTCAAATAGGAGCTTTAAGTTGGACACCAATTAACTTCATAAATTAATATTACATTAATGAACTAAATTCCATGCAAAAAAGTACTGTTTGTCCGTTTATTCAGTGCCACAGAGTGAAATCGCCAATGACCCCATTTTCTGATATCGAAAAACAGTTAACTGCCTTCAGTCAGCGCCACCCTGAATATTCTCTGTCGGAGGCGTTACTTGTCCGGCTTATTCGTATGTTGGATAAACTCATGGCTGACAATGCTCATCAGCAATTACGAAAATACGGCCTGTCATTATCAGAGTACAATACGCTGACGATGCTGGAAGGATCTGAAGATGGCCTGACGGTGTCAGAAGTGATTGCCCTAACCGGTGAGAAGCCGTCGAATATCACCCGGGTAACGGATCAGTTATTTGCCAAAGGGTTGATTGAAAGACGTGTCAGCCCAATCGATCGGCGAGTTTGGCTGCTGAATCTGAATGAAGAGGGCAGAGCGCTTCTGAAGCAACTTTTGCCAGACATCTCCGCGCAATTACGCAGTATATTTGCCGGTGTTAACCAGCCCCAAAGGGAAAATCTTGAGGCCTCGCTAAAGTTGTTGCTTCAAAGTGTGAGTAAAGAAATACAGTGAAAAACCAGGCACTTTATCAACAAATAGTAACTCCGCTTTTTCAGGGCGTTAAAGCGAACCGTGAGCCCTGGTTATTTGTACTTAAGGCTATGTTGTCGTTATATCTGGCAACCGGGCTGGCCATGCTACTGGAGCTGCCATCACCAATGACGTCCATGCTAACCGTGGTAGTCGTTATGAATAGTCAGTCCGGTATGGTTATGGCGAAGAGTTTCTACCGGATCCTTGGAACGGTTATTGGTACGGTCGCCTCGGTCACACTGGTGGCTATGTTTCCACAACAGCCACAGTTCCTGATAACGGCTATTGCTCTGTGGAGTGGCCTTTGTGCTGCCGGAGCGCTTATGTTCAAAGGTTTTCGTGGCTATACCTTTGTGCTTGGAGGCTACACGGTAGCCATGATAACCCTGCCGGTACTGGGTAATCCCCATGCGATTTTTGATGTGGCTATTCACCGTTTTTTTGAAGTGGTGCTCGGACTTGGAGTGACGACGCTGGTATTCGACGGGTTGTTCCCCCGTCAGCTCCGAGGTCAGGTTAAAAAACAGGTTGAGGCAAACATCAGCAACTTACTTGCAGAAGTACACCATACGTTGTCGCAGGGGCAGCATTCAAGGCAAGCCCTCGCGATTTACCGGGATACCACTTCAGACGCCATGAACTTTGAAGATCTGCTCGCCAATGCAAAGTTTGAAGGACCGTGGTTAAGTAGCCTCAGTCGGCCCCTACGGCTGAGTAACTATTATTATCTTGAAACAATCACCCACTTGCAGACATTACAAAAGCTAAAGCAACGTCTGGCCAACAATGCTTCCTCAAGCCTGCTGGTTATCAACCGGAGCAGCCAGCCGTTGGTAGACATACTAAGGCGTGTTGATCTTTCGTGATTGGTTTTTGAGCAGCATGGTAAAGAGTTATAATTTGCTTCGCCAAAAGTAAAAGAACAACTCACTACCATGC
>NZIK01000059.1 GCA_002691625.1 Alteromonadaceae bacterium
AAGAAAGTGGTTGTAACGGACGCATTTGCTAATCAGAAAAGAACAAATGAAATAAGATTGGCGCTCTCGGAGGATGAGAATAGAAATTTGCAGCTTCTCGATGTGTTGATAAGAGAGCACAATAAGGGAAGTTCTATAATAGTTTTCGCATGTAGCATTCAACATTCGATAAAATTAGCATCCTTACTCGCCATTAGCGGAATAAAGGCGTACTCGCTAGATAGCCAGCATGATAGCGATGAGACTAGAAGATATAAGATAGCAGAGTACAGTAAAGGACATGTCCGCATTCTGATTAACTACAATATTTTAACTGCTGGATTCGACGCACCTGTAACAAATGTCGCAATTATTGCGAGGCCAACAGATTCCTTGGTTCAGTATTCTCAAATGGCGGGTAGGGCCATGAGAGGTGAACTAAGTGGCGGCAATAGAGAGTGTACGATTTATACAGTTAGAGACGATATTCCTGCATTTAGGAGCGTTGCGGAAGCATTCGTTCATTGGGATCGACTTTGGACTGAAGTTTAATTAAATAATAAGGATTATTAAAAAATGAGTAGACCATTCATCAGGGGTCAGGTTGCAATCGACTCAATGCGAGATAACGGCTTTTTAAGTACAGCACATGCACTCGCAGAATTAATGGATAATAGTATACAAGCGGGTGCCGATAGAGTTGAGTTAATCGCATTCGAGGAAAGGAGTAATGGAAAAAAAGGCGGAACTAGAGCTATTAAAAGAGTTCAACAAATAGGTGTTTTGGACAATGGCTGTGGTATGTCTCCAGAAACCTTACAATTGGCATTAGAGTTTGGCGCATCAGAAAATAGACAAGATAGTAACGGTATTGGCAAGTTTGGTATGGGACTCCCTAATTCGTCAATCTCACAGTGCAAGCGAGTGGATGTTTGGAGTTGGCAAAAAGATAACGAAGTTTTTCATACATATTTAGATATAGATTTAATAAAAGATGGCGAATTAGAAACTATCCCTGATCCAGAGAAGCGAGAAATCCCTAAAGAGCTTGCAAGTGCTTGCGGAGAAAAATTACCACCTAGTGGGACATTAGTAGTGTGGAGTAAATTAGATCGGTGTAATTGGGTTACTGGTAAATCCATTTTTCAACACACTCAAGATATCGTTGGGAGAATGTATCGAAACTTTATAGCCGACGGTGCTGTATGTTTGCGCTTTAAATCAGCAGAGTATAAAGGTAGTTTGTTTCTGCTTGAGGATGAACAGGAATTTTTACCTAACGATCCTCTGTATTTGATGAAAAAAACCTCTCTTCCAGAGCTTCCAGGCGAATATGGGGGGGAAGCGATGTTTGAATTATGTGGCGATTGTGAGCAAGTTTTCAGAGTCGAGGATGAACACGGTATTGAGCATGAAGTAAAAATCACTGGGTCTGTAATAAAAAAGTCAGTTTTCGACGCGATTAAAGCAACGACTTCAAACACCATTGGTAATACCCCGTGGGGAAAACATGCAGTTAAAAATATGGGACTTTCAGTTGTTAGAAGCAAAAGAGAGCTAGCGTTGATTCCCGATTTTATCTCGAAGGACGCCCAAGCAAGAGGGCCTGCGCGATTTTATGGAATTCAGGTTGAATTTAGCCCTAGTCTGGATAATATTTTTGGTGTTACTAATAACAAACAACATGTTGTTCATTTCAAGAATATTAAAGCTTCGGAGGATTTCGAGCGAGAGGGGTTTGAGTCTGAAGAAGAATATAAATCAGATTTAAAAGCGAGCAATGACCCTAAGCTTAAAATTTACGAAATAGTACGTCGAGTTAAAGAAGTTGAAAAACAGCTTCTCGCAAGAATTAGCGAACTTGGGACATTAAAGGGCACTTTAAATGATGTTTCGGACGAAATAAGCGAAAGCATAAATTCTGTTACAACCAAGGCAAATCGCAAAGAAAGAGAGAGAGAAGAATTTCACCCGACCATAGTTACTTCGATTACCCAGGAAGAGCTTGAAAAAGAGTTGGAAACAATCGGAGTTGAAAATCCAAAAGAAAAAGCTGAAACAATATTAGATAAAAAGCTACAGGTGTGGGTAGAGGAGCTACCGATGGCGACTTCAGCATTTTTTGACGTTTCAACAAAAAAGGGGTTTACATTGTTACAAATAAACTCTAATCATGTTTTTTCGAGGGAAATACTTCAAAAAATACCTGATACTCAACGCGAGGCATTGGAAGTTTGTTTAGCGGGATGGGCGCGAATGGAAAGAGAATGTACTAGTGATAAACGACTGGTACAACTACAAATGGCACGCAGAGACTGGGGCCAGTTATTAGATGATTATTTGGATACTGATGAATCTGAATATTTTTGAATATCATAGTGTTGTTAGATAGCGAACAGTTTTCCCACCAGCTTTTTGAAAGTTTGGCTGAGTCGAGAAAATCCTTGACCGTCTTTAGTGCTTTTACAAAGTTAAAAGCACTAGAGCATAAGTCAGTTGGGCCTCATTTAGCTGGGAAAAATGTCACTCTAGTTGCTCGCTGGCAGAAGAGAGATCTAGTATCTGGAGCTTCTGATTTAGGGGTGTATGAACTTTGTAAATTAAATGGTTGGCGTTTTGGCGTGAATTTGAACCTGCACGGAAAGCTTTTTCTAATTGACAGTTCGGATATATTCCTTGGATCGGCTAATTTGACTCAAAGAGGGCTTCATCTTGGGTTAGTCGGAAACCATGAATTTGGAACAAAGATAGAAGCCGAAAATGCTGACCTTCACAAGATCACTCAGTTCATCGATGCAGAAGTAACCTGGATGACAGATGAACTTTTTGAAAAGATTTGCAATGAAGTAAAAACAGCTCAAGATTGCGCTACTCCAATAAATGATGTGTACTGGAGTCACGAAATATTCAATCATTGCACTAACCCCGTACAATACCTGTGGGTTGATGAGCTATTATTGTCTACTCCAAATAACTTACTTCGGCCTAGCCTAGATAATTTTGATCACCTGCATGACCTAGAGCTATTGGGTCTCAGCATAGATAACATTAGCGCGCTTAGTTTAGCTGAAGCTTTCAAACGACAGCGTATATATTCATGGTTACGGTCCACATTGGAGAATAACTCAATGAGCTTCGGTGCCCTGTCCGCAAGACTGCATAATTCTCTTTTAGATGACCCTAAGCCCTATCGAGTAAGTGTGAAAACTTACATAAAAAACCTATTCGCTTGGGCTAAACATCTTGAAGATGAATTTACTATAGAACGCCCAAACCACTCCCAAATTCTTAGCTTGAAAAGCTAGCGTGTATCTACACAAGTGTTTGTACGCTAAGCATATCGCGCAAACTTAATCACTGGCTTTTTGTACAGTCTTTGTCGGAATCATATTTTAATCGTCAAGTTAAAAGGTTACACTTTACGTCTGGACAAATTCTCCAATAGAAAGGTAGTGATGGAACCTAAATTTTCAGGGCACGAAACGTTTCCTTTAAGATACGGATGGCTTTACAAGTCGACTAATTTGCTAAACAAAAACAGTGCTTTAAGTACATCTAGCACTAAGGATGTTCAGCGGGCTATTGTAGAGCTTGGCGTCGGGAAAAACATGGTTAACTCAATTAGGTATTGGAGTGAGGCTTGTTCAATCGTCAAAACTAAAAAAAATGACGCGTCACAATCCTTAACAAATATTGGTAAGTATCTTTTCCTTTCAAATGCTGATGAAAGCTCAGGTTCTCGAGTTAGTAAAAAGGGGGGCGTGGCAAACGACCCCTTTCTTGAGCGAATTGGAAGTATATGGCTAATTCACTTCCTTTTAAATTTTGACGAAAGTGCCATCACTTCATATCGCTATTTCTTCAATATGTCAGCTATGCAGAACTTTGAGAAAACAAAGTTAGTTTACGATATTGAAAGAGAAATCAAAATCTTATGTGATAAAGAAGTAAAGGAAAGTACTATTAAAAAAGATGTAGATTGTTTCCTCCATACATATGCAAGTAGGCAGTCAGCGAAAGGTAAAAAAGACAACGTTATAGGTGAAGAACATTTTGCTTCACCGCTAGTTGAGTTAGGCCTTATTCGAGACTTAGGGAAGGGCAATTATTCATCTATTTTAGATGAGCGGCCAAACCTGCCTACCGAAATTTTCTCATATGCTTTATTACGCTTTGTTTCTGAAATCAAGGCATCTGAAACAGCTGGTTTTGATGCATTGTTATCTGATCAGTGTTCTCCCGGTAAGATTTTTAGGCTTTCAGAAAGGGGCTTAGGCGTACAGTTAGACAATGCGGTAAAGCAATATCCTAATTTGTTTGAAGAAACGGATACGCAGGGAATGCGACAGGTGAGGGTTTTGAAAACGTTCAATGAAAACGAAACCTTCCAATTTATCTTGGACGATTATTACAGAGGCTCGAAGTGATAACGATAAAGCAAAATTATAAAAGCTCTACAAGGATTGATGGCTTAGTAGATTCAAAGCAATTTATAGACAATATTGTTTTGCATGGCACAGCGCTGAGTACGTTGGAAACGTTAGGAAAAGAAGTAAAGAATACTAATCAGCGTTGCTTCACCCTTACCGGAACATATGGAACGGGTAAATCTACGTTTGCTCTATTTATGTCGCTATTATTGTCTGCAGATAAAAAAGTGAGAAGTTTAGCCAGTAAAAAGTTGCTAGCGACAAATGCTGATAGCACTTTTAGTAAAGACTTTAAGGTAAAAAAAGGCTGGAAAGTTGTAAAACATGTATGTGGCTTGGGCGCTCCTGCAGAGGGTTTAGCAAATAGTGTTTTAAGTACCTTACAAGGTAACGTGGCACCGTCTGGCGAAGACGATAATTTCTATGTCGAGCTTATTAAATCCGCACTAAACTCGCAAGATGAAGACGCTGATGGTGTTTTGATTTTACTAGATGAGATGGGTAAAGCCCTAGATTATCAATCTCGAGAAAACAAAGACCTGCACTTCTTTCAAGAGTTAGCAGACGCTATTGAGAAAAGTAATAAACCAGTGGTCCTAATAGGCTTTCTTCATCAGTCATTTGCTGAATATGCACGCTCTATGACATCTCATATTCAGCGGGAGTGGGGTAAAGTACAAGGTCGCTATAGAGATATTGCTTATTCGCCGTCAATTGATGAGTCGTTAATTCTCATCGGTGAAACAGTAAAAGCGGATAATGATTTAAAGCAAAGAATAGAACGTAAGTATGCTCGTTTAGTTGATGTCGTAGCCAAATATTTGGGGCGAGAAAAGAATATCACTAACTCGTTAAAAAACGCATTACCTATCGATCCGGTGGTGAGTCTACTATTAGGGCCTATATCCAAACGCTCATTTTCACAAAATGAGAGGAGCCTTTTTGGTTTCTTAGCGTCTAGTGAGAAGCTTAGTTTTAACCAATTTATTAATACCTTTTATGCCGATGATGAATCATCAGAAGCGCTGAAACTTTATAACGCCAATCTTTTTTGGCAGTACCTTACTACTAATCTAGATCACATTATTTCATCGAGCCGAGATGGCAAAATATGGCTAGAAGCCAAAGATGCGCTATACAGAGCTTCTCTAGATGGTGAAGAGCTACACGAAGCGATAACGAAAACAGTCGCATTAATCACGATGTTTGGTTATCAATATCAATTGTTTGCTTCGCGAGAGTTCTTAATAAGTTACTTCGAGCAGCTTGGCTACAAAGCTAAAAATGTAACCAATGCACTAGAAGAATTAGAAAGCTGGAAAGTTCTGATATATCGCGACCTACATCAGGCACTGACTATATTTCAAGGCAGTGATATTGACGTTAACGAAATTATTACCTCGACAGTAGATGCCATCAAAGATGGTGTCGATTGGGTTTCGGAAGTTAGCTCAACTAAACACATATTAGCTTCGGCGCATTATCATCGAAAGGGCACGCTTAGATGGGCTGATGTCCAATTGATAAATGAGCGTAGTGTTAATTTAATAGCATCGAAGGCAAAAAGCTCTGCGGAGAACGCTGCGTTTGTAAACTTTTACGTTCCTACGTCAAAGGCCGCCTTAGAATTACTAAAAAAAGTAGCTGCAAAGCAGTCGCAAGTAGTTTTTAGCGAAAGTATAGCGCCAGAGAATTTAAGAACGCTTGCAATCGAACAAATTGCGTTAAGAAATATAAAAGAGACTAATAAAACCTTAGTGCATGACAAAATTGCGAGAGAAGAAGTAGAGAGCAGGCTTCAGGCTAATGAGCGTGCACTGGAGAATGAATTAGATTTATTATTCAATAAATCGCAATGGCACTATGAAGGGCGCCAATATTCTGATGTTAGTCTTAGCACGATAGTTTCAGCTTTAGCTGATGAGATCTACAGTGAGTCACCTGTAATAATTAACGAGCTAGTCAATAGAAATAAGCCTTCAGGTAGTGCAAACGCAGCAATTAAGAAGCTTGTATTGGCAATGGCCGAGAACTACGGCGAAGAATTACTTGGCTTCCCAAGCGACACCTTTCCAGCTGAAAAGGGGCTCTACTTTTCTTGCTTAGCAAACTTTGGAATTCATTGCGCAATCGATAATGGCTGGGGTTACCCAACTGAGATTGAAAATAGCGACGTAGATAACCTTTTCCGAAAAACTCACGAAACGTTAATAGCTGATACTAACGCTCCTGTCTGGTTATCAGAAATAGATGAATATTGGGCTGCTGCACCTTACGGGCTGACAAAAGGAATTCGCGCAATTTGGCTAATGGCTTTTGTGATGAAGCATATGAAAGACTACGCTTTCTACGATAAAAATGACGCTACTGGCGAAATTATTTTTATTACGCAACCCGATGATGAATTTGCTTTGAAGCTAATTCAGAAACCACATAATGTAGCAGTTCAGGCTATACACATAGATCAAGAGAAAACCGCTTACCTCAATAAGGTCGCGGAAGCATTAGACAGCGTAACGAACCACGAACACGACTATTCTAAGGACGTTACGCCACTAAACGTAGCAGAAGGACTGGTAACTTTTTACTCTTCGTTATCCAGTTACACAGTTGCTACAAAGAACGTAACTAAAAAGGCTAGGAAGTTTCTAGAAATAACGAAAAAGGCGTCTGACCCCAATGCTTACTTATTCAAGGCTTTACCTGAATTATTAGAAACTGACTTAGATAGTATTTCTGTACAGGACGTTGAAGATATTTTACGTACTCTTAAGAACGCACATGGTGAGCTGCTCAGTAACTTCAAAAAAACAACTGAAAAAGCGCTGGGAAATGATTTAATCGCAAAAAGTACCTGCACCGCGGTAGTTGATTTTACTGATGATCATAAGCTCAAGTCTTTTGCACAGCGTTTAAGCGAGAGAAAAGAAAACGATAACCGATGGGTTTCAAACTTGATATCGTTGCTATCATCTAAATCGGAAAGGAATTGGGATGACCTTGCCATTAAACGTGCACAAGTAGCACTGCCAGAATTAGTTGAGAAATTTAAGATTGCAGCGCATCGCGCAAAGTTTAGTGGTTTAGACTTCGCTGAGATTGAAAAAGAATTCAATGAACAGATACAAGGGATTACAAGTTCACTTGAAGGGTTAGACAGTGAGAAGAAGAAAACGCTATTAGTTGCGCTTCTCGATGAGTTAGAAAATGGAGCTGTAAAAAGTTGAGTTCAGAAAAAACGTTACACGTGCTAGGCCTCTCTGGGGGTAAGGATAGTGCTGCACTCGCGATGTATATGCGCGACAATTATCCTGAGCTAGATATTCACTATTACTTTACAGATACGGGCAAGGAGCTGCCTGAAGTAAATGTTTTTATTGATAAGCTTCGNGGTTACCTGGGTAAAGAAATNATCGACCCTTATGAAGAAGTGTTTACGTCCAANCGTAAAAAGAANGACTTCGATTATCACCTAGANCAACATAAAAATTACNTGCCNTCNCCACAAGCGCGCTGGTGNACNATTCANATGAANTTAGTGCCATTTGANCAGTGGGTAAAGAAAAAAATCGAGGAAGAAGGTTACACTGAAATAGTATCTTACGTAGGTATCAGGGCTGATGAACCGGCCCGAGACGGCTTTCTTACCAATAACGTTACAGAAGAATACATTACTATCAAGATGCCGTTCAGAGAAGACGGCCTAAATCGCCAAGATATTCTGAATATTTTACAGCAAGCGGATTTATATAGTGATGATGAAGAGGTACAAGCTTTTAGAGAGTTAAAGCTTGGCTGTAATGGTATTGAGCAAAAGCTACCAGAAGAGCTGTTAGAACAACATTTTGAACAGCGATTGAAAGTGATAAAGGCAGACGAAGGTCATCCTTATTATAAATCAAACATAAACGTTCAGACGTTGGCTAAAGTCGTTAGCGCCATGGACCAAGGTAAACCAGGTTATTACGGGTGGCGCTCGCGAAGCGGCTGCACCTTCTGTTTTTATCAACAAAAAATAGAATGGCTTCGCCTGATGGAAATTTATCCTGACGCATATGAAGAAGCTAANNNATANGAAAANGCCGCGGAAGATAAGCGNCCTGATGGNACNTTTTANTGGTTAGGTAAAGGNACCCCTCTCTCGGTTCTTGAAGATGAAGAACGNAAGCAGATGATTCTAGAAAACCATAAAAAGCGTTACGACCGCTTTGTTAAAAAGCAGGAGCGACAACGTGCTAGNAATCCATTGCAAAAGATAATCTATTTTTCTGATGTAGACGTGATGGACGAAATTTATGACCAAGCAGAGGGTGGAGGTGCTTGCGTTACTTGTTATAAATAAACTAGGCACTTTCAATAAAAGCTTTTAGTTTCGAAACTAAAGTGCTGATGTCGTGTTTAGTTGTGTTGAAGTCGAAGCTGAGTCGAATTGTTCGCTCAGCTTTTTCTCTATCTAACCCTATAGCTTTCAGTACATGTGAAGCCTCTATCTCTTTTGAGGAACATGCTGATCCCTGCGCTAACGAGAAGTCTTCTCTGTGAGCCAGTAAAAAGGTAATCACATCAATTTCCGGCAATGTTAGTGAAACGATGTGAGGAAGTCTGGTTCCGCCATTAATGGTGTATCTGATGTTTTTGCCTTTTAATTCGCACTCTAGATGCGCAGTAATTTGGCCAAAATCTGCTTCAGCGTAATAGATTGGGAAAGCTTTACAGGCCTCTCCTAAGCCGANCACTAGTGGAGTTGCAACGGTTCCACCTCTAATTCCCAGTTCTTGCCCTGCACCGTGAATGACGGGCAAAACATCGATGTCACGTGCATCTCTTATATAAATCGCCCCTATACCTTTTATTCCACCTATTTTATGAGCAGATAGAGATAGCAGATCAATACTCATGTCATCGACATCGATTTCTGTTTTGCCAAAGCTTTGTGCTGCATCGGTATGAAACAACGTTCTGTTTCGGAAGCACAGTTCACCTATTTCACTAATAGGGTTTAGCGTCCCGAGTTCATTGTTAACATGCATAATACTGACGAGTGCGGTGTCATCTCGCAACGCGGTTTTTACTGTATCTGCTGAAATTCGCCCCGTAGAGTCTGGCGATAAGTATGTTACTTCGTAGCCGCAAGCTTCTAAGTAGCTACATATACTCAGAATACATTTATGTTCTATTTTACTCGTAACAATGTGTTTTTTATTCTTAGCTAAATCGCAATGTAACAGGCCTTTTAACGCTAAATTGTTTGATTCAGTGGCTCCGCTAGTAAATATGATTTCGCTAGGGCTTGCGCCAATCGATTCAGCAATTTTTTCGCGCACTCTTTCAAGCTCATTAGCCGCCATTGCTCCTGCAGCATGGTCTGAAGATGGGTTTGCGTAATGCAAGTTAAACGCGCCAATGACTTTCTCTTTCACTTCATCAAGTACGGGAAAAGAGCCTGCTGAATCGAAATAAATCATTGCTATTGACCTTGGTTAGTTTGGGAGTCAGACGAATTCGTTTTTATTTTCTAGCACCGGAGCGCTATGTTCATTTAAGTGATAGTCAAAGAAATCAACATCTTGATCGGCCATTTTGATTTTAACTCGCTCTTTCAAAGTAGGAGCGTTACTTTCCTCAAAATTGTCATAACCGAGTAGCGTTAGTTTACCTGAATTTATGTGGATTTTAATTAGCTGTATGTCTTCAAGTTCACCATAAAGCTGCAATGCTGAGCTTACATAAACTCTCAATAGTGGGGAAAGTAAGTCTAAGTATTGCTTATGAAAAGTTAGGGAATGTGGTTTTCCGTACTCTTCTGCCAATACACTTTTAGGCAAGGTTTTGTGGGCTTCTAAGCATTCGGCTTCTATCATTTCGACATCAGCTATTTGAAAAAGGAGTTCTTTAGCTAGGGTTTGGGCATTTTTGTTAGTATCGAAGAAGGCTTTTATGTCACGCTTCGTTTGCTCTGGTTGATATTTGTATGCCTTTCTTTGTCCAAAATGGCCTACAGCGAAGTAAACTAGCAAGTCTTCCGTTCGCATTTGTTGAGCAATATTAAAGTCATCACTGCCATAAAAGTTTAGGCACAGCCTAAAAGCTTTTTTCATGGTGCCAACTAGTTCTATTAACTCGTCAGCTTTACTAAACTCGTCCTTCGCGGGTGCCCGCCCTAATAGCAAACAAGTTTTCCAGTATTCTTCAAAAAGCTCGCTGTGCTTGGTGAATAAAAGCTGTGTATTCGCTTCCTTGATATCAACAGGTTTAGACTTCCGCTCCCAAGTTCGCGTTCGCTTATGTCGGTTCTGAAGATAATCTTGTTCTAGATACTTATCTTTGAATACGAAATATACCCCAGGGGCTACTGCAATGGCTGCCTCATCTAAGCTCAGCTCAATGAACATTTTTAGTTCGCTTTGAGTGAAGTACTTTTGAAAGGTATTTCGACTAGTGATAATGCCATCTTTATATGGCGTGAATTTAGCCAGATAGCTTTCGTTTGCTAGCATTGCTGATATCACCAGAAGCTTATCAGTAAGAGCCCATGCCCCTTGAATAGCTTCCATACGCTCGTTTCTTTCTTCAATTACATTAATTACAAAACCGATGTTAACTAAGTCAGCATTCACTTTATCTGCATCTGGCAGAAAGTTTGGATCCCACCCAAGGACATCTAGCCCATGCGCTTCAAGTTCTCGAAGATCATCTCCTCTACCGCACCCGTAATCAAATATGGAATATTGGCCTTCAAGAAAGCCGTGCTTTGCTAAGACCTTCATTGGGGCCGATAGTTCGTGGCGTACTATTGCGGTTTTATCGCGCTCAATTTTTTTATCATCTTTATTAAGTAGTAATGCAGAGTTTCGAAACAAGCGCCCGTCTAAAAGTTCGTAGCCATGCGCATTTATCAAAGCCTCCCAAGACGCTTTAAACCCAATATGTCGCGAGNTTTCATANAGGCCTGCTTGCTCACCCTCTTCGGTAATTTGCTTGAATTCTTCGTATTGCGGATGGTCGGGTAAAACCATGGTTTCTTTGCGGTGAAGAATAGGCGGGTTATCGTAGTTAGAATAGTCTGTTACTTTATGAGAAAGCTTTTGCAGGTCAACCGTTACGCTTTGTTTTAACGAGGGGTAAGACTCTTCTTCGAAGGTAGGGTAGTGAAGTAGGCTTAATGAAAACTGCTTTCTAGAAAGCTTGATTAAGTTCCAGTGCTCCCGAGGGATTTTCAGCGCTTTGCCAATAGCCAGAATAACATTTCGTAGTTTGTCGGGTAGTTGCGGCAATGTACTGTCATGAATGTAAATGGCGTCGGGGAGCTTTTTCCCTACTTCCAATTTATCAACTAATGTTTTAAATAAAGCTGCGTCCACTATAATCCCTCTGCCAATATTACTGCTCGATCGCCAAATGCCTTTTTACCCGGATAACGCCTACCATTTTCGCTTTCGCCCATTATCTGTAGGTGTTTAAGCGGGTCGGTTAAATGAATACTGACATGAAGTGGTCTGTTATTTCCATAGTAATAAATGCGATCGTAATTTAGCTTTTGCGTAATGAAACGAACGATATTGGAAGTTGGCACGCCTTCNATGTAGAAATCACATGCAGCACCACCTCTACTGCATATTTGTTTACCCACACTATTGGTTTCGTGAGATGAATGCTGNTCNAGNGTCGGTGCCGTACCGCTTGGTGATGCTTTCTGGATAAATTTTTTCAGAGGGAAGGAGGTGAAGCCGTAAGTGATTATCGGTTTTCCCAAGGTGCGGTTGATAGGTAGAAGTATTTCACTGACTAACTCTTCCAATGCGAGCGTCGAGCTATCATTAATAGGTTCATTTGATTGTAAAAAGTCATGCCTGCCTATGTACCAGTTCAATAAATCTCTACCTATTGGATGAGCAAGTACTGAATGTCCAGCAGGTAAGGAGTAGAAGAACGCTCGCCCACGTTTTTCATAGGCAATGCCGCCTTGTTCGCGCAGGTGCATCAGTTCACAGTCACTGATGTTCAATGTTTGTGCCGTATCGCGGCTGTTCAATTTTTGCATAGGGTCCATCATATTTCATTTTAAGACCCTGGGTATATGTTGAATATAAAATAAAATCTAATAATTAATTTTTTGTTCACTTTAAGGTTGACTTTGTTTTGGTTTGATTTAACCTGTGTATGATTTTTTAAATAACATTGAGGTTTAAAATGGAAAAGCATCAAAATCTGAACGAACAAACCTTCACTAAGGTTGCAGAGTCATTAGTAACTTATTTCACCTATTGCCTAAATGAATACTCAGGTTACGAAACTCCTCATATCGACTATGCTGCTGTTGGAAATGAAAGATTACTAGATATGTTACAGCGGTTGTTCAGATTTGGAATTATTGGGCAAGTTATTGAGGGGGATCTTGCACCCGATGACTTAGGTGACATTGAAAAATTTGCGAAGTTAGAGAGTGTCATTGATGTTCTTACACCAAATACAATTTGCGCCACTCTTTTCCATGCCTTGTCGGGGCGCCTAAAATTATGCCTATATGAAGGAATTCCGATCGAAGAGATTTACGATACAACGTTTTATATTAGTAATGAAAATGCCCTTTCTGTCAAAGAGCTAGTAGCTCTTTCAAATACCAGCGAAGGCGCTGTACGTAATGAGCTGTCGAAGATGCCAGCTAGCGCTTTTAGTAACGAAGCAACAGGGAAGCAATTGTTGAAAATTGAAGAAGCTGCTGAATGGTTGAAGTCACGCAAAGAGTATAAGCCAACTAAAAATTTGTCAGGCATGACGGGATTAGAAAAAGAGTACGTTAATGTTCCAGTTGCTTCTGACGGCACGTATTTCTCTTACGCTTGTGCTTATAAAAGAGGCGGTTTTACCGTTGGAGAAAAAGGTGATGAAATTAAAGTTGAGTCGTTTGATGAAGCACTGAACTACTTAATAAGCATGCCGCATGCAAAATGGCGTAGGCCTAATTCTGCTGGAAATTATGGCATTGTCAGCGCTGTTGAATGGAAGCGTATACCTAGAGCTCATTTAAATAAAACTCGCTAAGTTCAGCCACCTAAACAATTCAATAGTTAATGGTATTTGTATATACAAATACCATTAGGGCGGAAAAACGCCAGTTTTTACTTTGGCGCCTGTACTTATGATGAATACTACTAGAGCGGCGGCAGGGTTAGAACATTCATAAAATAGTTTTTGAGCGCATCTCGTCTTTGTCGGAAAAACTCCTCAGTTGGAATATCGTTTGAGTTATTTGCTTCATACTGTTTTATCGCTTCTATACCTAGCCAATGATCTTTTATACCTGCTTTATTTAATGCTTCCACCACTACGATACTGAAAGGTCGGTTGCTTTTCTCGATATTAATTTCAGATGGTAGTGGCAGCATGTTACCTAAACTATTAACTATTCTTTCTCGCTCATCGTGCTCAAAGTAGCTTTCACGATGATCTTTATTAATAGTTTTAGGCTCTAGATGGTCAAGATGCAGTTTTCTAATAGCATCTTCAGATAAATTGAAGGCCATAGCTTTTCTTTCTAGTGAGCCATCGTCGTTTTTTGATACTGTAAATAACATAGCGAACAGAACTTTTACATTTAACGTGCGTGAGTCATCGTAAGACCAATCTTGAAGCCATGGAAGCTCAAATTGCCGCTGCGTGTTGGCAAAAGCGACGACTGTATCTACAGGTGAATTTATAAGCATGTCAGAAAAAGCTTTGGGTGAAGTGTAATCTTTTGAGCTAACTGATATTTTCCACAAAGCATCAGCAACTTTTGTTAAGACATCATTACCACTCTTTGCTACATCTTTATTTAAAAATTCGAGAAACTTGTTTTCTTCAAACTTCTTTACAGAGTCGAAATACTGTCTAAGAATAAAAGTTACGAATCCCGCTAGAACTCCACTCTGTTTTTTAGCCCAGAGAAAAGCATAAGCTTTTTGCGCAGCACTGAATTCAGGTTTATAAGCTTTAAGAATCGCATTTGAGTCACGATTGCGAAATGGAGCATCAAAATGTTTTATAATACATTTAACAGCCTTAAAAATATCAAAGTGAGACTGCGCCTCTGGCATTGTGTAATTTTTTGCATAGCTATTTGATAAAAATGTATTCAACGCATCTTTTATATCTTCTTTCTTATCACTTTTAATAATCTGTCTAGTTAGATAAGTTGCGCTAAAGTAAGCAATGTTATCCGACTCATAAGAGGCATTCTTAGAAAAAATTTCACCCCATTGGTTATCGAGGTCTTCAATATTTTCGTCTAGTTTTTTTGTGTCTATCGAAGGGTTTTCACAAAGTGTCTTAAAAAAGTCGTTCTTTATGAGGTCAAGAGGTTCCAATGCGAGAGAACGATCATTTAATACTTCGAACAAAATGTATGCGTCCCGTGGGTTACCTGTTTGCATTAGGCATACTTGTATACTGCAAATAAACCTTTTAATGTTCTCTGTGATTTGTTTGTAAAAATCAATTACTTCGTATTCATCTCTAGGCTTAGAAAGTGATTCATCATTAACGAACTCAGTAAAAATAGTCTTTAGTGCTTCTATATAGACTTTTTCTTGTTCATCAAAATCAACTTCTGCCACTTCATACTTAAGGCCGGTCTTAGAGAAACTAACTCTGAAAGAAGACAAAACGTTACTAAGTTTTTTGTTGTATGAATCCCTGTTGTAAGTAAGTCTCAGTTGTTTGTTGACAAAAAACTCTCTGGAACCGATCTCGATTTCATCTTCACTAGTTTTAATAACTATTCCGAATGCTTCATAAAGCGCATTCATTATATCTTTTTCGATAGAAGTTTTTCGCTCATCACTAAAATCAGGGCTTTTTAGGTCATTATATTTTTGAATTACACTCTCTGAAATTGTTTGGCTGTCACGAAAAACATATCGATAAGCGTTCTCTAGCTCTCGACACAGCTCGGCAAAGTTGCTGTACTTTTTCTGGACATATATTTTCAGTCGCTCTTTAAGAATGAGGTAAAAGACGAAGTTTGCTAAGTACAGTGTTGTTGTGCGTTGTTGCCCGTCTATCAAGTCGTGACAACTACTCCCTTCTGCATTTACCGTTACAACCGTGCCTGAAAAATATGGCTTTCTCTCGTTGTCTCGCCAATCCTTTATTAATTGACTAATGTTCTCGGCTTCCCACTTGTAAGGACGCTGAAAGTGAGGAACTCTAATCTGATGGTTCTCGATTTGCTGATTTTTCCACTCTTCCTGAGTCATATAGCTAGGGCTATGACTTACGTCACTACCAATATTGTTCAGCATTCTAGTGAAAGTTCTTACCTGAGCACCGTTTAAATCCATTTCTAATCCTTCTTATCTTGATCTAAATGCCCTCACAGCAAATACGTACATATAAGTAAACATAATAAGTTACGAGGACTACCTAACAACAAAGAATATAACAATATATCAGAGTTTTAGACTGAATTTGTAAAACCAAAAACTTATAAACCTAAACTTTTTTAAGGAAGACTTCTTCAATTCTAATACCCCTTCTAATTCCTTCTTAAGAATAAGCATTGCTTGACCGAAAGCCATTTGTATAGCCATTTGGGGGTCAGTCTCTGTCTTACCCATAATATATAAGCCCTTGAAGAGGTCTGTAGTTAATAACGCAATTGGTAAACTAATATCTAAGTTTCCAGGTCTTTCTTTTCTACATTGAGCGCAGTAAATCACCATTCTGCCGGGAAAGTCGTCCCCTTGTGTTCCATTAGTCACGAAATACAAGTCACGGGTTCCCGCGCAGTTTGTGCATTGTTGTCGCATTTGTCCTTTATATTCCCGTTCAATGTCTATTACATCGCTTAATTAGTAGCCTTCACCACTTCTACCGTAACCCACTTCACATCATCACGCTGCAACCCGTCCTTACCAGGAACAGTGTTTAAGTTGCGAGCCTTTAGGCCGTTACTTTCCGCTAAGGTCGCTAACTCTTCATAACTGACGGGGTGCATGGGCCTTGCTTCATCATTTGG
>NZIK01000060.1 GCA_002691625.1 Alteromonadaceae bacterium
CACCATTATCGCTAGCCAGTTGCCCGTTACCGAATGGTACAAACTCATCAGTAACCCCACCGTGGCAGATGCATTACTCGACCGTTTACTGCACAACAGTCACCGGATTGAACTGGCTGGCGAATCGATGAGAAAACTAGACCAATCCGATCACTTAAGGTAAAACTAGCAAGGACGAAAAAGAAGAAGAAAAAGTGATCGGATAAAACCGAAATGACCGTTCGGATTCACCGAAATACGCAATCAAAAAGCCAGATATAACAAAGAAAACGTCTACACCAGCGAAGCCGCCGGGAAGCCATTCATGATTAAAGTGAAACAAAACGACAGAAACTACGGCTATTGCTCGTAGCGCATTAATATCTTCCCTGAACTTCATTTGTATTTACTTCTTTATTGAGGGCTTTGAAAGTCAAACTCATCCCAAATCTAGCTGACTTTATGTCTTACATAAATCATCATTAGTCGAGACTGCAAGACTTTAGTATAAAAAATTGACTGCTCATAGAAATTAAATAATGCAAACTAACAGCCAACTTTGCGGTTTTTTAAACTTCGGGTTCTAGGCCACTTGTCGTCTGTGTCTCTTTGTTGCCAAGAGCGGCTCTAGATTGAGTAAACAAAGCGCTTTGCACTTTTTTGGTGATAATCTGCTCTGATTTAACCTATGAATTTATAGTGTATGAAATACGACGTTTTAACGAACATCTGTTTGAGCGAGTTAGTCCAGACCTTCTTAATGGTTAATTCACTATATCTCGAATCTAGAGAATGGTCGCACAGTTTATCAGTGAATGGAGTTATGAGGGTAACCAAAAATTTATGTGCGGAATTTTCTTAAGATTTTTTAGTAACCCTTTAACAACTAAACCCAAGGCATGTAAAGAAAAGCCTAGATTTAGACTAAGCTGTCGCACTTTTCACCGTAACTAAATAGAAGAAAAAGCGTTAGAGAGAACCGGCCAAAGCAAATTTCGCAAATACCCAAATATGGAATTAGTAACTTCAGTCTACTTAATAAGTACACAAGTAACAGAAGGCAAAAAAAGCTGAGCAACCTTACGAAGTTTATACGAGTTGCTTTTTTCAAAAATTGCTTCAACAAAAGAAAAGTAGAAACGGGGCATTCGAATGTGAATGTTTTTTGCGCTCCAATAGTAATTCACTTTCCTAAAACCTATTTTTTCAACGTCTTTCACATCTTTGAAAGTCCACTCTTTTAAGTGAAAACACTCCGGAATATTTGAAAAGTACTGAGATACATCGTGCGGGCCGCAGTAAGCATGGGGTGTTCTAAATGCGTACGCACCACCTTTTTTCAAGGTTTGTTTAACTATTGAAAAGTGATGCTCAACATCTTCATCATGTAAGTGTTCAATAAGTTGATCGCTAAAAACGAAATCTATACTTTCGTCGCTTATTTGCGATAAGTCATATCCGTCATAAACCACTACAGAAGTATTCTGTGGAAAAGCTTCGTTTTTGTCCCTCTGGTCTGAAATATCTACACCAATTGCTTGCTTACAGTATTTTGCTGCCTCTTTAAGAAGTCTACCATCACCGCATGCGAACTCGACGAATAATTGTTCGCGCTTTAGAAAGCGTTTGATAAACGCCATTCTATGGCCAACTTTTTTTAGGCTTTCTGACTTGTCATTTCTTTTGGTAAGGCGAGGGTGATCAGGTACTTTACTAAATAGCTCGTCATACATAGAACTATAAATATCTTTTCGTGATGTTCTATCAGCTTCTTTTAACTGCGTAGCCAGCTTTTTCTCAACTTTGTAGTGATTTGATACTTGCTCGAACGAACGATTTGATGGAAGAGGTTTCCTTAACTGCATATTACTATCCCTGTAAATATTTATTTAATATGTTTATTCTTATTTGTGCTTTTATGATTTACGAGTGTGAACAAATGTTCAAGCTGTTTGTGCAAATCCTTAATCGTTCGACGGAAAAATATACAAAGCACTCATTTTTTCAACAACGTAGTGCGCATTACAGCGTGTAAAACTTCCAACTTTCTATCGAATTCTGCCAATATCAGCTATATAGGGTAGCGGTAATGTCTGTCACTCGTGTAAACTATCGTTTTTATTTCAAGCAAGCCTTCGCGCGCAGATTTATTCTACTTATGCGAGGGCCATGCAGTCATCATGCACATTGAGGAAACCATGGAGCTTGACGCGATTATCAATCAGGCGCAGAGCCAGATTGACGCTGCCGAAGATGCAGCCACACTAGACCAAGTTAGGGTCGAATTTATGGGTAAGAAAGGTAAACTTACCGACTTACTTAAAGGCTTAGGAAAGTTATCTAACGAAGAACGTCCTGCCGCTGGGCAAAAAATTAACCAAGCAAAACAGGCCATTCAGCAGGCTATTTCTGCCAAAGGCGAGCATTTACGCACACAAGAGCTTAATAAAAAGCTTAGCGAGGAAGCAATAGATGTAACGCTACCAGGTCGCACTGAAAAGCCTGGCAACTTGCACCCGGTTAGCCGCACCATTGCACGCATAGAATCGTTTTTCGGCGAGTTAGGCTTTTCGGTGAAAACCGGCCCTGAAATTGAAGATGGTTTCCACAATTTTGATGCGTTGAACATTCCTGCCAATCACCCAGCGCGTGCCGATCACGATACGTTTTACTTCAACCCAGACATGATGCTTCGTACGCAAACTTCTGGCGTTCAAATTCGTACTATGGAAGCAGAAAAACCGCCGTTACGTATTATCTCGCCAGGTCGTGTGTATCGTAACGACTACGACCAAACTCACACGCCTATGTTCCACCAAGTGGAAGGCTTGATGGTAGATAAAAACGTGAGCTTTACCGAGCTTAAAGGTATTTTGCACGACTTCTTACATCACTTCTTTGAAGAGTCTTTAGAAGTGCGTTTTCGCCCGTCTTATTTCCCGTTTACAGAGCCCTCGGCAGAAGTAGACGTAATGGGCAAAAATGGTCAGTGGTTAGAAGTACTTGGCTGCGGCATGGTGCACCCGAATGTACTTAAGTCGGTTGGAATAGACCCAGAAGAATACACAGGTTTTGCCTTTGGTATGGGCGTAGAGCGTTTAACTATGTTGCGTTATGGCGTTAACGACTTGCGCGCGTTCTTTGAAAACGATCTTCGTTTCCTCAAGCAGTTCAATTAAGGCAGAGAGTACACATGAAATTCAGTGAAAATTGGTTAAGAGAGTGGGTTAACCCGTCGCTGTCGGCACATGAGCTGTCTGAACAGTTGAGCATGGCTGGCCTAGAAGTAGACGGCGTAGAGCCTGTTGCGGGCGAGTTCACCGGCGTACTAGTAGGTGAAGTGGTTGAGTGCGGTCAGCACCCTAACGCCGACAAGCTTCGCGTGACTAAAATTAACGTAGGTGGTGATGAACTACTCGATATCGTTTGTGGCGCACCTAATTGCCGCCAAGGCATAAAAGTAGCCGTAGCCTGTGTGGGCGCGGTACTGCCTGGCAACTTTAAAATTAAAAAAGCCAAGCTTCGCGGCGAACCGTCATTCGGCATGCTGTGCAGTTTTTCTGAGCTAGGTATAAGCGATGATCACGACGGAATTATCGAGCTTCCAGCTGATGCGCCAATAGGTACAGATATTCGCGAGTATCTTGGTTTAGACGATAACGCTATTGAAGTAGATTTAACGCCTAACCGCGCCGACTGCTTGGGCATTCGCGGTATTGCCCGTGAAGTCGGTGTGCTTAATAACCTAGACGTTTGCGAGCCGGTAGTTGAAGACGTTACCTCTACTGTTGATGACAAGCTTGCTATTACCCTTAGCGCAGACGATGCTTGCCCGCGGTATTTAGGCCGTGTGGTTAAGGGTGTTGATGTAACTGCCGCATCACCATTGTGGCTTGTTGAAAAGCTACGTCGCTGCGGGATTAGAAGTATCGACCCCATTGTTGATGTCACTAACTTTGTATTGCTTGAGCTAGGCCAACCTATGCACGCGTTCAACCTTGCTAGTATTGAAGGTAATGTGAATGTGCGTATGGCCAAAGAGGGCGAAAAGCTTACTTTGCTTGACGAAACAGAAGCAACACTTAAAGAAAATACGCTGGTAATTGCTGACGATAACAAAGCGTTAGCCATGGCGGGTATTTTTGGTGGCCTGCATTCAGGTGTTACCACTGAAACCAAAGACATTTTGCTTGAAAGTGCGTTTTTCAGTCGCGATGTGATTATGGGCCGTGCCCGTCAGTACGGTTTGCACACCGACGCATCGCACCGCTACGAGCGCGGTGTAGATCCAAAATTACAGCGCAAGGCAATGGAGCGCGCTACTGCACTTGTTCTTGAAATTTGTGGCGGTGAAGCGGGCCCGGTTATTGAAGCAGTTTCAGAAGATAAATTGCCCAAGCAAGCTACGGTTACACTTCGTCGCGACCGCTTAACTCGCGTGCTCGGTATTAGTATCGACGATGCAAAGGTAAGCGAGATGCTTTCTCGTTTAGGCTTAGACGTTACTGCTACCATTGAGGGGTGGAAAGCCGTTGCACCTAGCTATCGTTTTGATATTTCAATTGAAGAAGATTTAATTGAAGAGATTGCACGGGTTTACGGTTATAACAATATTCCTAATGTTGCGCCTGCCGCTACGCTTGCCATGTTGCCTTCCCAAGAAGCGCAGCTGCCGTTAGGTACAATGAAGTCGTTGTTGTTAAGCAGAGGCTATAACGAAGCTATTACGTATTCGTTTGTCGACCCGAAAATACAAAACGCATTGTTCCCTGATGTAAAAGGCATGGTGTTACCGCACCCAATATCGTCGGATATGTCGGTAATGCGCGTGAGTTTATGGCCGGGTTTGTTAGGTGCTTCTGCGTATAATCAGAAGCGTCAGCAACAGCGAATTCGACTGTTTGAAACCGGATTACGCTTTATACCTCAACAAGATGCGCCAAATGGTGTATTGCAACAGCAAGTAATTGGTGGTGTAGTAGCAGGGCGTCGTAACGAAGAGCACTGGGACTTAGGCGATAGCCCAGTCGATTTCTTTGATGCAAAAGCAGATGTGGAAGCTTTATTGGCACTTACCGGTAAGCAGGGTGAGTTTCAGTTTGTAACAGGCGAACACAGCGCGTTGCATCCTGGTATGACTGCAAAAATTTTGCTTAACGATGAAGAAGTTGGCTATATTGGTGCTGTTCACCCACAATTTACTAAATTGTTGGGCGTAAACGGTCGTGTATTTGTGTTTGAACTAGCGGTAGACGCTATTAGTGAACGCAAATTACCGTCTGCTGCACCTGTATCGCGTTTTCCATCTAATCGTCGTGATATAGCTATTACAGTGAAAGATGAAGTGCGTGTAGGAAATGTTCTTTCTTACATAGAAAAAATTGGCGTAAATCAACTAGTTGCTCTAAACTTGTTTGATGAATACAAAGGCAAGGGAATTGAACCTGGGTACAAGAGCCTTGCATTGTCACTTCATTTACAAGATCCAGAAAAAACCTTGGAAGAAGCTGAGATTCAGCACGCTGTCGATACTGTGGTAAAAGGTTTGGAATCTGAGTTTGGAGCCGCGTTAAGAGAGTAAACTATGGCATTGACCAAAGCCGAGATGGCTGAACACCTATTCGAGAAACTAGGCATTAACAAGCGTGATGCTAAAGATCTGGTAGAGCTTTTTTTTGAAGAAATTAAAGGCGCTCTGGAATCTGGTGAGCAAGTAAAACTGTCAGGTTTTGGCAATTTCGACCTGCGTGATAAGAATGAACGTCCTGGACGTAACCCTAAAACGGGTGAAGATATTCCTATCAAAGCGCGTAGGGTGGTGACATTCCGCCCTGGTCAAAAACTTAAAAGCCGAGTTGAAAACTCAGCACCTGTCGACGAGTAATTTGCACACTGCTGCAATTATAACGTTGTAAAACATGAAAAGAGCGGGGAGAACCCTCGCTCTTTTGTGTTTCTTCTTTTTACAGTGCGCTCGCACTGAATTTCTTATGTTATTTTTCTGGAGGATAGTGTGAAAAAAGCACTTGTCGTTCTTTCTATTGTATTAGTAGCCATAGCTGCATGGTTCGTTTTCTTATCCGTAGATGCTGATAACCGCGACCAAGAAGCGTCGAGCGTACCCGTTATCACCGTAATGGAGATATTGCATGCAAGCGACCTGCAAGAGGGTGTAAAGCAGGCAGTAAATCAAAACAACGATGAAAAAATTCAATACTGGCTTCAGCAAGCCTTAGAGGTTAGTGATGCGGCTAACTTAGCGGCTGACGACCTTGAATACTTGCGCTCTCGCGCAGCAAAAGACTACGTAGTTTTTAATGCTAAGCGCCAGCTTTTTAACGAAGAATTTGAAACGCATTACTATGCGTTAGAGAGCATTAACAGCCTTAAGGCTAAATACCCAGAGGCACAGGACTTATTTGCCCGTGCGGATGCCTTACTTGAAAAGCGAGATGCTATTATTCAGCAAATTGCCGTTACCATTGCGGGTAACGACTCACCCAGTGATGCGGTAATAAAAGAGGCGAGAGAGCAATGGCTTCAACAAGCCAATGCAGTGCCTGTAAACTCTCAGTAGTAGGAGCTAGGCAGTAAGCTCTCAGTAGTAAGAGCTGGGCAGTAAGCGCTAGGTAGTAAGGGCTCGGTAAAACAGGCTCTTAAGCATTCATACCTACAGCTCAAACAGTCTCCTCATTCATAACAGCTCACACTGAGCGCTTTCACAGATAGATTATACAAAGCGCTTGCAGTGTAGCTTATACAGAGCGCTTTTACTGAAAGCTTATATAGAAAGCTTATACAGAGCGCTTATATTGACAGCTCGGCAAATTTTGCATTGGTGAGTGCGGCCAGGTCGGCTGCACTTAGCGCGACCTCTAAGCCACGCTTGCCCGCACTCACATGAATGGTATCAAGCGTTGCGGCACTTTCGTGAATAACCGTAACAAGTCGTTTTTTTTGTCCCAAAGGGCTAACACCACCAAGCACATACCCTGTGGATGCGATTACTGCATCGGCACTGGCCATGGTCACTTTCTTTGTACCCAACACTTTTGCCATTTTCTTTTCGCTAAGCTTAGTGGTAACGGGTACAACGGCTACAGCTAATTCTTTATGCTCTTTATTTCCCTTACTCTCATAGCTCACTACCAATGTTTTAAACACGCTTTCAGCAGGCAATCCTAATTTTTCAACGGCTTCTAACCCATAAGATGAGGCGTTTGAGTCGTGCTCGTACTTTAGCACGCTGTGTTTTATTCGCTTTTTGGATAGCAGCGTAATGGCCGGCGTCATTCTTCTTCTTCTTTCTTGTAAAATGTGCGTGAATAAATAATATCGCCAGGCAAAAGAGGCGTCGCCGCCTGAGTGGCATAGTCGTCAAAACCTGCTGTAAAAAATTCTGACAATGGATGGCCAGACTGCCCGCCAGGTAGGGTGAGAATAGCATTGTCTAAATGCCCTGGACTCACAAAGAAACGCTCTGAAGCACCAAACCCAGTAGACTGCACGGCGGGCATATAGGTATCACCAAAACCTGCAACTGGGGCCATGTTTAACTTATCACCTATTAACGGTATTTGTGCTGAGAAAGGGTGCTTCACTGTTAACGTGTTGACACTTCCCCAGTTAAGCATGTCCATGTTCGCCTCAAGAGGTGAGTATTTATCAAGAAGCTTATGCTTGGCTCGCCTGTAGGCATCTACCAACAACTCATCGAAAGTATCGGTTCCCTTGGGAAGCCAGCTGCTTGGCTGATTTTGTATGAGTTGCCACGTAGCAGGCTCAATTCCACGCAGAAGCGTGCGGCTTTGTACGCCTTGTTCATCAAGGGATGATAAAATTTCACCAAAAAGGGTTTGTACTACTTCACGACGAAAGTGCTTTACCAGGGTGTAACCCACAGAGTCGTCGCAAGCACAGGCTCCCCATGTGTTTAAGTAGGTCAGATCTGGCTTAAACTCTACATTTTGCATAGTGAGTAGGCCACTGAGTAAATTATGCCAAGGAATAAGGAACTGAGCATGATTGTCTAACTGAATGGCGTAAAAATCAGTTTCGGTGAAGGTGTCTTTTTCAAACAGCCGGTCTCTTATTTGTCTGCCTCTTGCTCCAAGTGCGTATCCACCATCGCCTAGTCGAGATACGTCCTTTGCTGCAATAACCCGAGCATTGGCGGTCCATAGTCTATTGGAGACAGGGTTTTTTACCAAGGGCAGCATGGTTGCTGGGCGAGGGGGATTGTTTCGCATTTCTTGTTCAGATATTGCGGTGTACGATGCCTTTTCTCTGTGAAGCGTTGCGCCGCCCGGCATCCACGCCGTATTACCTTCGCTATCAACCATCACCAAGTTTTGCGTAGGATTGGCAATTCGCTTTCCTATATCTATAGCCTCATCCACAGACTTAGCACCACCAAAATCTACAATAGCTAAATTGGCAGCAAATTCGTGATGGGCAACCCAATTAAGGGCATAGCGTTTTCCGTTGAGCGTTTTAACGGGGCCAAATTCACTGACTTCCATGGTGTATTCATGAGCACCTGAGGGAAGGGGAATGGTTTCTGTCACTGTCGTGGTTTCTGTATCGCTATTCAGCGCCACCCAATCTACGTTGTCTAAGTTAGCGTTAGTAAAGCCCCAGGCTATATTGCCATTGGTACCCACAACAATGCCGGGTAAACCTGGCAGCGACACGCCTGTAATAGAAACATCTTGCCCTGCGTCACTGTAATTAAGTTGAGTGCGATACCAAATTACGGGTACACGAAGGCTTAGATGCATATCGTTTGCCAGCAGTCCTGCTCCGGTGGGCGTAATATTTCCTGACACCGCATAGTTATTACTGCCTATTTCAGGAAGTTCGATGCCTTTGTAGCTGTAACGAGCGCTGTTATAACGAGCGCGGGTATAAAGAGGATCGGCATAACGAGGGTCGGTATAACGAGCTAAATCATTAAGCAATACGCCATTAATGCTACGGTTGTTATAAGCTTGAGTATCTGCATTTTCACTTTCATTTTTACTTTCGTCTGCGGCTTTAAACTGGCTAGGATATTCAGGAATAGGGGCGTCGGATAAAGGCAGTTCGCTACCATCAAGGGCAGCCTGAAAATGACTTTGCTGGGTCATAAAGCGATAAATGTCATCCCCAAGAGTATCTTTAAGGGCGGTTCTTGCAAGATCTAACTTTACCTGCCCGTCCTGCAAATCTAAATACATGCTGTAAATAACCAAAATACTGTCGGTAGGGCGCCACTGCGTTATCTCCATACCGGCTGCAATGTATTCGAAGGGAAGGGTGGTGTACTCATCAATGGCTTCATTAACGCCATGAGCATAGCGAATAAGCAGCTCTTGTTGTTTACTGGGTAAGTTTTCAAAAACGGTTTGCGCTCGTTGCTCAAATTGGTGAAAACGGGCGTTTTTATCTGAGTCTAATGCTGCACTTCCTACCCAAGCTGATAAATTGCCAGAGGCTGCTCTGCGCTGTAAGTCCATTTGAAAAAAGCGGTCTTGACCGTGAGCAAACCCTAGGGCGTAAGCAGCATCAAATAGGTTTTCAGCGTTTACAACAGCATGACCTAGTGAGTCTCTCGATAGCTGGGTAGGTTGGGTTACGTGATAGGTGGCGCTGTTACCGTCTAATTTGGGTAAACTTAAATATAATGTGGTGTACACAGCAGCTGCAGCAATCGACAACAACAGTACAGCACCAACAACAAGCCACTTGATCCAATTTATCACGTGAATTACTCCCTTTTTTTCTCTATCCTACCCCAACAAACTCAACAATGAGAAGTGATGTTTTATGAGACTAACTGAACGCACAATTATTGATAACAATAAGGGTGTGCTGTGGGCCCATTAATGCTCGATTGTCAGGCCGAAGAGTTGCTGCCTGAAGAAAAAGAAAAGCTGGCGCATCCCGTCGTCGGCGGAGTTATTTTATTTTCTCGTAATTACCATGATAAGCCTCAACTTTGTGCACTGATAAAAGATATACGCCGGTATGCGAATAAGCCTTTGCTTATCGCAGTTGACCACGAAGGAGGGCGAGTACAGCGCTTTCGTGAAGGGTTTACCGCCATTCCCGCCATGGGCGATATTTTGCGCCATGCGAAAAACGAAGGCGAAAGCGCTGCTCTTGCTCACGCGTGCGGGCTTGCGTTAGCAGTAGAGCTTAAAACACTTGATATCGACTTTAGCTTTGCCCCTGTATTAGATATCAACGGCGTGTCGCAAGTAATAGGTGACCGCGCTTTTGCTGATAATGCCAAAGATGTAGTGGGGTTAGCTGCGTCTCTTATCGATGGGCTTAAAACGGCAAACATGCCTGCTATTGGTAAGCATTTCCCTGGTCATGGCAGCGTTGCTCCAGACTCACATATTGCATTACCCCTTGATGAGCGAGATTTTGACGAGATTAAACACACCGACATGGTGGTGTTTGAACGGTTAATAGAGCGGGAGTTGCTAGATGGCGTTATGCCTGCCCACGTAATTTACAATCAAGTATGCTCAGAACCGGCAGGTTTCTCTTCCCGCTGGCTTAAGCAGATATTAAAGAAAGATGTTGGTTTTAGTGGCGCTGTTTTTTCTGATGACTTGTCTATGCACGGAGCGTCGGTTGCCGGCGGCTATGTCGAGCGTGCCAGTGCTGCACTTGATGCAGGCTGCGATATGGTGTTGGCTTGTAACAATGCTAAAGGGGCCGAGCAAATTCTTGATGGGTTAGAAAGGCGTATTGCACAGCAGTCTCAGGAAGATAGCCTGAAACGCGAGCGCGTGATGAAGTTATACGGGCGAGTATTGCCTGCGGGCCTGCGTGAGCAGTACGAAAGTGCAGTGGCACTTATAGAAAAGCTATTGCACGTATAAAAACTAAGCTTTTTGAGAGATACTGCGGTGCTTATAGCGCCGCAGCAGTTATACAGTCGCAGCAGCGGTTATAAAGCCGCTAGCGCTTACCGGTACTTAAACCGCTACTTCGTCTACACCAGCTTCGATATTTAAAAAGCGTGCAAAGGTAAATAAGAAGTCACTTAAGCGGTTTAGGTAAGCATGAACCACCTCGGGCACGTCGTAGTGCTTGGCCAAGCTTATTACCGCACGTTCTGCACGCCGGCATACCGCTCGACAAACATGAGCTTGCGCCGCATCCTCACTGCCACCTGGCAATACGAACGATGTGTTCGGCGGCATTTGATTGGTTAACTCATCGATAAGGCTTTCAAGTGACTCAATGTCTGATTCCGTTAACGTTGAGCTGGCCGATATGGCAAAGCCTGCCTGAAAAAGGTTACGTTGAATGGTGTGTAGCGGTGTGCGATGTTGCTTAGGTACGGAGGCAGCAAGCAAACCAATGTGGCTATTAAGCTCATCAATGTCACCGTAACTTTGTACCACTAAATCATCTTTATCTACGCGGATCGCTTTGTCAGCGTATATTTGCGTGCTGCCTTTGTCGCCAGTTCGAGTATAAATTTTCATTTAACAGCAATCCTATTTTTGGGTGTCGTTTTGGGGGGCGGCTTGTAAAGGACGTTCATAGCGACGAATTTGTACAATAAATCCATACAGCGGATGGTCAAAATAGTGCAGTTGCTTACTGATCACGCGACGTTGCTCGGCAAGCGGTATGGATACCAGCTGATATTCTACTGTTTGAGCGCTGGTTTCTGATGCATTGCTTTCCAATACGCTGCTTTCACCATCACCATTCACAAATGTGTCGCTGATTGATGAATTAAGCTCTGAGCTTAGGTCGCTTCCACTGAAATATTGTGTAGGTACCTGATGTCGATAAAACATCTCACTGTCGATATGTAGGTAGGGCACTCGGTTGATATATTTAAGAAATACCTTCATTCGGCCGTCAATTTCCCAAATAGGCTCGCGGAAGGCACCACTATCGTTTGTGGTCTCGTCGCTTAAATCGCCCTGTGTTTCTAAGCGCTGAAAGGTTTTAAACGAGACAGGCTCTGGTTGTGACAAACGCTGCTCTAGCGACGTGAAAAAAACGTCGCTCACGATGGCCGTCTGTTCATCCTCATTGAGAACACCTATTGTCGCTTCTTTCGCTGCTTGTGCTGTGTTTGCAGTGACTGCAGTTTCAGTAACCGCAGTGCGTTTATCTATTATTTGTTCGCCGTCTTTATTAAAGTGACTTGCGTAATTAGTGCCGCCAAAAAGGCGCACGTTAAACGCCTTATTTTTGCCAAACTTAACCGGCTGTCGCCACGCTACATGAAGCAGGCGTTCTAACTGGCGATTAGAGCGTATTTGACGAGAAATAGAGGTGAGTTCTTGCATATCGCTAGAGAGCAAGTGAGTTTTTGATGCTAATGGCCAGTCATTGCCTTCTATAACAACGGGAAGCTGCGCAGGCGCAGGCATACTGTTATCAACGCTATGTCGCACCCACTTAATACCATTGGCTAGCTGGTTAATGCTAAGCCAAGGCTTCTCGGTTTCGCAGTAGGTGAATTGAGGTGCTGAGACTGTTTGCTTTGAGTTGGTACCGAAAAAATCAGTCCAATTTGCGTCTACCCAATACGATGTAATGGTTTCTAGAGAGGGTACTGTGGCACTGCCAGTAGATTCTGAAGACTCTGGGCTTTCGACAGAAGTTGAGTCATCAAGCTGGCCTGTCTGGTTAAGCACAATCTTGTTAAGCGCGTTACTTGTATTTAACGCTAAAAAGTCAGTATCAAAATCGGGTACAAGCAAACTCAGGTCGTTAGGCCAAGCAGGTAAGGGCTTCTTTTTAGGCAAGCCGTTGATATCGCAAGTGGCCAAGTTTTGCTTGATAAATCGAATGTCAGGCATGATTACCGCACTGATCACATCCGCCTCACTCTGGGGAACCGCAAAAGACTCTGCCAAATTAAACTGTTCTTCTAGCTCAGTCAGTGCCTTGTTGCGTTTAAATGCAATAACCTCTACATCAAACCACCAGTCGTCGTTGGCACTTGCTTTGACCAACAACGATGAGGCTATAAAAGCGGCCAACACAGCAGTTAGTGTGCACCTGCGAAATAACGTCATGTTATCGCGACTCCTTTGCAAAATCGGCAATGATATCGCTAATAAACGCAATGCGCTCTTTAGCTGTTTCGGTTTTCTTCACCAAGCGAAGCTTTTGGCTTCCTTCAAACTTAAAGGTGTTTGGCTTAGTTTGAACCTGCTTAATAATGTAGGCAGGGTTAACCTTGGTGGTTTCTTTAAATTCCATGGTACCGCCTGTAGCAGACAAGTCTACTTTTAGTATGCCTATGGCAGCGGCTCTTATTTTTATTTCAGCCACATCCACAAGGTTTTTAGCAGGCTCTGGCAAAAGGCCAAAGCGGTCGATACATTCCACTTGGAATTCGTCAATATCATCTTGCGTCATGCAGCTGGCAAGACGCTTATAAAGCGACAGTCGAGTATTTACATCGGCAATGTAATCTTCTGGCAGTAGTGCTGGAATTCGCAACTCTACTTCGGTGTGGCCAGACAACGCATCGTCAAGCGACGGCTCTCTGCCATCTTTTAACGCATTGACTGCTTTATCGAGCATATCCATGTAAAGGCTGAAACCAATGCTCGCTATTTGCCCAGACTGATCGTCGCCTAGCAGTTCACCGGCACCACGAATCTCTAAATCGTGAGTCGCGAGTGCAAAGCCCGCACCCAAATCTTCTAACTGAGCAATGGCGTCTAGGCGCTTACCGGCGTCTTTGGTCATACGCTTAGGATGGGGCGTTAACAAATATGCGTAAGCCTGATGGTGAGAACGACCCACACGGCCCCGTAACTGATGCAGTTGCGCTAAGCCTAAATGATCGGCTCTGTCCATAATGATGGTATTAGCACTTGGCACATCTATACCGGTTTCGATAATGGTAGTACATACCAGTACATTATAACGCTGGTGATAGAAGTCGCTCATTACGCCTTCCAAGTCCCGTTCACGCATTTGCCCATGGCCCACGGCAATGCGGGCTTCAGGCACAATTTCAGCTATTTCCTCGGCGGTACGCGCAATGCTGTCCACCTCATTATGTAGGAAGTAAACCTGACCGCCCCGTAAAATTTCACGCATAATGGCTTCGCGAATAGTGGCTTTGTTACGTTGCTGCACGAAGGTTTTTATAGAAAGTCGTCGGGCTGGCGGTGTAGCAATAATGGATAAATCGCGCATACCAGAAAGCGCCATATTTAGCGTTCGCGGAATAGGGGTGGCAGTAAGCGTGAGTATGTCTACATCGGCGCGAAGCGATTTTAACTTTTCTTTTTGACGAACGCCGAACCGGTGCTCCTCATCGATAATGACTAAGCCCAAATCTTTGTATTTTATATCGCTTGATAGCAGTTTGTGGGTTCCCACCACAATATCGACCTTACCTTCGCCAATGCGCTGGGTGACGTCTTTTTGTGCTTTACCGCTTACAAAGCGGCTCATTACTTCTATTTCAAAGGCCCAGTCGGCAAAACGGTCTTTAAAGTTTTCATAGTGTTGCTGTGCAAGTAGGGTAGTAGGCACCAAAATAGCCACTTGCTTACCGTGGTTGGCCGCCAAGAAGGCTGCTCGCATGGCCACTTCTGTTTTACCAAAGCCCACGTCACCACACACTAAACGGTCCATGGCTAGTGGGTTGCCCATATCATATATTACTGCGGCAATGGCCTGTGCTTGATCTGGTGTTTCTTCAAATGGAAAACTATCAGAGAATTTTTGGTAGTCGTCCCAGTTTATGTTGTAAGCAAAGCCCGGTTTAGCGGCGCGGCGGGCGTACACATCGAGTAGCTCGGCAGCTACATCGCGCACTTTTTCAGCGGCTTTTTGCTTGGCTCTCGACCATGCATCTGAGCCTAGGTAGTTCACCGGAGCGTTATCCGCATCGCCGCCGGTGTAGCGAGAAATTAAATGCAATGAGGCTACGGGTACGTACAGCTTCGACTGCTTAGCATACTCAATACATAAATATTCGGTAGTGACGCCACCGGCATCAAGGGTCTGCATACCAAGATAACGGCCAACACCGTGGTCGAGGTGCACCACCGGCTGCCCAACAGACAGCTCAGCTAGGTTGCGAATAATGGCGCTTTCGTCGGTTGCAGTGCGCTTATCGCGAAGACGGCGCTGACTTACCTTGTGCCCGAGAAGCTCGGTTTCAGTAATAAAAAGCAGCTCGCCTTCTTTGCTCTTCCAGCGAAAGCTATGCTCTACCAATCCCACGGTAATGCCAATGGCATCGTGATTTGATAGAAATTCGTTAAATGAGTTAACTGGCTTAGGCTTAATGCCTGCTTTTGCCAGTACGGTCATTAACCCTTCACGACGGCCTTGCGTTTCTGCACAAAACAGTACTTTTGCGCCTTGCTTGATTGCCTCATTAACGGTGGCAATTAAGCGTTCGGCAGGCACTTTTTTCTGCGAGTTAATGGCAATGTTGTCTAGCTTTTCGCACAGCATATTCGTGCTGCCCGCTTTATCTTCTAGTATTTCACTGCGCATAGAGGCGCGAGGCCACTGTTTTATTTGGCCAAACAATTCATTAATAGGTAGAAATAAATCATCGGGTGCGAGTAATGGGCGAGCTAGGTTATACCGGTATTGTTCGTAACGCTCTTTTACATCGGCCCAGAAAAACTCACTGGCATCTTGCACATCGCCATGAAGCAATAGCATGCTTTTAGGGTGAAGATAATCGAATAACGTGGCTGTTTTTTCAAAAAACAGCGGTAAGTAGTATTCTACGCCGCTAGGCATGGTGCCTTTGCTCACTTGAGAGAAAATACTCTCTGAGGCGTTGTTGGCATCAAATTTTTCAAGAAACTGCTGTCGAAACAGCGTGATCGCGTCTTTGTCCGTTGGAAATTCACGAGCAGGGAGCAGTCGAATTTTATCAACGGCGTCGCCTGAGCGCTGGGTTTCAGTGTCGAAATAGCGAATAGAGTCTATTTCGTCATCGAATAAATCTATTCTAAACGGCTGTTCGCTACCCATTGGGAATAGGTCTATGATGCTGCCGCGCACCGAAAATTCGCTGTGACTCATTACCTGGCTAACGTGTAAGTAGCCGGCTTGTTCTAAATTGCGTCTGAATTGGTCTCTGTCTAGGGTTTCGCCTTTGTTCAGCATTAACAAGTATTTGGCAAGATAATCTGTAGGCGCCAGTCGTTGCATTAAGGTGTTAACGGGAACAATAAAAATACCGTCAACTTGCTGGGTAAATCTGAAGAGGGTTTCTAAACGCTGAGAAACAATGTCCTGGTGAGGAGAAAATGAGTCGTAGGGCAGGGTTTCCCAATCAGGAAATAACGTAATAGGGACATCTTTGGCCGAGGGCTTGTTCGCCATAAAGAACGCGAGCTCTTTTTCTAACTTCATTGCCGATGGTGTATCGGCAGTAATCAGCACTATTGGGCCGTTATACTGCTCCTGTGCTTGGCTAATACAAAGCGCAGTACTGCTACCCTGTAATTGCCCCCATTGCTTATGATCCTGAGACGATGCGTCTTTCTTCTGCGCCGGAAGAGGCAGCGATAATAAGGTGGCTGTCATGACGTCCTATAACTGTTTAATACAATTTATACCAATGTTAGATGGCAATGAGTACTGCTTATGGTGGCAATTAGGATCCAGATTTTTTCTCTTTCGCGCGCTTTCTAAGCTGCTGGGTTTGAACATGCAGACTAGCTCGCACCAGTAATTCTTGATCTTGCTCTCTAATGGCACTGAAAATAAAGGCTATATGGTAGCTATCTTCCACGCTCTCGCAAGTAATAACTTCACCGTAGCAGAATATGGCTGCCGCTTCGGCGTCTAGAAAAAGTTTTAGTTCAGCGGTGGTGCCAATGTCTAACGGCGATGCTGACTCAATAATAACGCCTCCGCCTCCATATTTTACTGAGCGATAGCGCTGTGCCTCTTCATCTTGCTGATGCAGCACAAAAGACATCATGAGATCTATTTTTCTAGATTGATGGTTAAGAAAGTCGGCCAACGATTCGGCGTGATCGCCTAAATTGCGAAGGGGTCTAATTGCCTGCGCCTCGATGGTTGCCATTTCACTGGCAATACGAAATGCATAGGGCATGGCTTCTTCAATACCTTCTTCATCTGGAACGGCTTCATTGTCCTTTAGCGGCCTAACATTGACGTTAATGCCAGAGACAATTGAAAAGTATTCGTCGAATTGGGCTTTCTTTTCATCTAGGCTAAGTGTACTCACGACATTCCCCTGCCACTAATTCTTGTGCAGCCAGTAGCTTACACGTAGTATACCCACTTTACTATTTTGGGTGTATCTCGTCATCTCACCTTTTGACTAATTAAAGCCTGATCCTCGCTAATGGGGAGACCATGTTAATGGGGTGGCCACGCCATTGGGGTACGAGACGTTAATTTCTTTATTAAAGCAAGGCGCCATGTCCTATCCTCTTTCAGCATCAATAGCCTATCGATATGCCAAATCTAGCAAGGCCAACCAAACCAGCTTTGTATCTTTTATCAATCGCTTTTCAGTTGCAGGTATTGCCTTAGGCCTTACGGCGCTCATTATCGTTGTGTCGGTAATGAATGGGCTAGAAGGGCAGCTTAAACAGCGTATATTAGGCATTGTTCCCCATATTGAAATATCCTCAGAAGCCAGAAACAATACAACGAGCGCGCTCGCAACATCGCCCATTAATGATGTGATTGCGGTTATGCCGTACCGAGAAACGGAAGCGGTGGTGCAGTCTAAACGAGATTTAAGAGGTGTGCAGGTTCACGGAGTTCATCCTGACCAAATGAAGCAACACACCATGGTAGCGAACAACATGGAGCAGGGACGTTTTACCGATTTAGAAGCGGGTAGCTTTAGAGTCATCATAGGTCGAGCATTAGCGCAAAAGTTAGATGTGCGCGTAGGGAATCGACTCCGCGTGATGGTTGCCGGTGCTAGCGTATATACGCCATTTGGCAGAATGCCGAGCCAACGCCTGGTAACAGTATCAGGGGTTTTTGATATGGGCTCGCAAATGGACGATAAAGTGTTGTATATGAATATTAACGACGTTAATCGCTTGCTTCGCGACACTAAAGGGCAGGGCGAATCGGTGCGGCTGTTTTTAAACGACGCATTCGATTATTTAACCACAGTTAACACTCTTCAAAGTGAATTGGGTATTGATATTGCCCATGTAAAGACATGGCGAGAGCGGCAAGGGCCTTTGTTTGATGCGGTAAAAATGGAAAAGAACATGATGATGTTAATGCTGCTGCTTATTATTGCAGTGGCGGCGTTTAATATTATATCTGCTCTTGTGATGGTGGTCTCAGAAAAGCAGGGCGATATTGCCGTATTGCAAACCCAAGGCATGATGCCTAAAACGGTCATGTGGATTTTTGTTTTAAATGGCCTGTTTAACGGAATTAAAGGCGCGGGAATTGGACTGGTCTTGGGTTGCATTATTACCAGTCAGCTTAATAACGTGTTAGAGCTGGTTAACTCTCCACTTACTCTGGCGGCCGATGGAAGCGGACTGCCAATTGATATGGATGTCATGCAAATTGTCAGCATAACCGGCATTTCTGTGTTGCTATGCGTATTGGCCAGTATTTACCCTGCCTTCAAAGCCATGAAAACGCAGCCTTCTCTAGTGCTACAAAATGAATGATTTACTGACCGAGCCTCTAGCAAAGTAAGTGAATAACAAATCGAAAGAAATCACCTGTCTGTTTAAGTAAGGCATACAGGAATAAACCGAGTTTTCCGTGCAAAACACCGTGAAGTTCACTATACTCGCGGTCTTTTAAATTTCGCCGAATGAGACGTTATGAACAAGAATTTTATCACTTCGCAATCCCTATTACAGGACTCCTTTCGTTTAGCCGCAAAGGTATATGACGATGGTTTCCGTCCAGATTTTATTATAGGTATTTGGCGTGGTGGTGCACCGATAGGTATTGCCGTGCAGGAGTTCTTTGAATTCAAAGATACGTCAACCGATCACATTGCCGTGCGCACGTCGTCTTATTACGGCATTAATCAGCAGGCAAAAGAAATTCGTGTGCATGGTTTGCACTACTTAGTCGAAAAAGCCAATGCGGGCGACAAGCTTCTTATTGTTGATGATGTGTTTGATTCAGGTCGCAGCGTCGACGCACTGATTAAACAAATCAACAAGCTGATGCGTTTAAACACACCTACAGACATTCGCATTGCTTGTCCTTGGTACAAGCCGCAAAACAACAAAACAGACATAGTGCCTGACTACCATATTAACGAAAGCGACGAATGGCTTGTTTTCCCTCATGAGATTGCCGGTTTATCGGAAGAAGAAATTCGTGCTGGGAAAGGCGAGTTATCTGAAGTGATGGATATTCTTTTCAAGAAATAAAGCGTCAACATTCTGCTTTCTAGTAAATATCAAAGCCGTATTGATCATTACATCGATGCGGCTTTTTTATTTAAGGCGCTTTATTAGCGTTAGCGCTATCAGCATTGCCATTGTCGCTTTCACTATCACCAGTTTAACTATCATCAGTTTCACTATCACTGCTTGCAACAGGAAGCTGAAGCGTGAAGGTAGTGCCTACATTGACTTCGCTATCTACCTTTATTTTTCCGCCCATAGATTCAATGATTGAAAACGATATATATAGGCCCAAACCTGTGCCTTTGCCTGTGGGTTTTGTCGTGTAAAAGGGGTCGAATAGCTTTTCTAAATCGTCTTTCTCTATACCACTACCGGTGTCTTGCACGGTCACTATCACTACTTCATTATCATCTAGATAGTTGCATTGTGTTGTAACAGTCAGTGTGCCGCCGTTATCCATAGCCTGCGCTGCGTTAACGAACAAATTTACTAACACCTGATTTAATTTACCGGTTTTCCCCTTAATCAACGGTATATCTGCAAGGTCGGTATTGATGGTCACTTTGTGTTTAAGTTCGCTATTAACCAGTCTAAGGCCGTTAGTGATGCAGTCGTTTATATTGACGGTGTCATCAATTGATACATCTGAGCTGTGTGAAAATGAGCGCAAGCTAGTGATAATTTCAGTAACGCGATTTAACCCTTCCCCAGACTCCTCACAGATATCGGCAATTTCATCCACAATGGGGCCTATTTTGTTGTTGCTTGTCCACTGCTTCGCTTTTTCAGCCACAGCAGCGCGCTCTTCGTCAGTGGTGGCCCTCGCAAGCTCTTGCACAATATCTTGCATGCTTGTTAACGATGGTAATACGTCTTTAATAAACATCATATTGCTATTCACAAACGCAATGGGGTTATTAATTTCGTGGGCGACACCCGCGGCTAGCAGACCAAGAGACGCCATCTTTTCTGATGAGATAAGGCTCTTTTCAACTTGGGCCTTCTCTTCTTTTAGTTTAATGGTTTCTAGGGCCATTAGTTTGGCCTGAACGCTCATAGACATTTGTTGAGTAAAGGTGCGGTAGCGGTTTGCCATATCCACATACTCTTGGGTATAGAATCCCAAGGTTTGATGACAAAACACCATAACTGCCTGCTGGTGGTGCACTCTAAATGGGCACAGTAATGCAGAGGTTATCGGAGCATCAAAAAGGTGAAGGTGCTCGCGCCATGTTGGCTGTAGCTTTACATTAAAAAGCGCCACTGGAGAGCTTTTTATGGCCCGAGAAAGTGTTTCGTCCACGTCCCACATGGTATCTAATAACTTAGGGTGAGTGGTATTGGTGCAGCGCATTTTGCCTTTGCTGTCGTTCTCTAATACAAAGCTAACGTCGTAACTGTAAAGGCTGCGAAAAATACCAAACATTTTGGTATACAGCTCTTTTTCATTTTTTGCAGTAAGCAAAGCCCGTATGCCAGCGAGCAGCGCATCGCTTTCTTTTTTATGGGCTTCTGCCTGCTCTTTCAGCCGATATACGAGGGCTAAGTCTTCAAGAACGTTTTCGTAATCCTTACTCATCTGAACGCTGCCATTAAAAACGGTTATTAAAAACGGTTATTAAAAAACTGAGGCCAAAAAACCTACTATCAAGAAAAACCGTCATTGAGAAAAAACGACCGCTGATATCATTAAATTACCATGCCTGCTTTTACCGTCTAAAAATCGACCTTGTTCACCGAAGGTGTAAGTGCCGCAAATAGGCAGGCTCTCAAATTTTTCTTGAAGGGATGTGAGCATCGGGTGAATTTCATCGCCAACCGTTAATCGACAGCCTGCACAGTAGACCAACAGCACGCCAACGGGCTTGCTATCATCTGGTAGCAGCATGATGGCGTTGTTGATAACCCGCTCTGCTCGCGCCGTTAAACTGGCAATGCTTCCTTCCATCAACACCAGCTCTTCCCCTTCTATAACCTCGGAGAACACGTTAAGGCCGCCATCACTACATACCTCATCGGGGTGGCACAAAAGGTAATTAAGTGCGCCATTTTCTAGCTGCACTGGCTTGCCTAATGGGGCTGTAGAGGTAAGCCCTAGAATTTGACCTCCGGCCAATTCTTTAGCTATCAACCCATTTGTCGCCTTGTTATACGCCTTTGCAGCGGACACGCCATCGAGCTCTAGTATGTGCCTGTTTTGAGCACTCGACGCTTTAAAAACGGTTTCAGTTGGCTTATATCCAGAACTGTAGCTAAGCCCTAGCGGCGAGGAAGGATACATCACTGCCACTGCTAAGCAATTGGCGCCGCTGTGTGATGACGTACTGATATACCAATTGCCCTCTACGGTATTGTCTGCGGCCGAGCCACCAAAAATAGGTACTTGCTCGCCCACAACGCTGGTAAAACCATTGAGTATGGCTTCTTCCTCACCGGGTGGAAGCGCGCACCATATAAGAGAGGGGCTTTCAAACGGACGGCCTGCACTCATAAGCGCGCTTTCAAGGGCGCTAGCACCTGCACTAAACGCGTCAGTTTCTGAGCAATCGGCGCTTCCAACACCAAATGCGCCAGCTTCATCAAAAATCGATAGCACACTTAAACCTGCGTCTGCCTGTGCGCGGGACTCATCGCATAATAAGCTTCCCAAGCACGAGGTGGCCAATAGATAAGGGGCGCCAGATTCGTTGAGTGACGCGACTAGGGTGCTGGCATCGTGCTCTGCGTTAGTAAACGCAAACACTAATGATGTTGGTCCATCGTTTTGAAGTGCACCGCACACTTCTTTTGCGGCCGCTAATGTGTCTTTTTCATCTGATGAATAGGTTTTTATGCGCATAAAATGAACTACTTATTTGCTGTTAGACATAGTGTAGATTAAAAATAATTAAAATCTCATTAACAATTAGTTATAGAAATCCGGTTGCTAGAGCATATTTATCTATTCTCAGTTATCGAGGTAAAACTTATCGTGGAAGGTATAAACCCAAGTGGGCTGATAAATAACAAGTAGGGTAATTGCCATGCCGTTAAGCAATGCCTCAGGAAAGATGAGCAGTGGAATAAGCACCACGTAGTTTGAGAAAACAATGTCCCAGGAGTAGACGCCTTCAATGAAGAAATAACCGCCTAAGGCAAAGGTTTTTAGCGCAATACCCACTGCGGCTGGGAAAAAAGCGCACACAAATATGTAAACAAAGAGCTGCCTTGGAATGCGGTGAAACGACAGCATAAAGAAAAAGTACGTAATGGCGATGGGAAGTACTGTGCCGAGCAGGCCATTTACCCCAAAACTCTGCCAAGTTCCGTATCCAATGATGTGAGCACCAATAAGTGCAATAAAAGATGAAACAACCGCGTAGCGAAAACCGAGCATGAGCGTGAGTACAGACAGACCAAGGAAGTGCACGTCTAACCCTTCAAAGATACCTGCCTTTAGCAACCACAGCACAAAAAGTGCTGCAGCAGTACCAAACACCAGATGTTGCTGATGTTTAGTCTTTGCGAAATGAACGAGGTCTATGTTTTTAAGCGAGCCTAAAACGAAAAGCCCGTAAACAACCATCGCCAACGTTTGCAATGTACTCACTGTTTCTCCTGCGTATAGTAGTATTAGCTAAGCGCTACGCGTTTGTGCACTTAAAAGCGTTTAAGGTTTACCAATGAGTATGAGTCACTAATTTACTCATACGTAGCCCAAATGGGGGCGTGATCAGAGGGCTTTTCAATTCCCCGTAATTCGTAATCTATACCTGCGTCTTTCAGCGCACTGTGCAACGATGGTGTAGCGAGGATCAAATCTATTCGTAGGCCTCGGTTATCGTTAAACCCTTTAGAGCGGTAGTCGAACCACGAATATTCATCGTCTCTTTGTGGGTTTAGGCTTCGGTAACTGTCCTCAAAACCCCAAGACATGAGTGTGTTTAGCCACTCACGCTCTTCTGGTAAGAAGCTACATTTCCCCGTTCTTAACCAGCGCTTTTTGTTTTCTTCGCCAATGCCAATGTCTAAATCGGTGTGCGACACGTTAACATCTCCCATAACAATGACTTTTTCGTCAGGCGTATGGTTGTCATTAAGGTAGGTCATTAAATTTTGATAATATTTTTTCTTAGCGGGGTATTTGGTTTCGTGCTTTTGATTCTCACCCTGCGGAAAGTACCCGTTTAAAATGGTAACGGGGTCGCCTGCATCGTCGGTGGTTTTGAGAATTATCATGCGGCGTTGGGCATCTTCATCATCCGTGGGGAAGCCTTTAATGACAGCCGTTGGCGACTTTTTCGCTAAAAAGGCGACACCATAGTGGCTTTTTTGGCCATGAAAAAAGACCTCGTACCCCATGTCCTCAACAGCTTTTACAGGAAACTGTTCATCGTGAACTTTTATTTCCTGCAAACCAATAACGTCGGGTTGGTGCGCATCTATTAATGCTTGTAGCTGATGAAGACGGGCACGGATCCCATTTATGTTAAACGATACAACTTTCATATTTTCTTTTCTAACAATTCAATGATGGGCCTAGAATACCAGAAACTTGCGACACGCTTAACGGACTTAATGCATATCGGCGCTAATGTTCAGTGCTAATGTTCGGTGCTTGCCGCTATTTATATTTCTCAAAGAATAATATACCAACAAGCAGAGAGGGTTGATTAAGATAATTTATACGTTGGAGAATAAATGGAGGGATTCAGGGATTACTTACCTGTCTGGGCCTTGCCTAGGGAAATTAAAAATGAAAACCACGAGTTTGCATCTTCCACAATATCTCGAATACCCTTGTCATCATCAAGCGTTAATTCAGCCAATATATGTTCAACGGTTTGCTTAAACGGGACCCACGCTTTAGCGCACCCTGCCATTGCTGAATAATAGGCTGTTGGAATATCGTTATTGAGCTTTTCAAGACGTCTGCTAATCATGTTTGCTCCCATGGAAGAGCCTAGCCATACATATATAGCTGCGATAGCCGCTGAGTTTTGCCCGCGAAAGCTGAGTTGGTTCTCAAGCGCATTGGCTGTCTGACTATCTAGGTTTTGACTAGTTTGTGCCTGAGTCTCAACGGACATATCAGTCTCAACGCTTTTCTCAATATCAACACCTCTCTCAGTATCAAAGCTTTCGGCAAAATTACAATGCAATGCGTTGGTATCGCGATGAAGGGCGGCAGAAACTTCATCTGTGTTTAACATCTCTGCAAGCCTATTAAGACTCGGTGTTTCGTTTAGCGCTTTTGAAACATGAGACGATGTCGTGCTATGAAATACTGACATTACGCTAAGCACATCACTATACGTTGAAATATTAAACTCGGATAAGTTGTGAAATAGCGAAAAAGGAGGCGTTTGTTCTAAGGTGGTGTGTTTATCGAGGGTATCCTGTTTTAATGCCGTAAAAAGTGTGTGCATGGAGGTAATCTTTTGTCCTGTCTCATCATTTGTATGTGTTCTGGGCAATTTATTTAGACTCGGATAACACTTAAAAGCACGTTAAAGATACCTGACTAGAGACAAACAAAACGATTTGGTAAAACGCCGTAGATGCTGTCATAAATAAACCAGGTGTTAATGGTATCACAGACGTTTGAAAAGCGGCATCTCGACATTGGACTAATTGCCGTTGCACACACAACTGGCACAGGTATACTTGCCGAAAATTTTAAGACGAGAACCGCCGTGTTTCCAAATACTATTAGTGAAAAATTAAGTGATACAGTCATAGACCAAGCAATGAAGCTGTCTGCAGAAGAAAGACAGATGTTGGTTATCAGTTATGTGAGTAAAGCCAAAGAGGTGTGGTTAGTACAAGGCTCTGAAGGTTTCGTTATGCTTGAAGATGATGGTGCAGTGCGTCTTCCTATTTTCCCCCATCGCGACTTGGCGAATGCGTTTGTTACGTTAAATGGCCTTGACGGTATGTGTGTTAGCACGCCGTTAAACGAATTTGTATCTACATGGCTGCCTGGTCTAGAAACAAATGGCGTCGAGCTGGTTATGTTCCCAACGCAAAGCGACGTAGAAAACTTGGTGATGACAGCGCCAGAGCTGAGTGAAGAGCTAGGCTCAGAGCTAAATGAACAGCCAAGTGAGGATAAAACTTCAAAGCTCGGTGATGACGAAAGTAAGTAGTTAACCAAACAGTAAAGCGGGTTTAAAGTGATGACACTGGCGAATATGCAATTACTTCCTCTTGCACAGCAGCTATCACAGGCTAAAAGTTGGGATGAGTTTACTCGAACCATAATGCTAGCAGGTAAAAAATTACCTGCAATGCCTGAGCATTTGCGGCGCGATGCTAACTCAGTAGAGGGCTGTGAGAGCCCAGTGTGGTTGGCGTTACTCCATTTTGAGAGCAGCGAGAGCTGTGAGAGCGGTGAGAGCGGTGAGCGCGCTGGGTTCTACGATGAATTTGTTGCCTATTCACCCAGTAAAGTCATTCGAGGCGTGCTCGCGGTTCTGCTTGAAAAAGCCAATAGTCTAGAACAGCAAGAGCGCGCTAATTTTGATTTTGGTGCTTACTTAAATGAGTGCCAGCTGCAGCGCTACATGAGCGAGTCTCGAGGAAACGGAATAAAATCAGTGGTGCACCAATTAAAAGAGCTTTGAATTGTAACACGTGATTTCCAAGGGAAACTGTCGGCCTAATTACCGAGCAACTTTATCGTAGCCACGATATCAGTCCATATTTATTCTTGCAAATTGCATGGCCGATCTGAGCGATAGAAGACACGTTTGATATTTAGTCCTTAATGCGAACAAAAGCGCCAAAGCGGACGTTCAGAGTTGCTGAATACCGCATACATTCCAACGCTTGATTAGCGTTTTTACCCAAGTGCTCTCATAACAGCTTTAGGCTCTTTAGCTACGACATTTAATAGAGCAAGTGCAGGTCCTTGTGGATTGCGATCACCTCGTTCCCAGTGACGTAAAGTTGAAACGCTGATACAAAACTTTGAAGCGAACTCCATTTGGGTTAAACCAAGATTACGGCGTATTTCTACAACGTTAACTTCTGGTGCTCTATGGATTTTAGCTTCGACTTTTTTTCCTTCAGTAAAATCAATGGCTTCTTGTAAGCCTTGAGCGATGCTGTCGAATGCATTAGTCATTATATTTCTCCAATGCTTTTGTGGTTAGTAGTTTAACTAGTTTAGATAAAGCATTTCTGTCTGCTTTTACTAAATTAGCTTTTTCGTTTTTGCCAAATATTGTTAATAGAAAAAGTGGTATACGTTCATCATGATAATAGTAAATGACACGTACGCCGCCACTCTTACCTTTATTACCTTTGCTCCAACGCAACTTTCTAATCCCACCAGTACCTTCCATAACATCGCCTGCTTTTGGATGTTCAGATAAGTAATCAATGACACCTTTTCGTTCAGATTCACTTAACAGCGCATCTGCTCGCTTTATGTATTCTGGTAGTTCAGCTATTGTCGTTCTCATTGCGTCATAGTAATCCAATGGATTACTATATTCAACTTAAAAAATTAAACTGCACGTCTAAATATCAACCCCTTCAGATATCTCAAGAGCGTCCTCTACTTCGATACCGAGGTACCTTACAGTGCTTTCAAGTTTTGTATGTCCGAGTAGCAACTGACAGGCTCTGAGATTCTTGGTTTTCTTGTATATCAATGACGGTTTTGTTCTGCGTATAGTATGTGTTCCGTATTGCGTAGCGTCTAAATCGATTGATTCTATCCAGCCATTAACAATACGCCAATATTGCCTAGTAGATATGTGATCAAAAGATTTCTTCCGAGATTTAAACAGATAATCAGACGAGCTTAATTTGTCTTTTTGAATAAGCGCTTTAATCGAGTCTCGCGTGTTTTTCGTTATCTCAAACTGAACCGTTTGCCCAGTTTTCTTTTGAACAATCATAGCCCGCGACTGAATATTCGTGCCCTGAGCTATATCTCTTACTTTCAACGATACAAGATCACAACCTCGTAACTTACTGTCCAGTCCTAAATTGAAAAGTGCTAAATTGCGGATATGTCCTGACAATTCCAGTCGAATGCGTATTGCCCATATCTGCTGAAGTTTTAACGCTAGCTGCTGACCAACTAATTTATTTTTTATTCCACGCTTCTTTCTTTTTGTATATTGCTAAAGGATACATAATTGTACTCACTGGTTAATGTGTGCATTATTTAATGCAATACAGGTGCCGGTTAGAAAAGTTCGTGAATCTCTGGACAAGACAAAAAGCGGGCATTCACAATTGAGCTAATCAAGCATTACCTTTATGCCAAAAGCAGACCAATTTTTATCCTTCAAGACTACAATTAACGACATATTGCGGTCATAAGGATAGGTTTTGCTTTCGGCACTTTTCGCCGTAAAGCGGACATTAGAGAAGTTCAATTACAGGGGCTGGAAAGAGCGAATTGCGGTCTTGCACCAAATGCTAGCTGACGATCTGTTCGGGGTGGAAAGCGGATTTTCACCCACTAAGAAATTACCTATCTAATGGACTTGTTGTTCCAGAAGAATGTTGGCCAATAACATGAGTGTCTGAAGGTATGTGCAGTCACCTGTTTTGTAACCCCTTTCGCCTTAACCGCTTCTCTCAATGTTTTGGTCAATGCCGGCCAATGCAAGTGATGCCGACGATAATAACAATCCACTGGATGCTGGCATCGGTTCGTAGAAGGGGACAAATACTGCCATTTGAACTCTTTTTAATTGCATAAAGGGATTTTCTCGCTAATTCGGTAGGCAAAATCGTTCCTCCCCTCCCTCTGCGAGTTCTTTTTGATAGATTTGCCGCACTGTTTCGATTTGACTCTGAAGTGAAGCTGTCAGATTGTTATGTAACATCGTGACTCTATCTTTACCGTCTTTGCCTCTAAAAACAAACGCATTTTTCGTAGCGAAGGCTATGTCTTTGACTCTAAGTTTTAGCAATTCAGCTTTGCGTATGCCACAGCCATAAAGCAACGAAAGCATCAGGCGATATTGTCTTGGTTTTTGATAATGTTTAGTTGCTTCCTAATATATAAATTGGTACCGTCACGTTGAGCGTTTTTTGCTCAAATCACTATTAATACATAATCAAGGAATGTTCATGAAAATTAAAGTGTCTGTTTTTCTTTCTTTACTTCTTATAACCACAGCTTCCGCTCAGACCGCTCAAATGTGTACAACGTGCTCTACCGAATCTTCTGCTCGTAGCTTTGCAAAGACTCAAGCAAATCCTTTGGAATGCTCTCCAACCTTCGATATGAACGTACAGTGCTCATCTAGAAGTAAAGAAGTGTTGTTGGTAGATGAAGCGACTGGCAACTCATATCGATTTAATGTTTTTCACGAGCAGCAAGCTCCTTGGAATTTGCGAGCTGAACGTTTAGATTTGAGCGCTAATGCTAGAGAGGCGTACAGAATACTCATGCAGTTTCACAAAGATCTGAATGCATCCATTATTGAAGCATCTGGTGCCTATCAAGCTGTTGGGAGCCTGAGCGATAATTCATTTATTAAATCAGATTTGTACAACAAAACATCATCTGCAAGCAGTGGTAATTGTCCGACCAACACAGCTTTAAGTACGCTTTTAGATCCAAACAAGCTTTCAGACTTAAGAGCTGTAGCTTTGACCAAGATTGGCACCGGCTTGCTATCTAAAAACAATGACCTAAATTTAAAGCCAACCAAGACCAATCGCTCATACGGACTAGGACTTCGAGGGGTGCAATATTCTATGACATCAGAAGGAGCCACTCGTGCGAGTTCTTATGCCGTGACGTTTTCACAGTCTGAGCGTACAACCTCACTATCGGATGTGTTGGTATTTGATACGAACATACCGGCCTATAAATCTGACGGGATGCCAGCAGGTAGCTTAACAATTAATGAGGGAGCATCCAGAGTCGCAGGGTTTTCACTGGCCGAACTAAGAGGCGCTAATGGGCCATTGTTGATTGAAAATGAATGCTTGGAAGAGCGATTTGAGGCCGCCGCAGCCATGGGGATCATATCAATGAACACAACCGATATTGGAGGTGGTGGCACTGGGACTGGTACGCCTCCAGGCGACGACAATGGACTGCCAAGCCATCCTGGCGGAATAGCTGGCTTTTCTTGCCAACTAATTGAATTTTTTCAAAACGGTCGTCTAATGTATACATTCCGAGTTTGTGATTAGAATGTTTTATTTTTAGATAATCACGCTTCTGCTGGGTCAATTTTAACAACGGACCCAGCATATCTTTTTGTGGAAATCTGCTAGTAAGGATAGAGTGTAAACACCTAACAAGTTAGAAATATAGGCTTTTTTAAAAGCTCTCTTTATTTCGTAGGTTTTGTAAATAATGAGGAGGTCGTATTAGCTTAGTTTCTTTGATCACGTACACATGGATATCCAAATGCCAATATTGGATGGAAAAGATTACTATGAGTTAGGCTTTGACGGCCATATTGGAAAGCCCTTTGAGGTTAACGCCCTGTATATAATGTTGGCTGATAAACTTATTTGAAGTGCCTGTAACAGATTCTGTGTAACTGCTATTAGTTAATATGCTTTTCGAGGCGTTTCTCGAACCCGATAATAAAACGACTCATCGCCTGACGCCAGTTTTGAATCGGCATTTACCATTTCTTACTGGCATCTTTTATTGCTCAGTACACCATTTTTCTAGCGGAATCGTCGCTGGGGAAGATTTTCCGCTTCTTGATGGCTTTACGGATAACGCTGTTAAACGATTCAATGGCGTTGGTGGTGTAAATTGCCCTGCGAATATCTTCTGGGTAATTGAACAAGGTATCGAGGTTGTTCCAGTGCGTCCGCCATGATTTTGCAATTAGCCAACGGCTGCTTCACGTACACAAGAGACTGTCAGGGTTGGTCTAGCTCTATATCTGAAAGTGCCAGGTTAAGTGACGACTAATCCATTTAAATCCATTTAAATCCCTTTGGCCCTCTTTTAATCCCTTTAACCTCTTTAATCTTGGCCCTTACGCTATAGCCTGTTAATTATTCTTTTCTTCTATCCACTGCGACATATACTTTGTCGCATTCAAACTCTGGTGCCATAGCAAGCTTTGTAAAAAGAGCGATTCCCGATGGGTTTTTAGCCCGTTGAACAGCAACTGCAGCTGTTCAGGTAGCGTCAGGTCGTCAGCCTGTGCTCTGTAAGCCTTAAGCACCTCTTCGCACTGCTGGCTCGCTTTCTGCCACTTTACTTCGTTTTGATACAGTGATACTGCATGCTCGACAAAGTTATCGACAGCAGTCTTATCCATAATAGGTGAGCAAATAGCGCCCGGCCACTGGGTAGCTATTGGCTTTGCTTCTTTTTCGTTGTTGGTGTGTGTATCTAGCAAATCGCCTTTTGAGCTTTTATCTTCCGAGCTTATCCCTTCAGAGCTTATCCCTTCAGAGCCAAGCCAAGTAGTCACGCTTGGGGTGTGTGTGCGCATGGCATCAAGCAGTTTTCCTTTAATACCTGCGCCAAATCGAATGGGAGCGATGAGGACGCGAGCGCTTGAAATCACTTTCTCTGCATTTTCTGCCCAGCCTTTTACAATAAACCCTTGTGCAACGTTGTGTAGTTGAGAGGCTTTCTTCGGCAGATAGGCGCCGTAAATGTGTAGTTGGGCATCAGGAATTTTTTTGCGAATTGCTGGCCAAATATGCTGCTTTAACTGCAGCACAGCGTCCCAATTTGGCGCATGACGAAAGTTACCAATGTGCACAAAGTGTTGACGCTGTGAGTAGTCAGGCGTGCTTATAGGGGCGTCCTCAACAAAAAGGGGATGCAATCGAAGTTGAGCACGTGGCACGTTATAGTGATGTTCCAATAGCTGCTTTTCATATTGTGAAATAACTAGCGTTAAGTCGCTACGCAAAATAGAGGCAATTTCTCGTTGCGCTAGCTCAGTGTTGAGCTGAGCATTAGATGCATCACCTGAGCTTTTTACCGCATCGTGGCGCGCCTGTCGAAGGCTGTGTAAGTCTTCCGTATTCAACACTCTTAATGCATGTGGGCATGCGTCTTTTACTCGCCAGGAAAATTGCTCTTCCGTCATGTAACGGTCAAAGATAACCACGTCTGGGCTTATTTCACGAATACGCTCATCGAAACTGCTGCAGTTAAGGGCAATCGCCTCGCTTGTAACATCAAATTTTGCCAGATCAGCCTTGTGAATACTGTCGGCAGCAGCGGTAAGAAAGGTTACGTTATTGCCAGCGTCGCAATGTTGTCTTATCAACGAAAGCATGTTCTGCCCCGCAGCAGACGAATTAGGCTCGGGCCACACATAACCAATCACCACTATGTTAAGCATATTAAAATTTCTTCTCGCAACGAATGTGCGCGGACTATACCAAAACAATCAAGAGATGTTGAGAATTACAGGGTTCAACAAGGCGTATAGGCTAGTCACTGTTGCATCAAAGAGGGTGAACAAAAAGAGTAGGGGAAAAACGCTTCTTCGTATAAAAAAGTATTAATCAAAGAGGATCGGAAAGTATTTAAGCTCGTACAGCGCTATAATGAGCGCAATACGCTTTGCTAAGTCTGTGAAAGGCATTAACTTATTTAGCAGAGCGCTTTATCTTTTAGTCTATTTTTGCAATTTTAAGTTTCTGATATAAAAAGAAATCATACTTTTTGATGATGCGGCATCTGTTGACCAGCAAGATAAATACGCCTATACCTACAGTATTGACGGAGAATCGGACCTCTCTAACAACACAAACGCCACATTGGTTGCATTGGAGTGAGTGCACACATGAACATAGATGAATTAGTTTCGAAAGCCGAAGACTTATTCGTATTGCCAGATTCAGTATTACGCTTGAAAAGCTGTATGGATGATGAAGCGTCAAGCATAGATGACATCAGTGAAATTATCGCTTTCGACCCGTCCTTAGCCACACAACTGTTGCGTGTAGCAAACTCTGCACTCTATCAATTCCCTAATAAGATAGACACGGTATCCAGAGCGGTCCAAGTGGTTGGTACACGCTCAACTTACGACCTCGCATTAGCCTATGGTGTGAGTCAGGCGTTTGGAAAAGTCGATGCCCAAATTATTGATTTAGATAAATTTTGGGAGCACAGCGTATCCTGCGGATTGCTAGCGAAATACTTTGCTGAAATTAAAGCAATCAAAGAGCCTGAGCGATTCTTTGTTGCAGGGTTACTGCACAATATCGGCGAGCTTGTTGTAGTGTCTACATTGCCAGAGGCTGCGAAACGCTGCCTGAATTACAGTGAACAAGTCACCCCCGCTGAACTTCAGTACGGCGTGTTAGGCTATACGTACAGCCAAGTGTCTGCGGGCCTTATAAAAAAATGGGGCATTCCAGATACTATTTCAGATCCAATAGCGAATATTCATAACGTACAAGGCGATCCGCAATCAGACTCAAACCGCATACTTCAACTTTCTTACGTGCTGTCACTGGAAAATGTCAATCCTGAAATTTACCCTAGCTATCATAATTTAAAACCAGAGCTGCACGAGCAACTGACATTAAAAAGAGACGACTTGGAGGATGCCTTAGATATCACCAATCTTCAGTGTATTTCAGTAATATCGTTGTTTAACCCCAACGCATTTATGCTTTATTGAGTTTGTGAGAAACAACAATGGCCAGCATGGCACTGGCCACTAAAACCTTAGGTGCCAAATCTCAGGTGCGAAACATCAGGTGCTAAAAAGCTTGGTGCCAAAAGACTAGTCGAACACCGCCACAGTCTGTCTGCTTATTGCGATAACCTCGTTATCTTTGTCCCAAATGGTTGCCTCTGTATGGCCATACCCATCTGCAGCTTGTCGTGTATGTGCCTTATACGCAAACCAATCGCTGGGTGATACTGGTTTATGCGGATGAATAAACTCTAAGTTCCAGCTTACGGTACTTGCTGGGGCAGGGAGCTTCATCATTTGCAGTAGCGTAGGAGGCCAAGCATCGATCATTGTAATGATATGAGCGTCAGTAATGTGCGCTGGTGGCTGCTTAAAGCGCATAAACCCGTGATAAATGCTGGTTTTCTTGCGAGTAAACGGAATACCGCCATCTTCTATCGCTAGGTCGAAATAGCGTAAAAACTTCGGCGTTATTTTAGGGATTTGAGGAATAAACTTCGCTTTGTTAGGCGTAGACATCTGATGCGTTTCGGTATTTTCAACCCGTATGCCTGATTCTCGGCCAATGCCAAAACACGCTTGAGAAAACACACAGCTTTTACCGTCTTGCATGGCGTGCGCTGTGTATTGAGACACGTTTTTTCCCATTCTCAACAAGGCAACTTCTATTGAAAAAGGCGTGTCGAGCATGAGAGGTCCAACAAAGTTGGTGGTGAATGAGCGTAATACCCTATCATCGGTAATCTGCTGCTTTACCGCGGTGTACAACATGCCTGCCGAAATACCACCGAATGCGGTTCTACCTTGTCCCCATGTTTTCGGAATAACAAGGTTTTCTACCTTCCAGGTATTTTCAGAAGTTTGGGTTAGGGAAGGGATATCTAACAGTTGATCTACTGTCATAACTGCCTATCTGGTCTGATGAGTCTTAGGCTAAATATCCTACCCTAAGCCGTATGGAACAAAAAGCCTCAGTTACAAATTTTCGTTATGTTTACAAATAAGTAACAATTAGTTGCCAAATAATTTACCTCATGCCTAGACTGTCCTATCTTCATTTAAAAGGACTGTTATGGCCCATACAAGCGTTGAAGGTTTACCCGCACAAGAAGCGGGTGTATCTCGAAGTTACCGCAACTACGTACTCTTTATTCTCACACTTGTCTATGCATTCAATTTTATTGACCGTCAGATAATAGGTATTCTCTCTCCCTTCATAAAAGCCGATTTGGGTCTTGATGATGCGCAATTAGGATGGCTTAAAGGGATCTATTTTGCTTTGCTGTACACCGTGATGGGAATTCCCATCGCGTGGCTTGCCGACCGATATAGCAGAGTCAATATCATTGCCATTTCACTCACTCTATGGAGCGGTTTTACAGCAGCTTCAGGGCTTGCCAGCAATTATGTTCAGTTGGCAATAGCGCGCATTGGGGTAGGTATTGGAGAAGCCGGAGGAAGCCCGCCTTCACACAGTATTATCTCCGACTTGTTTCCAAAGGAAAAACGAGCGGGCGCATTGTCTATTTACTCACTGGGGATCCCGTTTGGCATAATGCTCGCGTTTTTTGCCTCGGCGTTTTTCTTACAAGGCGGCTCGGCCGATTGGCGAACGGTTATGTACAGCGTAGGCATACCAGGCGTTTTGCTTGCCTTGCTGCTTAAATTTACGGTTAAAGAGCCCACTCGCTCTGTTACCGCTCCCTCGCAAACAGAAAATGCTAATAAGCCAAGCGTTAAAAAGTCGTTGAAGCAGTTGCTCAAAATTCCTACGTGGTGGGGAATGGCTTTAGGCATTTCCTTTGGCTCTTTCGGTAACTACGCAATTTCGACCTGGATCATTGATTACTATGTGCGTGCCTTTGCTGGTTTAGACATTACCCAGCTGTTGGTAGTCTTCGGCATCATTAACGGTACTGCATATGCACTAGGCGTGTGGTTAGGTGGCTACATCGCTGATAGATGGGGCAAACACAATAAAAAAGCGTATGCACTGTTGCCAGCTATTATGCTTATTGTAGGTTTGCCAGCGTTTTATGCATCCCTTCAAGTTCAAGACTTGTGGTTATCGGTAGGATTGATGGCGCTTCTGTTGTTCACCAGCGGTTCCTATTTAGGCCCAAGCTTTGCAATGGCGCAAACACTAGCACCTATTAACGTGCGAGCAATGTCTACCGCCTTGTTCTTCTTTGTGCTTAACATCATTGCCCTTGGTGGCGGACCAACGCTAACCGGTATCATCAGTCAATCCCTCGTACCATCACTAGGTGAAACAGAAGCATTAAGGCAAGCACTGCTTTATCTCGTTGTACCGTACGCATTGTCAATTACCGTATTCTTGTGGACAAGCACAAAGATTGTGAAAGACTGGGAAATGGCAGAATCGAGAGGGTTATAGTACTATCTCGCCAACGATCGCAATACTGTATGATTAAGGGGCTATTAGCCCCTTTTATTTTGAAGTCTTTTTATCAGGTTCAGGAGTGACACGGTGTCATCAGCAGAGTTAAGTTTTCACTTCGCCCATGCCAATGGCTTTCCAGCGGGAAGCTACAACACCTTATTTTCAGAATTGCCAAATAATTTTAATCGTTTACATGTTGAGCGCTTTGGTCACGATCCAAAGCTTCCCGTAAATGGTAACTGGCGCAATCAAGTACAAGAACTTATTCGCCACATAAGGACTGAAAATAAGGACGAGCGTGGAGTATTCGCGGTTGGTCACTCTTTTGGTGCGGTAATATCGTACATGGCCGCATGTGAGGCGCCGGAATTGTTTAGAGGCCTAATATTATTAGACCCTCCCCTTGTGGTAGGGCCAATGAGCCACTTTTTTAGGTTGGCCAAGTACACACCATTAATCAACAAATTAACCCCGGCAAAGTTAGCTCAAACAAGAAACACACAGTGGCCCGCTAATACCGATATGGTGGCTTACTTTCATAGCAAAGCCTTATTTAGAGATATGGATAAACGCTGTGTAAGAGATTACGTTAATGCTGTAACAGCAAATAAGCCGGACAGTATTTCATTAACGTTTAAAGCCGATGTGGAAGCGGCGCTGTTTCGAAACGTGCCCCATAACCTTGGAAAGTACAAAGGAAAGCTTAAGTGTCCAGCAGTGTTAGTTACCGGTACAAAAAGCAAGGTATGCAGACCAGAAATGTATTCTCGATTACTTCAGCATAACGCAATAACGCACACCGAGCTTGAAGGTGGGCATATGTTTCCGCTAGAGCATCCAGAGGCGGTAGCTGAATTTATTGCTACCACCTTACAACAATGGAATGCTTCGTAAACGAGGGTATAGTAAAATTGCTAGGCGCTTAGTAAGCGCCTACGTGTTGACCTAACATTTCTCGAGTAACAAGGACTACGCCTTTTTCTGATACTCGGAATCCTCTGGCACGGTCTTCGTCGTGGTCATAGCCAATGACAGTGCCTTCAGGGATAACGCAGCCTCTGTCTATGATTACCTTTCTTAATTTGCACCCGCGCATAATTTCAACGCCAGGCAGTATGACTGCATCTTCAATCAGTCCGTACGAGTGCACGCGAACATTTGAAAAGCAGATTGAGTTTCGCAGGGTGGAACCAGAGATAATACAGCCGCCAGACACCACTGAGTTGATGGCTTCGCCTCGTCTATCTTCGTTTTCCCACACAAACTTAGCAGGTGGCAATTGTTCTTGATAAGTCCAGATAGGCCATTTTTTATCATAAAGGTTCAACTGCGGAACAGGTGATACCATTTCCATGTTAGCGTCCCAGAATGAGTCAAGCGTACCCACATCTCGCCAATACGCTTTCTCACCGTTATCGGCTTCAAAGGGAAACGCATGAACCAAGTGCTCTTCAATGATGGAAGGAATGATATCTTTACCAAAGTCTCGCTGTGAGCCTCTGTTCTTAGAATCTACACGCAGCTGTTCAAATAAAAACTCAGTATCAAAAACATAATTGCCCATTGATGCCAGGCAGCGAGTATCGTCATGAGGAAGCGGAGTAGGGTGTTCCGGTTTTTCTTCAAAGCCGTTTATACGGTATGACTCATCTACCGACATAACACCGAACGAGCCAGCAGCCTCCTCAATAGGTACAGACATGCACGACACGGTCATTTTAGCGCCAGACTCAACGTGTTTAGCCAGCATATCGCCGTAGTCCATGCGATAAATATGGTCACCAGATAAAATCATTACATATTTAGGAAGTTCATCCCTTATGATGTCAATATTTTGAAACACCGCGTCTGCAGTACCTTCATACCAATTATCTGAAAAGCGCTGAGAAGCTGGAAGAATTTCTACAGATTCACCTAACTCTCTTTTGAAATGACCCCAACCGCGAACAAGATGGCGAATAAGAGAGTGTGATTTGTATTGCGTTACAACGCCAACGCGCTTTATTCCTGAGTTAATACAATTTGATAGAGGAAAATCAATAATTCTGAATTTACCACCAAAATACAGTGCAGGTTTTGCTCTCCATTCTGTGAGCTCGTGTAACCTAGAGCCTTTACCACCAGCTAGAATCAACGCATAAGTATCACGAGTAAGGTTGCTTATGTAACGAGAACTCCGATCAGTCATTTCTTAACAACTCCTGTTTATAAATGGTGCCGACTTAACACGATGATAAATCTCTTTGACTAGGTAAAATCGCTATTAACACGGCTGAATGCGCTCTTTGATTATTAAATCCCTTGTCTCCACGCCTCGATAGATACGTGGACTTTCTTTGTCTCATATTACAGAACACCTGTAAAAATAATAGGTTGATTTCATCACTTTACATCACTTTTTCATTAACATTTATAACAATGATAGCGCTTTCTTTTGTTTCGTTAAGCATATAAGAAAAATGTGTTCGCCAAAAAGAGCATATTCAGAAAATAATACGTTAAGCACCCGCTGCCCGTGCCGCCCTAATCAAACGCGCCCGATTTAGGATCCACAGTGTGAATAGATGATTGGTTTACTAACAGAGACAAATTACTTTTTCATTAAAAAGGGTTTTTAGACAAATGCACAATGACATTTGTTAATTAAATGTTATATTTTGTTGTCGGTAATTAAAGAGGAGTAAAACATGGGTGTGTTAAAAAAGTTATTGTTTACTGTGAGCGGGCTAATTGTCCTTGTGATTGTCAGCAGTTTCTTTATGCCTCAACAATATACCGTGGAACGCAGTATCATCATTGATGCTGAAACGTCAGATGTATACCCATACGTAGTAAATTTAAAGCAATGGGAAAAATGGGGAGTGTGGTTCAAACGAGACCCCAATATGGAACTTTCCTATGCAGGACCGGATCGTGCTATCGGCATGCGACTTGAGTGGAAAAGCGATACCGAAGGCGATGGTGAAATGGAAATTGTTCAACTAGAGCACAATAGCAAGGTGGGTTACACGCTCTATTTCCCAGAAATGGATATGGGGTCGAGCGGTGTTGTAGAAATTGAAGCCACAGACAGTGGTAGCCGCGTGACTTGGCGCGATGAGGGCACGGTGGATAACAATCCGATTAATAAGCTGTTTGTTTTATTTATAGACGACATAATAGGCCCAGATTTCGCAATGGGTTTAGAGAATTTAAAAACCGTGGTGGAAAATAACGCCTAATGCATTTCTCCACAAAGCGCTTACCGAAAAGCTAGTAACGTAAGCGTTTATCTTGTTCGTTTAACATGATTTTTTATATAGTCTTTTACATAGCCTTTTAACATGATCCTTAAACATAAGACCTCGTAAAACTGTGCATATAATAAAAAACGAATCTACATCATGACCAACAAGAAGCACCTTTTAGTAACTGGGTTATCGTTTAATAAATTAGCAGACTTACTTATTTCTGCGAAAACCACGCTTCCCGCTTTACTCATTGTTCTTGGCGCGCCGGCTTGGATGGTCGGGTGGTTGGTGCCAATCCGTGAATCTGGTGCACTCTTACCTAAAGTGCTCATTAGCATGTATCTACGTAATAATGCTGCTCGGTATAAAGTGTGGCGTGTGGGTATTTGTATTCAAATTTCCTCAGTAGTGGGCATATTGTGCTCTGCAGTCTTACTTGATGGCTTTAATGCGGGACTGTGCATTCTAGGCTTTCTCATACTGCTGAGCTTAGGTCGTTCTGCATGTTCGTTAACCGTTAAAGACATTGAAGCAGATGTGGTACCCAAGGGAGAGCGGGGTAATCTTGTTGGATTGGCGTCTACTATTTCAGGCGTAATGACGCTGCTGGTTGCGGTTCCTCTACTCATCTTTGATGACACGTTTAAAGATAACGCTTTGCTGGGCGTACTGGTGTGCGCTGCGGTATCGTTCACTATTACGCTTTTATGCATGTTCAATTTGAAAACAAAGGTAGAAGACAACGGCGATGATAAAGGCAAAATGTTTTCTATCCGTTTCGATAAAACGGTTTATCAGTTTGTCTTTGTGCGAGGTCTCTTTGTTCATTCTGCGCTGGTAGCCCCATACTTCATGCTGGAAAATGGTGATAATGCGCAGAAATTATTACCTATTTATATTGCCGCGCAGGCATTAGCATCTATGTGCTCTTCGTTACTTTGGGGAAAAGTTGCAGATTACAGCGCAAAGCTAACGCTGCAAATAGCAGGTGTGCTTACCATAGCTGCTTGCGTAGGCTTACTAATCATAGAGTCTGACACACTTATCATTTCTGCTGTTTTGTTTTTCATTTTGTCTATTGCTCACTCTGGGGTAAGAACGGGACGAAAGACATACAGCCTTGATGTCAAAGAAGGGCAAGAGCGCACAGAACTGGTGGGGTTTTCAAATACGGCAATCGGCATAATCCTACTCACCTTCGGGGCGGTGTATGCCGCTATAGGCCCATTTTTGTCGTTCTCGGTGGTGTATATTATGACCGCCATGATGGTTGTGGCCACGATATCCACAGCGATACTGCCGAACGAAAAATAAAAGCGGTAAAAGGCTATTTTATTAAGCCTATTTTATTAAGCCAAACTAGAGTCTGTTTCGACAACAAAAAAAAAGGGTGCCGATAAATTAGCACCCTAATATGTTTAAGGCGGCTGCCCCAGTGGTTTAAAGTTACTTTAAAACTACTTTAAAAATAGGTTAAAACAGCCTTTGCCAAATGAGCCTAAGCTCAAAAACGCCTAGGCTAAAAGACACTAATTAGCTAGTCAAAAGCGCGTTGGCTACTTTAGAAGCTGGAGACTTATTGATCACCTTCGAAATAAAGTCTGTCGCTACAAGCAGCTTTTGCATGTCGATATTTGTTTCTATGCCCATGCCGTTTAGCATATAAAGCACATCTTCAGTAGCCACATTACCGCTTGCACCTTTAGCGTAAGGGCAACCGCCTAAGCCTGCTACAGCAGAGTCAATGGACGCCACTCCGTATTGCAATGCCGCGTAAATATTCACAAGCGCCTGTCCATAGGTATCGTGAAAGTGAACGGCAACATCGTCGACGGACAACACAGTTAACACACTATCTAGTAAGCGCTGAGTCGCCGTAGGTGTACCCGTGCCTATTGTGTCGCCTAATGAAATTTCATAGCAGCCCATGTCAAGCAGCTGCTTAGATACTTTTGAAACGGCATTAGGTGCTATTTCACCTTCATAAGGGCAACCCATAACACATGACACATACCCACGTACTCTCATATTATGAGCATGGGCTTTCTCAATAACGGGTTCAAATTTTTGCAAACTCTCGTCAATTGAGCAGTTTATATTTTTCTTAGAAAACGACTCAGAGGCGGCGCCAAATCCCGCCCCCTCTGTGACTCCAGCCTCTATGGCAGCATCTAACCCCTTAACGTTTGGGGTTAGGGCTGAATAGACTATAGCGTTGGCTTTGTTGATGCCCGTAAACACATTGCCAGAATCAGCCATTTGTGGCACCCATTTGGGCGAAACAAAACTTCCAGCCTCAATGCGCTTCAGGCCTGTTTCAGACAGTAAGTTGATAAACGCAATTTTGTCATCAACAGTAACGATGGACTTTTCATTTTGAAGACCATCTCTTGCCCCAACTTCAACAATACTGACGTGCTGTGGTATACCCATGGCGACTAAGCTCCCTGTGCGTCGGCACTTGTGAATTCGAGTAAGGCTGCGCCGCCGTCTACCAATTCACCTGGTTCAAAGTAAAAGCTGTCTACAACACCATCGCTAGGGGCTACAATGCTGTGTTCCATTTTCATGGCTTCCATAACGAGAATTGGCTCGCCTTTTTTCACCTTTTCACCGCATTTCACTAAGTGAGCCACTATGGTGCCGTTCATTGGGGCATCGAAGTTAGTGTTACCACTATTTTCATCATCATCGCCTTCAGATGGGGCAACAACAGTGAAGTTGATATACGTATCTTGGTTGTATAAGCCAAAATCGCCATCGCTTACTGCGAAGGTGTATTTCGATTTAATACCTGCTACTTCAACGTTAAGCTGATGATCATTGATGGCGCCACTGACTTTCACCGTGGAGTTTGCCGTTGTAATTTCCCATGCCGCAGATGCATCGGCATTAAACACATGACACACCGTTACCGTGAACTCTTCTTCGCCAACTAATAGCGTAAGCTGCTCTTCGTGAGACGCGTTTGCCCGCCATGCACCGGCTGTAAACCAAGGGGAATAGCTTGCTCTGTCAGCAGCTAAGCCTTTTTCAAAACGGCGACGTAATACGGCCAATATCGCCATTACCGGTAACTTTGCCTGAATGTCGCGCTTAGCCTCAGCAAATAATGCGTCGTTGTGCTTTTCAACAAAGGTGGTGGTTAATTCTGCAGCCTTAAATGCGCTATTGCTTGCTACGCGCTTGAGAAAATCGATATTGGTTGTTACACCCGCAATATGATAATCGCCAAGGGCATGCAATAATCTTTTAAGCGCGATATCACGAGACTCGCCCCATACCACAAGCTTTGCAATCATTGGGTCGTAATAAACACTCACCTCGTCACCTTGCACAACACCCGTGTCTACCCGTATAAGTGAAGACTCTTCAGGTGGTTGCAACAAATGCAAAACACCTGTGGAAGGTAAGAAGTTATTGGCTGGATCTTCAGCGTAAATACGGGCTTCAAATGCGTGCCCATTTAACGTTAATTCCTGCTGGGTTTTAGGCAGCGCATTGCCTTCTGCCACACTCAACTGCCACTGGACCAAATCTTCGCCAGTGATCATTTCCGTAACAGGGTGTTCTACCTGAAGGCGGGTGTTCATTTCCATGAAGTAGAATGAGCCGTCCTCATCTAATAAGAACTCGACGGTACCAGCACCTTCATAATTAATCGCTTTTGCCGCCAAGATTGCCGCTTCACCCATGCTTTCCCGAATGCTTTGGGTCATGTTTGGCGCAGGCGCTTCTTCAATAATTTTTTGGTGTCGACGCTGTACCGAGCAGTCTCGCTCAAATAAGAACACGCCGTTATCATGGCTATCACAGAATACTTGTATTTCCACGTGGCGAGGGCGAGTGAGGTACTTTTCTACAAGCATATGATCGTCGCCAAAGCTTGCCATAGACTCGCGTTTTGCCGCGTTAAGTGCCTGAGTGAATTCGCCTTCGTTCCACACCTGACGCATACCTTTACCGCCGCCACCTGCGGCCGCTTTTAGTAATACTGGGTAGCCCATGTCATCTGCCGCTTGTTTAAGCGTAGACTCTTGCTGATCATCACCGTGATAGCCTGGTACTAGCGGTACACCTGCTTCTTCCATAATCCGTTTGGCAGCAGATTTTGAGCCCATGGCTTCAATAGCAGACGCCGGCGGCCCCACAAAAATAATGTCATTAGACTTACAAAGATTGGCAAATTCGGCATTTTCAGATAAGAAACCATAGCCCGGATGAATCGCGTCAACGCCCAGTGCTTTTGCGTGCTCAATAATAAGGTCGCTGCGTAAATAGCTATCTTTAGAGGGGGATGGTCCAAGGTGAATGGCTTCGTCGGCCATGGCAACATGACGTGCGTTAACGTCGGCATCAGAGTAAACGGCGACGGTTTTTACACCTAAGTGTTTTGCCGTCTTCATTACTCGGCATGCTATTTCGCCGCGGTTTGCCACTAAGAGTTTATTTATCATTATTTTGCCTCCAACCAAGCTGCTTTGCGCTTTTCAAGAAACGCACTTAGGCCCTCTTGGCCTTCTTCAGAAGTTCTTACTTTGGCGATGAGTTTGCTGGTATCGTTTAACATGTCGCTGTCTACTGGCTTATGGGATACCCACTGAACCAGCGCCTTTGATTGTGATACGGCCTGCGGACCATTTTTCAATATGCTAGCGATGATATCGTTAACTGTGCTGTCTAAGTCTTCTTCATTGACCGCTTCGCTCAGTAAGCCCAAACGTCTGGCTCGTCTTGCAGAAAACACTTCAGCCGTTTGAAAATAGCGTCTGCATACGCGCGCACCCATTGCCTCAATAACATAAGGGCTGATAGTCGCGGGCACTAAACCAATTTTTACTTCGCTTAAGCAAAAGTTAGTCAGTTTACTGCCGATGGCGATATCACAGCAGGCGATAAGCCCTACCGCGCCGCCAAATGCAGCACCTTGGACTCTTGCAATGGTAGGCTTTGGCAGGGTGTAAAGCGTATGAAGCATTGAGGCAAGCCCCATGGCATCTTCACGATTTTGTGCCTCGGTGTAACTGGCCATCTTTTTCATCCAGTTGAGGTCGGCACCGGCACTAAAACTTTTGCCTTCAGCGCGTAAAACAACAGCGCGAACAGAGTCATCAAGGCCTGCTTTTTTAAAAAGCCTTTCTAGCTCGGCAATCATGTCTTCATTAAACGCATTGTGCTTTTCAGCACGGTTCAATGTAACGGTAGCGATATGTTTGTCATCTACGTGATACGTTACTGCGTCAGATACTATATTTTCTTTTTGGGGATTATTTCTTTGGGTGTTGTCCATTCGTGATGCTCCTACATTCTAAATATGCCGAATTGCGTTTCTTCAATTGGCTTATTAAGTGCTGCAGATAATGACAAACCCAATACTAAGCGAGTGTCTGCGGGGTCAATCACGCCATCGTCCCATAATCTCGCTGACGCGAAGTAGGGGTGTCCTTGCTCTTCGTATTTATCAACAACAGGTTGTTTGAATTGCTTTTCTTCTTCTTCGCTCCAGCTTTCGCCAGCACGCTCTTTTTGATCGCGCTTAACCTGAGCCAATACGCCAGCCGCTTGTTCACCGCCCATCACAGAAATACGTGCATTGGGCCACATAAACATAAAGCGTGGGTCGTATGCTCTGCCGCACATGCCGTAGTTACCAGCACCAAAACTACCGCCGATGAGTACCGTTAGTTTAGGTACATTAGCACAGGCTACAGCCGTTACCATTTTGGCACCGTGTTTCGCAATGCCGCCATGCTCGTACTGTTTACCCACCATAAAGCCGGTGATGTTTTGTAAAAATATAAGAGGAATTTTTCGCTGAGCGCAAAGCTCAACAAAGTGCGCGCCCTTCATGGCGCTCTCGCCAAATAGAATGCCGTTATTAGCAACAATGCCAACGGGGTTCCCGAAAAGGCGGGCGAAACCGCACACAAGTGTGGTGCCGTAAAGTGGCTTAAACTCATCAAAGTCAGAATCATCGATTATGCGAGCGATGATCTCTCTCACGTCAAAGGTCTGCCTGCTATCTTTAGGCACAATGCCATAAATTTCTTTTGGATCGAACTTAGGTGGCTTAGGCTCTTTAACATCAAGCAGCTTTGGCTTTTCTCTGTTAAGACGGGAGACTGCATTTCGAGCAAGCGATAAAGCGTGATGATCATTATTGGCTAATTGATCAGCAACGCCGGAAATACGGGTATGAACGTCTCCGCCACCCAGTTCTTCAGCACTAACCACTTCACCAGTGGCCGCTTTTACCAGCGGTGGACCACCCAGAAAGATAGTTGCCTGTTCTTTCACGATGATGCTTTCATCAGCCATGGCGGGAACGTAGGCACCACCCGCGGTGCACGAGCCCATCACTACCGCAATTTGCGGAATATTTTTGGCCGACATATTCGCTTGATTGAAAAAGATTCGACCGAAGTGTTCTCTGTCAGGAAATACTTCATCTTGACGAGGTAAGTTTGCGCCACCTGAGTCTACAAGATAGATACAAGGAAGATTGTTCTGCTCGGCAATCGTTTGGGCTCGTAAATGCTTTTTAACAGTGAGCGGGTAATAGGTGCCGCCTTTTACTGTGGCGTCGTTGGCCACAATCATGCACTCAGTGCCGGCAACCATACCGATACCTGCCACTACACCTGCACACGGCACGTAGTCGTCGTAGACTTCCCATGCTGCAAGTTGGCCAATTTCAAGAAATGGGGTGTCTTTATCGAGAAGGGCGTTTATACGATCTCTTGGGAGAAGCTTTCCGCGTGAGATATGACGTTCGGCAGCTTTCTCTCCGCCGCCCTGTGCGATTTTCATTATTTTTTCGTGCAAGTCATCGACTTGCGCCTGCATGTGTTCGCGGTTTGCTGCGAACGTTTCAGATTTGGTATTTACACTTGAACGTAGAACGGGCATACCCCCTCCTGTGTATTAGCACTTGATAGCGGCGCTGTTAATTTATTATTCAAATTATCTTGAAGCTAAAAGGATAGTCGGTGTTGTTGTATTTCGTTTTATTATTAATCCGAAGCTTCAAACGTAAAATTAAGATGTGCAAACAGGCAAAGCTTCTGGCATGGGCTTGAATCTTAGGAAGCAAGTGCGAGAGACATCTATACCAGAAGTTCACTGAATATACATGTCTCGCAATTACAGTCTCTAGCGTCTGCGCGCTTTCCAATCGCTTCGTACACTCAGCTATCGCTGAGCGTTCAATGCGATTTAGCTAAGCCTTTAACGACGCTCTGCCTTGTTTATTTCACAAACCTTATTTAGATTCGTTAAATAGCTCTCGACCTATCAGCATACGTCTAATTTCAGAGGTACCTGCGCCAATTTCATACAGCTTGGCATCGCGTAAAAGACGACCCGTAGGGTATTCGTTGATATAGCCGTTACCACCAAGTAATTGAATGGCGTCCAATGCTATTTTCGTTGCTAGCTCTGCAGAATAAAGAATGGCGCCCGCCGCATCTTTACGGGTGGTTTCACCGCGATCGCAAGACTGTGCTACCGCGTAAACATAGGCTCTTGATGCATTCATTTGCGTATACATGTCGGCAACTTTGCCCTGAACTAGCTGAAACTGTCCGATTGATTGACCAAACTGCTCTCGGTCGTGCACATAAGGAACTACAATATCCATACATGCTTGCATGATGCCAAGTGGTCCGCCAGATAGCACAAGCCTTTCGTAGTCTAAACCACTCATTAACACGCGAACGCCTTCGCCTAAGTTTCCTAAGATGTTTTCAGCTGGCACTTCACAGTCTTCAAACACAAGTTCACATGTATTTGATGAGCGCATGCCGAGTTTATCTAGCTTCTGTGCACGGCTGAAGCCTGGGAAGTCACGCTCAACGATAAACGCCGTTATGCCTCTTGGACCCGCTGCTGGGTCGGTCTTTGCGTAGATAACAAAGGTATGCGCATCTGGACCGTTAGTGATCCACATTTTGTTACCGTTTAAGATGTATTTGTCGCCTCGTTTCTCTGCGCGCAGCTTCATGCTTACCACGTCAGAACCGGCGTTTGGCTCACTCATCGCAAGGGCGCCGATATGCTCACCAGAAACGAGTTTTGGAAGGTACTTTTCTCGTTGGGCTTCGTTGCCGTTACGGTATATTTGGTTGATACACAAATTTGAGTGAGCGCCATAGCTTAGGCCAATGCCGCCAGAAGCACGGCTTACTTCTTCCATTGCTATGGTATGAGCTAAATAACCCATTCCTGATCCGCCATACTGCTCTGAAACCGTCACGCCGTTAAGGCCCATGTCGCCTAACTTCGTCCATAGCTGGTTAGGGAACTGGTTATCTTCGTCAGCCTGTGCAGCAAGTGGTGCAATTTCGTTTTGAGCAAACTGATAGACCTGATCTCGAAGCATATCGATTTCTTCGCCAAGTCCAAAATTCATCGTAGGGTAGGAGGTGTTCATGCAATTTTTCCTCGTTTAAGTTCTGCGAGTTCTTCTCTACATCTGGTTTCAACGTCGTCCAGCTCTGTCATCAACATTTGTATGTCTTCTAATTGTTGATTGAGCACTGCACGCTTTTGCTCGGACATTTCAAGCATCGCTTCTAACTGAACGGCCGAGTTTGGATTACTGTCGTACATGTCGAATAGTGTCTTGACTTCGGCAAGTGAAAAGCCAAGACGCTTGCCGCGCAATATTAGCTTTAGGCGAACCCGGTCTTTATTTAAATAAACGCGGTTTTGCCCAGTGCGAGTGGGAGATAAAAGCCCTTGCTCTTCGTAAAAACGAATGGAGCGGGGCGTAATATCGAACTCTCTCGCAAGCTCACCAATGGCGAAAGTAGTTTCATTGTCCGACTGACTCATTACATATACCTTGTCGTATAGCATTTTCTTGCTGTCCAAAATTTAAACGTGGACTCATGTCCTTAACGTTGCGCGCATACTTTATTGCGCATAATTCACTGCCATTCTTTTGATTACGCTTCGGCTTTGCTTACTCTCTGTGTGAAGTAAGAATGTTGCGTTTGGTTGACAGTTCCTTGTTACAGGTTTACGTTAACGTTAATTACATTTTACGTAAAGGTAAAGTAACATTTTGCTAACGTCAATTTTTCATGATGACGGTCTTTGTTTAGCACAGTTCAAGGTGTTTACTTTTGTATACATGACGCAAAGTGAGCATATTTAAGTAATTGAAATTATTATATATTGAGGGTTGGATTATGAGTGATAAAACAGTAGTGATTGTTGCCGCTAAACGTACGCCAATGGGCGGTTTTAACGGTAGCCTAGCGCCAGTGAGTGCAATAGATTTAGGTAATGTGGCGATTAAAGCCGCGTGTGAAAGCATGGATGTCTCTCAAATCGACGAAGTGGTAATGGGCTGTGTATTGCCAGCGGGTCTTGGTCAATCGCCTGCCCGTCAGGCGTCGCTAGGTGCAGGTTTACCGCTAAGTGCAGGTGTTACCACAATCAATAAAGTATGTGGTTCAGGGCTAAAGGCTGTCATGCTTGCCCATGACTTAATTAAAGCGGGTAGTGCAGACACCGTTGTAGCTGGCGGTATGGAAAGTATGAGTAACGCACCCTACATGCTGCCGAAAGCCCGTTCTGGTTATCGAATGGGGCACGGTCAGGTGCTCGATCACATGATGCTGGATGGACTTGAAAACGCCTACGACGGAAAAGCAATGGGCTGCTTTGCCCAAGATACCGCCGACAGTGAAAACATTACTCGAGAAGAAATGGATGAGTTTGCGTTAAGTTCATTATCAAAAGCTCATGAAGCCATTAATAGCGGAACCTTTGGTGACGAAATTGCCAAAGTCACTATTTCTGGTCGCAAGGGCGATGTGGTTGTCGATACCGATGAAGGTCCGGGCTCAGCCCGTCCAGAAAAAATTCCATCGCTTCGACCTGCTTTCAAAAAAGACGGCACCGTTACAGCCGCAAACTCCAGCTCAATTTCAGACGGTGCAGCAGCACTAGTGGTAATGAGCGAAGAAAAAGCAAAAGAAATGGGGCTAACGCCGCTAGCCAAAGTGGTGGCCCACGCAACACATTCTATTGAACCAGAAAACTTTACCGTGGCCCCAGTAGGTGCAATGGAAAAGGTACTAAGCAAGGCGGGTTGGACAAAAGAAGAAGTAGACCTGTTTGAAATAAACGAAGCATTTGCCATGGTCACTATGCTTGCCATTAAAAAGTTAGGCCTCGATGAGAGTAAAGTAAACGTTAAGGGTGGCGCTTGTGCTCTTGGTCATCCAATTGGCGCTTCGGGTGCTCGTTTACTTGTTACGTTGCTTCATGCGCTTAAACAGCGCAATAAAAAGCGTGGCATTGCCTCTTTATGTATCGGCGGTGGTGAAGGTGTAGCACTTGCTGTTGAGATGCTGTAGGTTAGATTACTACAACGTTTTTCATTGAGTAAAAAGTCATTGAGTGCAAGTTAAATGCACTTAACAGCGATTATGTAGCTAGGTAGATAAATAACTATGTACGTACATCAATAAATACACCTATAAATATAGAGGTAAGTACATAAATAGTTACATAATTTTAATAGCTTAAATGGCACCATTTGTGGTGCCATTTATGTCTAAATAATCAAAAAATACATAATAAGAACGTTATATGAAGTTTAAAGCTTATACTGGAAATTCAGTTTTCACTTTCACTGACGCTAACTTAAATATAAGTACAAACGTCACTGCAAGCATCAACGCTATCAAAAACGCACCCACAAAATTAGCGCTGTCATGAACTGTGCTGCTACGGATTGGCATGAGAAAGCCTTGCCTGCATTGATTAGGCTGCCGAATAAATTACTTTTGCTAGTCGTTACCATTTTGATCTTGGCCGGGTGTTCATCACTGACCGCTGTGGATGAAAAACACAACGACACTAAGACGCCAGAGTCATTAACGTCCTTCGACCAAGTTCCCTACAGCTCACTTTTACTGCTACCTAAATCTGTGCCGACACGCATAATGTCTTACGGCAGCGATGCGCTTCAAACGGTGTCAGTATACGAAGCTCAAAGAGATAGCGATGGAGTAAGCGCATCTCATTCTGCCATTATTTTTATCCACGGAGGCTGCTGGCTCAATGCGTATGATGCCTCCCATGGCGCTGGCTTCTATTCAGCTTTGGCTAACACAGGCATCGATACTTACGCGGTGGAGTACAGAAGAACGGGCGATGAAGGAGGAGGTTGGCCCGGCAGTTTTAACGATATTCAAGACGCGATAAACACAATAACGCGCTCACTTTCCCAAACAAATGAAGAAAAAAATGTCTACATTGTAGGCCACTCGGCAGGAGGTCACTTGGCCCTGCTTGCTGCCGCTTCTGAGCTAAATATACCGAAGAGCGTAAATATTAAAGCCGTTATCGGCCTTGCAGCGATTACCAATGTAACCGAGTACGCCAAGGGTACAAATAGTTGTCAAACCGCAACGCCTAATTTTATGGGCGGCAAGCCCGAAGTGCGTGTTGAGGCGTATAAGCAAGCAACACCACATTTAGAGCGTATCGGGTATCCGGTTGTGCTGATGCAGGGTGATGCGGACGCCATAGTGCCCGCTTTGCACAGCGAAAGCGAGCATGCCAAAACAATCTCTATTGTAAACGGTGGCCATTTTGATTGGCTACATCCTAAATCAGATTCCTACAAAGCACTTCTAAAGGTAGTGACAGCAAATGATTAACAAGGTTTTTTCCGCCAAGCAGTTAGACGATAAAGATCCCTTACGCCACGTTGTCAGTCAATTTGCACTGCCTCCCGATACCATTTACTTAGACGGGAATTCACTTGGGCCACTACCAAAGGCCGCTGAGGAGCGAGCTCGCGACGTGGTAACTAACCAGTGGGGTAAGGATTTAATAAAAAGCTGGAACTGTCACGACTGGATAAGACTTCCTCAAAAGGTAGGCGATAAAATAGGCGCGCTAATTGGGGCAGAGGCAGGGCAAGTCGTTTCTTGTGACTCAATATCCATTAATCTGTTTAAAGTGCTAAGCGCGGCGCTCAATATGCAGTCTGACAAAAAGGTGATAGCAACCACCCGTGACAATTTCCCAACCGATATTTATATGGTTCAGGGGCTACTCACGTTGCTGGGTGATGACTACAGTATTCGTTACATAGATGAAGGCGATATTGAAGGCCAGTTGTCTGACGACATAGCGGTACTTATGCTAACTCAGGTAAACTTTCGCTCCGGCTTTAAATTGAATATGGAGACGATAACTCGCCAAGCACAGAAGCTCGGTATTCTTACATTGTGGGATTTAGCCCACAGTGCAGGAGCGTTTCCAGTAGAATTAGACAAGTGTAACGTGGATTTTGCGGTAGGCTGTACCTACAAATACCTAAACGGTGGCCCGGGTGCGCCGGCGTTTGTGTATGTAGCGCAAAGACATCAACAGCAATATAGACAGCCTTTGTCAGGGTGGATGGGTCATCAATCTCCATTTGCATTTACGCCCGATTACGAAGCTGCTGATTCAGTGAGTCAGAACCTATGCGGCACCCCAGGTATTTTGAGCATGAGTGTGCTTGATGCCGCTTTGTCAGTGTTCGACGATATAAGCTTAAAAGCGATAGATGAAAAATCCAAAAAGCTTCAAGCGTTTTTCGCCGCAGAAGGAAAGCGCGCAGGCCTTTGCGACTATATGGACATTGTCAGCCCTCCTATCGAAAAAAGAGGTAGTCAGGTTGCACTGTCGCACCCAGAAGCCTATGCAATATGCCAGGCGTGGATTGGTGAGGGGGTTATTGCAGATTTTCGGGCCCCCAATATTTTGCGAATAGGCTTTGCACCACTTTATTTATCCTTCGAGGATATTGAAGTAGCGGTATCTAAACTGGCCGATATCATGAAGAAAAAGACATATGAAAAGGCCGAGTTTCAACGCAAACAGCACGTTACGTAACCAGTTAGCTGCAAAATCACAGAAAGTCGCAGAAAAACGTTCTTGAAAGCATTGCAAAATGGCGGTGAAGAATGAATACTTTCTCGCTGTTTTTGCAGGTAGTATTAATGGTAAGGCTTTGAAATTATTTAGCTATGTTGGGGGGACCGTTTTCTTGAGCGTAAATATGCTTATTTGCGCGGCATCCGCTCAAATTGAAAATGAGTTTGAGAGCGAAATACTCGACAATACTATTGAGAATGTGACCTACTGCGTCGATCCTAATTGGGCGCCCTACGAAGCCATCCGCAATAACCTTCATGTTGGTATATCTGCTGAATATCTTGAGATTATCGCCGACATCGGTAATCTCTCTTTTACATTAGTTCCCACTGAAAGCTGGCAGCAAAGCTTAGAGTTTGTACAACAAGGGCGTTGCCAAGTTATTCCAATGCTGAATACTTCAGACTATCGCCGGCAGTTTCTCGATTTTAGTCTCCCTTACTTTGAAGCCCCGAATGTGTTGATTGCAAAAGAGGGAACTCCGATGTTGCAAGGGTATGCAGGGGTAGGTAACCGAACGGTTGGTATCGTTGATGGCTATCGCCAGCTTGAATACATTTATCGTCATTACCCCAATGTACGTTTAGCAATGGTGCCGTCTGAGCGAGAAGGCCTTAATCTTCTTGGTGAAGATAAGTTCGACGTAATGGTTGGTTCACTGCTTAGCGTGAACATGCATATCAATAATCAAAACCTAAAAGACTTAAGCATAGTAGGGTATGCAGAGCCACACGACTCTCTAGCGTTTGGTGTAAACAAATCGTCGAGCCACCTAATACCAAAACTGAATTTCGCCATAGAGCGCATTCCTGAAGAAAAGAAAGTAGAAATCTATAAGCGCTGGAATAACGTTAAAATGCGCTATAGCCGCAGCTATTCTCAATTGATGCTTTGGGTAACTATCGTATTGCTTGTGTTGCTATGGTTAATTTACCGCAATCGATATGTGCGAAAATACCAACATATCGTGGCGCAAAAAGATGTAGAGATCGGAGCGCTTCAGGCAACGCTGTTAGAAAAGAACCGCACGCTCGCTTTCTTATCTGCCCACGACAAAACAACCGGGCTGTACAACCGAAACCATATGATACAGCGAGCCGAAGAGGAAATTTCTCGTTTCCAGCGCTTTCACACAACCGCAACGCTCATTCTTATCGATTTAGCGCAGCGGGACGTTAAAACGAGAGCTATCGACGATTTTGTGCGTGAGGATTTGTTGAGAAAAACAGCGGCAAGCTGTTTAAGCACAATACGAGAAGTAGATGTGGTGTCTCGTTTTAACGAACAGCTGTTTATTATTCTGTGCCCTCAAACGGAACTGGATGCGGCAACCACGCTTGCTCATCGGTTGTTAGAACGAATGAAGCAAGAAGACGCAATTTCATCGCTAATGAGTGTGTCTATGGGGTTAGCTGAACTGAAAGATGAAGAAGAGTTTTCCGACTGGTACGAGCGAACACTCAAAGCCTTAAACAAAACCAAGCGCGAAGGTGTAGACAGCATCTCTGTGGCCGAGTAACAATTCAGGCTCATAAATTGCGCTAAAGGGCTGGGCGTATGACTAACTCACAATCAAAAACAGGCCGACCACTTAAGGTAAACAAAACGTCTACACAATAGGGTCGTAGTGCCACTGATGTGCGTCGTAACGAATCTGGGAGCGATTGTACTCGCGCTCCGAACGCCAGTTTCTGTTGTTAAGTTTGGCAGTAACCCCAGGATAAAGTCGCTTATTCGCTATCAACTTAACGTCAGACTGATAGGATTCTTTGGCGCCTTTCACTTCAGAGGCTTTTCCTTCAATCCATTCAAGTAACGCAGTTTCGTTGTTAAATAGCTCAAGAGCATCAGTCATTTTTTGTTTGAGCTCTTTAGGGACCTTTTTACTTTTCAGTAAATCGATTTTTTCTTTGTGCTTTGAGTTATTTTCGCGAATTTGCTTAAGGAGTTCATCTAAGCCGTCTTTTCGTTCCAATAATAAATTAAAGCCCGGGCTAAAATCTATTTTTAACGTACTGCCAGATACCGCGCCTAGTGTGCCTGCTTCAACACGCCCTTGGCTGATGATGTCGCAGGCAAATAAATTCCCCATGGGGTTGTCTAACTGACCAACGATAACCGCGCCGCCACAACGCAACCTGCTGTAAGCTAGTTGTCTGCCAACAGTGACATCGCCTTTGCACTGCACCTCAACACCTTGTCCGTGCTGAACGTGAATGCTGCCTGCAGCAATTAATTTACAATGGTATTCACCATCGTTATCGTTAACCTTGCCCATGGCGCCTTCAGTAATAATTATATCGCCGCCTGATTCAATAAGAGCCGATTCTACAAAACCATTGATGGTGACATCGCCAGACGCTTTAATTTGCATTTTTTCGGTAACATCACCGTTGACCAGTACAGCACCTTCATAATTGACATGCCCAGAGCCCACGTTTACGCCTGTGCAAATAAAGGTGTCGTCTATATTCATTATTTGATCGCGGTATTTCGGCATACCAGATATGTTTGATACAAGCAGATTTGAATCGCTGTCTGATACGACGGTACCGCTTCCCATTTTGAAATCAAGCCATTCGCCTGGCACGGATGGAAGCTTGTTGCCTTTGATGTCAAATCCAGTGCGGCCCTTTGTAGGTGCCGTGCGTTTGAGAACTGGTGTGTCTACTTTAACGCAAATTACCTCGCCCAAATTACGCATATCAACTCGCTCACCCACCTGGGTTTGCGGTTTTAAAATTCGTTCTAATGCGTTAGGAACGAGAGGGATAAATTTAGAATTTTTACCATTTCTTGGGGGAAGGCCCTTTGCTATGGTGTCCTCAAGGATTTCGCCGCTTGTGGCTTGTTTCGCCTGTATCAGCAACGTCTTGATGCGTTTAGTGCTAATGCCCTTAACAATCTTACTTTTCCTTGCAAGAGACATTATTGCGCCCATTGAGGGAATTTTGCCGCCATAAGGTGCCGTTAATACTAAATTTGCCGACATATTGTCTTCGGGAATACGAAACTCAACTTCGGCATTTTTTCGCTCGCCAATACGCTCTCTTACTATCGTATTATCGCCAGTTTTAAAATAATGGTTAGCAGTATCACATGCAGACTTTAGTGATTTTTCTGAAACGTACAGACCAGATGTTTCGCCGCGTTCAAGCTCAGCGCGAATGCTACTGATATCAATATCGGCATCAAATAAAGAAGGGTCGAGCTGAATATTTATATACGTTCTAGACTTATCGAAACTAATTGTAACGCCATTCATGACAACATAATCCTCTGAGCACACCGTGATGTGTTATCGGCCGCTCGTATTGTTACTTAATGGTACTTTCTATAACTATTGTCACTGTCTGACGTATCGTTAGTACAAAACGTACGTATTGCGACAACCGACCACTATTTCCTTATACCCAACAATTTATTCTGATACTGGCTTTGCGTCAAAGGTTTTCAGCGTATTGATACAACGCACGCAAGATTGCCTGCTTGTCTGGGTTATCACTATACTCGTGGGCAAGCTGTTCGAGTTTAACCAAATAGGTATCTAAGGTGATAGAACCACTAGACGAAGCATCGGTTAATCGGGCGTGGCGATGACGCTGCCATCGTGTCATCTCATCCGCAGTAAGCGTATTGGGAAAGTTTCTAGCGCGATATCTGAAAAGTAGTGCCCGTAAACCCTGATGTTGGGTATTGTCAGCAATGGCTATCAAGTTTTCCGGGCGAGACTCAATAACTTGCTCACACCAGCGCCTGTCTTCCTCGCTTAAAAAGCCACCACTATACAGCGCATGGTCGATATCCTGTTCACCATGCTTATCCTCAATGTCATAAAGTGCCACTAGCTTTTGGGCTATCTCGGGGTTTGCCGCAATTTTTCTGTAGTTATCTAGACAGCGGTCGCGATCAAGGCCTAAACGCACTGCATTATCTTCAGACATGGCTTTCGCAGTGGTAATAAACGGTGAACGATTTGCATGGATAACCTTAATGCCGGGTCGTTCTTGCTTGCTAGCAAATTGCTCCGCTGGGGCATAAAGTTTTTGTTTTATCTCTTGGGGTGTATCGTTCAATAAGCTATCAACATCATGAGATAAATCGACGGTAATGAATCCATTACCGTTTTTGGGATGCTTGGCAATAGGCATTATCCATGTACAGCAGCCTTGTGAAGCGGGTAGCTTGGAAGAAATGTGGAGCAATACCGAGGGCTTTGAGAGATCGATTTGCTGCATTACCGCCTGTTTACTGCGAAGAGAAAAGGCGTAGTCGAACAATCTTGGCTGCTTTTCTTTTATAAGCTTTGCAAGGGCAATGGTAGCGTACACATCACTTAATGCGTCGTGGGCGTTACCGTGCTCAAGGCCATTGGCTTTGGTGAGTAGTTCTAGTTTAAAGCTTGGCGAGCCGTCATCCCGTTCAGGCCACACAATACCTTCAGGGCGAAGTGCATAACACGCCCGGGCCAGGTCGATGATGTCCCAGCGGCTATTGCCGTTTCTCCATTCTCTAGAATACGGATCGTAAAAATTGCGATAGAACAAAAAGCGGGCAACTTCGTCATCAAAACGAATACTGTTATATCCAACGCTACATGTGTTGGGCGTGGACATTTCCTGATAAATTTTTGCAGCAAAATCAGCTTCATTAGAACCATCACGTAATGTTTGCTGCGGTGTAATTCCTGTTACTAAGCAGGCCTCAGGGTGGGGAAGATAGTCATTGGCTATGGCGCTCATTATATTAATGGGCTTTCCCACAATGTTTAAGTTTTCGTCCGTGCGCACCGCTGCAAATTGGCAGGGTAAGTCCTTATGGGTGTTAGTGCCAAAGGTTTCAAAGTCGTGCCATAAAAAAGTAGGTGTTTGCATAACCACCGAGATGTTCCCTTAAATTTGCGCTCCAGTTTACACTGGGATACGGCCAGCGCCAAATTTCTGCCCTGCTACATTTTAACCTTTTATCAGTGGCATTATTTTGTTTGTAAAAAGCATCAAACGTCGGTGAGAAGCATCGTGTTTATCCGTATTTTTAACGGTTGCATATCATCACTGTAAAAATTTTGTTAAATCAACTGGCCTGAGCTAATTTCTCGGTCTACGCTAAAACAGTGAGGGAATGTCGCTTTCACGGATTTTTATAATAATGAAAATGTCGCATCGCTTATTCTTTTACGATTTAATTGCTAATAGGCGCGTCGGCTGGAGAACAAAAATGGAATCGTTGCAAGTCAGTGATTATATGAATACGCATCCAGTAAAGTTGAACGCTGAGATGCCAGTTGCGCAGGCTGTAGAAGCACTATTATCCACCCAACAAAGCGGAGGTCCGGTGCTCGATATAAAAGGTAGAGTCATCGGGTTTTTATCCGAGCAAGATTGCATTGCTACAATGATTGCGTCTAGCTATTACCGAGAGCAGATATGTCGGGTGGGCGATATTATGAAAACACCGGTACTCTCCGTAAAACCCTATATGTCAGTGATTGAGTTAGGGGAATTATTTTTGAAACAAAAACCCAAAGTCTACCCGGTGGTAGATGATGACGGCATATTGTTGGGATGCATTAATAGAACGTCGGTGTTAAAAGCCATTGATGTGCAATTAAATGATGGCTATCGACACGCGGTTTAATCAAATGCATTGGCTTTGTCTCTTTTTACCGATAGTTGCGAAGTTATCTAAAAGGGACAAGGTCAACACGCCAAGTAAGACTGCAATCTGTCTATTTCCCTCTTTTTCATTGCGCCCCCTTAAATGCATTGGGCGTGGTGAAAATTCAAAGCAGCGTATACATTACGCTTTGTATTTCTACCCTCATTTGGACGTGTCACTTTTTAATACTCAAAACACGTGCGTGATAAATTGAAAGCCCATTAGGTTTTTAATTTTCTTTTGCAATATAATCAAAACCTTTTATCCTCTCCACCTAATGAAATTTGACGAAACACAAACGAGTTCCTGTGCATCCAACTAATTCTGTCGCGCCAAATCCAATGGGGCTAACGCCCATTCTTCTTTTTGTTGTTCTTGTTGTTGTGACGGGTGTGATGACCAATGACATCACTTCAATGCCTATTTTAGTTGCGTTTTTTATCAGCGCTGGATACGGCCTTTGTCTTAACCCCAAGAACGAAAAAGTGAGCTTTTCTGAAAAAGTCCAAACTTTCTGTAAAGGCGGTGGTGATAAGAACATCATCTTGCTGGTGCTCATCTTCCTCCTTGCGGGGGCATTCTATGCCGTTACGATTGATATTGGTGCCCGTGATGCAACAGTTAACATGGCGCTGCAGTTTGTCCCGTCGTCACTCATTTTGCCGGGCTTATTCCTAATTTGTTGCTTTATTTCTTTTGCAATGGGCACCTCGATGGGAACGATAACCGCGCTATCACCTATAGGCGCGGGCCTTGCTACTAATCTCGGGCTTCCTATTGAAATGGCACTGGGAATTGTTGTTGGCGGAGCTATGTTTGGTGATAACCTCTCGTTTGTGTCAGATACCACTATTGCGGCAACCAGAACCCAAGGAGTGCAGCTAAAAGATAAGTTTCGCGCAAACCTTATGGTGGCTCTGCCTGCGTGCATCGTGACCATGATTTTGCTTTTATTTGTTGATGTGGATACATCGGGAATTGTGCAGGCAGAAAGCTATGATTTTTGGCGAATTTTACCGTACCTGTGCATTATAGGTTTTGCGCTTAGTGGTTTTAACGTTATCAGCGTTCTGGCTATTGGTATTGCCAGTGCATGCATAGTAGGTCTTGCCCAAGATAGTTTTAGTGTACTGTCGATGATGCAAAGCATTCAAAAAGGGATGGGGTGGATGCAGGACTTAGCGATGATTGCTATCACTATTGGCGGCATTGTGGCGTTAATGCATGCTAATGGTGGTATTACGTGGCTAATTCAAAGGCTAACACGACGGGTCACCACCAAAAGAGGTGCAGAGTTTAGTATTGCTGGTTTGGTCAGCTTTTTAGATATAACCACTGCGAATAATACCATTGCTATTGTAACCGCAGGGCCTATCGCTAAAGATTTGAACGAAAAGTATGGGGTTGATCCTCGCCGAACCGCGTCGTTACTGGATATATTTTCATGCAGCTTTCAGGGGCTCGTGCCCTATGGCGCCCAGCTTCTTAGCGCTGCGGCAGTAGTGGGGATTTCTCCTTTAGCCATTACCCCTTATTGTTGGTATCCCATGCTGATTTTCGTTTTCGGGATAACGGCAATTAGCTTTGGTTTCCCTCGATTCAGTGAACCACAGGGCGATGAGTTAACCCAGACGCCCTGAATTCTCGTACTAGTTGCCAATATTCAAATTTTACGCTTTAAAGTCATTTTCCGTAGGATGTTACTTTGTCTTCACCCATTGCAATAAAACCGCTTTATCAAAAACTTGACGCTTGCCTTACCGCTGATAAATTTCGATTGAAGCGACGTATTACTCAGCTCGTTCAAGCCCTCAAGGCTTCTGACACCAAAGCATCTGAAACCAAGGCCTCTTCTAAAGCCAATACTGTATCTGACGGTAAAGCCGCTCCTGAAACCAAGTCTGCATCTGACGGTAACGTCGTTCCAAAAGGCAATGAACGCAATGATGAAAAACTGCTGCAGCAATTTGAAAAATTAGAGAATGACATTGCACGCTCTGCTGAGAAAAAAGCCCAGCGAAAAGCCAATTTACCCGAGGTCGACTATCCACCGCTGCCCGTCAGCGATAAAAGAGGGGATATAAAAGAGGCCATTGCGAATAACCAAGTTGTTATCGTTGCAGGTGAAACGGGCTCAGGAAAGACCACACAGCTGCCAAAAATTTGTTTGGAGTTAGGCCGCGGTGTAGACGGAATGATTGCACACACGCAGCCAAGACGACTTGCCGCGCGAAGCGTAGCCACGCGTATCGCTGAGGAATTGAACACGCCTCTTGGGGAGAAAGTAGGGTTTAAAATTCGCTTCAGCGACCAAGTCAGCGAACGCAGCTATGTAAAGCTGATGACCGACGGCATGCTGCTAGCTGAAATGCAGCAAGACAGATTCTTAAATCAGTATGACACCATTATTATTGATGAAGCCCATGAGCGAAGCCTTAATATTGACTTTCTACTGGGGTATTTACGTCAGCTGCTAGATAAGCGCCCAGATCTAAAGCTAATCATTACCTCTGCAACCATCGATCCTGAGCGCTTCTCTGAGCACTTTAATAATGCGCCCATTATCGAGGTAAGCGGCAGAACGTATCCTGTAGAGGTTCGCTATCGCTCCAATGAAGATGCTGACAACGAAGTGGAGCAAACTGATGCAATTATCCACGCTGTCGATGAGCTTATGGGCGAAGCGCCAGGGGATATATTGGTGTTTCTCAGCGGTGAGCGGGAAATACGCGACACTCAAGATGCCCTGAGTAAACAACATTACCGCAACACCGAAGTGGTTCCCCTTTATGCTCGCTTATCGGCTTCAGAGCAAAATCGAATATTTCAGTCTCACAGCGGTAGGCGCATTGTACTCGCTACCAATGTAGCGGAAACCTCTCTCACAGTGCCCGGCATTAAATATGTTATTGACCCTGGCTTTGCACGTATTTCTCGCTATAGCGCCCGCAGTAAAGTGCAGCGATTACCCATAGAGCCAATTTCTCAAGCATCGGCGAATCAACGGGCAGGGCGCTGCGGTCGTGTATCTGACGGTATCTGTATTAGGCTTTACAGTGAAGACGACTATTTGGGCCGCCCTGAGTTTACGGACCCAGAAATATTGCGAACCAACTTAGCGTCAGTCATTTTGCAAATGCTGGCCTTAGGTTTAGGTGATATTGCTGCTTTTCCCTTTGTACAGCCCCCAGATAATCGCAATATCAATGACGGCTTTAGGCTGCTAGAAGAAATTCAAGCAATTGCAAAACACAAAAACAAGACGCAGCTGACGAAAATGGGAAGAAGTATTGCGCGGCTCCCTATCGACCCTCGCTATGCGCGAATGGTTATTGAAGCAGACAGTACCAACGCGCTTAGCGAAGTTATGGTTATCGCTGCAGGCCTCTCTATACAAGACCCACGAGAGCGGCCTCAAGAAAAGCGTCAACAAGCAGATGAGAGTCACAGTGAGTTTGCAGATAAAGACTCAGATTTTATCAGCCTTCTTAACCTGTGGTTAGGTTTTAAAGAGCAGCAAAATAACCTTACCCAAAACCAGCTTAGGAAATGGTGTAAAACGCGGTTTATCAACTACCTGCGTATGAGAGAGTGGCAGGATATTGTCAGCCAATTGAAAAAATCTATTGCCGAATTAGGATTTGGGATCAGCAGTCAAGAGGCCGACTACCAGGCTATTCACCAAGCGATTGCCAGTGGTCTTCTATCTCATTTGGGCTTTAAGGATAAAGACCGAGAGTATTTAGGTTCTCGAAATACCAAGTTTATGATCTTTCCGGGCTCGGGTTTGTCGAAAGCACAGCCTAAATGGATAATGGCGGCAGAGCTAGTAGAAACATCAAAGCTGTTTGGCCGTATGGTTGCCAAAATCGAGCCGTCTTGGATAGAGCCCCTTGCCACGCACGTGACGCAAAGTAGCTATTCAGAGCCTCACTGGTCCAAAAAGAGAGGCGCTGTTATTGCCTTTGAAAAGGTAACACTTTTTGGGCTGCCAATTGTGATGAAGCGAGCGAAAGTGTACAGCCTTATTGACCCCGCTATTTGTCACGAGCTATTCATTCGCGAAGCGCTGGTGGCGGGCAATACGAAAATCAATTATCAATTCCTGCAGGAAAACCAAGTATTGCTTGAGCAGGCAGACGAATTTGAGCAAAAAACTCGACGCCGAGATTTGCTGGTCGACGATGAAGAGCTTGCACGCTTTTATGCTCAGCGTGTTCCTGTTGAGGCAAATAACGACGCAGCCTTTAAAAAGTGGTTTAAGCAGCACGGTAGTAATGAAAACCTAACCTTTACGGAAGACGATGTTTATCGTCAGCAGCCTGGGCAGTCTGTTGCCAATGCGTTTCCTGATATTTGGCGACAAGGTAACGTCACGCTGCCCCTTCGTTATAACTTTGAACCGAACGCTGAAGACGATGGTGTCACTGTTCTTATTCCGCTGCCCGTACTTAACCAAGTTGATGATGTTGGTTTTGACTGGTTAGTACCGGGGCTAAGGCACGAGCTTATTGTGGGAATGATAAAAACCTTGCCCAAACGTTTGCGTAGAAACTTTGTTCCTGCGCCTAATTTTGCAGATGCTTGCCTTGCCGATATCAGTGAAACAGACAAAAACAATCGCCCTGTAGTGATGGTAAATGCAGTGGCTGATAAATTGCGCAAAATGACAGGTGTTGTGATTGAGCCAGAAGATTGGAACTTCGAGCAACTAGACAAACACTTAAAGATGCATTTTGCTGTGACCAACGATAACAATGAAAATATTGCGGTTGGTGATGATTTGCACGCCCTGAAACGGCAGTGTGCAGGACAAGTGCAAAAGACGTTCGAGAAAGCGGCTACCCCTGATTTAGAACGAAACGATATTGAGCAGTGGGATTTTGAAAGCATTCCTGAAACCTTTGTGCAAAAGGTGGGGGGCTTTGAAGTACAGGCATTCCCAGCGCTGGTAAGACGGGGGGACAAAGTAGATATTGCCCTTGTTGATGAAGCCGATAAGGCCGAACTTGAACATCGACAAGGCGTGAATGTTTTAATTAAAAACGCCATGCCTTCTCCACTGAATTACTTACAAAACAAGCTGCCGAATAAAGCAAAGCTGGGTCTTTACTTTAACCCCTTTGGTCATGTTAAAGCGCTCATTGATGACTGTATTTTTGCGGGTATCGATGCCTTAGTGTCTGACTTTTGCAAAGCGCGTAATACTGATATTAGAAAAAAGACAGACTTTGAAGCCTGTGTTGATAAAGTCAGGGCTGACATTAATGACAGAGTGCTCGATATTGCTAAGCAAGTAGAGCAGGGGCTTACGCTTGCACATCAATGTCAAAAGCAAATGAAGGGTAATGTGCCACTGACAATGATTAACGCATTAGGCGATTGCAAGGCTCACTTAGCGTCGTTGGTCTATCCTGGGTTTGCCTCGCAAATTGGTGAGGGAAGGTTAGAGGATTGGAACAGATATATAAAAGGTCTCTCACGTAGGTTGGAAAAACTGCCCATCGACCCTAACAAAGACAGAATGCATCAACTGACCATTGAAAAGAGTATCAAAGAATGGGAAAAGGCTCGCAGTAAATACCCGAAGGGAAAGGTACCAGAGGCCCTTGATGACGCGCGGTGGATGATTGAAGAATTAAGAGTATCTTTGTTTGCACAACAGCTTGGTACCGCTTACCCCATATCGGCAAAACGTATTACCTTGTTCTTAGACGATTTTTAATTCTTGCTATTAGACACTGTATGTACACATAATTGTACGTAATTTAATCACTTAGTTTGACAAGTGTTTATCCTCAATCTATAACAGAAAGAGGGTAGTAAGCGTGAGCTAGAAATCAGAGGAAGTAGGCATGCTAGGATACGACGACAAGCGTAATTTTTTCAGGATGATGGTTAACTCGCCGTGTCAATTACAGGTTACCGACGATGAGTCTAGCCGTACGATGCAGGCAATGTGTAGGGATATAAGCGCAACGGGCATGTCTTTAGAAGTTGATGAACCAGCCATTGAGGTGGGAACGCAGATTAGTGTTGCCATTGAGTCCTCTAGCTCCCAAATACCATCACTAGCAGCCCTTGCTAATGTGGTGCGATGTGAACCGGAAACCGATGCAAGTTGCATTATCGGTGTTGAAATTACTCAAATGAAATAGCACGACTTAGGTTTCACAAATTAGTTAGCGCAAATAAAGCACCGCACAGCAAAAGGCGTATAGGCGATGCTTGTACGTACAGCTGCAACACAACAGTTGTGCGCTATTATTTGATTGTTAAAAACGGCGTAGGTCATTTTGGTCTTACGCCGTTTTTTTGTGCCTTGATTAAAAAAAGCGATTACTTTGTTTTACAAAAAGAGTTAGTAATCTTGCTTGCAATTGATAATAATTCTCATTACGATAAATCATCACGAATTAAGTGAAACCAATTAGAGCGAATTTGAGGAGCCAATTGTGAAAAAGACAATAACATTTGCCATTATGCACTTTGCGGTAGCATTTACTGTTGCCTATTTACTAACGGGTAGTATGGTTGTGGGTGGTCTGGTGGCACTCGTTGAGCCAGCAGTGAATACGGTGGCTTTTTACTTTCACGAAATGGTGTGGAAAAAGCTAGAGGAAAAACCTGAGAGTGACAGTGGTTTGTCTCAGGTGGCACTTTAAGGTAAAACACGGCGGCAAACATAACGTGAGGTAAAACATAACCTTATGTTATGCCAACACTCGCCTCACACAACTGCTTGTCAAACGCCATAACGTGTTATACGTTAGTCGTCAGTGACTTCACAAACCAGACCTTTCAAATAGTACCCTTCAGGGTAGCTGCCAATGATAGGGTGGTCAGAGGCTTGATTAAGCCTAGCAATAATTTTTATGGTACGACCTGCATCAAGGGCGGCATCGGCAACAATTTTTTGAAATAGATCTGCAGGCATCAGGCCAGAGCAACTAAACGTCAGTAGAAATCCCCCTGATCTCACCGCATGAATGCCGTACATATTTATGTCTTTGTAGCCGCGGGCTGCGCGATTGAGGGTGGCCTTGTTATCGACAAATTTTGGTGGGTCGAGAATAACCATATCAAACTGCTTTCCTTCACTTTGATACTCTCGTAATGCTTTAAAAACGTCTTTATTGATGTATTGCGCTTTATCTTCGTCAAGTTCGTTAATGGCAACGTGGTGTTTCGCCAAGTCTAAAGCGGGTTGAGACACATCGACGTTGGTAACTGATTTTGCACCGCCTTTTAGCGCGTAACATGAAAAGGTGCCGGTATAACTAAAGCAGTTTAATACGTCGGCGTCTTTTGCATAATTGCCGGCGGCAGCGCGACTGTCTCTTTGGTCGAGGTAGAACCCTGTTTTGTGGCCAGTTTCAATATCAACGACAATCTTGAGGCCGTTTTCTAAAACGGTAACTTGGCTAGGTGGTGTGCCGTGCAATACGCCCATCACTGGCTCTAGCCCTTCTTTTTTGCGCACATCTACATCGCTGCGCTCATAGATATGCACATCGGGAAGTAGTTTAGTAATTGCCCACACTATTTTGCTTCTGTGTTTTTCTCCACCAGCACTGAGCAGTTGAACCACGGCCACGTTGTCGTATAAGTCGATAGTAATGCCAGGCAGGCCATCACTCTCTGACGCTATCCATCTAAATGCGTTAGTTGTTGCGGAATTGAACAAACGTTTACGAAGGGCTAAAGCAGTTTCTAATTTGCGCATAAAAAAGCCGTTGTCGATGCTTTCATCTTTTTTAAATGTCCACATACGAATTCGAATTTTTGATTCTGGAGAATAAGCCCCGCGTCCTAACCATTCACCTTCAGAGTCGAAAACATCCACCGTATCGCCAAGCTTTGCTCGGCCTTTTACTTCAGCTACCGCGCTTTCAAAAATCCACGGGTGGCGCCGACGCAACGATTTATCTCGATTAGGCTGAAGGATGACTTGTGCTGACATGAAGGCTCTCTTACTCAATAAAGTAGATATAAAAAGGTTTAAAGTGGATAAAATTACGTGGAAATCCACGTGGATGCTCCCGCGAATAACTTCGCAGCGGCCACGCACGCAATCACGCACGCAATAATAATATTATACCGAAATTTTGCTTACCTTGTGTCGGTATCTGTTGTGAAAAACAAATTGAGATGACAAAGTCAGCAGGTCAAGCGCTAACTAAACTTTAACCTTGGCAGTCCCGTAAACAAGTCACATCCGCAAATGCGGTTATCGACAGGAGAGCAAAATGTATTACGTAGACTTTGAAAAAGGATGTTCGCCCTCAAAACTCGTTGTTAAAGAAAGAGAGTCCTATGAGCTGCCCGATGGAATGGTAAAAGTGGCGGTGAACGCTTTTGGCGTTAATCGCGCTGATACATTACAACGTCAGGGACACTATCCGGCTCCACAGGGAGAAAGCCCAATACTCGGATTAGAAGTTGCAGGTACCGTAACGGAAGTGGCATCAGGCATCACCAATGTAAAAGAGGGTGATCGCGTGTTTGGGCTCGTCGCCGGTGGTGGATACGCAACAGAAGCTATCGTTAACCCTTCCCATTTAATGACTATTCCACAAGGCATGCCTTTTGTTGAGGCAGCGGGGCTTGCCGAGGTCTTTTTAACCGCTTTTCAATGTTTGCGAACCATAGCTCATGTGAAGCCCGCTCAGCATGCCCTTATCCATGGAGGCGCGAGCGGAGTGGGTCTGGCCGCTACACAGCTATGTCGTTATTGGGGAGTACACAGTGCAGTGACGGCGTCAGCTCAGGAAAAGTTGAATTTGTGCCAAGAGAATGGGGCAGAGCTACTGATAAACTATAAAACACACTCATTTGCCGATGAAATTAAACGGGAATGGCCTGAAGGCATTGATATGGTGCTTGATATGGTTGGGGGAGACTATCTCAATAAAAATCTCAGCGTGATAAAACAAGATGGTATTATCGTTAACCTCGCCATGTTAGCCGGGCGCTACGCTGATAATTTAGATATGGCACTATTACTCGGTAAACGTGCCACTATCACGGGAACAACCCTTCGCAATCGCAGTGATGCGTACAAAGCAAATCTTATTAGTGACTTTGCCACAGTTTGTTTGCCAGCGTTTGAAACCGGTGAGCTGGTGGTGAATCTAGACACCCATTACAACATTAAAGACATAAGCAAGCCCCATGCTCGTTTAGAAAGTAATGATACAAAGGGCAAGATAGTGGTGTCTTGGTAAATTGAACCTAAAGCTATCTATTTGGCAACGAAACCATCGTCTGGTTTCGTTGGCTTAGATTCAGCCGCAGTTCTTGCTAATACGTCGCATCGTTCATTTTCTGGGTGACCTGAATGCCCCTTCACCCAATGCCAGTTAACGGAATGCTTTTTCACAGCTTCGTCTAGTCGCTTCCATAAATCTGCATTTTTCACAGGCTTTTTATCTGATGTTTTCCAGCCGTTTTTGCGCCAGTTATGGATCCACTGATTAATCCCATTTTTAACATATTGGCTATCGGTGGTGAGTTCTACTCTACAGGTTTCTGTTAAAGAATTGAGCGCTTCAATGGGAGCCAGGAGCTCCATTCTATTGTTGGTGGTGTGCGCAAAGCCATCGCTTAATTCTTTCCTATGACCTTTATAGATAAGTACGGCGCCATACCCTCCCGGTCCTGGATTACCTAGACAGGAGCCATCGGTAAAAATATCTATGGTTTTCTGTGTCATGTCTTCTTTTCCCATATGTTTTTCACCGCACGCTTTGTAACTGCAGCTTTTTAATCACGCACTCGCTCATCGCGGCATTGCTAAACGCAGCATTTGGCAAGAAGTGTCTTTTTTATGTTAAGCGCCTATCAGCTTTAGTTCAGCTTTTGTCAGCTCTTATATAATGCTCTGATACATTTATTTTAACTATTTCCCTTAGTCTGTAGCGAAGGCCTTGATATACTATCAAAAAATAGAAACACATTAATAGCAGAGGATGTATGCGCCAAATTGTTTTAGATACTGAGACGACGGGTATTGACCCAAAAGAAGGCCATAGAATCATTGAAATTGGCTGTGTTGAAGTAGTAAACCGTCGTTTAACTGGTAATCACTTCCACGCTTACATCAACCCCGGTCGTCACATAGAGCAAGAAGCGATAGAAGTACATGGTATTACCAATGAATTTCTCGCAGATAAACCGGTGTTTTCATCTGTGGCAAATGATTTCGTGAATTTTATCAAAGGTGCACAGTTGGTAATTCACAACGCGCCCTTTGACGTTGGATTCATGGATCATGAATTCAAAATGGAAGCGCGAACCAAAGGTGTGGTTACCAGTAAAATCTGCGATGTACTGGATACGCTCACTCTTGCCAGAAAAATGCACCCTGGGCAGAAAAATAATCTTGATGCCTTGTGTAAGCGCTACGGTATAGACAACAGTCATCGAACGCTGCACGGTGCATTGCTCGATGCCGAAATTCTTGCCGATGTTTATTTATTGATGACAGGTGGGCAGACCAAATTGAAATTGGCGTCTAGCGGCACCAGTGATGCCGATGCTACAGCACTTCGTCGTATTGAGCGTTCGGCAAATAAATTAAAGGTTATCAAGGCCAGCGCCGATGAATTAGAACAGCATGAAGCGCGACTGAATATTGTCCAGGAAGCGGGTGGTAACTGTATATGGCGACCAGAGTGATCAAAACGAGCCAGCTGTAGATAACCGACATAACGAAATGCAGGAGCATAGCAACGTGAGAGTGTGGATTTATTGCGTAATTGTCCTTTTGGGCACNTGGTGTACAAACGCGTCTTCACAATCGTTGCGGGAGCAGCAAGATCTTGCACTACAAACTGCTGATGGNGCGGTAACGNCAGAGGANGANNCAAAGCAGTCGGTAGACACCTCTGTTATCTCTGAGCTTGGAGATGATTACACCAATTCCATAGAATTGCTGAAGAATCGTTTTCGTGTGGACTACAANGTTGAAGANATCACCATGGTGTTCTTTCGCAAATACGGTTCTGCACCNGTTGTNNTNGTTCGNCCCGATGGCTCTAAGTTATTTCAAGGNAGGGTAGACGAAGAAAAAGTTGAGTGGTTCGATTCCGATTCCTTCGACATGATCACNATTAAAAANCCTGTCCCCGGCCCGTGGCAAGCAGTAGGGCAAGTGCTNCCAGAAAGCCGAATAATGGTTGTTTCTGATATAGAGCTAACCGCCGACCCACTTCCAAACATCCTTTTTTCTGGCGAGATTTTAAAGTCTACGGCCTATCTCACAAATGGTGGAGAAGAAATAAAAAACAACGAATTTCGAAACGTTGTGGATGTGGAAATAGAATTTATAAGCACCAATAATGCAAACTACAACAACTTTGGCGCAGTAGACGAGTTAGTTGCNACGTTTGAAGACGATGGCCTNGGTATGGATGAGCGGCCTGGAGANGGTATTTTCACCGGCCAGTTCAATTTAAAAATAGCGTCNGGAGAGTGGAANCCNGTTTTTTCTGTCGCAACGCCAATGATGACTCGCGAGCAAGAGGGCTCNCCAATCGTACTGCATGAAAANCCNGTAGACATTTCGGTGGTAATGAATGAAAACGATTCCGGCTACCATAACCTGCTTATTGATGTAGACCGAGAGCTCGTGCAAATNGANTCCTTGTTNGTAGATGGAAAGGTGCGCTTTCCCAATGGGGATACNCAAAANTTTTCCCTNACCGAAGGCGGACCAGACGCAAGGGAATACCAGATTGTTGCCTATGAAAAAGGCGTATTTCGCNTAAANCTTACGGCTTATGGCACCACTACNGATGGCCGAGACTTTATTCTNGATGTACCAGAATACACNTTNTTAGGTCAGGGCCCTGCAGAGCCTGAAGTAGAAGACCCTCTCGTGTACGGCGAAGACCCTATNGTAGATGGAAGCGCCCCATTGGTTACCAGCAACACTGAAANGCCNCTTGATAACGCAGAACAGTCGTCTGAGGGCGATATGGATTCTGCCACACTGACGCTTCTGATCATNGCNATTAACGGTTCAATCATTCTCATTGGCCTTATTGTCGCTGTTATTATTATCTTAAAACGNAAAAAGGGAAGTAGTGGAAAGGCTGTACCTTCAAAAGTTAAGCCATCAAAAGCAGAGCCATCAAAAGCAGAGCTTAAGAAAAAAGCCAAAGATAATGCTGCTGATGAGTCTAATTTGACCCTAGATGACAGCCCCAAAGGGATAAAGAAATTGTTTGCGATGTTTAAAAAGAAAAAACAGGATGAAAGCTAGGCCTGTAGGTCTTAGTCTTGGCGTAAAATNNNCCATCTTGGATTTTATTTCGACATTGTGTTTATTTAACAGGCAAACAAACTGCAGATGACAATTTTATTAATAAAAAGCATTGACTCCACATTGGGGAATACGTATTATCTGCGCCGCAGTGAGGGCACAGGGTTACAGCAACCTTTTTAACTCACTGATAACATTGAGATTGTGGAGCGGTAGTTCAGTTGGTTAGAATACCGGCCTGTCACGCCGGGGGTCGCGGGTTCGAGTCCCGTCCGCTCCGCCACTTTCAATAATGGGGTCAGAGTACTTGATTACTTTAGGCATCATTGTTGTTCCTGTATGTGATTTTCCTTCTCCTTAATTTGATAATGTACTCTGACCCCATTGTTGTTGCTCTGACCCCATTGTTGTTGCTCTGACCCCATTGTTGGTTTGGTTGGTACTGGCTTTTCTGCGCTTAGATATCTTTTTTTACAATAACCATATACTCCGACCGGTTAAACTATCGTACACTTAGCCCTTTAATCTTATATGCTTTTAATGGATTATTTGGATGAAAAAGCTGGGGGAGCGCCTGCATAAGCAACCGGTCTGGATTGCTTTGATCATTACGCTGTGTTTAGTAATTTGGATAGCGTCTGGCTATCTGTCTGCACCAAGCGATGAAACGATCGTAAACGAGAAAACTAACACACATCCCATTTCAAAAGTTCAAACCACTATCATGCACGCAGAGCGGGTGAATCGCGATGTTACGCTTTATGGTCGTACCGAACCAGATCGCATTGCAACAGTGCGCGCTGAAGTTAACGGTCGGGTTATCGAAGTGCTGGCTGAACGCGGTAGTGCCGTTAGCAAAGGAGATGTTCTGGTTAAGTTGGATCCGCAGGACCGCTATGAACAACTGGCATTTGCCAAAGCACTGCTTGGCCAGAGGGAAACGGAATTTAACGGTATTGAAGCGCTTAAAAAGCAAGGATATCAGGCACAAACAGCGCTGGCAGAAGCCCAGGCAAATTTAGAATCAGCCAGGGCACAGGTGTCTCAGCTTGAACTGGCGCTAAAGAACAGTGTGGCAGTGGCGCCCTTTGACGGTGTGCTCAATGACCGGGTAGTCGAAGTGGGGGATTATTTGCGTGAGGGTGATGAAATTGCCACCATTGTTGACTTACAGCCCCTGGTGTTTACCGCCCATGTTACGGAGTCTGACATCGCCAGTGTGACCCTGGGGCAGCAGGCCAGTGCCCGGTTAATTAGTGGCGAGCAGGTAACAGGTCACATTCGTTATATTTCTAATGTGTCTAACGAGGGCACCAATACCTTTACCATTGAAGTGGCAGTGGGTAACCCCGACAATACCTTACTGGCAGGCTTAAGTGGTGAAATATTTGTAACGCTCAAACAGGTCAGTGCAATAAAAATTACCCCGTCTGTGATGGCGCTTGACGAGGACGGCAACCTGGGCGTTAAGGTAGTTGAAAACAATCGGGTGCGCTTTGTCGGCATTGATATGGTGAAGAGTGAGGCCGATGGCGTATGGCTTGCCGGGCTTGGCGAACAGGCTGAGGTGATTATCCGGGGCCAGGGCTTTGTGCGCGATGGTGATAGCGTCGAGGTGGTGAATAACTGATATGCAAAATATTATCAGCGCCGCATTAGGCAGAAGCCGCACAGTACTGATGATTTTCTTGTTGCTGATTATTTCCGGCACGGTCACTTATATTGACATTCCTAAAGAGTCTAACCCGGATATCCCCATACCGTTTATCTATGTCTCGATTGTTCACGATGGTATTTCGCCGGAAGATGCAGAGCGTATGCTGGTGCGCCCTATGGAGCGCGAGCTGCGTTCTATCGATGGGGTAAAAGAAATGACGGCGACGGCCAGTGAGGGGCATGCCAGCATTGTATTAGAATTTATCGCTGGTTTTGATTCTGCTGTGGCGCTTGCTGACGTTCGCGATAAAGTGACCGTCGCCAAAGCCAAGTTACCTGATGAAACCGAAGAGCCTACAATCAATGAGATTACCATGGCCGATCAGGAGCCTGTAGTAACCGTGATCCTGTCAGGCGATGTGTCTGAGCGGGCACTGCTGAGCACGGCCCGCGAGCTAAAAGATTTACTCGAAGCGGTTAAGGAAGTGCTTGAGGTGGATGTTGGCGGCGATCGTGAAGACATGGTCGAGATCCTGGTTGATCCGCTTAGCATGGAAAGTTACAGCCTCGATCCAAACGACATTTATACATTACTAAGCCGTAACAATCAGTTAGTACCAGCCGGTACCATGGACACTGGGAAAGGCAGCTTCCCGGTAAAAGTGCCATCCGTGTTTGAAAGCGTTAAAGACGTTATGGAACAACCGGTTAAAGTACAGGACGACCAGGTTATACGCTTTCAGGATGTGGCAACCGTGCGTCGAACTTATAAAGATCCAACCAGCTTTGCCCGCTTAAATGGTCGCCCCTCGGTGGCGCTGGAAGTGAAAAAAAGACCGGGTGAAAACATTATCGAAACCGTCGAGCAGGTCAAAACGATAATCGAGACCGCGCGACAAACCAGCATCTGGCCCAATGCCGTGCAGGTCACTTATGTAGGCGATAAAACCGAAGACATCAGTATGATGCTCAGCGACCTGCAAAATAATGTCTCTACCGCAGTTATTCTGGTGGCGATTGTTATCGTTGCTATTTTAGGCTTACGTACCGCCGGTTTGGTGGGTATCTCGATCCCAGGTTCATTTCTTACCGGTATCCTCATTTTGTCGATGTTCGGCTATACGCTGAATATGGTAGTGCTGTTTTCGCTAATTATGGCCGTGGGCATGCTGGTAGATGGCGCTATTGTAGTAACCGAATTTGCCGACCGCTGTATGAGCGAAGGCATGGATAAAAAACAAGCCTATGCCCGAGCGGCACAGCGTATGGCCTGGCCAATTATTGCGTCAACGGCAACTACGCTGGCTGCTTTTGCACCGCTTATGTTCTGGCCGGATATCATGGGTGAGTTTATGAAGTACTTACCTTTTACGCTAATTGCCACGTTATCGGCGTCGTTACTCATGGCGTTGGTATTTGTGCCAACACTGGGCGCGGTATTTGGTAAGCCGCGCTATGTAACGCCAGAGACCAGGGCGCAGTTGGAGCAGGTTGAAAACGGCGATATACGCCATTTAGGCGGGTTTACCGGTAACTATGTAAAAATGCTTGCGGTAGCCATTATGCATCCTTGGAAAGTGTTGTTTGCTGCAATTGGCATTGCGATAATCTCGATAGTGACCTACTCATCATCAGGCCTTGGGGTAGAGTTTTTTCCTCATGTTGATAGCACCGTTATTACAGTGGTCGCCCGTTCTAACAACGAAATGTCGATTTACGAAAAAGACCGGCAAATTCGCGAAATTGAATCCAGGCTGATGGATATCGAGGCCATAAAATACATTTATGCCCGAACAGGTGGTGAAGATCAGCTCGGTAGTTTGCGCCTGAACTTAGTTGACTGGCAAGAACGCCCACATTCGGATGTGGTTCATCAGCAGATTGAAGACCGGCTAAGTAATGTGGTTGGCATGGATTTAGAGGTTCGCATTCAACAGGATGGCCCGCAACAGGGCAAGGATTTACAAATTCAGTTGTCTTCCAATTTTCCGGAACTGTTAAACGATGTAGCGCTTACCATCCGCGGTGCGCTGGAAGAAAATGACAAATTTACTGCGATTACCGATACGGCCAGTAAACCCGGAATTGAATGGCAGCTTAAAGTCGATCGGAGCGAAGCGGCTCGATTTGGGGCGGATGCAACCCTGGTAGGCAGTATGGTGCAATTTGTCACCAATGGATTAAAGCTTGGTGAGTATCGCCCCGATGATGTGGATGATGAACTGGATATTCGGGTTCGTTATCCTGCCGAAGAACGGTACATTGGTAAGCTTGATGATTTACGGATAAAAACCACGTCTGGTCTGGTACCTATTTCGCAGTTTGTTGAACGCACCGCCCAACCTAAAACGGCGGCGATCCGCCATATTGACAGTCGCCGTGTGATAGAAGTGCATGCCAATATGAAACCCGGCGAATTGTTAAGTAAGGAATTACCTGGGTTACAGGCAAAATTATCAACGCTTAACATTGACCCACGGGTATTAATTAACGTGAAAGGGCAAAATGCGCAGCAAGAAGAATCGCAGGCGTTTTTGCAGAACGCCTTTCTCATTGCTCTGTTTATTATGGCCATTATTCTGGTGACGCAATTTAACAGTTTTTACCAGGCGTTTTTGATTTTAAGCGCTGTGCTGTTTTCCACTGTTGGCGTATTTTTAGGTCTGGCGATAGCACAAAAACCCTTTGGTATAGTGATGTCGGGAATTGGTGTTATTGCGCTGGCCGGCATTGTGGTAAACAACAATATCGTATTAATCGATACCTACAATGTGTTACGGCGGGAAGGTTTCGCGGCGCCGGAGGCGATTTTGCGTACCGGTGCCCAACGTTTACGGCCGGTCATGCTAACCACGGTAACGACCATACTGGGGCTGTTACCAATGGTGATCGAAATTAACATTGATGTTATTGGTCGTAATATCGAAGTGGGTGGCCCGTCAACACAGTGGTGGTCGCAATTAGCCACCGCCGTGGCCGGTGGACTCGCGTTTGCAACCTTGCTGACGCTGATCCTTACCCCAAGCCTGCTGGCCCTGCGTGCCAAAAAACAATAGTGGGGGGCAATTACTGCCGTTGATTGATTCTGAGCCCATATAGCTTAATAGTTTAACTCCCTTTGCTACGAGCTAATTTAACGGTGCTGTACCCTGACTGGTTCTATACCTTGCCAGTCCTATGGAGTACACTTGCAAACCCATGATTATAAATATTATCGCTGCATTCAGTTAAGAGGACAGCATGGCAGAAAAAGCGGTATTGGTTTGCCGGGACGTCACCAAAACCTATCATGACGGTAACGAAAAAGTATCGGTACTCAGTGATGTATCATTTACCCTTGCCCGGGGCGAAAAAGTGGCGATTTTAGGGAGTTCTGGTTCGGGGAAAAGTACCTTGTTGCACATTCTTGGCGGGCTCGATTTGCCCTCCACCGGTGACGTAACTATAAACGGCCGTTCACTGGCGGGTCTTAACGCCAATCAGCTGGCCGCGTTGCGTAATAATGAACTTGGTTTTATTTATCAGTTTCATCACTTGCTGGCTGAGTTCAGTGCACTGGAAAATGTCGCGATGCCGTTACTTATTGCCGGCACTGGCAAAACTGAGGCAGAAAAACAGGCCGCGGCGTTACTTGAAAAAGTGGGCTTAAGCCACCGCTTAAGCCATCAGCCAGCCGCGTTGTCGGGTGGCGAGCGCCAGCGAGTTGCGATTGCCAGAGCCCTGGTGAATACCCCCTCTATTGTGCTGGCTGACGAACCTACCGGTAACCTCGATAAAAAAACCGGCGATCAGATATATCAGTTATTGTGTGACCTCAGTGAGCAAATGGGCACCAGCTTTATAGTGGTGACACATGATATTGCCCTGGCGAATGCCATGGATAGGGTGTTGCAACTCACTGATGGTTCTCTGGTGAGTCAGCGGAGTGAGTCGTGAATCTCAGCTTACAACTGGCGCGCCGTTTTCGCCGCGGTAAAAGCAGCAATCGCTACATTTCCTTCGTATCTTTATCGTCGACGCTGGGCATAGGTTTAGGTTGCTTTGTACTGATTATTCTACTGAGTGTGATGAATGGCTTTGAGCGTGAGTTACGCGAGCGTTTGCTGGCTATCATTCCCCATGCTGAACTTTTCTCGATTAACCAGCAGGGGATTGTTGACTGGCGCGTCTACCGGCAGGTACTGGGCGAAGATCCCCGTATCAAGGAAGTGGAGCCTTACACTAAAATTACCGGCATGATCCAACAGGGCAGTGAACTGAAAGCCGTTGAGCTAACCGGTATACAAATCAATGCGGCGATTCCGCCACGCTGGCAAAACGAAATCAGTGATGCCGACTGGCGGCAACTGCGTAAGGGGCCCAATCAGGTATTGCTGGGGAAAGGGATCCTTAACAAACTGTCGCTTGTTCCCGGCGATAAAATCAGTGTGGTGATCCCCTCAGTAACGGAAGATTTAACCTTCGCGGCACCGAAAAACCTGTATCTCACTGTGGCAGGCAGTATTCATGTGGGTGGCGAGCTGGACAACCTGATAGGCATTATGCATCTTGAAACGGCATCAGAGCAGGCGGGCATTAAATCTGGCGCGCAGGGACTTCGTTTTCAGTTTAACGACCCTTTCGCTGCCTATTCTATTATCCGTGAAGTCGGCTATGGATTTCCTCAGGCGGTGTATATGTCGGATTGGACCCGGACCCAGGGTCATCTGTATGACGACATCCGCCTGGTAAGAGTGGTGGTGTACATTGCCTTATCGCTGGTTATTGCAGTAGCCTGCTTTAATATTGTTTCGTCGCTGGTGATGGCGGTAAAAGAAAAACAGGCGTCTATTGCTATTTTAAAGACCATGGGCGCGACAGATAGTCAAATTCGCAATACCTTTGTTTTTCAGGGGTTGTTAAACGGGTTTATCGGGGTTTTCTGGGGCACGTTACTGGCGGTGATCACGGCGCCGAATTTGTCGCTGATTGTGGGCAAGCTGGAAGGCCTGTTAGGAATAAAAGTGCTGTCGGGCGATATTTACTTTATCGATTTCTTGCCCTCACAATTGCAGGCAAATGATGTGTTGCTAACCGTTTTAGTCGCCATTGTACTGTCGGTACTGGCCACGCTCTATCCGGCTCAAAAGGCCGCTGCAATTCAGCCCGCACGGGCATTACACTAACAGGTTAAATGAACAGGTTTTATGCCACTTTGCCGGTTGGCAGGTTCGGTTAGGTTGTTTAGCTGGTCGGGGATCCCGGATAACGCCTGTGGCGTTTCGGAAGTGGAAGTAAGAGATTTGATTAAATGAGTCAGGTTTTTATGGGGAACCCGGATAACGCCTGTGGCGTTTCCGCAGGGGAAGTAAGAGATTTGATTAAATGAGTCAGGCTTTTATGGGGATCCCGGATAACGCCTTTGGCGTTTCCGGAGGGGGGGGTAAGAGACTTGATTAAATGAGTCAGGCGTTTCCGGGATAACTAACAACTTAAGTTGTTAGTTAATTTAACTCGCTGTCTACCCAGAATTTTGTGCCTTTTACGGTGGCCTGCAGGGCGAGTCCGCTTTCTGTCATGCTGTAAACCGTTATGCTGCCTACGTAGCCTTCACCATCAATAGAGCCGCCTTTGTTGCCCGCTTTAGCAGTCACGTCGGCATTGCCCCCGGCCGTCCAGCCGTGTTCAATAAAGTAATCCATCGATGCTTTGGTGTGGAACACCATGACGATGCGATAGTCCTTCGCGCCTAATCCCAGTCCAACACCGCCTTCCGCCATATTCATGTAAGTTTTACCGCCAGTGCGATTGTTATTCACCACACCGTAGCCAGTACCGGCTGCCAGAAATATCAGGTTGACGTTAGCACTGCTGAATACCGCGTAGCCGGGCGCATTTGCAAGTTGGGCGCGGGTGTCCGGTTTTTCGCTGTACAGTCGGGTTAAGGCCTTATCCTGCATGGTTAATATTGCCTGACGCTTTTGTGCCACGGTACCACTGCCCATGGAAGCACATGCGGTAAGGGTGATGATTAACAAGACAGAGAATGAATAGCGTATAAATTGGGACAATTGTTGCACCGGAAAACTCCTTTAAGAAATACCACTAACTATACCTGATACGCAGTAAAGGCGGAAAAGGTGAAATTTAGTAAGTAAAAAAAGTGCTAGGGCGAATTAAAGAGAGTAAGACGTTTAAGGGGGTCCCGGAAAACGCCTTTGGCGTTTCCGGGACAAAGAAAGTGCTCAGGCACTTTCTTTGTTCTTATCAAAGTGTTCGAAGTCTATGTCTTCCTGTTGGTGACCGGCGTCCGGATCGTTAAAGACGGCTTCATCCAGTTCGCCTTCGGTTTTGGCGATAATGGTTGCTACAGTACAGTCACCAGTAATGTTCACCGCGGTGCGGGTCATATCCAGTAAGCGGTCTACACCGATGATAAGTGCAATTCCTTCAACTGGCAGATTGACCTGTTGGAGCACCATCGCCAGCATAATCAGGCCAACACCGGGCACTCCGGCAGTACCTACTGATGCCAGTGTTGCGGTTAATACCACCATCACATAGTCACCTAAAGACAGGTCTACACCGTAAACCTGGGCAATAAATACCGTGGCAACACCTTGCATAATGGCGGTACCATCCATGTTAATCGTGGCGCCAAGTGGCAGGGTGAATGAGGAGACTGATTTACCAATACCCAGTTTATTGCGCGCGGTCTCCATGGTTACCGGTAGCGTGGCGCTACTACTTGAAGTGCTGAATGCAAAGAGCGCCGCATCGCGCATTTTTTGCAGCAGAATTAACGGGTTCATACCGCTGAAGACTTTGAGTAATACCGGGTAGGTTACTAGCGCGTGGATAACCAGCACGGCCAGTACCAGGAAGAAATACCACAGTAATCCGCCGATGGTTTCCAGGCCGATAGTGGCAAACAGTTTGGCCATCAGCACAAACACACCATAAGGTGCCAGATTCATGATAATGGTCACCAGGCGCATGATAACGGTGTTAACGTCTTCGAAAAACGCGGCTAATCGTTTACCCGCATCGCCGGTCATGGCCATGGCTATTCCCAGTAATACAGCAAATACAATGATTTGCAGCATGTTACCTTCGGCCATGGAATTGATGGGGTTAGAGGGGAACATGTCCACAATAACTTGTGATAAAGAAGGCGCTTCCTTGGCAACATAAGTGGCTTCGCTCTGCAGATTAAGGCCTTCACCCGGAGACACCAGCAGGCCGCCCATAATTGCCAGGGTAACGGCAATAGCGGTGGTTAAAATGTACAGACCGATCGATTTAGCGCCCAGCCGACCCAGCTTGGATGGCTCAGATAAGCTGCTGGTACCGCAGATCAGTGAAACAAAAACTAAAGGCACAACAAGCATTTTCAGACTCGAAATAAAAATTTGTCCGAGTGTTGAAAATATACCTTCGACCAAAATGCCATACGTGGAAACTTCCACCGAGAATATCGAAAACCGCAAATCTCCGCTATCATCAAATATAAATTGAAGCAGCGCACCAATAATGATCCCGGCAACCATGCCGATAAAGATCCGTGCAGTTAAACTGTACTTGTGTGAAGACTGAGACATGTAAATTCCCTGAAATGTTATTTTATTTATAGTTCTTAGTTAGTGTGCCAGATTCGTAGCAGTTTTAAATACTTAAAATGACTCAATAACGGTAAAGAGGTCCGGGAAGACGATGAAAATGCAATCTCTACGCTTAATAGCTGCCATATGGGCACTATTACTACTAGTTGCCTGCGGAGGCGGTGGTACAGTTTCCAGAGAAGAAACCACCGGGGGCAGTACGCCCGATCCCACGTATTCAGTTGGTCTTGCACTAACCGATAGCGATGGTAATACCAGCACCTCAGTCACCGGGGAATCGCCACTCATCCTGACAGCAACTGTGACCGACAGTAATGGCAACCCGGTTGCCAACACGGTAGTAACCTTTAGTTTTACTGTTGCTGACCTGGCACGCTTTTCTAATGACACCGGCACCGCGCTGACTAACGATGAAGGGGTGGCAAATATTACCCTGATCGTGGGAGAACTCTCTGGCTCCGGTGCTGTAGAAGCAGCACTGGAAACCGGAGAAACGGCCCGCATAGGTTTTAGTTCCAGCGGCACAACTGCCAGTGTTGAAACGCCTGAATCCCTGGAGTTATTCGCCAGTCAGTCACAATTGTCTTCCAGTGGTTCCGATGAAGTGGAAGTCTGGGCCGTCGTTAAAAATGCCCAGAATATCCTGCTTGACGGTGTTAACGTGACATTCTCTGCCGATAACAACGCTGCTATTGCGGAAACTCAGCCTGTCACCGATGAAAACGGCACGGCTATCGTGATGTTGCGGACCGGCGGCGACAAAGAAAACCGCACCATTAACGTTACCGCTACGGTAAGTGGTGAACAAACGCTTACGCAAACACTGAGCATTAATGTAGTGGGAACAGAAATCGAGATTAACGGCACCACATCGGCAATCATCGGCGACAGTGTCAATCTTACGGTGAGTCTGCAGGACTCTGACAACGTCGGCATTGCCAGTGAAACACTGACGCTGCGGGTTGAAGATGAAGCAGGTACCGACGTTACCGCTTCCACACTGGATAACGCTGCACCGCAAACCAGTGCTGAAGGTCGTGCAACGGTTGCTTTTACTGCGCCTTCTGCTGGCACCTTCACCGTCTTTGCCAGTGCGTTAAACACCGAGAGCACTTTTGCGATAGAAGTACAGCAGGATGAGTTTGTCTTTGTTAATCCGCCGGATGTGAATGATGTTAACCAGGATATCCCGCTGAACACCGATTATAACCTGCAAATCAGCTGGTTACGTGATGCTGCCCCTTTTGCTGGTGGCTCAGTCTCTTTCGCTATTTCCCGCGGTTCGATTGTCAGCGCAGATACGGTTACTGACGGCTCTGGGGTAGCTAATCTGACAGTAAGCTCTGGCAATGCCGGACTGGCAACCATCTCAGCAACCGGTACCGATGGAGCAGGTGTCGAGGTGTCGACCCAAATCGAGATTGCTTTTATCGCGACCGATGCAGCAACCCTTATCGTGGATGCCACGCCTGACTCTATTGGTCCTGACGGGCAGACCAGCACGATTTCCGCTGTGGTGCTGGATGCTGATGGTAACCGGGTACGCAATAAACTGGTTAATTTTGAAGTGAACGATGTGTCTAACGGTAACCTGACCGACGCGCAGAGCCGTACAGACCGCCGTGGTATTGCCACAACCGTCTATGAGTCTAACGCGGTTAGTACCTATCAGAGTGTAGAAGTGCGGGCGTACGTGAACGACGAACCCACGGTTGAAGATTTTACGTTGCTGACTGTAGGCGACCGTCCGTTTGATATTTCACTGGGTACGGGAAATCTGATTGAAGCGCCGCAGCAGTCTTCATACCGCAAAGAGTTTTCGGTATTTGTTACCGATGCTGACGCAAACCCGGTTAGCGGCGCAGCGTTAACTTTCAGTGCCACACCGGTGGCTGAAACCAGCAATGACGCAGCCTATGCCAAAGGCTACTGGCTCTGGGACGAAGATGATTCTATTTACTATCCGGTAGTCACTGCAACCTGTGCTAATGAAGACCTGAATGGCAACGGCAGACTGGATGTGGGTGAAGATTTTAACGGTGATGGCCAGCTTACGCCGGGTAATGTGGGCGCTATCGATGCCGACGCCAACACCGATGATAATGGACAGGCGCTCATCAATCTTAACTATCCGAAACAATACGGGGCATGGGTGCAACTCACTATCAGTGCTCGCGGTGAGTCATCAGGGACTGAGTCGGTTGATTCAATGAATTACTGGCTGAGTGTGTCTACCGATGATCGCACTTCTCAGGGAGCGCCACCACCATCAAGCCCATGGGGCAGCAGTACAAATTGTGGTAATACCCTGTAAAAGTGACAGATAGCATTAAAATCGCCGGCAATTTGCCGGCGATTTTATATGCTCGGTTGCGAAATAACAGAACACCACAAATTTGCCTGTCGATGAAGCAGAACAAGCAAAACGCATTGCATAACTCTGGAACATTGTGAAGCTTTGCGTACTGCATCAGCTGCAGGCTGCAGCCGTAAGTACCACGGGCATGCCCGTGGTACTGTACTAAGGTTAACGATTATCCTTGCTGGAATGGATAGACCGAACCCAATTTTAAGATTTGGGTGAGTTCATCCAGTGCCGTGCGAGACTCAATCAGCAATTGCGGATCGCACAGATCTTGTTCAGTTAAGCGGTCACGGTAATGCTTGTCTACCCAGCCATTAAGACGCGTAAACAGTGCATCATTCATGATTGTGTTGGAATTCACTGCGTCCAGCTCCGTGCCGGTGAGGGCAACCCGAAGGCGCAGACAAGCCGGCCCGCCACCATTACGCATGCTTTGTTTTACATCGAAATAGTTAACGCTCTTGATGGGCGTATCACGGGTAATCAGCTCTGCCAAATAAGCCGCAACGGTGGCATTTTCTTCACACTCTGACGGCGCAATAATGGTCATGTTGCCATCGGGTAAAGTGAGTAACTGAGTGTTAAACAGATAGGTTTTTATGGCGTCGTTAAGGCCAACTTCATCACTTTTTACTTTGATAAAGTGTAGCGGATTGTCACCAAATTTAGCTTGCAGCTCAGCCAGCGCAGCATCACTGTTATGGAAAGCAAGTTCATGATAAAAAAGCACATTCTGATTGCCTACCGCAATCACATCGTTATGGAAAACGCCCTGATCGATGACCTCGGGATTTTGCTGTATATACACCACGCTTTCGTCGCTTAAACCATGTAACCGGGCAACGGCCTGACAGGCCTCATACGTTTGTCGGGCAGGATAGCGGGTTGGCTGGGGCAGGTCATGGCGGAACGCATGGCGCCCGTATACAAACATCTCAACGCCGGCATGGCCATAGGCACTGCATAAACGAGTGTGGTTTGCTGCGCCTTCATCACCGAAATGGTCATTGTCGGGTAAATGGGCGTGGTGGGCAAAATACTTGCTGTTGGCAAAGGTTGCCTTAAGAATATTACCGGTAACCTGCGGCTCCAGTGAACGGTGGAACTTGTTGGTCAGATTAGCCGGGGTGAAGTGCACGCGGCCATCGGCGGTATCGGCACTGGGTGANACGGTGGCGGCATTGGCGGTCCACATACTGGAGGCNGAGCAACANGCCAGAAACACTTCTCTGGCCTGAGCGGCNGCNTGTTCCAGCACTTTGGCATCGCTGCCGGCAAATCCCAGACGGCGCAGGGTNGCGATATCAGGGCGTTCCTGNGGNGCCAGCACGCCNTGTACCATACCCATATCAGACAGCGCCTTCATNTTCTGCAGNCCCTGTTTNGCGGCTTCNTTGGGGTTGCTGANNGCATTCGCATTAGAAAAAGAGGCGACATTGCCAAAAGANAATCCGGCATAGTTATGGGTAGGGCCNACCAGCCCGTCAAAATTCGCTTCACAATATTGCATGACAACCTGCCTTAATTTTTNGTCATTNGGTANACATGTTGTTGAGCAAANGGGCAGANNAACCGGACAGCGCCNNTGATTACNCTATATATAAGTACAACTTTTTTTTATTTAANTGTTGTAATTTCTGCCGTTATTTGCGACAACCCGGCGCATTATACGTGTTTTAACTACGCTGCCAATCNCNGTGGTTAAAAAANGCACTATTTTGGGTGGGTGAAAAATAAACTTTACGAATAAGTATGAAGAAGAACTTGTTTTCCATTCACTTTGTAGATATATGTTAAAAAAAGAAGCGCCAGACTATGTGAGTGTAATTGCCTTATTTTCTTCCTGGTTTGCTATCGNAAATTTAATTTATTCAAAGGTTTAATTCTTATTTATGACAAAATCACTAGTCATAGTCGAGTCTCCGGCCAAAGCCAAAACAATAAATAAATATCTTGGTAAAAATTTTATTGTTAAATCTTCCGTGGGCCACGTACGCGACCTGCCGACCAGGGCGCTCGGCAAGGTGGAGCCGAAAAAACCAGCCAAAGAACTGAAAACATTGTCTGAGGAAGCCAAGACAAAATACCTNCGTGAATACGAGTATAAAAAGCTGGTTGACCGCATGGGGGTCGACCCTCAGCAAGACTGGAAAGCGCACTATCAGGTGTTAGAGGGCAAGGAAAAGGTCGTTAACGAGCTGAAAAAGCTCGCCAAGGATGCTGACACCATCTATCTCGCAACGGATTTGGACCGCGAGGGGGANGCCATTGCCTGGCATNTGCAGGAGATCCTGGGCCAGAAAGGCAAAACCTATCAGCGGGTNGTGTTTAATGAGATCACCAAAAACGCCATCAAGGAAGCCTTTGAACATCCNGGNGATGTCAATCAGGACCGCGTAGAAGCGCAACAGGCACGTCGTTTCCTCGACCGTGTGGTGGGCTTTATGGTGTCGCCGNTGTTGTGGAAAAAGATAGCCCGCGGATTATCNGCNGGACGGGTACAGTCGGTAGCTGTGCGTCTGGTCGTTGAGCGCGAGCGTGAAATTAAGGCCTTCGTGCCNGAAGAATTCTGGGANGTGCATGCCGACCTNACCACCGCAGCCAGTGATGNACTGCGCATGCAGGTGGTAAAAGAGAGCGACAAGCCGTTTAAACCNGTNAATAAANCNCAAACNGATGAAGCNCTGGCGGCGCTCAAGCCGGCTNACTATGAAGTGGTTAGCCGTGAGTCCAAGCCCACCCAGAGCCGTCCGTCGGCGCCGTTTATCACATCTACCCTGCAACAGGCGGCCAGTACCCGTCTTGGTTTTGGGGTAAAGAAAACCATGATGATGGCGCAGCGGTTGTACGAAGCNGGNCATATTACCTATATGCGTACCGATTCAACCAACCTCAGCCAGGAAGCNCTGGATGCCTGNCGTGGTTACATCGACGATAACTTTGGNGCNAAGTACCTGCCNGCCNCNCCAAATCGCTANGGTAGNAAAGAGGGCGCACAGGAAGCTCACGAAGCCATCAGNCCGTCTAACGTAAATACCCTGGCCGCAACACTAAAAGACATGGAACGCGACGCACAGCGTCTCTACGAGCTTATTTGGCGTCAGTTTGTGGCNTGTCAGATGACNCCGGCCAAATATGATGCCACNACGGTNAAAGTAAANGCCGGTGAGTTTGAGNTGGTCGCCAAAGGCCGGGTACTCAAATTTGATGGNTGGACCAAAGTNCAGCCNCAGAAAAGNAAAAAAGGTGAAGAAGACAAANTGCTGCCGGACGTTAACCCNGGCGATAAGCTGGCGCTTAAACGATTGGATCCGAAACAGCACTTTACCAAACCAGTGGCGCGTTTTAACGAAGCCTCGCTGGTTAAGGAGCTGGAAAAACGGGGTATCGGTCGGCCGTCTACCTACGCCAGCATTATCTCAACCATTCAGGACAGAGGCTACGTACGCCTTGAAAACAAACGGTTTTATGCTGAAAAAATGGGTGAGATCGTCACCGATCGCCTGATGGAAAACTTTGATGGCCTGATGAATTACGATTTCACCGCTAACATGGAACAGCAACTGGACGAAATCGCCGAAGGTCATGAAAACTGGAAAGCCGTACTGGATAAGTTCTACAGCGACTTTTACAGCAAGTTGCTACAAGCCGAACAGGAAGCCGAAGCGGGCGGTATGCGCCCCAATCAGGCAGTACCGGTAGACATTAACTGCGATAAGTGCGGTCGTCCTATGAACGTGCGTACGGCCAGTACCGGCGTGTTTTTAGGCTGTTCTGGTTACAACCTGCCGCCGAAAGAGCGTTGTACCAATACCATGAACCTGACCTCCGGTGAGGAAGTGGTTAAAGTCGACAACGACGACGAACAGGAAACCGAAGATTTACGCGCTAAACGCCGCTGTCCGGAGTGTGGCACGGCCATGGACAGTTATCTGGTTGATGAAACCCGCAAACTCCATGTTTGTGGTAATTCACCAGCATGTCCGGGGACTTACGTTGAAGCCGGTACCTTTAAAATTAAAGGCTACGATGGTCCGTTGATTGAGTGTGACAAGTGCGGCAGCGACATGGAGCTCAAAAACGGTCGTTTTGGTAAGTACTTCGACTGTACTAACAGTGAATGCAAAAATACCCGTAAATTATTACGCAGCGGTGAGCCTGCACCACCGAAGGAAGATCCGGTTGATTTACCGGAGCTAGAGTGTGAGAAAAGTGACGCTCACTTCATGCTCAGAGACGGCGCCTCCGGTATTTTCCTGGCCGCCCATAATTTCCCCAAGTCGCGGGAAACCAGAGCGCCTAAGGTGGAGGAGCTGGCCCGCTTCCGAGATCGTATATCGCCCAAGTTTTATTACCTGGCCGATGCACCGAAAACCGATCCGGACGGTAACCCGGCAATTGTTCGCTACAGTCGTAAGACCAAGCAGCAATATGTCATGACCGAAGATGCTAAGGGCAAAGCCACCGGTTGGTCTGCCTGGTATCAGGACGGTAAATGGCAAGCCAGAGACACTAAGAAAAAGTAGGCAGACACCGATTATGGCATCATTACAGGACCAGTTGCTCAAAGCCGGTTTGGCAGATAAGTCCAAAGCCAAACAGGCCAGAGCCGATAAACGTAAAAAGCAAAAACTTAAAAACAAAGGCACTGCGGTTGGTGAGGACGAAAATAAACTGGCCGCTCAGCAGGCCGCTGAAGCAAAAAAGCAGCGTGATCGCGAGCTTAATCAGCAGCGTCAGGCGGAGCTTGAGAAAAAAGCCGTGGTGGCGCAAATCCGCCAGCTGATTACGGTAAACCAACAGCCGAAAGGCAATGGCGATACCGTTCTCAACTTTACCGACAACAACGTGGTAAAGCGGATGTATGTCAGTGACGCAGTGCATAAGCTGGTGGTGGATGCACGCTTAGCAGTGGTCAGACTGGACGATGACTATGCGCTGATACCGACACCAGTTGCTGATAAAATTGCCGAACGTGATGCGAACGTGGTGATATATCGTGCCGATCTTCGTGAAGAGAATAAACAAAAATCTGCCGAAGATGATTGGTATGCAGAGTACGAAATTCCGGATGATTTAACCTGGTAAAGGCTATTTTTCAGGACTAAGAAAGCCCGCGTTATGCGGGCTTTTTGATGGTGACGGTTTATTGTAATGAATTGCCCACGCCGATAAGAATGGTCGACAATACGAGCAAGGAGATGCCCACTAGCAGTAACATTCTGCTCTTGCGATTTGCGCCTTTCCATTCCATTAATGCCAGCCCCCACAGGGTTGAGAAAATAATGATACTGGCCATGTGAATGGTCCAGCTGGAAAACTCATAGTCGCCCATATGACTTTCGCCCATGGTGTAGAAGAAAAACTGAAAGTACCAGAAGGATCCCCCCAGCGCTGCCAGCAGGTAGTTTTTGAGAACCCGGTTAGAAGCCAGTCGCTGGTTATTTTGCTGCGTATGGCCGGTAAATTCAGCTACCGAACGATTTTTGTGGATCAGCCAGGCGCACCACAGGGCGTTGGTGGTTAACCCGCCAGCCAGGACTACACAGAGTACCGGCAAGCCTTGCCACAGATGGTCGGTGCCGGCGGCCAGCGTGAGTTCGCGAATAGGTTTACCGGCGGCAATGCCAAACGCAAAACACGACGACATCACCCCTGAAAAGAGCGCAATTATCAGGCCTTTCTTCATATCAATAGCGTCTTCAGACTGGCTGCCCAGACTGCGGTTTTTCTCGGCTGTGGCCCTGGCTACTAAAATGACGCCGAGTAAGGTTAAAAAGGTGCCTAATACGGCAAACTGGCCACTTGGTGTAGCCAGCACCTTACCGATAGTACCATCGAAAACCGGTGGTCCAAGGGTGCCTAAAACGGTGGTCAGACCCAGTACAATCGCCATGCCGGATGAGATCCCCATATACCGGACCGCCAGACCGAAAGTCAGACCACCAAAGCCCCAGCCCAGCCCCCATAGGAAGCATTGTTGTAATACACTGAATGACGTTGTACTTAATACCTCAAACAATTGTTGGGTTTGTACCCAGGCAAACAGCCAGGGGCAAATCAGCCAGCTAAAAATCCCACCGGTTAGCCAGAATATTTCCCATGACCAGCCTTTGATCCGTTTATACGGTACATAGAAGCTGGCAGAAAATAAGCCTCCCAACCAATGAAAGAACACCCCAAGCAATGGATTCTGCATTATTCCTTACTCCTGCTTTACTTATTGTTTTGTAATTTTTAGGTGAACAATTTACAAAAAATACACATGCAGGGAGAGAATACACAATTAATAAACATTTATACACAAAAATAATCACAAATAATCATTATTGTGTAATTTCATGATTGAAGTTGATTGCTTTGGGTGGGGAAGATGCTGAGATGGTAGAGCTGGCAAGGAAACACCAGCCCCGCTGAATGATTAACTCAAAGGTACATTAAGGCGCTATTTTGTGAGTCGCCAGCTGTTCATAATAAGGCTGAGCTTCTTTCAGTACCCCTTGCAACGCATCGGGCAGTTCCGGTATGGGGGGCTCGGCCGGTGCGAAGCCAGTACTTTTCCAGACTTCCGGATACCAGTGCTCTGCCCAGGCACCATCATTGGGATGGCCGCCTTCAGACCAGTTGAGCATGGCCGGGTCCCAGGGAATACCAATGGCATTACACAGCTTTTCCAGCATCACCGGTGGATTCTGACGAATATCCGAGGAGTCTACGACGATAGGATACTGACCCGACTCCGAGACAATTTTATTAAATAGCTCACACTGGGCGCGGATACCGATATCTTCCAGACAGGGTGCACCGTTCTTTTTATGGTAGCTGGTGATCACCCGCGCAGGATGACGGATTAAAAACACATTACACACTTCTGATAGCCAGTCTAGCGGAAACGATTCAAGCATATGATGGGGCATGTGTTTCTGGTAAAAAACCGGTTTGTTTTCTGGGGTAGGGCCAATACATCGTTTTGCCACTGCCACCGGGTCGGTCTCTTCGCGGGCAAAAATCTCATCCTGCATAGGATGCACCCGGTCGCTGTGTTTCAGGTAGGGCGCATAAAATGGCTCATCCCATACCGCACAATCGGCGCGGGCGCCAAAAGCATACATCATGGCGGTAGAGAGATTGCGCGGGCCAGACCACATGGCTATTCGCATGGGTAACTTCCTTTTTATCTGTTACCGGCCACTACTTGCTGACCGGTGGTAAATGCACGATACCGGCAAGCATAATCGGGCGGGCGGTACTTTTTCAAGTCTATTTTTAATATTTTATACAATATAATATTTTGTTTTGCGAGCAGGAAAATGCTAGGGTAACGCCGTGATTTACTTGCTTTTAATCGTTTATGCTGGTGAGCGTATGTTGAACACCGGGTTTATCGGTTAAAAGGTATGGGCTGAAGTATACTTCATTGGTCACAATAAAAGTGTCAATTAAAACAGCAATGAGGAAGCCATGCAGGAACATAAAGCGGGCGGCGCACATGCCTCCATCGATGACGAACGTAATCAGAATATTTTAATTTATATCAACGGTGAGCTGGTGCCCCGGGATCAGGCTAAAGTGTCGGTGTACGACAGTGGCTTTATGCTGGGGGACGGCGTATGGGAAGGCCTGCGTTTACACAAAGGCAGGTTTTCTTTTATTGACGATCACCTCGACCGTCTGTTTGCCGGTGCCAAAGCGCTGGATATGGACATCGGCAAAAGCCGTGACGAACTGAAAGCGGCGCTGCAACAAACGGTAGATGCCAATGGTATGACCGATGGCGTGCATGCCAGACTGATGGTTACCCGGGGGCCGAAGAAAACCCCTTATCAGGATCCGCGTCTGAGCCTGTGGGGGCCAACCATAGTGATCATTGCTGAATACAAGTCGCAGGATTTGGTGCCGGTGGAGAAGGGCATTAACCTGTTTACCGTTCACGTGCGTCGTGGCCACCCTGATGTTCAGGATCCGCGCTTAAATTCACACAGTAAAATTAACTGTATAACCGCAATGATCCAGTCCTATAAAGCCGGTGCTGATGAAGCTCTGATGCTTGATCCTCATGGTTTTGTCAGTACCTGTAACTCAACTAACTTCTTTATTGTTCGTAAAGGCGAAGTGTGGACCTCCACCGGTGATTACGCCATGAAAGGCATAACCCGGCAGAAAACTATCGACGTATGCAAGGCCAACGGTATCCCGGTATTTGAAAAGAACTTCTCCCTGGTGGATGTGTACAGTGCCGATGAAGCGTTTGTTACCGGCACTTTTGGCGCACAAACGCCGGTGGTCGATGTTGACGGCAGAACCATCGGTGAGGGCAAACCCGGTGCCATGGTGAAAAAAATCCGCGAGCTGTATCACGCCATGGCAGAAGCGCAATAAACGCCTGGTTTATTGGTTTGTGGTCAGGCAGCTATCCCAATAGGGCGTGTCGCCATAAAAATCGGCAGCAAAGTTTATAAAGGCTCTGACCTTGCTGGCCAGCAACTGCCGGTGCGCATACACCGCATATAAATGCAGCGGCTCGGGCTCGTTGTCACGCATAATGAGTCTGAGTCGGCCGGCATTTACTTCTTCAAAGCAAATAAACGTGGGCTGCAAAACGATTCCCTGACCTAACGCTGCCGACTGACATAAAAACTCACCATGATTACAGCTCACCGTACCAAGGCTGCGATGAGGGCGCTGATTTAAACACTGATGGGCGGCCGGGCTGTTGTCGTTATCCAGTAAGCTGTAGCGCAGATAATTGTGTTCAATCAGATCTTCCATGGTTTTTGGCTCCCCATATCTGGCCAGATACTCCGGTGCGGCGCACATCACCAGATTAATGTTAGTCAGGCGTTTGGCGATCAGCGAAGAATTTTTCAGGTGACCAATTCGCAGCGCCACATCAAAGCCTTCTTCAACAATATCCACTTTTCGATCGTTCAGGTGCAGGTCTACATCCACATCGGGGTACTGTTGTTGATACTGATTAATAAGCGGCGCCAGATGGCGGGTAGAGAACGCTACCGGCGCACTGATGCGTAATAAACCGTGAGCTTTATGCTGTAAGTCGCCCAGCTGATTTTCCATGGCGTCTATTTCATCAAGTACCTGACTGGCTCTGGGCAGATATTGCTGGCCGGCTTCGGTCAGGTGCACCTTACGGGTGGTACGGTTGAGCAGACGCGTAGACAGATGAGCTTCAAGTTGCGAGACGTACTTACTGATCAGCTGGGGTGACTTGTCGAGCTTATCTGCCGCTGCACTAAATGAACCGCTGCGAGCCACCATCACAAATGCCCGCATTGCATCTAATCTGTCCATAATTTTAATTATCAATAAAATGTTGATAGTTACTCTATTTTAACCCTCTTAATAAATCAATATGTGGATAGTAAAGTATCACCATCGAGTCGGAACAACACAGGGTTGTTTCCACATTCACCTACTTTGATGAGAGAGATTTATTATGAAAGTATTAATTACTAAGTTAGTCAGTTCAGATGCCGGTATCGCAGCATTCATTTTACGGGTTCCGGTTGGTCTTACGCTGGCGGCCCACGGTGCACAAAAGTTATTTGCCTGGTTTGGCGGCTATGGCCTTGAAGGCACCGGACAGTACATGGCGAGCCTGGGACTGGAGCCGGGTTTCCTGATGGCCTTGTTGGCAGGCAGTGCAGAGTTCTTTGGTGGTCTGGCCCTGGCGCTGGGTTTACTGACCCGTCCTGCCGCCGCAGTCAGTGCATTCACTATGCTGATTGCCATCTTCAGTGCACATATCCCAAACGGTTTGTTTTTATCTAACGGTGGTTATGAATACGCACTGGTACTGTTTGCAGTCACCGTTTCGCTGGCAATTACTGGTGCCGGACGTCTGGCAGTCGATAATGTGATAGCCCGCGCTCTGACAACCAAGTAAACACAGCACCCACAGTAATAGCTGCCAGGCTTGTCCTGGCAAGCTGTACAGGAGGAGACAGAATGTTAGTGAATGGAAAATGGGATGCCGACTGGCAACCCGTACAGAAAAAAGACAAGGACGGGCGTTTTATTCGTCAGGTTTCATCCTTTCGGCATTGGATAACGCCAGATGGTTCGCCCGGTCCCACCGGCGAGGGGGGCTTTAAAGCCGAAGCGGGCCGCTATCATCTTTATGTTGCCTATATTTGCCCTTGGGCATCACGTGCGTTAGCAGTGCGTGCGCTAAAAGGCCTGACAGATCTAATCACTGTAAGCGTGGTGAATCCGCGTTTAAGCGACCAGGGCTGGCAGTTTGGCGGTTATCCGGGGAGTACCAATGATAAACTCAATCAGGCAACCTACATGCACCAGATTTATACCCAGGTAGCGCCGGATTTTACCGGCCGGGCAACGGTACCCGTGCTGTGGGATAAGCAGAAGCAAACGATTGTTAATAATGAGTCTGCAGATATCCTGCGGATGCTGAATTCGGCCTTTAATGAACTGGTCAATACCGGTCCGGATCTCTACCCGGCAGACCTGGCTGATGAAATTGACGAGCTGAATGAAGAGATTTACCACAAGCTGAATAACGGCGTCTATCAGGCCGGCTTTGCGTCCAGTCAGGCCGCTTATAATGAGGCTTTTGATAACGTATTTAGCACACTGGATAAGCTCGAAGCCAGACTGGCCGACGGTCGAGGCTATGTTTTCGGCGATGTTCTGACCGAAACCGACATCAGGTTGTTTGTCACCCTGGTGCGATTTGATGCCGCTTACTACGGTTTGTTTAAATGTAACCGCCAATTGATCAGGGAATTTCCTTATCTTAATGCTCATATGCATCGGATCTGGGCCCTTGACGGTATTGCTGATACGGTGAATATAGACCACATCAAAGCCGGTTATTACTCTATTAAAATGTTGAATCCCGGCGGGATAGTGCCGCGTGGCCCACAATTTTAGGAGGTGTTATGCAGGCATCACAACAAGCCTTATTTATTTCCCATGGCGGCGGTCCGATGCCGTTACTGGGCGACCCCGGCCATCGTGCATTAACCGAGCATCTGGCGCAGCTGGCAGGCACCATTCGTCGGCCAAAAGCCATCCTTATTATCAGTGCGCACTGGGAGGAATCGGTGGCAACGGTGACTACGAATCCGGCGCCAGAACTGATTTATGATTATTACGGCTTCCCGCCGGAAAGTTACGCTATTAAATATCCCTGTGCAGGCGAGCCTGAGTTGGCCGGTAAAGTAGCTCAGGCGATTCGGGCGAGTGGCATTGACGTTGCCGAGGATGCTAAGCGCGGACTTGATCACGGGGTATTTGTGCCGCTTAAAATCATGTATCCGGACGCCGATGTCCCTTGTGTTCAGCTGTCTCTGGTCAATACCCTGGACGCGGCCGCGCATATTCGCATCGGTGAAGCACTGGCTAATCTGGATTATGATGATCTGCTTATCCTGGGCTCAGGCTTTTCGTTTCATAATAGGCGGGCGTTTTTTGCCGCCGATACGCCTCAGAGCCGCGCCATGAATCAGGGTTTTGAAGACTGGCTTAAAGATGTGTTGTCCAGCACGTCGGTCAGTGAAACTGAGCGTCAGGAAAAGCTAAAGAATTGGGAGCAAGCGCCGGGAGCGCGATTCTGTCACCCGCGGGAAGAACATCTGATACCACTGCATGTGTGTTATGGCGCTGCGGGACGCGCCGCCGATCTGACCGATTCGGTTGTAGTGCTTAACAAGCAGGCCGGCACCTTTGGCTGGTTTAATCCTGCTTAAAATCGCCAGCCAGGTCGCAATCTATTGCGGCCTGGCAGATACCAGCGCAATAGCCTGTTCAGTTTGCTGTTGTAACATCCGGTTAATTTTAAAATGCTCAGGGCTCCAACCCGCTAAAAAGCGGTGAAAGTCGGCATTAGCCACGCAGTAGAGTTGGCGCCAGCTGTTGCACACGGCTTCACATTCCTCTGGCGCCAGTTGCTTGCTTAAAGCGCTGCGTAATTCCCTGAAGTAATAATCAAGATAGTCTTTAGTATGGTTAAGCAGGTCTTGCTCAGACAACACGCTGCCCAGAAAATATGCCACATCCTGAACGCCGATACCGCCTCCCACATATTGAAAATCGACGGCTGCGACAGTCTGATCGTCAGCACTGAAACAAAAATTNGCNACNTTNGCATCACCGTGGATNAGCGTGCGATAGGGGCACTGTTGCAGCGNTTTATCAAANGCCGGGNCAAACTGTTTAAGCGGGCCAGCTGCCATTTTGCTGAACTCGTCGGGACGGGTAGCCAAATGCCAGTAACTGCCCTGGGACCATAAACCGGACGGCGACTGATGAATAAAGCGGCCATGAAAGGCGGCTAGCCAGGCAAGAACAGGTTTACAGGCATCGGCGCTTAGTTGCTGATGTCTCCCTTCAAACCCCGCAGTATTTAAGTCACTGAGTACCAGTGCCAGCCGCGTACCTGACTCGTTGCTTACTGCGTCTGAGGCTATCAACCGGGCAAGGTGCCCGTAATCTGCAAAGAGGGGCGCGTAATGCGTATAGAAATATTGCTCTATCTCATAGGAGCGCCATTTACGCTCAAGGCTTTGCTGGCTACTCCAGCCCCGCGGGTGGCGGAACGTGGCAGGCTGGGAAATCAGCTTGATGATCACGCTGGCCTGGCGAGCGGGCGAGTAACAGCGCAGCAGCTGACCAAAATCACTCCACAGTGACTGCACCAGTTCAAACTGACTCAACTGTGGGTCCTGCAGCAGGCTTTGTAGCCAGGGTAAGGGTAAAGACGATGGTGTATTCATAATCATGCTACCACATAAACAAAAAAGGCCAGCATGGCTGGCCTTTTGAATAATGTTACCGTATTACACGCTGGCTGGACGGGTCGTCGGCGCTGATGCTATGGCATTAGCATTTGCCATTGTTGCCAGGCGACCAGATACCGACAGGGCAGGACGCTGATCGTCGNCTCTGCTGATAATGGTGATCTCTTCCGTTGACGCTGCCACCTGAGGTGGGTTAGTCATTGGGTGAGAAGCGGTAAATTTACCTAAACTGCTGGCCATAGCCACTTTAGCAGGCGCTGCCGGAGCAGTGTTTGCTGGTATAGTCTCTGCTACAGGCTCTGCTTCGGCTTCTACCGGCACCGGTTTTGCCTCTGGCTCTGGCGCTTTTTCTTCAGCGGCAGTGTCTTCAGCCTGGTTTTCAGGTGCTTCAGTGGCAACCGGTTCAGCGGCTTCAGGCGCAGTTTGCTGCTGCACTTCTTCCGTTGCGGCAGGGGGTTGCGGCTCAGCTGACGCTGGTTCTTCAGACGCTTGCTCTGCCGGGGCTTCTTCAGCGCTGGTCGTGCTCTGCGTTTCGGCTTCCAGGTTAATTTCGACCTGCTTTGGTTCTTCATTCGCAGTCGATTCCGGCGCTTCTGTTGCTGCTACGGTTTCATTATCAGTCGCGGCAGTCTCGGCAGGTTCTGGTGCATCAAACTGCAGTTCATCCTGCTGAGCTGGCTGAGCCTGAGTTTCATCCTCTGACTTTTCTTTCTTACGACGCTGGCCNGCTGCACGGGCNTGGCGAGGNGAGCGGCGNCTGCGGCTGCGNGAGCCTTTTTCAGCNCGTGCTTTATCGTCATCNTCCTGCTGGTTAGCNTCATCCTGACCTTCTGCCGGTTGCTGAGTCGCTTCCACNGTTTCGGCTTCCGACTGTTNGCTNTGTACCGGCGCCTGAGGNGCCTGNGCTTTCTCTTCTACGCTGGCNGGAGACTGGGTNACNGTCTCTTTTGCTGCNGTTTCAGTNTGGTTAGCTGGCGCTTCTGCCGGCGTTTCATTTACTGACTTGTCGGCTTCAGCTTTAGCTGCTTCGGCTGCTTTCTGCTCGGCTCTTTCCTGAGTCGCTTTGGTTTGCACCGGATGCTTATCAGTACCGCCTTCTGCACGCACACTGCCTTTCAACTCGCGACGCTGACGACGCTCTCTGGCTGGCTTCTTACGAGCCGGCTTTTCAGCCGCTTCATTATCGGTTTGTGGTGCCTTATCAGCCACTTCCTCGTTAGCCTTTTCGGCTTTATCCGTTTGCGTTCTGTTACGCGAACGGTTACGACCACGGGGCTGCTTCGGCTTGTCCTGGCGTTTGTTATTGTGGTTGTCAGACGAATTATCGCTGGTGTTATCAGTGGATTTCTCTTCGTTGTCGTTGCGACGGTTTTTATTACCAGAACGGTTATTACGACGTCTGTCGTTATTATTGCGACGACGACCATTCTGGTTGTTATTGCGTGGCTTAGCTTTTGGCTTAGGCTTTTCTTCGACTTGCTCTTCTTCACTGGAGAATAAGCCGGATAACCATTTGCCGAGTGCCGCCAACAGGCCGGTTTTCTGCTCAACAGGCTTNTCTTCAGCCTTAGGCGGAACCACCGGCGCCTGAGTTGGCGCAATTAAACCTTGTAATGCCGGCTCTTCACGCTTAACCGGAGCGGTAACGCCCGGTGAGGCTTCTTTGGTTTCTACTTCTGCCAGGCTAATTTTGTAGCTGGCGTCAGACACTACATCGTCTGCACGGTGACGAACGATCTGGTAATGCGGCGTATCAAGATTCGGATTTGGAATGATGATCAGGCTAACGTTATGACGNTTTTCNATGTTCTGCACTGCTTTACGTTTTTCGTTGAGCAGATAGGTGGCTACCGGTACCGGCAGCTGGGCTTCAATCTGGCCAGTGTTATCCTTGATACTTTCTTCTTCAAGAATTCGCAGGATAGACAGCGCTAATGACTCAGTGCCACGGATAGTGCCATGACCAGAACAACGTGGGCATACGTTATGCGCTGATTCACCCAGTGACGGGCGCAGACGCTGACGAGACATCTCAAGCAAGCCGAACCGTGAAATACGACCCAGCTGAACACGGGCACGGTCAGGACGCACAGCGTCTTTCATGCGGTTTTCAACTTCACGCTGGTGCTTCACCGGGGTCATATCAATAAAGTCGATAACCACCAGACCACCCAGATCACGCAGACGTAACTGACGGGCAATTTCGTCGGCGGCTTCCAGGTTGGTATTGAGTGCGGTTTCCTCAATGTCGCCGCCTTTGGTTGCACGGGCAGAGTTGATATCGATTGAGGTAAGTGCTTCGGTTGGGTCAATAACAATTGAGCCACCTGAAGGCAGACGTACTTCGCGTTCGAAGGCNGANTCNATCTGGCTTTCAATCTGGTAATGACTGAANANNGGNACATCGCCTTTGTACAGTTTAACGCGGTTAGCAAANTCAGGNCGAACCAGCTCAATGTGCTGTAANGCCTGNTCGTANACACGCTGTTTGTCGATTAGGATTTCACCCACATCGCGACGNAAATAGTCGCGGATCGCACGCACNATNACGTTNCTTTCCTGGTGNATNAGGAATGGAGCAGGGCGNTCTTCNGCNACTTTNGAAANNGCTTCCCAATGNGTCAGCAGCACGCGTAAATCCCAATCCAGTTCTTCGTAGGATTTACCTACACCCGCNGTNCGAACAATCAGGCCCATGCCATCAGGCAGGTCCAGTTTNGACAATGCGGCTTTCAGATCGGTACGCTCATCACCTTCGATACGGCGGGAAATACCCCCTGCACGAGGATTGTTTGGCATTANTACCAGGTAACTACCTGCCANNGATAGGAAAGTNGTTAACGCTGCGCCTTTCTGGCCGCGCTCTTCCTTATCGATTTGAACGATAACTTCCTGGCCTTCCCTGATGACGTCCTTNATATTCGGACGACCTTCNANCTTNTAGTTTTTNGGGAAATAAGTGCGGGCAATTTCTTTGAGGGGAAGGAAACCGTGGCGTTCGGCGCCGTAGTCAACAAAGGCAGCTTCTAAGCTGGGTTCTACACGGGTNATCTTACCTTTGTAGATATTCGCTTTCTTTTGCTCGTGCCCGGGACTTTCTATATCCAAATCATACAAGCGTTGCCCGTCTACCAGGGCAACCCGCAACTCTTCTTGTTGAGTTGCATTGATTAGCATTCTTTTCATTGTATCTAACTCTGTTATTGCTTACAGCCGTTCAGATACANAATTAAAGTGACTGTGCAAAACCTCACCGCGCAACCTCACGTTGGGCAGGGATCTTGTTGTNTTGTCGTATTACCCTTGATTNTATTCGCTTTTTACTNCTTCAAAAAAGCGTTTCTGTCTTTATTGGGTGTCGGGAACGACGGCCCTGTACAAGTTTTCTGTATCTGTTCACCAACCTGAACTTCGCGGGTCAGTGAACTATGTCAATTCAATTCTGTATAACTAAACGGCAAATTATTTTTGCCATTGTCGCAAGTTTTCAGCTACGTGATTGTTCATCAACGCACGTTGCATTACCTACTCAATTGATAATTCCGNAATGGGGTAGTTTGGTGGTAATACAGACTCTGCGACCGGTTGTTTAACTTTTTAGTTTAACGTTATTTTAACAACGAGTCTGGCGAGAACCTTTCGGCGTCGCTTCGGTTAAAACNATTTGATTATCGCACCAAAGGGTTGAAATAGGCAAGCCATACGCGTAATTAGGGAGTAATTAACTCAGTCGGACGTCGTTTTCTGAACAAAATACCGGGTTAAACAGCTGCTCATGGCGTAAATTTTGATTAATCGGAGTTCGAGTTAAGTGAATGTACTGGTGAAATACGTTAGAATCGCCGCCTATGAAATCAGCCGACGCATTGCCAGTGACATCACCAGACAAGAATTCCCCCACATCCCAGGTTCAATTTGTTGAAGTCGAACCAGACTTAGACGGGCAGCGCATCGATAATTTTCTGCGTACCTTTCTAAAAGGCGTTCCTAAGAGCCTTATTTACCGCATTTTGCGCAAAGGCGAAGTGCGGGTTAATAAGAAACGGGTAAAGCCTGAATATAAACTGGTAGCAGGGGATTTGATTCGGGTGCCACCGGTCAGGGTGAGTGAAACCCCGGAATTACCATCGCCAAAACTGGAAAAGATTGCCAGTCTTGAACAGCACATCCTGTTTGAAGATTCACATATCATTGTATTTAACAAACCTTCCGGGTTAGCGGTGCATGGTGGCAGTGGTTTGAGTTTTGGTTTGATTGAAGGACTCAGAGCATTGCGCCCGGAAGCGAAATTTATGGAACTGGTTCATCGGCTCGACCGGGATACGTCGGGTTGTATTCTGGTTGCAAAAAAGCGCTCGGCGTTACGCCATATGCACGAGCAACTGCGTAACAGCCAGATGGANAANCGNTANCANGCNTTGGTNGCTGGCCAATGGCCGCAGAATCGCTTTAAAGTAAANGCGCCANTNCAAAAGAACATTTTGCAATCCGGTGAGCGACTGGTAAGTGTGTCTGAGCAGGGCAAGCCTTCTGAAACCCGCTACCGTATTTTACAGTCGTTCGATAACGCCACGNTGGTTGAGGCTTCGCCAATTACCGGCCGGACCCACCAGATCCGCGTACATTGTTTACACGCCGGCCACCCCATTGCCTGTGATGATAAGTACGGTGATGCGGAATTTGACAAACAAATGAAACGCATTGGACTCAATCGTCTGTTTTTACATGCCTCCAGCTTACGGCTGATGCATCCGAAAACCGAAGAGACCGTGACCTTTAATGCGCCCTATGATGAGCAATTAACCCAGGCCGTTAATACGCTTGAAAAAGTATAAGAATGCAGGAAATTATGACCAAGCAGTACGAACTGATCATCTTTGACTGGGATGGCACGCTGATGGATTCAGCGGCGAAAATTGTTAGCTGTATGCAAAAGGCAGCCGCACGTTGTGAGGTTGCGATCCCAACAGCTGAGGCTGTCAGCCATATTATTGGCATCAGTTTAAAGCCCGCCATTAAGCAGTTATTCAATATTGATGATGACGAGCTGGCCGAGCGTTTAACCCTGGCTTATAAAGAAGTGTACCTTGGTGCAGATACCACGCCTTGTCCGCTATTTAATGGGGTAACCGATATGCTGACGGATCTTAAGGGTGCTGGCAATGTTCTGGCGGTAGCTACTGGTAAAGCAAGGCGCGGGCTCAACCGGGCCTGGCAACAAACCAGTACCGGTCATTTNTTTACCACTTCCCGCTGCGCCGATGAGGCAGACTCAAAACCTTCCCCGGACATGCTGTTACAATTGCTTGAAGAGCGCGGTCTGTCGGCCGGTCAGGCGCTGATGATTGGTGATACCACTTATGATATGCAAATGGCACAGGCAATAGGCATGGACAGAGTAGGGGTAAGCTACGGGGTGCATGCATCAGTGAACTTAGCTAAACATCACCCCAAAGCCATTGTGCATTCTATTGCTGAGTTGCACGACCTGCTAATGACGCAGGGTTAAATCGAGTAAGTTAATTTGCCAGTCGGCCAGCATGTCGCGCAATAGCATAACCGGCAGGCCAATCAGGGTGTTAGGATCCCGGGACTCGATGCGGTCGAACAACAATACCCCGGCACCCTCGGCTTTAAAGCTACCGGCACAGTCGTAGGGTTGCTCTTTTAACAGATAGCGCTCAATAACCGAATCCGATAATTCAGAAAAAGTGACGTACACATCCTCAAACCGGGTTTGTTCGCGCTGTTGTGCCTGATGAACCAGGCTAAGCGCCGTAATAAAGCGTACTTTATTCCCTGAACACAGCTCGAGCTGTTCGATAGCTTTATCCAGTGTACCGGGTTTACCAAGTATGTGGGCATGGCCGGCTTTATCGGTAACGGTGGCAACCTGGTCGCCACCAATAATGACTGCGTCAGGGTAATTGGCGGCCACCGCCCGGGCTTTTTCAGCCGCGAGCCGGCAGGCCAGGGCATCCGGTGCTTCACCAGGGGTGGCAGTTTCGTCGATATTGGGGCTGATGCCGGGAACCTGAAAGCCGATATTGGCAAGTTGCGCCCGGCGGTAGGCGGAAGAAGAGGCCAGAATAATTCTTGGTGATGTCATAGTTATTATATTTCTGTCGTCACGTTGCTTACCCCTTTATAGTAAGGGAATCGGCAAAGAGTTTAGCGGATTTTGCCACAATGGTAAAAAAACGATTAATCCTTTGACAGTAAAGGGCTGACGCTATATTATGCGCGCCCTATGCAGAAAGTGAAATTACCGCACCAGGTCGAACCGGTCAAAAGCGCGCTAAAACGCTCAGATTATGAGGGTGTTATCGCGACCAAAGACATGGCGAGATTAATGGGTTCCGTCGTCAGCAGTGACGAATGGGTTGAAGTGAAAGTGCAGTTCGAAAAAGACGCGCAGGGTCTTACTGTATTTCATGGCACCCTGGACACCGCAGTAGTTTTACTCTGTCAACGGTGTAACGAGGCATTTGATTGTCCGCTTCATGTTGATTTTTGTTATAGTCCGGTGCAGGGACAACAAGACGCAGAAGCATTACCCGAAGCCTATGATCCGGTAGAGGTCGGCGACCACGGAGAAGTCAATCTTCTTCAATTATTTGAAGACGAGCTGATTTTGTCGTTACCGATTGTGCCCTTTCATGCAGAGGAAGATTGTGCAATCACCAGTGACGATATGCAGTTTGGTGAGATTGAACCGGAACAGAAGCAACCAAACCCTTTCGCGGTTTTGAAAGAACTTAAGCGAGACCAGGAGTAAGTTATGGCAGTACAACAAAATCGTAAAACGCGTAGTAAGCGCGGCATGCGTCGTTCACACGATGCGTTGACAGGCGAGACTTTGTCTGTCGATGCAACGTCGGGTGAAACACACCGCCGTCACCACGTGACCGCTGATGGTTACTACAAAGGCAAAAAAGTCATCGGTAACTAAGTTACTGGTGCCGACATTTTGTCTAAACTAACCATTGCGTTAGATATCATGGGGGGCGATCATGGTCCCCCTGTTATTCTTTCCGCCGTCCAAAAAGCTATTCAGTCCATTACCGATGCACAGTTTATCTTGTGTGGTGATGAGAACATTATACGTCCCGCTCTGGAATCCCTCACCGAACAACAACGCCAACGCACTGTAATTCATCATTGCGAGCAAATCGTTGAAATGGGTGAGCCACCGACCTCGGCATTACGCAATAAAAAACAATCTTCCATGTGGAAAGCGCTGCAACTGGTTGAATCCGGTGAAGCGGATGCATGCGTAAGTGCAGGGAATACCGGTGCGTTACTGACCATGGCGTTTTATTTACTTAAAACGTTACCGGGCATCGATCGCCCCGCGCTGGTTTCGGATATGCCCACCGCCAGTCATCATCGCGTTTTTCTGCTCGATTTGGGCGCGAATGTAAATTGCACCTCTGAAATACTGTTCCAATACGGTGTTATGGCATCGGTGCTGGCCGAGCAAATCAGTGGCATCGAGTCACCACGGGTGGCCCTGCTGAATGTGGGCGAAGAAGATATTAAGGGCAATGCTCAGGTTAAATACGCCGATCAGTTGTTCAAAAATGCTAAAGGTATTAATTACATTGGTTATGTAGAAGGGGATGATATTTTCACCGACTACGCTGATGTAGTGGTGACCGACGGGTTTACCGGCAATATCGCACTTAAATCCTGCGAAGGCCTGGCAAAACTCGTTATAAATGAAGTAAAACGGCAATCTCAGGCAAACTTTTTCAGCCGCATGATGGCGCGAATTGCCTTACCCTTACTAAAAACAGTTTACAATCGTGTGAACCCCGACCAGTATAATGGTGCCAGTCTGTTAGGATTGCGCGGCATTGTCATCAAGAGTCACGGCAATGCCTCGGCAGAAGCGTTTTATTACGCCATATTGCAGGCCAAGCAAGAAGCTGAGATGAAAGTGCCAGAAAAAATAAAAAGTAAAATAGAAACCGTTTTATTGGAGCAACTTTGAGCAAATACTCTCGTATAATAGGTACGGGTAGCTATTATCCTAGCGACGTACGTACCAATGCCGATTTAGAGTTGATGGTGGACACCAGTGACGAATGGATCACGGACCGAACCGGCATTAAAGAACGCAGAATTATAGGTCCGGATGAGACCGCTGCAACCATGGGCGCAGAAGCCAGCAAGAAAGCCATTGAAGCGGCCGGTATTGATGTGACTTCTATCGACATGATTGTTTGTGCGACCACCTCAGGTCGTCATGCCTTACCCAGCACTGCCTGCGAAATTCAAAATATCCTCAACATCGATAATATCCCGGCTTTCGACGTCGCAGCGGCTTGTGCCGGTTACTGCTATGCGCTGAGCGTTGCCGACCAATACGTGAAAAGCGGCATGGCAAAGCGGGTGTTAGTGGTGGGTAGTGATTGCCTTAGCCGGCACATTGATCCTGCCGATCGTACCATGGTTATCTTGTTTGGTGATGCGGCCGGTGCAACGATTATTGAAGCCAGCGACGAGCCGGGGATTTTATCTACGCATATTAATGCGGCAGGTTCTTATGGTGATCTGCTTAAAATTGGTAACCCGGATAAATCAAACCCGGATTCCATTTATGAAAACTGGGGCTCAATGAAAGGCAATGAAGTCTTCAAGGTCGCAGTCACCAAGCTGTCTGAAATTGTTGAGCAAACACTGTCTGCTAATAATATGCAGAAGAGCGATTTAGACTGGCTGGTACCACACCAGGCCAANTTCAGAATTATTAANGCGACNGCCAAAAAGCTGGATATGTCGCTGGATCAGGTTGTGCTGACNCTGGAAANATACGGTAATACGTCAGCGGCAACNGTGCCAACAGCGCTCGACGAAGCCATTCGNGATGGCCGAATCAAGCGTGGTCAACATTTATTGCTGGAAGCATTCGGCGGTGGTTTTGCCTGGGCTTCTGCTTTAGTTAGGTATTAACAAATGCCATGGTGAGCNGGNTNGCCCGGCTCACCTGAATTAGAACAATTATAAGGATGCTTTATGACTCGTATCGCCTGTGTGTTCCCTGGACAGGGCTCTCAAGCGGTTGGCATGCTCAANGAGCTGGCCGACGTTCATCCGTCNATTCTCGATACCTTTGCGCAAGCCTCTGAAGCGCTGGGTTATGATTTGTGGGACGTGGTACAAAACGACCCCGACAGTAAGTTAAACGAAACCCAGGTAACGCAGCCGGCATTGCTTACGGCCAGCGTGGCTATTTATCGTTTGCTGGCAGAGCAGGGCATTGCACCGGAATATATGGCCGGTCACAGCCTGGGTGAATATTCTGCCCTGGTGTGTGCTGGTGCTTTGGATTTCGCTGAAGCCGTAAAGCTGGTTGAAGCTCGTGGTGAGTTTATGCAACAGGCAGTTCCGGCAGGTGCAGGCGCCATGTACGCCATTATTGGCCTGGATGACGATAGCATTGCTGAAATTTGTCATGATACCGCAGTGGCCACCGGCGACGTGGTATCACCGGTTAACTATAATTCGCCGGGTCAGGTAGTGATTGCTGGCGAAAAGAACGCTGCAGAACAGGCCGCTAACGCCTGTAAAGAGGCCGGTGCCAAGCGTGCATTACCACTGGCGGTGAGTGTTCCTTCTCACTGTGAATTAATGCGTCCGGCAGCCGATCATCTTGACGATAAGCTGGAAACCATCGCGATTGCCGAGCCTACAGTGAAAGTGGTTAATAACGTTGATGTGGCGGTTGAGTCNGATCCGGCGGGCATTCGCAGCGCACTGGTTCGTCAGTTGTACTGCCCGGTGCAGTGGACCAAAACCGTGGAGTTTCTGGCCGCAGAAGGGATTGATACCATTATCGAAGTTGGTCCGGGTAAAGTGCTTACCGGACTCGGTAAACGAATTGTCAAATCTGTAAGCTATATTGCTGTTAACACCCCGGAGACGGTGGCAAGTTGGCAGGCAGAANAATAGGAATCTTTTTCAAATGAGCGATTTACAAGGTAAAATTGCCCTGGTCACCGGTGCCAGTCGTGGTATTGGTAAAGCGATAGCAACACAATTGGCTGCGCAGGGNGCTACCGTCATTGGTACAGCTACCAGCGAAGGCGGAGCCGATGCTATTACCGAATACCTGGCGGCCTCCGGCGGCAAAGGTATGAAGCTGAATGTCACCGAAGAAGGTGCCGTGGATGCGCTGATTAAAGCCATCAACGAGGAATTTGGCGCGGTTGAGATCTTGATCAATAATGCAGGTATCACACGTGATAATCTGCTAATGAGAATGAAAGATGAAGAGTGGCAGGCGATTATCGATACTAACCTGACNGCTATCTTTTCATTGTCAAAAGCTGTTTTGCGTGGAATGATGAAGAAACGCTGCGGCCGCATTGTGAATGTGGGTTCTGTAGTGGGTAGTTCGGGTAATGCCGGACAAGCGAACTACGCGGCGGCGAAAGCCGGTGTCATTGGTTTTTCTAAATCACTGGCTCGCGAAGTCGCTTCTCGAGGCATTACGGTAAACGTTGTTGCACCAGGCTTTATCGATACCGATATGACCAAAGCCTTAAGTGACGAACAGCGTGAAGCCATTTTCAAAGATATTCCGGCGAATCGTTTGGGTCAGCCAGAAGAAGTTGCTGCAACGGTTGCGTTCCTGGTGAGCGACGGTGCGGCGTATATCTCTGGTGAGACAATCCATGTAAATGGTGGGATGTACATGGGCTAACTCGATTTGTGTGATTTTTTGCAGTTTTGCATTGACACACAGACAGAGAAAGCCTTGAATGTTAAAATCTTGTTGATTAAACTTGGTTGGTTGCTGGTTTGACCAGATAGATTGTTTTAGCTGGTCGCTTGCAAGCGATAATATTGCAAAATAAACTAGCGACAATTTTTGTATCTAGTGACGTTAAGGGAAACCTAGAATTATGAGTAACATTGAAGAGCGCGTAAAAAAAATCATCGTTGAGCAGCTTGGTGTTAAAGAAGAAGAAGTAAAATCCGAAGCATCTTTTGTTGATGATCTGGGCGCTGATTCACTTGACACTGTTGAGTTAGTAATGGCGTTGGAAGAAGAATTCGACACTGAAATTCCAGACGAAGAAGCAGAGAAAATCACTACTGTTCAGTCTGCAATTGACTACATCAACGCTAACAAAGACGCGTAAGCTTCTTTTTTAGTTAGTGAAAAACGGCTCTGTAACAGAGCCGTTTTTGTATGTATTGTTATCGCTCAACGAACGCTTTGTGGCGATTACCGTTGGGTTTTTCTGATTAGTTCCGATGCGAGGACATTCTGTGACAAAACGTCGCGTAGTGGTTACTGGCTTGGGTACGCTGTCCCCTTTAGGTTTGTCTACCGATAAAACCTGGCGCCGAATTCTGGCTGGCGAAAGCGGGATTGGCGACATTACCCATTTTGATTGCAGTAACTATTCCACCCGGTTTGCCGGTCAAATCAATGATTTTGATCCGCAAGACTATATCGATAAAAAAGAAACCAAGAAAATGGACCGCTTTATCCAGTTGGGTATTGCCGCGGGCAAGCAGGCATTACAAGACTCGGGTTTTGAGGTTACGCCTGAAAACGCGTCTCGCGTGGGCATTGCCATTGGTTCAGGTATTGGCGGTCTGGAGCTTATTGAAGAAAACCACTCCAAGCTGGTTAACAGCGGCCCTCGTCGGGTATCGCCGTTCTTTGTACCTTCCACCATTACCAATATGATTTCCGGATTTCTGTCGATCATGGCAGGGCTGAAAGGGCCTAACCTGAATATTGTGACTGCCTGTACCACAGGTGTACACAACATTGGTGTAGCGGCCCGGACTATCGCTTATGGCGATGCGGATGCCATGCTTGCCGGTGGTGCCGAAGCGTCCATCACGCCATTGGGTATGGCAGGCTTTGCTTCTGCTCGTGCACTGTCTTCACGCAACGATGCGCCGCAACAGGCAAGTCGCCCGTGGGACAAGGACCGTGACGGTTTCGTTATGGGCGAAGGCGCCGGTGTGGTAATGCTCGAGGAATACGAATCAGCTAAAGCGCGTGGTGCAACCATTTATGCGGAGCTGGTAGGCTTTGGCATGAGCGGGGATGCGTACCATATGACCTCACCGCCAGAGAATGGCGAAGGCGCTGCGGCGTCGATGGTAAATGCCATCAACGATGCCAAAATTGACCCGTCTCTGATTGGTTATATCAACGCCCACGGCACGTCAACGCCGGCCGGTGATATTGCCGAAGTGTCAGCGGTGAAGAGCGTTTTTGGTGACCATGCGCATAAAGTGCTGGTTAGCTCAACGAAGTCCATGACCGGTCACTTATTGGGTGCTGCCGGTTCGGTTGAGGCGATTTTCACCATTCTGGCCCTGCGTGACAAACTGGCTCCGCCCACTATTAACCTGGACGAACCGGGTGAAGGGTGCGATCTGGACTTTGTTCCGCACAAAGCCAANGCCTTTGANGAAGAGTACGCACTGTGTAACTCCTTTGGTTTTGGTGGCACTAATGGCAGCCTGGTTTTCAAGCGCCCGTAGGCCGAAATCAATACTAGAAAAAGGGAGCCGTGAGCTCCCTTTTTCTTTGCCGTGCAAACCATGAGCTGCTGCGACTTGGTATTAATAAAATTGCTGATACAATACCCGACTGAACCTGACTAACCCGGTGACTGCCGAACGCGCTGTATGACTGATCCCAATGGACTGGCTCCACTGCAACAATTTGCCCTGAATGACCGGCTGGCCAATTATGGTGACGGTACGTTTACTACTATGCGCGTATCGGAAGGTAAAGTAGCGCTGTTAAATCGCCACATTGATCGTCTGGTCAATGACAGCCAGGCCCTTGGCCTAACGGTTAACGCCGGAGCCATTCGTCAGGTTATTGCGGCCGCCTTACCAGAGCGAAACGACGGCGTGCTCAAGGTGTTAATTGGTGCCGGGCAGGGCGGTCGTGGCTATGCGCGTCTGGCAGAGCCAAAGGTAAACGTTGCCGTGAGCTGGCATGACGTGCCGGCTATTTATCAAAGCTGGCAACAACAGGGGATTCATGTTGGGACTGTGCCTGTGACCCTAGCCAGGCAGCCTTTACTGGCCGGGCTAAAGCATGCCAATCGCTTAGAGCAGGTTTTCATTAAACAGGCGCTGGGTAAAACAGACTTCGACGATGCTATTGTCACCGACACCGAGCAAAATGTAATTGAAGCCAGCGCAGCAAACCTGTTCTGGCTGGCTGGCGGGCAGTGGTTTACCTCATCGCTTGCACTGGCCGGCGTTAATGGTGTTATGCGGCAGTTTATCCTCGACCATTGTCCTGAGATCCACATCATAGAACAGCAGTTAACGGAAATCGCCCACGTTGATGCGATGTTTTTATCCAATGCACTGATGCAAATCGTGCCGGTGAAAATCCTCACTCTGGGTGAGTCTGAACGGCAACTGGACATTGGGCCGGTACTGTCGCTCCACAAGTCACTGGCCCCGGTTTATGCAGGAGAATACGGTGCTGCGTAAACTGGCGTTAGGGTTAATCATTGTAGTGGGCGCAGCGATGGCAACCTTGGGCTGGCTGCATCAGCAGTTTGCTAAGCCGCTGAATATAGAACAGCGCCAGTTATTTACCCTGACACCCGGTCAGGGCGCGATAGAAACGCTGATGCGCTTTGAGCAGCGAGGGTGGCTACCCATGCCTACGCTTGCAGCCCGGCTGTGGCTTAAGCTAGTTTATGGTGGCCAGCCTATTCTCGCCGGTACTTATGCCTTTGAGCCGCCATTAACGTTGGCGGGCGCTTTTGAATTACTCTCCCATGGCGAGGAAGTACAGTTTGATATCAGCCTGATTGAAGGCCAAACCTACCAGCAATGGTTGACAACGCTTAAAGCCCATCCGCGCCTTAAAGCTGACCTCACTGATAATGAAGAGGCGCTTGTTCAGCGTCTTATTACTGATTGGCAGCCCTACAGCGCTGAGCCATTAAATAGTCTTGAAGGCTTGCTGCTGGCGGATACCTATCACTTTACTAATCAGACACCTGCCAGTGAGATTCTCCAACGAGCGTCTGCTGCCATGCAGGACTATTTACTTCAGAAGTGGGCAAAACGTGAACCAGGCTTGCCGTATGAGGCACCCGTGGAGGTGTTAACCATGGCGTCGATCATCGAAAAAGAAACCGCACTTGCCTCAGAGCGCGCCCGTATTGCCGGGGTATTTGTTAATCGTCTTGAACAAAACATGCGGCTACAAACCGATCCAACGGTCATTTACGGCCTTGGTGATCGGTTCGACGGAAATCTGACCCGCCAGCATTTACGCGAAGATACCCCTTACAATACCTATGTACATAAAGGGTTACCGCCGGGACCGATTGCTATGATTGGCCGGGTAGCCATTGACGCGGCCTTGCAGCCGGCCCTGACGTCGGAGCTCTATTTTGTCGCCCGTGGCGATGGCAGCCATCAGTTTTCCAATACATTAGAACAACATAATCAAGCGGTACGAGAGTTCCAGCTAAACCGAAAGGACGGACAACCATAGATGTCAGGTAAGTTTATCGTCGTTGAAGGCCTTGAAGGGGCCGGCAAGAGTTCAGTGATTGCACTGGTAGAACAAGCGGTTAAGTCTAAAGGCTTTACTACCGTGACAACCCGGGAACCCGGCGGCACGCCCATGGCTGAGGCCATTCGCAACTGTGTAAAGCAAAACTGGCAGGAAAATGTGGTGGAGGAAACCGAACTGATGCTGATGTATGCCGCGCGGGCGCAACTGTTGGCTAACGTGATCAAGCCGGCTATGGATGCAGGTAGCTGGGTGATCGGCGATCGCCACGATTTATCGTCGCAAGCCTATCAGGGCGGTGGGCGCAAGATTGCGCAGGCCACGCTTTCGGCGCTCAGTGATATTACGTTAAAAGGGTTTAAACCAGACCTCACGCTATATCTGGATGTCGAACCCGCGGTGGGCCTGGAGCGGGCCCGTGGGCGTGGCGAGCTGGACCGTATTGAGTTAGCCGGACTGGGCTTTTTTGAGCGCACCCGGGCCCGGTATCGGCAGCTGGCTGCGGCCGATAGCAGCATCATCACCATTGATGCCATGCAGCCTATGGCCGATGTGCACCGGGATGTTCAGCGCACGCTGGAGCAGTATCTTTCATGCTAGCGTTACCCTGGTTAGCTGAGCGTTATCAGCAACTGGTTCAGCGCTTTGGGGCCAGTACTCTACACCATGGCATTTTGCTTAGCGGCCCGCAGGGTGTGGGCAAGCGTACGCTGGCGGATGCTCTGATGCAGGCAATATTGTGTCTGCGTCCGGGCAGCGACGGCCCCTGTGGTGAGTGCCAGAGTTGCAAACTCATTGAGGCAGGCACCCATCCCGACCGTTATGTGCTGGAAAGCGATAAACAGCTCGGCGTTGATGCCATCCGTGAAGCCATTGGTAAGTTAAATACCACGGCGCAGATTGGCCGTCATAAAGTACTGATCATTCCGGCGGCCGAGCGGATGACCGAAGCGGCCTCTAACGCCTTACTCAAAACGCTGGAAGAGCCCACCGATAACACTTACCTGTTGTTATTAACGCACCGGGTAGCCGGATTACTGCCGACCATTTTAAGCCGCTGCGAAAAACACGTCATTGCTACACCATCCGAACAGCAAAGTCTTAGCTGGCTGGCTGGCCAGGGCCATGATGAGGTTGATCAGGCGCTACTCAACGCTTATGGTAATGCGCCACTGCGGGTAGCCCGGGCGTTAACCGATGAAAGTGCGCTGAGTTACCGGGATTTTCTCACCGGTCTGGAAGCCTTGTTGGGTAATAACCAGGATGTCACGGAAGTGGCGTCGAAATGGCAGGAGCATGCAGAACAGGTTATTTACTGGTGCCAGCAGTATTATCATGATCAATACTGCAAAACACAGCGTAAAGAAGACTTGCAGCGTTATCAGCACTGTATTGCCTATGCTGTCAGGGTGCGTCACCCCGGCGTTAATAAGGTGCTGCTGTTGAGCCAGATTTTTTCATTACTAAAACAAGCCTAAGGAGCTTTTTTTGTTTGTAGATTCTCATTGTCATCTCGACCGCCTGAAACAAAATACCGAAGAGTTGGCCCAAACGCTGGCATTTGCCCGCCAGCGCGGGGTGGAACACTTTCTTTGTGTGTCGGTATCGGTAAAAGATTACCCGCAGATGCTTAGCACAGTCAGCGGTTTCGATGATGTGTCGGTATCCTGTGGCGTACACCCTTTGCATCAGGAAGATGCTTGCGATTACGACACCTTGCTGGCAGCGGCCAGTAGCGATAAGGTGATTGCAATTGGCGAAACCGGACTGGATTACTATTACAGCGAAGACACCCGTGAGGTGCAGATCCAGTCGTTTATCGACCATATTAAAGTGGCTAATGAAACCAACAAACCGCTGATCATTCACACCCGCGATGCTCGCGAAGATACCATCGCGCTGTTAAAGCAGTACAAAGCCGATCACACTATTGGTGTACTGCATTGCTTCACCGAAGATTTACCCATGGCCGAGGCGGCCATGGAAATGGGCTTTTATATTTCTATTTCCGGCATTGTTACCTTTAAGTCTGCCGCAGAATTACAGGCGGTAACCAAGGCTATTCCTCTTGAGCGGTTACTGATTGAAACCGATTCGCCCTGGCTGGCACCGGTGCCCCATCGCGGTAAACCCAATCAGCCCGGCTATGTGGTAGAAGTCGCCGAATTTATTGCAGAACTTCGCGGTATCAGTGTGGATGAGCTGGCAAAAGCCACTACCGCCAATTTTTATCGCCTGTTCTCTGGCATTAAGCCGAATAGTTAACCGCCATGTCTGACTGGAGCGCGTTACTGTTAAAAAGTCTCGATAAAACCCGGGATATGCCGGAAAGCCGCTATTTTCAGCTGGCGACGGTCGATAGCAGCGGCCTGCCGCACAATCGCACTGTGGTGTGTCGCGGGGTAGATGAGAACCAGTCCCTGTTGTGGGTAGTTACCGACACCCGCAACAAGAAAGTTGCTGAACTTATGGGTAACCCTCACGCTGCGGTTTGTTGGTATTTCGCCAAAACCCGTGAACAATACCGAATGACGGTAAGCTGTAGGGTGGATACACCTAACGATGACAGAGCGTTGTGCCAGCAACATTGGGATCGTTTGTCAGTGGCGGCCCGGCAGCAGTTTTTATGGGGCGAACCCGGCAGCGAGCGCACAGCACCGAAAAAGTCTCTGATTGATCACAGTGCCAACACGAATTTCCCGCCCGATCATTTCTGCGTACTAACCCTACTGGTAGAAAGTGTGGATTACCTTAATCTGCGCGGTAACCCGCAGCAGCGGCAGTGTTTTGAAAAACACCAGGGGCAGTGGCATAGTAAAGAGCTTATTCCCTGAACGGTATACGCTTATGGCAATTCGCTTCGTGCTGGGTGATATTACCGGTGCAACCACCGACGCTATCGTTAATGCGGCTAACCCGGCCATGCTTGGCGGCGGTGGCGTTGATGGTGCCATTCACCGGGCTGCAGGTCTGGCGCTCTTAAAAGCCTGTCAGGCGGTAGCTTTAAAAGATGGCGTGCGCTGTCCTCCGGGAGAAGCGCGAATTACCCCGGCGGGCAACCTGCCGGCTAAATTTGTTATTCATACGGTGGGGCCCATCTATCATCAGGATCCACATCCTGCCCAAACCCTTGCCAGTGCGTACAAGCAAAGTTGCCAGCTGGCCGTTCATAACGGCTGCCAATCGGTGGCTTTCCCGGCTATATCCTGTGGTGTTTATGGCTACCCTCATAAGGAGGCGGCAAGCGTGGCTATTAACGCTTGTTTACAATTTGCCGGGGCACTTAAGATTGATTTTTACCTCTTCGACCAGACACTATACAACTGTTTTGTTTCTCAGTGGCAGACGATTAAACATCAGCAGCAACAATAAAACTTTTTGGGCTGCGTTTGCGACTATATTAAAAAGCACCTGAAACGGAGTTGGTGATGCGTTTACCCAAAATAGTCCTGCTTGCCCTGGTAATAGTTACCAGTCCCATGGTTTTAGCTGCCGATGCAGCCGACTTTAATCAGCTTGATCAGTATTTAACGACTGCGGAGGCTAACGGTTTCAGCGGCGCCGTATTAATTGCTGAAAACGGTAAGCTCCGTTTAAATAAAGGTTACGGAAAAACAGAGCGGCTGAGGAGTACAGCTATAACCGCCGATACCCTGTTTGATACCGGCTCCGGAACCAAGCAAATTACCGCCGCGGCGGGGAAGCAATCTGTACAAACGGGGCAGGCGGGGACCGCCAAGCCCA
>NZIK01000061.1 GCA_002691625.1 Alteromonadaceae bacterium
CTTAACAGTAACTTTGATGATGTCACCGATACCTGCATAACGGCGATGCGAGCCACCAAGAACCTTAATACACTGAACCCTGCGAGCGCCGCTGTTGTCGGCAACATCCAGGTTAGTTTGCATTTGGATCATGATTAATGCTCCGCTGTTAATTATGACTCTCTCGAGTCTCCGATTGCGTTAAAAACGATCTTTTTGACCATTTTTAAACCATACCCCGCTAAAAAGGGCGCGAAATAATAACAGAAAAGATGGGGGGAGTGTAGCGGCAATTTGAATTATTTTTAGCTAATCGCGGGTTTTATGCGTTTAACTGTTAAAATATCTTTCCAATGGGCGCAGATGCCGGAATTTACTGGCCGGATGCGTAATGAAACAGCCGGCCGAAGGTGCTTAATATAGTCGATTTTGGCTTAATTTACGATCTTTATTTCATAACCAGAGCTCGTTTCAGCTGGCTCAACGGAAATAAAATAGTTTTTGGTTTCATTAAAGCCGTACAGCGGATACCTGAATAACAAATATTGTTCCTCATTACTGTCCTCATGCACGGCAATGACTTCGTAATAGTCCGCTGGCACTACATCTGAATTGGTCTCGGCAAAGCCAATATGCTGAGTGCTGTATTCGGCGGTATCAATGGTTTCATCATGCCGTACCATGTAAAAATCAACGTCAGCATAATCATCTACCAGATTTACATAGTTGATGGTTTTATCGTAAGCCTGCGATGCCGAACTCTCCACAAAGCTAAGTGATGCCAGTGACGACTCGTTTTGGTAGAGCACAATAGCCTTACTTTCACTCTGATTAAGCGTTATCAGCTTGTTGTTCATGGTGGTCAGGCTGTTATCGGCAATACTGGCGGTAATCCGGTAGTCACCGTATTCTACTTCGGTAAACTCCCCCACCTCGCCGGGCGCAAGTTCTACGCTTATGGCTTGTGCTTCGTTGTCACCGGTAAAGGTAACGGTAACCGGGGAGTCGATATTCAGGCTGTTGTAGATTCGATACTGAGACGTAGCGTCTACATCGGTCACTTCGTAAACGGTAGTTGAGTTTAGTANCACATCNAGCGCCATACCGTTTTGAATAGCACCGGATAAGTCNCGGGTAATCAGCACGTATTCNGTGTTATANGCCAGGCTNAGGGTNGGNGTTTCAAATATNACNTCATCNGAGCCAGGTTCNGTAAGGTANATNGTGTANTCGTCTTCATTAAAATCNTCGCTGTCGTCNTCNCCGTCCCAGTANGTGTANTCGGTNAGTTCACCNCTGGTNATCGTNCCCAGATAGTTAGCCGCTTCNAANGGNTCGCCCGAATCGCTCATATACAAATCGAAGGTGGNGGTGNTATCNAACATGGTNGAGGTGGCCATCANACGGAAATGGTCTTCCAGNGATTCACGGNAATATTCGTAGGTATCAAATACCGGTGCTTCAAAGTCACCACTCAACACTACCAGCGTTTTNTANGANGTTTTNAGGGTAACNGTNATNGTATCGATCACCACTTCCTGGTCGTCGCTGTCGATGCGATAAAANTCNAGNTCCAAATCGCCCTTNTCACCGGANATNAGCGCACTGGCATCGCCNAANTGNGCGTAGCCNAGNTCNGAGCCATCCACTTCCCGCATGTAAACCGTGGCGCCATTTGGCGACCCGTTGTAAAAGTGCAGGTAAGCTTCATCGTAGTCGCTGTTGGTAGAACTGCCTGAGCCNCCGCAAGCCGTTAACAGCACNGTAAGCAGTGCAGCCATNGCCAGGCGCATTATTATTTTAAAATGGGTGAACATGAGGTATTGCTTCCTTGAGATAATCAAAANTCATCTCAACAGACGCCCCANTGCGAAGTTGGTTCGCCANCCTCGCGCAGCTTTGCATTCCTTAACACTTCTTTNCGTTGGCGGCGTAATNTTTCANNNTNANCCNTNANNAAGGNCAAAAAAAAGCGGCCNGGNGGCCGCTAAAATGGGAATGAAGTGAAATGTNCCAGGTACGCTCAGNTTAAAAACTAAAACGCGTGCCCAGTGTAAAATTACGACCGGGCAATGGCGTCTGATCTTTCAAAAATGACGTATGTACCCGGGCTTCTTTATCAAACAGGTTGTTGGCTCTTACGTATACCGTCCAGTCCTGCGTATCAGACANNCGATAATCTACCGANNCATTCACCAGGGTGTAACCNTCTGTGGNGGTTTCATANTCGGTGGTTTTNGTCTGNTCGTCATACCACACTACCGATAGCNCTGAGCTTAACGCTTCACCTTCATAACTGATGGTAGAGCCTAACCGCAGGGGCGGAATGCGTGGCAGGTTATCCGAGTCGATTTTGGCTCGGATATAATCGCCAAACACGCTTATCCGCCAGTTGAGGTTAAGATCGACAAAACCTTCTGCTTCCATACCGTAGATGGTGGCATCGTCCTGGTTGAAGTAGTACACCGGCGTGCCTTCTTCTGCGTGCTCGTCGTGCGCTTCTATCTCATCAACGCCATTTTCCTCTTCTTCATGAGCATGCGAAAGTGCCGTCAGGCCGGTGGCACTCTGATAGATATAATCATCAGCCTGGTTGTAGAAGAAAGAAAGGGTGTAACCGCTGTCACCACTGAACTTACGGAAAGTCAGATCAATATTGTTACTCACCTCTTCTTTCACGCTGCGCAGGTTTTCAGACACTTCGCCCTCTTCGTCCATNTCGTAAACCAGGCCTACCTCGAAGGTTTGCGTTGCCAGATGCTGGCCGGCCGAGAATAGCTCCTGCATACTCGGTGCCCGTTCGTTGCGAGATAAGGTCAGTGCTACCGAGTAGCCTGGTATATACTCCCAGTTTAAGCCTGCTGACAGAGAGCTACTGGTAAAAGCATATTCGTCAAAGTTGAATGCCAACTCGTGCTCTTCGTGTTCAGCCACCTCTAATTCAAAATCGATGCTATCTGCATTGTAGGTTGTTCTCTCCAGACGCCCGCCCAACTCAAGGATCACTGAGCCAAACTTCTTCTGCTCTACTAAAAACAATGCCATGCTTTCGGTTTCGGTGGGTGGTGTGTAGGCCTCATCACCTTCTGCGGTGTAGTCACTGTTATGGTATTGCAAGCCAAACACCCCGTGCCAGGCATCAATGTCTGCGTGGGTAGCTGCCAGTCGAATATCGCTGCCCTGATTGGTAAAGCGAGTGCCAACCTGACCATCTTCAATCTCTACATGCTCGTAATCCGTATAGGCAGCGCCAAATTTAAGTGAGCTGATGCCCGTATACGGTGAGTACCACTCACCGGCCGCCTGGTAACGGGTCATGTCTACATCCAGGTTAGTTCCCTCCTCACCTGCATGCTCGGCATGTTCTTCTTCGGTTTCACCTTCATGCTCTTCTTCATGATGGTGGCTGTGACCCGGCACGCCATAAAAATTATCAAGCTTTTCTACCGAGAAGCCAAAGTAACCTTCTTCGTCTACCAACGACAGACCCGCCGTGAGATTGGTGGTATCCATTGCACTGCTTTCCAGGGTGCCCGGTTGCTCATCTTCATCGGGTATTACCGATGCGTACCCCGGAATATCCGCGTTGTCGGTTTTACGCTTAAAACCATCTACATGAAAGGCGATATTTTTTTGTCCGCCAGTCAGGTTAAAGCGGCCAAACTTGCCGTCGTTTACGGTGGCATAGTTGGCTTCTACATCGCCCTCAAGGCTGGTAGGTACTTCGCGAGGGATGCGGTTATCCACCACGTTCACCACGCCGCCGATAGCGCCACTGCCATATTGCAGAGTAGCCGGGCCGCGCAGTACTTCAACCTGGGTCGCACTGGTGCTGTTGGCCGCTACGTTATGGTCCGGGCCAATACGCGATACGTCGGACACATCCAGACCATTCTGCACAATCTTAACCCGTGGACCATCATTACCGCGTATTACCGGGCTACTGGCAACAGGGCCGAAGTAAGTGCTGTGCACCCCGGGAGTGTTTTTTAACGTTTCGCCAAGGGTTTCGGCCTGAATTTTTCTCAGTTTATATTCATCTATTACCGATACCGGGGTTACCGACTCGAGCACAGAAGAGCCCAGCACACTNGCGGTGACTACAATGTTTTCAACTGAAACTGGCGTCAGTACGAAGTCTGCTACCTGATCGCTGTTGATATCGCCAAGGTCGTTATCGCCATGCACATAATCCGGCGAATACACATGCAAATGCACATGAGGCACCTGTACGCCTTTAAATTCATAATTACCCTGCGCATCGGTATAAGTAACTTGTTTAGAGCCCTCTATGCGCACTTCAGCGCCAGCGACAGCCTCGCCGGCTTCGTTAGTCACTTTGCCCTTAATGGTAGTCGCCATAGCAACCTGGGCAGTGAATGCCATAAACACTGCAGCACTAATTGCGGTTGTTTTGTTCATTGTGTGTTTGACCCTGAATCTGTCGATAAGAGTTATTGTTATAATATAACATTACCTCGATTATGCCATTTTCGTCAAGCGTCAGTGACCGCTGAAATTATTCGTATTGTCGTAAGGCAGGCAGTAGCACGGCATTAAATGTAAGCACTCACTATCAATAAATTAACTTATTAAAAATAAGGTTTAGAGTTTATAGCTGAGTTTTTTGATGATCATCACACAACATAAACGATTAAATGCTGTATCAGTCAGGACTATTCCGTTATGGTGAAAATAGCAGCAATATCTCATCAATTAGTTTTTACTTGCGGAGGAAGCATGAGCATTCGTCATTCGGTTACACGGTGTATTTCAGGTCTTATTTTAAATTGCGCCCTGGTTGTCGGTGTAAGCTCTGCCGCTGAATTTAACACAGGGCCGGTGTTTCAGGATTATGGCAAAAAGGTGCAGGTTGAAGGCGTCGAATTTAACGCTAACACTGAGTTTATAGTGGCTTTTGATGTGGCGAAGGGGGCAGAACCCGGTAAAGTAAACCGACAGTTCGACAGTCTTGCCCGATTTATTAATATGCACGTGGCGAGCGGTGTTCCGGCAGAAAATATTGAGCTGACGTTGGTGGTGCATGGCAGTGCCACACTGGATTTACTGGCGGACCCGGCCTACCAACAAAAGCAGGGCGGCAAAAATACCAATATTGCCTTGTTAAATGCGCTGATGGCGAATCAGGTGCGGGTAATTGTATGCGGTCAGTCAGCCGCGGCCCATGGCTATGCTAATGAGGCTTTTCTGCCCGGCGTGGAAGTGGCGCTATCAGCGATGAGCGCTCACGCGTTGTTGCAACAACAGGGCTATACCTTAAATCCTTTTTAAGCAATGCCGTTAAAATTGTCAGGCGCGGTTTACCGGAAACGCCAATACCTGTTCGATATGGGTGTAGCCATGTTTGAGCATTAAAATACGATCAATGCCCATGGCCACGCCNGCACANNCNGGTAAACCTGCCTCTAANGCACGCNAGNAANCGTTCGTCGAGNGGTTTTTCCNCAAANCGGAAAGTNCGGCNTAANCGGTTGTCGTGNTCAAANCGTTTGCGCTGCTCGGCGGCATCCTGCAACTCNTGAAAACCATTCGCCAGNTCGGTACCTTTAAAATACAGTTCAAAGCGNTCGGCNACNCGNGGATCNTCGCNGNTAATTTTTGCCAGNGACGACTGNGAGGCCGGNTAATCATAAATAAAACANGGATATTGCTGGCCAATTCTCGGCTCAATTTCATAGCTGAACAGCAACTGCAGCATGCCATCGTGATCGATGGGATACTCATCGCTTAGATCGATATTGCAATCATTAAAGACTTCAGCAATACGCTGGGTACTGTCGCTTAGCGGGTCGAGGTTCAGGTGCTTTTGAAATGCCTGCTGATAGGTCATGCGNTCNGTTTGCTGCGCGCCNATAAGCGCTTTAAGCANNTCGCTTATTTCATCCATCAAGGCATGGTGATCCAGCCCNANCCGATACCATTCAAGCATNGTGAANTCNGGGTTATGTAAGCGCCCGAAGCCCTCATGNCGGAACNCTTTNGACANCTGATAAATGGANGTCTGNTAGCTGGCCANTAAGCGTTTTAANGCGAATTCGGGNGATGTCTGTAAATACANCGTTTCATTGTGGCCACTGTCGCTGTANGCGAAGTTTGTCGAAAANCCATCAATAAAAACATCNGTAACNGTACCGTGAGATAACACCGGCGTNTCGACTTCCAGCACATCACGTTCGGCNAAAAACTGGCGAATGGCAGTGTANAGTTGTGCTCGCTCGCGCAGGGCTTGTAANGAGGCGGTNGGCCGCCANTNGTCTGGAGTTNTCATAGGGTACGCTGGTAAGTNTGCGTACCTGNCNGGTTGGAAGGTACGCAGNGAAGGGNTTATTTTTGTACGCGGGAAACGTATTCGCCNGTACGGGTATCAACNTTNATNACTTCGCCGGTTTGCACAAACAGCGGTACGCGAACCACGGCGCCGGTGCTTAGTGTTGCAGGTTTACCACCGGTACCNGCAGTATCGCCTTTCAGGCCCGGGTCGGTTTCGGTAATTTCCAGTTCAACAAAGTTTGGCGGGCTCACGGTGATAGGGGCGCCGTTCCATAAAGTAATGGTACAAACATCGTTTTCTACCAACCACTTNANATTCTCACCCACNGCTTTTTCGTCNGCAGCNATTTGTTCGAATGTTTCATTATTCATAAAGTGGTAGAATTCNCCGTCGGTATACAGNTAGGCCAGTTCCGTATCCATTACGTCTGCGCCTTCTACTGATTCACCGGAGCGAAAGGTTTTTTCCAGCACTTTGCCAGAAATCAGTTTACGAATTTTAACCCGGTTAAATGCCTGGCCTTTACCCGGCTTAACNTATTCGTTTTCAAGAATGTTGCAAGGTTCGCCGTCGAGCATGATTTTCAGGCCCGCTTTGAACTCGTTAGTGCTGAAATTAGCCATAATTCCTCAATAAACACTGTAGGTTTTAGTTTTAGTGGCGCAAATAATACAAAAAAATAGCATAACTGTAGAGCAAAACTGGCAAAAAGAGTTAGCCAGNGGCTTTACTGATCCATTTTCACTGCTCAGTTACCTGAATCTGGACCCCACTNANTTTGGCTCNCATGCCGAAGCCCGTCGNTTATTTCCGATGCGGGTGCCGCGCTTTTTTGCCTCATTAATNGAANAAGGCAACTGGCAGGATCCCTCTNTTATTGCANGTGTTACCCAGCAATCAGGAATTNCTCACCGCGCCTGGTTACAGCCAGGATCCGCTTGCAGAGCATGATACCGCGAATCCNGGCCTGTTACATAAATACCACAGCCGNGTNCTGTTNATTGTAAAAGGCGGCTGCGCGGTAAATTGNCGCTANTGCTTTCGCCGGCACTTCCCCTANGCCGACAACTCACTGAGNAACNCNGAACTGGAAAATAACATCGCCTATATTGCNGNGGATCCNGCNATCNACGANGTGATNCTCTCCGGCGGCGANCCGTTAATGGCNAAAGACAGCAANCTCGCTNCNCTGGCCGAAAAAATTGCNGCNNTTCCCCATGTAAAAAGNCTGCGTATNCANACCCGCCTGCCNGTGGTNATGCCCTCNAGNCTCGACGCNTCTTTNTATCGNTGGTTTGCCGGGCTCCCCGTGCAACGNGTACTGGTANTGCATATCAACCACGCCAATGAAGTNTCGNCTGAACTNNCCGAAAAACTTGCGCCTTTNCGTCAGGCGGGCGTCACAGTGCTTAATCAGGCAGTATTNCTAAAAGGNNTAAACGACACCGCCGATANNCAGGCACAGTTAAACGAAAAGGTGTTTGCTGCNGGCATTATGCCNTATTACCTGCATCTGTTAGATAAGGTACAGGGTGCTGCGCATTTTGATATTGATGTAGAACAAGCCAGAGAAATAATGGCCGGAGTGATAAAGCGATTGCCAGGCTTTATGGTTCCCAAGCTCGTNACCGAAATTGGTGGCCAGCCTGGCAAAACGCCGGTTGACTTACGTCTTTATCCGCAAGACTNAACCCACAGGTTCAGTCAGAGTTACGCGAACGTATCGATGTTGGCACCGATAGCCGGGTTGGCGGANGTAGGTTTTGGTACGTCAGCGGCTGATTCCAGCAGCTGAAGCGTCGCNTTTCCTTCCTGCTCTTGCTGACCCTTAGCCAGTTTGAGAGAAGCCAACTCAAGCGACGCACCGGACGTTCCAGAGGCACCTGCACCTTGAATATCCATACCAGTTTCCTTATTTGCTTGTAGCNACGTTAAAAAGTGGGCAGAATTGCCCACCTCACTGCTATATCGGCAGACCTTAATCATTCTTTAGTCTTTTTTCTGTTTTACTTAAGGAGCGCTCTTTGGATTCTGTTCACCAGCAATTACAGGAAACGCTACAAACACTTTATCGCAAAGCGGTGGATGCCGATCAGATCCTTGATCAATTGCAGCACCAGCAACAGGGCAAGTTTGCTGCCATCTTTGCCGACGACAGCGGTTTTACCACCCGCTCAAAACGCTTTGACCCCTATGTGGAAGAAATCGCTGCCGACTGGCAGGCCCTCAAACAACTCAGCGATGAAGAGGCTAAACAGGCACTGGTGCCATTAGTAAAGAAAATAGAACTGACATTAAGCACCTTGCAGCAATTTGTCAGCAGCGTGAAGAAGTAAGCCCGCCGGGCAAAATTGGGAAAGTATGGGCTGCCGCTATTGCTGATATAGCGGCAGGTTATCAATACGCTGTTGAATCTCAGCGACCTGTTTTCGGTATGCCGGGCTGTCTACCTCGCTGTAACGGTGCCGGAACTCCTGCTTGCTCAGTCCTTCCGGTAAGCCACCGATGTAGGGCAGAATATCCCGCTCACGAAGACCCTGTTGCGCCAGCTCCTGGAGTCGCAACGCGCTGTCTGGCTGAGTAGCAATACGGGCAAACGCCATTCCCGACATATCCGCCGCCAGATCAACAAAACTGTAGCCACTGCCACCCATAGCCCGGTCCATCAGTTCCTTAAATTCGCCAATGGCCAGGGTCATGTTTTGCTGAGAAAGAATTTGCAAGGCTGCAGAAATGGTAAAGTGACGAGCCAGGTCGTTACGCTGGGCCAGCACGGCCGGCGCTTTAGACTCAACCGGCGACTCTCCTTGTGGCTGACTTGCCCCGGCCAGGCCGCTGATCCTGTGATCGCCCAGAAAGATGGCTAAAGCCAGCAGCGCAGCCTGATTATGCATTACCGGATCGCCCTCTTCACTCAGTGAAGCGGCCCGGCTGAGCATCAGGTTAAGGTAATTAGCAACCGACTGCGGCGACGGCGAACGCCCTAAAGGCGAACCATTAATGTAAGCCAGATAATCGGTAGTTAGTTCGCCTAGTGCATCGACCCCGGTACTGATGTTTTCCCGCGCCACATCGATTTGCTGCAGTAATTCATCCAGCGGGCGCATATCCAGTACCAGTCGTTCATCAGACATAGTGATTTGGGTGATCTGATTTGCAGCCGTACTGGCTACATCACTGCTGGTAAAACGATCCACCAGCCATACCGCGCTGGATAAGGCAGTATCTCCCGGCACCACCAGGTTACCAATCCTAACGTGTTCGATATTAACACCCTCCCCCGGAAACACCTGGGCAGAAAGGTTAATGTAAAAATCATCGGCCGGCGCCGGCAACGCAATACTGGCAGCAATTTGGGTTTGTTGGGCCTCTACCTCTACTCCCCCGTTAAAACCGGGCAAGGCACGCTGGGCAAAACCCATCAGGCTTTCAAACTGTGCTTGAGACACTTCAACACGCTGCTGTGAATGGCGATCTTCAAGGCTGTTTTTTAACTGGCGAAGCAAAGCGTGCACCGTTTCGGCGTTATCGACTTGCTGCGAAGAAACCCGACTGACCTTGGGCGAGCCGTCTACCACTAACACGGCAAGCAGGGTTAGCGCTGCAACAAACAGCAGTACAATAATAAACAGAAATCGGCCGAACATGTTTTTGGATATCCTATCAGCACCGGGTTGGTTAGTTAGCTAAATTGCGCGTTAGTCCACGCAGACAAGCTTTGATATACCGCGGCCGCGGCAGAAAAGTCATGGCCCATGGATTGTTCAGTAGGTATCGCCACACATTGCAGACCTGCCGCTACCGCGGCAGCCAGACCGTGCTCGGTATCTTCCACTGCCATCGCCTGCTCTGCTGTCAGCCTCATGTGCTTCAAAGCCATTAAGTAACAATCGGGAGCGGGTTTACTGTGCTCAACGTCCTCTACCGCTACTACGCATTCTACCCAGTCGGCAAAGCCATAACATTCCAGAGTGCGTTGTACCGAATACTTACTGCCGCCGGTGACAATGGCAATACGTAGCCCCTGCTCATGACAGAGCGTCATCGTTTCCAGCGCGCCAGGCATTAACGGGAAGGGCGCTTTATGCAGATGTTCTTCAGTCAGCCGGGTTTTGGTATTGGCTAACGCCGCCGGTTCAACTGCTAAATTGAAATCCCTTACTACATCCACACCATTTTGCGAGGTGGGCACCCCCGCCATCGTCTCGTTATAATAAGCGTCGGTTAAATCCACATCAAAGGGTGCAAGCGTTTGCTGCCACAACTTAAAATGAACGGCCTCTGAGTTTATCAGCGTACCGTCATGGTCGAAGAGAATGGCTGTTGGCAGCGTGGACTGTGACATGGTGTGCAACTCACTGTTATTAAAAATAGTTGGCAAAGCGCTTTTAAACTGGCCAGCCTTGGCTTGTTTAACTTAGGATTCTGCTGAAAAATCACTACATTGTAAAATGGTTTGTACTTTAAATGGTCTCGACTCAGCCAGGTTTTAGTGAATTATTACAACAGTTAACCCATTCCTTTCCCCCATTGTTTAAGTATCGGGGTAAAACAGTCGCTACGGGCCCGAGTTACGGGTTTTCGTTCGCCAGTTCAGCATCAAAGACACTCTGCATAAAATCAAAAAATGCTTCTGTTTTTCGTGTCGTTAAACTGTTTTGTGGCTTTAAGAACCATACGGGTGCCTCGCCAGAAGCTAACATTCCGGGAAGCACTTCAACTAAGCTGCCGGATTGCAACGCTTCACGAATGGCAATGTAAGATTTTATGCCAATACCATGGCCGGCGAGCAATGCCTGGGTCATGTAATCTGAATTAGAAACGGTAAACCGGGCATCTACATTAAAGGTGCGCACCTTGCCTGACTCCTGCATTTTAAGCTGACGCTGCCAGGGTAAAACCACCCAGCGGTGCTCAGCTAACCGGGCGAGTGAGTCCGGCGTGCCATAGCGCTCCAGATACAGTGGTGAGGCGCACAAAATCCGATGATTATCACACAGTTTACGGGCCAGCATCGCTGAGTCGCTCAGACTCCCTACCCGTACTGCAACATCCTGCTTATCTTCCACCACATTGACAAACTGGTCGTTAATCAAAAACTCCAGTTTCAAATCTGGATACTGTTGCTCAAACTCCATGAGTCTGGGCATTACAAACTTAGAAAAAATCCAGGGAGGCATTGTAACTCTAAGGACGCCGCTTATGGATGAGCGGCGCGCGCCAATCTGATATTCCGCATCACGCAATGCTTCCAGAATGGCGCATACCCTCTGATAAAAAACTTCACCGGCAGAAGACAATTCCAGTTTACGGCTGTCACGAAACACCAACACAGTGGAGAGCGCTTTTTCCAGCTTACTCAGACGCAGGCTGACTGTGGCCACAGAGACCTGTTGCGCCGCAGCGGCCCCGTGAATACTGTTATTGTCGACGATACTGACAAAGGTTTGTAAGTCGGTCAGGTTATACATTTATTATTTAAAAATCTTAAACAAAGGTTTCAGTATTTAATACTTCATTTAATAAACAAAAACAATAAACTTGGTGATATGTTTACTTTTTGAGGACTGGTGTGATTAAACGCATAATTGGAATTTTGTTCACTATTGTACTAATAACAGAGGCAACCATTACTGAGGCTACCCCCATGCCAGAACAACCAAAAGTCATTATTTTTGATGTTAATGAAACCCTGCTGGATTTAGAGAGCATGCGTGAATCAGTAGGCGCAGCACTAAACGGTAGGCAGGAACTTTTACCACTATGGTTTTCAACCATGCTGCACCATTCGCTGGTATCAACAGTCTCTGGGGAATATCAGGATTTTGGCAAGATTGGTGTCGCTGCATTAATGATGGTAGCGCACAATAACAATATCGAAATTAGCGAAGATCAGGCAAAAGATGCCATTGTACCGCCCTTACTCAGTTTGCCAGCCCATGCAGATGTAAAAGCCGGGCTCAGCCAGTTAGAGTCGGCGGGTTATAAACTGGTTACACTAACAAATTCATCCAATTATGGGGTAACAACACAGCTTGAAAATGCCGGCCTGACGGATTTCTTTGCCGCCCGCATGAGCATTGAAGACATTCAGGTGTATAAACCTGATCTGCGTGCTTATCGCTGGGCACTGGAAAAACTCGGTGTTAAGCCAGAAGAGGCACTGATGGTTGCCGCCCATGGCTGGGATGTCGCTGGCGCCAAAGCGGCAGGCATGCAAACGGCGTTTGTGGCCCGCCCGGGTAAGGCACTCTACCCGTTGGCTCAGGCACCTGACTACGTGGTTAAAGACTTAAACAAACTGGTGAAAGCACTAAGTCAGCGTTAACAACCCGATCCTGCTTGTCCGGTTTCACAGAAGAGTCTGTTAAGTGCGTGGATAATCACTCCACGCCACCGTATCTGGTTTCCACCTGCCAACAAGTGCGCCGCGAATACCATGTTGGCGGCTGACATCTTTACTTTTATTGCTGTGCAGCTTAATACGGCCTTTAGTCTCTCCGGTAAATCCACATCGTCGAACTTGGTCTTACCCCCCTTTTACTTACGCTAAGTTATAGTTTCCCTGTCATTATCGCGATATAAATCTTCAATTCGCCAAACAAGTAAAATGCAGGTAAGTTAGTCAATATGCTATCTGATAAAGGGAATTCTCATGTTTGGCAAGGTCACTAGATCACTTTTAGTCGCCATGTGTCTTATTGCCGCAGCCGGACCGGCATTTGGAAGTAATATCGACATTGACGACTATTTCCGTTCGCCTCACCAGATAAAGCAAACAGAAAGCACCACTAACGCGGTCGTCAAAAAGTTGCGGTTCGTTAAGGGTACCTGGCATGGTGGAGAACATGCTTCGATATCAGTTAATTTAACTTTGCATGGTGAATCACGACAACCCCGCTGCCGATACCAGCTTCATCTATATTCATCAGAGCAGAATAGCCGCATATTAAAATTTCAGCCAACACTTAATATGGCCGTTGATAAAAAAGGGCGTGTAAAAAAGCCTCTCGACGAGCAATTCTGCCAGAGCAATGTCCCTTTTAGTCTCCTGACCTTATATGCATTTAATGACAATGTAATGGGAATTGTTGCCGCTATTGAGAATGCTGGTAGTTACAAAGCCGTTTTAAGAAAAGATAAGCTTGGTTCATTTTTAGTCCATGACGACGACCCTCTAGCCGATACCGCTGGTGAATTTGGTTTAAACCTACTAACAGATTCTGCTTTTAGTCAGATACGCCCACAAAGTCCTTCGAGATGGTCCCAAATACATACATTCTCTAGTGATTCTCCACCGCCATTGCAAAACATTGAGTTAATGGCCGAAGACGGTATTAAGGTTAAAAAAGCTGTCTATACAAGTCAGTTGTCTGTAAGGCAACAATCAGGCCTGACATGTCTTGTTGACTTATACCCTGGTGAAATAAAAGGTAGCGGTCGTATTGTTCATTATAGTGGTAACGCCATCAAGCCAGGCCCTGACTGTGATCAAGGGTTAGCTAAGCTATTTACTGTAGAGTTGTTTGCACTTAGTCCAGAGTCAATGGGTATGCAGGTTACCTTTGAAGATAAAAGCTGGGTACGAAGCGAATATACTCTTGTTCAAGGTAAAAAACTGGTCGTCGAAGCGCCCGCAGATCCTCGAATTGCCAGTTTATTCAGTAAACCCAAGGTGGTTAAAGCGCCAAATCCGAGCGAACAGGTTTTAGTGATAAAAGGTGGGCTGGCCCAGCCAAATGACAACTTTTGGCAATGGAAAGTATGGGATCTTAAACCCTATGGTACTCCTACAGCGCAAATTGAATGGAACAAAGGCAGTGCTGTAAAAGGTTACACAAAAGGGTTCTCGTTTCCCGGAGGCAAACTCACTATATCGTCGGGGGTAAATGAGTTTACAGTTTCAATTGTTCCAAAAGATAGAAGTTTACAGGGGTTAAAAGCGGTCGGCTCCTGTAACAAAGGCGCTTATGCCGGACCGTCAATACACAACATGGCAGCCTGGCAAGACTATATTGATGAGCCGAATGTTATCAATATAAAAGGTGTGGAGGGAAACCTGATATTACTGCGCAAGGTTTTCGAAAGATTTTGCGGTGATATTATGGGGTTTCGGCTGGTCATTGATGCACCGTTTTTGCCACCTGCAATGGTGAAAGAAGGAATCCTGCAAGTTACCGGAACATACTCTAAAGCGAGTGATTGGGTGCTAGTCAATAACTTTATTGCCGAGGAACCCATGGAAGCCTTTCGATATCGCCTTTCAGCTACACAGTCACACTTAGTCGCAGCTGGTTCAGGATATTGCAATGCCACAGATCACATATGGATTAGGCCTGGCGATGACATGGCATTAAAAAAATATTCCCTCGCTACGGTGAGCGTGTATAAAGAGCTCATTAACGAAGCCGTCAAAGATTATCTGGGTTATTGTCAACAAGCAGAGAAGCTAACGTTTTCCCTAAGCGAGACACCTTACGGGCACTGGTGCGAAGAAGAATATTGTAAGTTTTCTTTGACTAAAAACGCGCACTGGGAGGCTGACTGGACCCAGATATTCAAAGAATACAGACCGGTTAAAAATTATGGGGATGTCATCGCCGCTTATCGTGGCGACTATGTACGAGAGTTAGCGGTGAGCAATGCATACATTGCAGGCTTCCACCAAAATTTTATCGAGATGTATGCCACAAAATGCGCCTCATCAATTAAGGAATTTGTCACGTTTGAATTCCAATTGAAAGAACAGAATATTGTAGACGGTGTTGTTTGGGATGAGTGGGAAGTAGGTCCGCCAAGATACGTCACTATTGATAAGCGAGCTCAAGATGCCTGGAGTCGCTCAAATTCAAACGTTAAATTTAACATGCTTTACAACGCAGTAATGAATCGCGACCCGACAGGTATGCTGGGAACGGCAATGAATTTGCAAGAGAATGCCAAATGGCTCGGCAAGTATATCAGTGAACACGGATGTCAATCAGAAAACGTGGAAGCGTTTTACAATGACTACATTCTTTAACTTTCTCTGAATCCGGCTAACTAAGGCGTGTTGAGTTCGTAAAGCTGTTATTTATCCCTTATTTTGAACAGTGCCGTGCTTATAAGAGCACCAAGAGACAGCTGTAATGTCTTTCAAGCTCAATTGCAAAACGGATAAAACTACCAGAAGACTTGGTCACAGGAAAGTGACCAACGTGTCTCCTGACTTGAAAGCCTGGGCTGCATATTTGTCTACGCTATAATCTGTTTAAACGTAGATTGAGCGCCAATAGCCAAGCAACAAGTATATATGGTTTATGGAGCATCAAACCACTTCGGCCAGATTACCTTTGCTTTCCAGCCAGGTTTTACGGTCACCACTGCGTTTCTTGGCCAAGAGCATATCCATCATTTCGAGCATTTCATCGTTATCGTCAGCCGTTAATTGCACCAGCCTACGGGTATTTGGATCCATGGTGGTTTCGCGCAGTTGTAACGGGTTCATTTCACCAAGGCCTTTAAAGCGCTGTACGTTTACTTTGCCACGTTTTTTGTCTGCTTCGATGCGATCCAGAATGCCCTGTTTTTCGGCTTCATCCAGCGCATAAAACACTTCCTTGCCCACATCGATTCTGAATAGTGGCGGCATGGCAACGTACACATGACCAGCATTCACCAACGCACGGAAGTGACGCACAAATAACGCGCATAATAGGGTAGCGATATGCAGACCGTCTGAGTCAGCATCGGCCAAAATACAAATTTTACCGTAACGCAAACCGGTTAAATCTTCGGAGTCGGGATCAATCCCCAGCGCCACGGAAATATCGTGAATTTCCTGCGAGCCGAGTATTTGCCCGGAGTCCACTTCCCAGCTGTTAAGTATTTTACCGCGTAGCGGCATGATGGCCTGAAATTCGCGATCGCGAGCCTGCTTGGCAGAACCACCAGCGGAATCTCCTTCCACCAGGAACAGTTCAGACTGAGTAATATCCTGCGAGCCACAATCGGTTAATTTACCTGGCAACGCCGGGCCCTGAGTCACCTTCTTACGGGCGACCTTTTTGTTCTGACGCAGGCGGCGCTGTGCATTGTTGATACACATTTCGGCCAACGCTTCGGCGATGTCGGTGTGCTGATTCAACCACAGACTGAATGAATCTTTAACCACGCCAGAAACAAACGCCGACGCCTGGCGCGAGGACAGTCGCTCTTTGGTCTGGCCGGCGAACTGCGGATCGTGCATTTTGGTAGAAAGAATATATGCACAGCGATCCCAGATATCATCGGGTGTTAATTTAACCCCGCGTGGCAGTAGACTGCGGAATTCACAGAACTCACGCATAGATTCTAACAAGCCCTGCCGCAAGCCATTAACGTGTGTACCACCCTGAGCGGTAGGAATCAGGTTTACGTAACTTTCGGTGGTCAGTTCGCCACCTTCCGGTAACCACATTACAGCCCAGTCAGCCGCCTCGCCGTTACCACTAAAGCTGCCGGTGAAGGGCACATCGTCGGGCACGGTAATGTAATCTTTAACGGCGCTTATCAGGTAATCCTGTAAACCGTCTTCATAATGCCACTCGTGCGTTTCTTTGCCGATCTTGTCTTCAAACTTGATCCGCAGACCGGGGCACAGAACCGCCTTTGCACGCAGGTTATGGCACAGTTTTGCTACAGAAAACTTTGCCGAATCAAAATATTGCGGATCGGGCCAGAAGCGCACGCTGGTGCCGGTATTACGCCGGCCGCAGGTATCGATAACGTTGAGGTCTTCAGCTCTGTCGCCATCGGCGAAGGCGATGAAATACACCTGACTGTCGCGACGAATGGTCACTTCCACCCGGTTAGACAGCGCGTTGACCACCGAGATCCCCACCCCGTGCAAACCACCGGAATACTCGTAGTTTTTATTGGAAAACTTGCCGCCGGCATGAAGCTTGGTCATGATAAGCTCAACCCCGGAGATCTTTTCTTCCGGGTGAATATCAACCGGCATACCACGACCATCATCGACCACTTCCAGGGACTGATCTTCATGCAGTACTACTTTGATATTCGAGGCGTGCCCCGCCAGTGCTTCGTCCACACTGTTGTCGAACACTTCCTGACCCAGGTGATTCGGGCGGGTTGTGTCTGTGTACATTCCCGGACGCCGTTTTACCGGCTCCAGACCATTTAGGACCTCAATTGCATCTGAATTATATTGATTCGACATTGTTGTGATTATTCTTTGTTTGAGCTGCACACGTGTTGTGCTGTTAGCGTTATAAGCAGACGCCACCAGCATAACCTTTTAACTGATGTTATCAGGGGTCTGGTAGAAGCGCAATTTGACCTAACTTTAGGTTGCGTCGGCCGAATTCAGAAAAGCCATTATTCCCTCAAGGTGCGCTTCGTAATTCACAAAACTGTGATCGCCGCCATCCTCTATATACACATCTGCACCGGCGTAATGCTCAACTGCCTGGCGATAATCAAGGGTTTCGTCGCCGGTTTGCAGCAGCACCTTGTAGTGCTCGGGATGACGCAGTTGCGGCTGATAAAACCGGCGTATGTGACCGATGTCATCTTCGCTAAGAACGAAACGTTTATTGGTGTAGGGATTTACATGTTCGCCGAGATAATCTTTGAGCAACTCAAACGGCGTTACCGCCGGATTGATAAGCACCGCTCTGCCACCGTATGTTTCGGTTAGCCAGCTTGCCAGATAGCCCCCCATAGAGCTACCAATCACTTTCAGGCCCCCAAAGAGTAACTCCGGATGTTCTTTTAGCAGCGACTGTAATTGCGCCTCGAGCTCGGCCGGGCTATTAGCTAATTCCGGGCAGATAAAGGAAGTGTCCGGATAATGTTGCAGCAGATACGCCCGGGTTTGGTTGGCTTTTAACGAGCTTGGAGAGCTTAAGAATCCATGTAGATAAAGTATCGACGCCATGACGACTCCTGTTTTATTGCGTTATCCGGTGTATGCGGGAGGTAAAAGTACCATTTTCTGCCCATTCAATTACCCGAAAACCTGGTTTTTCACTGGCCAGGCCAAATTCGCTGGAGAGTTGCCACTGCCAGCACGAAGAAGGCACGCCAAGTACCGGCGTATCGCTAAGCTGAGCCTGATTGTCGGCATGAATGTGACCATGTAATACGGCTTTTACCGGGTACTCTGCAAGCCAGCGGGTAAGTGCCTGGGTATTTTGCAGCGCATGATTATCCATCCAGCTGCCCGTGGCAACCGGATGATGGTGAATGGCCAGCAGATGCCCGGCATCGGGTGCAGTGGCGATACTGGCTGCAACGCTGGCCAATTGCTTTTCATCAACCATACCAAGCGTTCCCTCAAGTCGCGTATCCAGGCCATGAATATATTTGCCTTCTAGTACCCAGGGCGCATTAGCCTGTAACCAGTTGGCTTTAAGCGTCTGGTCAAAACAGGCGTTATTATCGTGATTGCCGGGGATCACCCGCCATGGTATCTCCCCGCCCCATCGGTTCAGCAGACTCAGAAACAACTGGTAACTGGCCCAGCTGTCGTCACCGGAGATATCTCCGGTAAATAACAGACCGTCCGGTTGTTGCTCAAGAGCAGCAATCAGCACAGCAGTAAGAGATTGAGCGGGATTAATATCACCGTAGGCGGATAATTCGGGTGATTCAAACAAATGACAGTCAGATATTTGGATCAGCTTCATTCAGGTTGAGGCAATAGGTTGTGCGTTGTGATTTAAACAAAAATGCAGCCACTCGGTTAAAAATAAATTCACCATGTGTTTTTCGTTGCGAAGACGCATTTTGGCATTGGGGTATTCATAAGAAGGTGCCAGCGCGCCAGCATTCTGACTGGAGGTGACTTCGGCCATTCGCGCATCATGGTACATTCTCACTGTCATAGATGGCTTAAGATAACCGGGCGTGGAAACATTCACCTGCTCCACCAAAATAGTACTGGTATAACGTGCCGACTCAACAATCTGAATACGGTAAGACAACCCAAGTCCGGCCGTAAACCGGTAGGTCAGATCCTCGGTATCACAGTCGGGTAACATGTTTAAAAGATGCACATAATTACGCTCGCAGATTGCCTGCAAGGTGGGTAAATTCGGTACATATTTACGCTTGTTACTGGTCACCGGACTGCCACTGCTCTAACAAAGTGTGTTTGTTCATAAAAAACCATTGTAACGCAATTATGCTTGCCGCGTTGTCTATTTTACCTGATTCGAGCCATTCACGGGCTGTGTCTTCTGCCACCCGGTGGACTAAAATATCTTCTGATTCATACTCCAGTCCATGTACGCCGGAGGCATTAGCCGCATCGGTACAGGCCACGTACACATGTAGCCTTTCGGTGGTGCCGCCAGGGCTCGCCAGGTAACTCAAGGCTTTAGTAAGGTGAGTAAGAGCAATTCCCGCTTCTTCCTGCGCTTCGCGATGACAGACTGATTCCTGACTCTCCCCTTCGTCGATAATGCCGGCGATAATCTCAATCAGCCACGGCGAATTTGTGGTGGGCAGCGCGCCAATCCGAATTTGCTCAATCAACACAAACTCCTGACGAACCGGATCGTATGGCAGCACGGCAACCGCGTGGCCCCGCTCGAAAATTTCCCGGCTGATGTTTCCGGTCCAGGAACCGTCGTATTTCTTGTGCGAAAAGTCGTAGCGAACCATCGTGAAGAAACCTTCGTACAAGGGTTCAATTGCCGCGATTTTGACGTCTTCTGAGTTGAAACGTTGAATTTTCGCTGTCATTGCATTCTCATTCATAGATTAAACCAGTTAATATACGCGTTTGAGTATTTACGATCATTAGTGTATATATAATTTTCGTATAAACACGCTCAGACAAATAAGACACATATTCTGTTACACTTGCGCAAGCTCTGTTACGACTTAGTTGTGTCTTTTATTATGCGATTTTTTTACAGTACACCAATGTAGTTGAAGTGAGATCGTCATTTGGGTGCATGGTTCGGGCAAAGGCATACCCGTTAACCATACTAGCGTAATTTTGCTACCCATATCACCCATTTAGTTAGTAAACACAGTTGAGATTGAAGGCACAAACATGAAAAAAACACTTTTATCGCTAATGCTTGGTCTGGGAATGACCACACCGGTATTAGCAGATAGCTTATTGGACGTTTATCAACAAGCCATGGCCAACGATCCGGTTGTTAATCGTGCAAAAGCACAACGCGACGCAGCTTATCAGGCTATTCCAATTAGCCGTGCCGCGCTGTTACCACAAATTTCAGGTTCACTGGGATATTCCACGTCTACCAGTGAATCTACCCAGAACATTCAACGTGAAGATGAAAACGGCAACCCGACCTTCGAAATTTTTGACGTAGATGTTGACCTTGACTCGACCAGTTGGGGCATTGACCTCAGTATGTCGTTATACGACCACTCTCGCTGGTTAGGTCTGGACCAGGCTGAATTAACCGCAGAGCAAAGCGATGCCACGTACGCTGCCGCAGTACAACAACTTATCGTCCGTACCGTTACGGCTTACCTAGATGTATTGCGTGCCCAGGACAACCTGGATTTTGTGCAGGCAGAGAAACGTGCCATCGAACGCCAACTGGAACAAACCAAACAACGTTTTGAAGTGGGCTTAACTGCCATCACCGACGTGCACGAAGCGCAGGCCAATTACGACAATACTGTTGCTCAGGAAATTGTCGCAGAAAACAACATCGAGCTGGCCCGTGAAGCACTGCGTGTGATTACCGGTAAATATCACGACCGTCTGGACGTGCTGGATACCCAGCGTTTTTCCGCCTCATCACCATCGCCGCAGGCCGTTACTGAATGGCTGGACATCGCCGAAGAGTCTAACCTGACCCTACTAGCGCAGCGTCTGGCCATGGATGTAGCGAAGATGGAAATCGACATTGCCACAGCGGGTCACTACCCAACGCTTGGCCTGTCTGCATCGTATGGCAGCTCAAAAACCGAAGTTTCATCACCGTTTTTCATTGACGAAACGCCATTTCAGGATAGTCAGAGCATTGGTGTAAATGTGTCCGTACCTATTTACCAGGGCGGTCAGGTATCGGCGCAAACGGATCGTGCCCGCGCGTTGTTTATCAGTGCCAGTGAAGATTTAGAACTTGCCCATCGTCAGGCCGTTCAGTCAGTACGCAGTTCGTACAACGATGTGAAGGCTGCCATTTCGACTATACGCGCACTAGAACAAGCTGTGCTTTCAGCCGAAAGTGCATTAAAAGCCACTGAGGCGGGTTTTGATGTGGGTACGCGTACTATTGTTGACGTACTCAACAGCACCCGTAATCTTTTCAACGCTCGCGCTAACTTGTCTGGTTCGCGTTATGACTTTATTCAGGCGATGGTGACGCTAAAACAAGCGGCTGGTAATCTGACCGCCAGTGACCTTGAGCTAATTAGTCAGGGCCTGAAAGATGCGCCAATGGACAGCGAGTAATTCGCTTTACAATACACAACAAACGCGCCCTTGCGGCGCGTTTTTTATTGCACGATGATTTATCAGGGTTTAGATATAAACTGTATGGCCTCGAGACGTTGCAGGATTTCTTCCATAGACGCCTTAATTTTAAGGGTCTCTTCAACACTCGGCGCATGGTTATTTAATTGTTCTGCCAGTTGCGCTAATTTAGCTTGCAAACTTTCACTGCTGTCGTCCATGATACGGCCTGAAAAATTGATATTTCACAATCATATAGTCTTATTTCACGATTCTCAAACGAAACTAACTGACCATGAAGGCATCTCATCTACAGCACAAATTTGAACAGGTTCGAACCAATAAAGTGTTCGAACTTTTTGTTATTGCAGTTATTTTATTTTCGGCGTTACTGGTAGGAGCAAAAACCTACGACATGCCGAGTACCGTTAATCAGGTCACCAATGTACTCGACTGGCTGATTAGCGCATTCTTTTTAATTGAGATCACCATTCGTTTTCTGGGTGAGAAAAACAAACTCGATTTCTTTAAAAGCTTCTGGAATTGGTTTGACACGCTGATTGTACTAGTCAGTTTATTACCACTGGAAAACAGTGATACTGCACTGATAGCCCGACTGGTGCGGGTATTCAGGGTGCTGCGGATGATATCTATCATTCCGGAACTAAGAATACTTCTGGTTTCCCTGATGAAGGCCCTGCCACAGCTTGGCTATGTGATGCTGCTGATGTTTATCATCTTTTATATTTACGCGGCCATCGGCAGTACGCTGTTTGAAGACATCAACCCTAAACTATGGGGCGACATTACCATTTCACTGCTCACCCTGTTCAGGGTGATGACCTTTGAAGACTGGACAGATGTCATGTACGAAACCATGGAGGTCTATCCGTTAAGCTGGTTCTTCTACCTGAGCTTTATCTTTTTCACCGCTTTCGCGTTTTTAAATATGGTGATTGGTATTGTGGTAAATGTAATGGAAGAAGAAAACGCCAAGGCTTACCGTGAAGCCCACAAAGATGAACCAACCATCAATGATATCGCCGCTCACTTAAAACGACTCGAACAAAAAATTGATGGCATGCAGCGCGAGGAATAATCGCGTGTTATTAGGCTAAGCCAGACTTTTCAGGAGATCCCGGATAACCACTGCGTGCTTTCCGGGATGACAGAAAAATTAATGCCGGTATGACAATGTTGTATTAGCTTGTTCTCGTATTCATAGAAATGCTAATCAAACCTAAATATCCCCGGAAACGCTTTGCGTTATCCGGGGTCTGAATGTCATCCCGGAAGGCCCAAAGGGACTATCCGGGACCCCTTTGCATGTTATCGCGGACTAGAAATCTCCACACTAAAAACTCCATAAATACTTTTTCAAGCCTGAAGGTATCTCAGCATTTTGTCGGGGTGCCGACTGCACCCAAAGGGGAGGTGGCTCCCCTTTGGAAAC
>NZIK01000062.1 GCA_002691625.1 Alteromonadaceae bacterium
CTTTACCTGTTCGGTTATTGCGAACTATTGATAAACAAAAAGTTTCAGGTAATCCGTAGGCTCGTCACGGACGACGAGCCAGGGCAGCGCGGGCAGGACGCCCGCTCTGCTCGTTAGGTTTGCCCTTTTTGTTTCTCAATAGGCTTTTTCGCAATTTAGAACTGAGCGGGGTCCAGGGGTGGCCTCACTGCCACCCCTGGTCGTCGTCGGCGACCCGACAAAATGTTGATATAACCTTAGCTTCTGATAAGGATTTATCGGATGAGGCAACCTGCTCAGGAGATCCCCGCTCAAAAGCATGCGGGGATGACGAAGGAGGTGAATGCGAAGATGACATAGGAGGTGCATGCAGGGATGACCGAAATTTTTAGCCGCGTATTGATACCCTTTCTTACACAAACAACAAAGGCTGTCTTTAAAACAGCCTTTGCAATTAAACTCAACGGTAGAGTCGAATGAGCCCTATGCTTAAAAGAAGTTGTAAACCAGGGTAACCGCTGTTTCGGTATCCAGTTTTTCAACGCCTTCCGCAACATTGCTGTTGTGGTCAAGTCGTAAAGAGACCTTCATTGATAAAGAACCACTGATAGTCGCAGTTAATGCAGACTCAGCGCGTGATTTGGTGTTTTCAGAACCCACCTCGGTACTCGCTGTTTGGGTAAACTTAGCCGTATCAGAGATAAACCATTTAAACGCTGCAGAGCCACGAACAATGAAGCTGTCATTGTCTACACCTGCTTGCGTCTCAGCCCACGAGTAACCCGGACCGACACTGTATTCAAAAGCAGTCTTTTCCGTTTTCCACATCTTTTGTGACCAACCGCCGGCCAGTGTTGCCTGATAGGCGAAGTTACTGAAACGGTCATCTTCATAAGAAGAGAACGCAAACAAACGGTGATCAGGATTTTCTAACTTGTAGTTACCCTGCGCTGATGCGAAGAACTTCTGTGCCGATGTACGCTCTACTTCTTCACCATCCTGAATAACCGTTTCCTCTTTATAGAGACCTTCGATTTGATAATCGTTACTCCAGTTTTCAAGCTCTTGCTGAGCGGTAATACCGGCTGTGGCAGAAGTGGTTTCGGTGTTACCAGTGGTAACTATCAGACCGAACTCACCATCCATTGTGAATGGCTTTGGTTCATCCTGAGCAATAGCGCTGGCAGCAACGCAGGTACCGGCGATGGCAAGTAGTAGTTTTTTCATGCGGGGGGTTCCTAAATAAATTCAAATCCTGTTCGCCAAGTCTGAGGGGAGAAGACTCGCTCAATGGCTAGAAACCGCTATGTTAAAGCATCTCAGAGCAAAATCAATTCATCACGAGGACTAAATTCAGAAAAAACGGTAGACAATAGTCACGGCCGTTTCGGTGTTTAATGACTGCGCATTATTCACCGGGCTGGTGTTATGTTGCATGATAAATGAAAATTTTAGCGCCAGTGATTCAAATAAATTAGCGCTCAAGGATGTCTCGGTACGCGACTTGATGTTTTCATCACCCGCTTCCATCGAGACAAACTGACGAAGTTTAGCCCCGGTTGGCCAGATGTAATGATATTCTGCCGAAGCCCGGACAATAAAGCCATCAACCTGATCGGCACGCTCGCCGCTATCGAATTTAGCAAAGGCATAACCCGGTCCTACACTGTATCGGAAGTCGCTGATTTCGTTTTGCCACATTAGTTGTGACCAACCCGCTGCAATAGATGAACGGTAGTCGTAACCATTAAAACGATCATCTTCGTAATCGCCATAGACGAATAACCGACGGTTTTCCTGTGCCAGTTTGTAGTCGGATTGGGCGTAGGTATATAAGCGCTGTGCGGTGGTTTGATCGACCACACTGTCATCCACAGTTACTTCGGTTTCCTTATACAGAAACTCTACCCAATAGTTATTCGAGAAGCGCTTGGTTTCGTGTTCGGATTTAAGACTACTCTTAATCGAGGTCGCGTTGGTATTACCCGAGGCAAATATCACCCCAAGTTCACCGTCGAGCGTAAACTTATCTTTTTGATCTTCGTCGTACTCGACGAAGTCGGCATGATACAACGTACTGATCAAATCTTTATCAGCGCCGGATGCCGACATACAAAACAGCGCCAGAACAAATGGCGCTGCCTTTGCTAAAAATTGATGTAACATGGAAGCAGTTTTTATGTTTTGTTTTTATTGCCTAAGGAGCGCTTACAATACAGACACTGCAACCTTATTCGTTTCTTTTTGGGCAAACAGTTTGGCGTTTTGTAACACTTCGTCGTCTAGCGGCAACAACCGCACCATGTCGGGTGATATGATATCCAACTCCGGATACCGTTCCCGCTGATAATGAGCCGTTGACAGCCGTATAGCACAGGTTAACAAAGACACGTCTAAGTCGCTAGCCAATTTCACCCGATTGTGAGCAAATTTAACCGGATAAAACAACGGCATAGGCAGCTTCCACTGTTCCATAATTGAACCACTGCATTCAGTGAATAAAAATCCGAAGTGGGCTACCTGACGATCCCAGGGCGTACCTGGTGAATCATCTTTCGCATACTGTTGATATTTCTCAGGTTCGCACTTTGCAATCACCAGTTCACTCAGGTTCTGCAAAATCCCCATAACAAAAAAGCGGTCGCTGCCACGCACGTTCATGTCTTTGGCGAGATATTTTGCCAGCATGCCGGTAAATACCGATTGCTCCCAGTGTTTATCAACAATCAGGCACTGGTTGTCAAAATGTTTAAAGGCAATGTTAGCAGTTTCGGCCAGCACCAGGTTATACAGCGCCTCACCACCAATAACGCTAACCGCTTTGGTGATGGATTCTATTTGCGAGGGGAAGCGGAAAAGTGCACTGTTCGCCAGACGAAGTAATTTGGCGGTAAGCGAAGGATCGATGCTGATGAGCGCGGCGATATCGTCCATATCTGAGCGCGGATCGTCCAGCACATTACGTAACCGTAAACAGATATCCGGTAACGTAAAAGATTGCGTTGCATATTCAATAAATTGATTCATTACCCTGTGACCTTTCCTCGATCATAAATTAAGTATATCAGAGCGTTCAAACCTCGCTGCGTTATTTATCTGGTTCATCACCAAACAAATCCTGTTGCAGCGGCTGCGTATCGGATTGGCTATTCGACTGTGACTTACGACGTTGATAATAGCGCTTACGTCGCTTACAGGCATCGAGTATTACGCGTCGCGTGCCGTCATCAATCTGTAACCAGTACAGCCGCTCTTCGCGGGAGCGAAAGCAGCCCTGACAATACCCTTTTTGCCCACTTTGACAAACGCCAATACACGGACTCGGGATAGTAAAAAACTCAAGCTGAGCTGGCTGCTTGTCGTCTGCCATGGTTACAGAATTTAATAATCAATATTATTAGCTTAGCACGCCTTCNNNGGCGTAAAGTATAGTTTTTAATCAGTNAGTGTATATTCAATGGTAGAGACNACGCGCACCTGTTTNATGTGNGGGTGCTGGCTATCNCTTTCAAAAATNGAAAACTGNCCCTGATTNGCCCGTTTGATNTTACCCAGTTGACTGTTGGAATCATCGGCAAACTTCTCNGCCACTTCNCGGGCGTTGATAGTTGCTTCCTCTATCATTTCCGGTTTCACTTCNTTTAANCGGGTAAANATNAACTCNGTNCGGGCATTATAGTTNTCGGTACTCANTGCNACGCCCTGCCCGAGCAAATCAGATAAGTTTTGCTGCACACTGCGTACTTTCATCACATCGGCAGAATACACTGTCACCGTTTGCGTGCCGCTGTAGCGAAACTTTACGCCATTATTGCTGCCATAACGCTGGGCCAGCTTATCAGTCACCTCAGGCAGTCCTACGGTAATCTCCGCAAGATCTATACCTTGTAGAATAAGATAAGCTTTTACCTTCTCGCTATTAGCCGACATGGTGTTGTATAACGATGTGAGATCATTGCCGGCTTCAACAAACTGTAGTGGCCAAATCACTTTATCAGCCACATACTCACGCTCAGACAAGCCCTTTACCACAACCGAGCGCTCCCACTGTTTGGCTTCGATTAACGCATTACCGCCCAGGCCTCCGAGTGCTGCTGCGCCGAAGAAGATACCCAGAGCCAATATTCCGGCAGCACCTTTATCCATGTTATGTCCTTTTGATTATGATTGATTACGCCACTCACTATAAAAAGACATTATGGCAAAATCAGGTCGTTCTAGCGATGATTCAGGGCGATTCAGCGGGCATACTGAACGGTTTAAGTCAGCTAACCTGCTNAGCAGATACCGACTCTGATCCCGTCTGCAGGAAGCCGCTTGCGGCTATCCGGTGTCTCCTAATCTGTCATGGTGCGGTTAAAACAATAAACGAAAAATAATAGCTTGAGTCAATCTGCTCAGTAGATCCCCGCTCAAAAGCCTGCGGGGATGACGGAGATATCGGATGCGGNGATGACGAGGGAGGAGCATGCGGGGATGACGGGCTTAATTTAGCCCGGTGACGATTATTTCTTAGCCCACCTATCCTGTCATGCCGGAAGCCGCTTGCGGCTATCCGGTATCTCCTTGCAATGTCCAGGTTTAACACCGCAGTCAATTCGGCTGCTTTACCTGTTCGGTTATTGCGAACTATTGATAAACAAAAAGTTTCAGGTAATCCGTAGGCTCGTCACGGACGACGAGCCAGGGCAGCGCGGGCAGGACGCCCGCTCTGCTCGTTAGGGTTGCCCTTTTTGTTTCTCAATAGGCTTTTTCGCAATTTAGAACTGAGAGGGGTCCAGGGGGGGCCTCACTGCCACCCCTGGTCGTCGTCGGCGACCCGACAAAATGTCAATTATTCTTAGCTAATTAACTGTCTCGATTAGTTTAGACAACCTGGTCAGGAGANCCCCGCTCAAAAGCTTGCGGGGATGACAGTATTTTTTTGCGGGGATGGCGGGATAATTAATACCGGATCAAAGCCCACACTCCCCGTCTTCCCGGAAGTTTCGTAGAAACTATCCGGGATCTCCCAATATGTTATTGGCTTTTTGATGAGGCAAACAAAAAAGGTTGTCTACAGTGAGACAGCCTTTTCAATATTCTTTTGTCCGAACAGTCAGACTGTTCAGGAGATCCCGGTCTTCGCTGAGCGAAACCGGGACGAAGAAACGCTTTAGCAGGAGGTCCCGGATATCGCCGTTGGCGATTCCGGGACTAAAAAACGCTTTAGCGTTTTTTAGCTTTAGGGTTTGGAAGGTCAGTGATGCTGCCTTCGAAGATTTCAGACGCCAGACCGATTGACTCGTTCAGCGTTGGGTGAGCGTGAATAGTCAGCGCTACGTCTTCGGCATCAGCGCCCATTTCGATGGCTAAACCGATTTCGCCCAGCATCTCACCGGCGTTCGTACCAATCATGGCACCACCGATTACACGGCCAGAATCTTTGTCGAAGATCATTTTGGTCATACCGTCGGTTGCATCAGAGGCAATTGCACGACCCGAAGCTGCCCATGGGAAGGTAGCTGTTTCGTAGCTTACGCCCTGTTCTTTCGCTTCTTTCTCGGTTAAACCAACCCAAGCCACTTCTGGCTCAGTGTAAGCCACTGAAGGAATACAACGTGGGTCGAAGAAATGCTTCTTACCAGCGATGTTCTCGGCAGCCACATGGCCTTCGTGAACCGCTTTATGCGCCAGCATAGGCTGACCAACCAGGTCACCAATCGCGTAGATGTGGCCAACGTTGGTTTTCATTTGCTTATCAACAGAGATGAAGCCGCGCTCGTCAACTTTAACGCCNGCTTTNTCNGCNGCAACCAGGCCACCGTTTGGCTTACGGCCAACCGCNACCAGTACTTTGTCGTAACGCACTGGCTCAGCCGGTGCNTTTTTACCTTCAAAGCTTACGTACAGACCATCGTCTTTGGCTTCAACGCCGGTCACCTTAGTTTCCAGCATGATGTTGAATTTTTCTTTGTAGGTCTTCATGAAGACCTTCATGATGTCTTTNTCGGCAGCCGGGATTAACTGNTCNAGGAACTCTACCACNTCAATGTTTGANCCCANNGCTTCGTATACCGTACCCATTTCCAGGCCGATGATACCACCGCCCAGTACCAGCATTTTTTCCGGAATGTCTTTCATTTCCAGTGCGCCGGTTGAGTCGATTACGCGGTCGTCTTCAGGAATGAACGGCAGTGATACCGGCTCAGAACCTGCGGCGATAATGGCGTTTTCGAAAGAGATGGTGGTTTTACCGTCTTTGCCTTCCACTTCCAGGGTGTTAGCACCGGTAAATTTACCGTAGCCCTGAACGTGCTTAACTTTACGCATTTTAGACATNCCNGCCANACCTTTNGTCAGCTGGCCNACNACGCCGTCTTTNTANGCGCGGATTTTATCCAGNTCGATTTCAGGTTCGCCGAANGANACNCCGTGGCTGGCCAGGTGCTTGGCTTCTTTCATCACTTTAGCAACGTGCAGCAGCGCTTTGGAAGGAATACATCCTACGTTCAAGCANACACCACCNAGGGTNTCTCTGGCNTCAACCAGAACTGTTTCAATCCCCATATCAGCTGCGCGGAAGGCTGCTGAATAGCCGCCGGGGCCGGCGCCTAGTACCACTAACTGCGTTTTAATTTCGCTCATCGTGACCTCAAATCTGTCCTGTTTCTATACGAATGTAAGTGTCTGAATTGTAACTAGCTGCGTCACAGCAGTAAAGGTAAACTCTCTAATTCAGATTACGATTCGCCCTGCACNANGCAGGGCGAACAATGATTTACAGAATTAACTGGCGTAAATCTTCCAGTACTGACTTCAAGTGTACAGCAAACCTTGCTGCGACCGCGCCGTCAATAACACGATGGTCGTATGACAACGATAAAGGTACGGTCAGGCGAGGTTCAAACTCTTTACCATTCCACTTTGGTTTCATGTCAGATTTAGACACACCAAGAATAGCCACATCAGGTGCATTAACGATTGGCGTGAACGCCGTACCGCCAATTCCACCGAGGCTTGAGATGGTAAAACAGCTACCCTGCATATCAGCAGCTTTTAACTTGCCGTCACGGGCTTTTACGCTGATTTGCATCAGCTCTTCGGACAACTCGTAGATGCCTTTCTTATCAACATCACGCACTACCGGTACTACCAGGCCTCCCGGAGTATCCACGGCAATACCAATGTGAATGTACTTCTTCTGGATCAGGGTATCACCTGACTCACCCAGTGAAGTATTGAAGATGGGGTAAGCACGCAGAGCGTCGGCCGCCGCCTTCATCATAAACACCAGCGGGGTAATTTTTACGCCCAGCTTGCGCTTTTCAGCAATGGCATTCTGCTCTTTACGGAATGCTTCCAGATCGGTGATATCCGCTTCTTCAAACTGCGTTACGTGTGGGATAGTTACCCAGTTACGATGCAGGTTCGGGCCAGAAATTTTCTGGATACGGGTCAGCGGTTTCTCTTCAATCTCACCAAACTTGGCAAAATCAACTTTTGGCTGTGCCAGTACCTGCAGGCCGCCACCGTTACCACCACCAGCAGCTGGCGCTGTGGTACGAGGACGAGACAGCTCTTCTTTCACATAGGCCTGAACGTCTTCTTTAAGAATACGGTTCTTAGGACCACTGCCTGGTACTTCTGATAAATCCACACCAAACTCACGGGCAAGACGACGCACCGATGGTGAGGCGTGCACTTTACCTGTTTTTGGCTTGGTACCGGCCGAAGGATGATGCGGCACAGGGGCTTTTTTCGGTTCTGCAGGCTTGCTGGCAGCTGGTGCGCTATCCGCTTTAGGCGCAGACGCAGCACTTTCTGACTTAGCAGGCGCTGGTTTGGCGCTACCTGCCACTTTCAGCATACATACCTTGTCGCCTTTCGACACTTTGTCACCGGATTTAACCAGTAACTTGGTAACCACACCTTCTTTCGGCGACGGTACATCCATAGTAGCTTTATCGGTCTCAAGAGTGATAAGACCGTCTTCAACCGCTACGGTATCGCCTTCGGCTACCAGGATTTCGATAACATCAACGTCTGATGCATCGCCAATGTCTGGTACGGTGACTTCAATTTCTTCTTCCCCTGCCGGCTCTTCAGCAGCCGCTTCAGGTGCAGATTCGGTAGCAGGCGCAGATTCCGCTTTTTCAGCCGGGGCACTGTCTGAGCTGCCAGAACCGGCAACCTCAAGCAATAATACCAGAGAACCTTCGCTTACCTTATCGCCCTCTTTTACCTTCACCTCAACCACTTTACCAGCCTGTGGGCTTGGTACATCCATGGTTGCCTTGTCGGTTTCAAGGGTGATCAGGCCATCTTCGGCTTCTACGGTGTCGCCTGCGCTGACCAGAATTTCGATAACGTCTACGTCAGCAGAGTCACCAATATCCGGTACGGTAACTTCAATAGTTTCGCTACCGCCACTGCTTTGCTCGGCAGCTGGCTTTTGTTCGGCTGCTGGCGCAGATTCTTCTTTAGCAGCTGGGGCTTCTTCCGTTTTTTCTTCCTGAGCCGGAGCTTCTGCGGCATCGCCGCCAGCAACTTCCAGCTTGGCCAGTAAGTCGTTGTGGCTGATTTTATCACCCACTTTTACGCACAGCTCTTTGAGCGTACCGGCAAAAGGTGCTGGTACGTCCATGCTGGCTTTGTCACTTTCAACTGTTACCAGGGCGTCTTCGGCTTCAACCGAATCGCCTGGCGATACGCACAGTTCAATGACTTCAACTTCATCTTCACCTAAATCCGGTACTAATACGTCTTTAATGTCTGACATCGTTTGCAGTCTCCCTGAGCTTATGCGAACAGCGGGTTAATTTTGTCCGGGTCAATACCCAGATCCTGCATGGCTCTATTGAGTGTTTTGCCATCCAGTTCGCCTTGCTTATACAGCTCATAAAGGGCTGCAAAAGTCACGTACTCCGCATCCACCTCAAAGTGGCGACGTAAGTTCGCGCGGCTGTCTGAACGACCAAAGCCGTCAGTACCCAGTACACGATAAGCGCCTGGTACATAAGCACGTACCTGCTCACCGTAGTTCTTAATGTAATCGGTAGCGGTAATAGTCGGGCCGTCAAAGCCTTCGTTAAGGACTTCAGTGATATATGGCACTTTGGCATCGCTGTCCGGATGGAACATGTTGAAACGATCACATTCCTGACCGTCACGGGCAAGCTCGTTGAAAGAAGGTACTGAGTACACTTCAACCGCTACGCCGTAGTCGTCATGCAGCTTGTTAGCCGCGGTACGAACCTGCTCTAAAATGGTACCAGAACCCAGCAGTTTTACTTTCTTCTTCGCGTTGCTACGGCCAATGGTCTCTAACTTATAGATACCTTTGATAATGCCTTCTTCAACGCCCTTAGGCATAGCGGGCTGCTTGTAGTTTTCGTTCATTACGGTGAGGTAATAGAACACATCTTCCTGCTCTTCGAGCATTCTGCGCAGACCATCCTGAACAATCACAGCCACTTCATAGCCGTAGGTTGGATCGTAGCTTACACAGTTAGGAATAAGCGCCGCCTGGGTATGGCTGTGGCCATCCTGGTGCTGCAGACCTTCACCATTAAGCGTTGTACGACCAGCTGTACCGCCTACTAAGAAACCACGGGTCTGGCTATCACCAGCGGCCCAGGCTAAATCACCCACACGCTGGAAACCAAACATAGAGTAGTAAATGTAGAACGGCACCATTGGCAGATCGTTAGTGCTGTAAGAGGTACCGGCTGATAACCATGACGCCATGGCACCCAGCTCGTTGATACCTTCCTGCAGTACCTGACCTTTCTGGTCTTCACGGTAGTAAGCTACCTGATCGGAATCCTGCGGCTCGTATTTCTGCCCCTGGCTTGAGTAAATACCTACCTGACGGAACAGGCCTTCCATACCAAAGGTACGGGCTTCATCCGGAATAATAGGCACAATGCGCTTACCAATCTGCTTATCTTTAAGCAGTGCAGTCAGTACGCGAACAAACGCCATGGTGGTGGAAATTTCACGGTCACCAGAGCCTTTAGTTACTGCCTCAAAGGCTTTCAGTGCTGGTGCTGGCAGTTCTTCAGTAGATTTAGCCAGGCGGCGCGGCATATAACCTTTCAGGGCTTCACGACGTTCACGCAGATATTTCATCTCCGTGCTGTCTTCTTCAAACTTGTAGTATGGCAGTTTTTCTAATGCTTCGTCAGATACCGGAATGTTGAAACGGTCGCGATAGTGTTTAATCGCATCCATGTCCATTTTCTTAACCTGGTGAGCAATGTTTTTACCTTCACCGGCTGCCCCCATACCATAACCTTTAACGGTTTTAGCCAGGATAACCTGTGGACGGCCNTTGGTGNTTACGGCGCGATCNTANGCNGCGTAAACNTTAACCGGATCGTGACCACCACGGTTTAAGCGCCAGATGTCTTCNTCAGACATGTTNGACACCATTTCTTTNANNTCNGGNTACTTNCCNAAGAANTGNTCACGGGTGTAAGCNCCGCCNTTNGCTTTNAAGTTCTGGTATTCACCGTCTACGGTTTCGTTCATNANCTGNAGCAGTTTNCCGGTAGTATCACGGGCNAACAGCGGATCCCAGTAGCGACCCCAGATAACNTTGATNACTTCCCAGCCTGCGCCGCGGAAGGTNCCTTCCAGTTCCTGAATAATTTTGCCGTTACCACGTACCGGTCCATCCAGGCGCTGCAGGTTACAGTTCACNACGAAAGTCAGGTTNTCCAGGCCTTCACGAGATGCCAGNCCAATNGCACCCAAGCTNTCCGGCTCATCAATTTCACCGTCACCTAAGAAGCACCATACGCGCTGATCAGAACAGTCTTTTAATCCACGGTTAGTCAGGTANTTCAGGAAACGGGCCTGATAAATCGCCTGCATCGGGCCAAGACCCATAGATACCGTTGGGAACTGCCAGAACTCAGGCATTAATTTAGGGTGCGGGTAAGAAGACAGACCTTTACCGTCTACTTCCTGACGGAAGCCGTCTAACTGCTCTTCAGTTAAACGACCTTCGATATAAGCGCGTGAATAGATACCCGGCGCGACGTGGCCCTGGTACATAATAAAGTCGCCGCCGTCTTTGTCGTTCGGCGCTTTAAAGAAGTGGTTAAAACCTACATCATAAAGCATGGCAGAAGAGGCAAAGCTTGAGATGTGACCACCTAATTCAAGGTCTTTTTTAGACGCCCGTAATACCATCATCAACGCGTTCCAGCGCAGTGCATTACGAATGCTACCTTCAATCGTCTGGTCGCCTGGCATGGTGGGTTCCTGCCCCGGCGGGATTGTATTGATATAAGCAGTGGTAGCGTCGTACGGCAAGTGCGCACCGTTGCGGCGGGCTTTCTCAATAAGAGACTCTAACAAAAAGTGCGCGCGTTCTACCCCTTCTTCCTCCAGAACCGATTCTAACGATTCCAGCCATTCCTGGGTTTCCTGCGGGTCAACATCTTGGTGCATCATATCACTCATGGTGCCATCCTATAGTTACTGATATAGAAATACATCCACACTCTATATGGCTGGTCGGCACATATGGCGGATGAAATACCTAACAAATTGTCTGACATGGCAACGATACTGCCGCACCATGTCGCTTTGTAATACTTACCTGACTGCCTCGTTATACTGCCGAAGCCGACACGTGTTCTTAAATTTCCAACCGGCGCAACGCTCGTTGCACACGACTGTCTCGCTGATTAATTGCCAACAACGTTTTCTCGATGTANGCAAGGTGCGCATTACAGGCCTGACGGGCCGCTTCCGGATCCCGGCTTGCAATGGCTTCAACAATCTCTTTGCGTTGCTGGGCAATGTTNTCAACCGCTTCGTCACTGGCATGCANGGCCAGCATTTCAAAGTTGCGTTCGATATTGTCTACCAGCATNGTTTGCATGGTGCTCATNACATGGAGNAACACCATGTTGTGCGAGGCGCGCGCCATAATGACGTAAAAGCGCCCCAGGCATTCTGCCTGTTCGCGTTTGCATTCAGTGCGTTTGGGCGTGGGCATNTGTTCCAGTGCTTCACGCAGTGCCGCGTAATCTTCAGGCTGGCCACGCAACGCAGCGTAATAAGCCGACATCCCCTCAAGGGCATGCCTGAATTCAAGTAAATCAAACTGGGTTTCNGGCCGGCCACTGATAAGGGCCATNAGCGGATCGGTCATAGCAGAATTAAGCTGACGACTNACAAAAGTGCCGCCTCCCTGCTTACGCTCTACCAGCCCGCGTGCCTGCAAATTACCAATGGCTTCACGTAACGATGGCCGTGAGACCTGAAANTGTTCNGCCAGTTCACGTTCCGGAGGTAAGCGCTGACCGGCCAATANCGAACCGTCGAGNATCATAGACTCGAGTTGCTCGGTGATAACGTCTGCAAGCTTTTTGCGGCCGGTTTGCATANGAAGAGNTCTGNCTCCGAAACATTGNTANGTAAACGAGAATGCGTTCACANTAAAAATTGGTATTACCATTTTACCTATCTAACTAGTGTAGAGCAGAATATCACGGAGGTAAATAGTAAACATAGACCAAGTTTTATAAAGTTTCTGTAACAAACTACTTAACTTTTGAAATTATTCATAAAATTTCACGGGCTAAACTGGTTTAACCAGCCCCAAAACCCCGCATTTTTCGGTAATTTAATTACAGATTGGNTNATTTACAAAATGGTAAGCCATTGTTTTGCAGTGCAGCATTTTATTACCAATCACCTAANAANTGCGATAAAANNCTGCTNGANTCACCTTNCTTCTGACCNGTAATGCTGAAAAATCGCACGTATTGTTAAAAAAACCATCAACAANGGCNATTTGTACCGCCCGATTGCGGTTAACGATCAGATTTATAAAGGAATAGATAAAGAAAAGGGCTGTCAGCGCAGCCCTCGTTTTAATGAGATGAATGTTGCTAGTTAACCAGCCCAAGTAATGTCAGCACTGCAATAACAGACAACAGCAGCATCACATTACGTTTCGCCAGAGTCACCAGGGCCTTAGGTTCACAGGCAGGATCCGCCTGTTGCGATTCAGTAAAGTCGACATCTTCGGCTTGTGCCGCGACTTCAGTTAATACTTTTTCCCCGGCTATGGAAGGATGGGTCAGGTAGCTCAACCAGGTCGGCAGCGCGCGGGAAAANTGGCCCACCAATAACAATCCGAATGCGGTAATACGTACCGGCAACCAGTCCAGAATATGCATCCAGGCGGCCATCCCTTTTTTACGTTCATCGTCACTTTCACACCACAGGCGGAAACATTCCCTGCTGGTTACATACGCAATAGCACCTGCTGCGCCAAACACAGTAAAAAAGATAATTACTGCCGCGTAATGCTGATAGTTTAACCACAGCAGATGCTGGCCAAAACTCTTCCCTTGTTGGGCCGGCTCATCGGACACTTCCAGCGAAGTACAATGGCCCAGCTCCCGGGTATACAAATGACAAGCTTCGAGGTCACCACGTTCGGCTGCCTGTAAAAATGAGCGATAGGTATTGCGCAGGGGCTCACTGCCAAGACACAGAAACAATATAACGCTTTGTAATACAAAGCTGATAAAACCACCAAATAACCACTGACACACTAAAAAGGTTACCAGTACCGGCAGTGCTATTTGCAGTACCAGTTGAATAGGCACACTTTGTTTGGCTATCCAGTCCTGCCCCTGTGTCCATTGCAGGTATTGGCCCAGATGATTTTCAACATGCCACACCGGCTGTTTACGGATCGCCCTTTCCAGTGACAAGACCAATAGCAAACTAATTAACACCATGGTGGTTTCACCTTTTTATATGTTGACTAAGCGCCTGGCGGTAGCCAGCCCAGTTAAATGCCATGCCCGGATCGGTTTTGCGTCCGGGGGCGATATCGTTATGCCCCACTATTCTGCCCAGTGTTATAGCCGGATACAACGAAATTATCTGTGCACTCACCGCTTCCAGCGATTGATACTGTGCTTCGGTATAAGGTAGTTCATCAGTACCTTCAAGTTCGATACCAATGGCAAAGTCATTACATTTTTGCCGGCCCTGGAAACTGGAAAGCCCTGCATGCCAGGCTCTTTTGTTAAAGGGCACATATTGCTCCACCGTGCCATCACGGCGGATCACGCAGTGAGCCGATACCCGCAAATGGGCGATTTCGGCATAAAAAGGATGCTCCTCAGGATCCAGCGTGCCGGTAAACAGCTGCTCGATGCCTTTGGTACCAAACTGCCCCGGCGGCAACGAGATATTGTGGATCACCAATACGCTCACGGCACTTTCGTCTGGCCGTTCGTCAAAAAAAGGCGATGCCTTTATTACGGCGTCTTTATATTGATAAGAAACACTCATAGTAGTGAATTTTTTAAGTAATTCATTAGAATAGTGTGACAGCGAAGTCGCCGGTTGACAATCTAAAGGCAAGGTATGACCCAACAAAGCACTGACACCAGTAAAGCCGCCAAGTGGATGCTTATTCTTGCCTGGGCTTGTTTATTTGGTCTGCTAATCCTGGTATTCGGTGATTTGCTTGAGCAACAGGCAAACCCCAATCAGCAGCCGTTGAGTATAATGCGAGGCGAGCAAATAGAGATTCGGCTGGAGCAAAATCGTCAGGGCCATTATGTTGTCAGTGGTACCATCAATGGTAAGCCCGCGGTCTTTCTGGTTGACACCGGCGCTACCAGCGTTTCCATTCCGGCCCATTTAGCCGATGAGTTTAACCTGCCCCGGGGCCGAAGCGGTATGGCCTCCACAGCAAACGGCCGGGTTAAGATTACCCTTACCGAAGTTGCTACCTTAACGCTGGGCGGCATTACACTGCAAAATGTTGCGGCAAATATTAACCCAGGCATGCAAGGTGAGCAGATTTTGCTGGGTATGAGCGCCCTAAAACAGTTAGAATTCACCCAACGAGGGGAAACCCTCATTCTTCGTACCCTATAAAAAGAAGTATTACTGTGAATCAACAATCATTGCCATCCCAACAAAGCATTCAGCAACAAGTAACTCAGGCGCTGGCCGAAGACCTCGGCGGCAAGCCTGATGCCAGTGCCGATATCACGGCCAATCTGATCCCTGCCGCGCATCAGGCTACCGCCACTATTATCACCCGCGAAGATTGTGTGGTGTGCGGTGTGGCCTGGGCCCAGCTGGCATTCAGCCTGGTGGATAGCAGTATCGAACAAAGCTGGCAGGTAGCAGATGGCGATAAAATACCAGCAGACTCTGTACTGGTTTCGTTAAAAGGGCCAGCCAGAGCACTGTTAACGGCCGAGCGCACGGCCCTAAACTTTTTGCAACTGCTCTCGGGTACGGCCACAGAAACCGCTTTTTATGCCAGTCTGCTGGCTGGATCGGACACCCGTATTCTTGATACCCGTAAAACCATCCCCGGTTTACGGCTGGCACAAAAGTACGCTGTGGCCTGTGGCGGCGGTAAAAACCATCGCATTGGCTTATTCGATGCCTTCCTTATAAAGGAAAACCATATTATGGCCTGTGGCGGTATTGCCCAGGCTATCAGCACAGCCAAAACACAGGCGCCCGGTAAACCGGTAGAAGTGGAAGTGGAGAATATTGAGGAATTGCAACAGGCCATTGATGCCGGTGCGGATATAGTGATGCTGGACAATTTTACCAACGAACAGATCCAACGCGCAGTTAGCCTGACGCAAAAACGGTGTAAACTGGAGGTGTCGGGTAATATTACTTCTGAAAGATTATCTTCTCTGGCCTTACTGGGTGTGGATTACATCTCTTCAGGAGCGCTTACCAAGCATGTCAAGGCCGTTGATTTGTCATTACGCATAAATTTGTAATAACAGCTAACCGTCTGAATTCCCTGGCTTAGGTATCTTTACGTATGCCGGATTGTACAAATAGGTAGCAGTATCCAACACTAGAGTATAATTCCTAATACTTGTCAGATGCTTAGATGGTTCTATACTGAGAATCAAGTACCGGGGACGTAAGTGATGACGCCTCAGGTATCAACCTTAACTTTATTAAATGCTGACATTTTATTGTTTTGCGACCCGGAGAATGTGACCATGAAAAATATCAAACTGAACAACAAAGGCTTTACCTTAATCGAACTGATGATCGTTGTTGCCATCATCGGTATTCTGGCAGCGGTAGCATTACCTGCTTATCAAAACTACACCAAAAAAGCGCGTTTCTCAGAAGTAGTTCTGGCAACTCAGGCATACAAGACAGCTATTGAAGTATGTGCCCAGGCTGAAGGCGGTTTAACTAACTGTACTCAAGGTACAAATGGTATCCCGGCTGATACAGCATCTGGTGCTAATCTGACCGATTATGTTGACTTCATTACTTATACTCCTGCAGGTGGTATTGTAGTAACTCCTCGCGCAGCAGGTGGCCTGGCAGCAACTGACACTTATACTCTTGACCCTACGTATAACAACGGTGTTGTAACCTGGACTGAAACTTGCGCCAACGCAGACCTTTGCTAATCATTTAGCAAATCATCTAAGCCCAGTTTGTACTGGGCTTTTTGCTTTCTGACAGTGGAATTAAGTAATGGCTAAAGAAAATGCGTTAACCACCTATACCTGGCAAGGCAAAAACGCCAAGGGTCAAACCATTAAAGGTGAAACCAGTGCCAAGTCTGTTCAGGAAGCGAGAAACCTGTTGAGACGTCGTGGCATATCAGCCACCAAAGTCAGAAAGCTTTCCAAGCCTTTATTCGGTCGCGGCGGTGACAAGATTACCGCAGCTGATATCTGTATGATAACCCGTCAGATAGCCACCATGCTGGCGGCTGGCGTTACCCTCATTCAAACTATCGATATGCTGGCGGCGGGTCATTCAAAAGCCTCAATGCGTAAAGTACTCATTCTGATTGGTGACGACGTAAAAGCCGGTACGCCGCTGTCGAATGCGCTGCGAAAACATCCAAAATATTTTGACGATTTATACTGCGATCTGGTGGAAACCGGCGAGCAGTCAGGTGCACTGGAAACTATCTTCGATCGTGTAGCTGTTTACAAAGAAAAAGCCGAAGCACTTAAATCCAAAATCAAAAAAGCGATGTTTTATCCGATTGCGGTACTGGTAGTAGCCTTTATCGTAACGGCAGTATTGTTGATCTTCGTAGTGCCGCAATTTGAAGAGATATTTTCCAGTTTTGGCGCTTCCCTTCCGGCTTTCACGATGTTTGTGCTTGGGATATCACGATTTGTTCAGGATTATGGGGTATTCCTGCTGGCGGGAATTGGGGTTTTCATTTATTTGTTTAAAGTCTACCATAATAAATCAAAAGATTTCCGTGACAGCCTGGATGCCAAGCTCCTTAAAATTCCTGTCATTGGTGAAATTTTGCGTAAAGCCGCTATTGCCCGTTTTACCAGAACGCTTGCCACCACCTTTGCAGCGGGTGTGCCATTAATCGGCGCTTTGGAATCAGCCGCAGGAGCATCGGGTAACGCGGTATACCGCGACGCGATTTTATTTATCCGTAAAGAAGTCGCCGGGGGGATTCAGATGAATGCAGCGATGCGCAGTACCGGCGTTTTTCCGGACATGGTGACGCAAATGATCGCCATTGGTGAAGAGTCGGGCGCCGTAGATGAGATGCTCAGCAAAATTGCAACCATCTATGAAGGTGAAGTGGATGACATGGTCGACGGTTTAACCAGCTTGCTCGAACCTATGATCATGGCAGTATTAGGCGTGGTTATTGGTGGTTTGATTGTTGCCATGTACCTGCCGATTTTCCAAATGGGTATGGTAGTTTAACGTTAGCTAAGCTGTTATTCTTAATTGCATTTTCTGATAATAGGTTACGCCCTGCATGCAATCTGTCATTGAGCTTAGTTTACACTCACCCTGGTTCTTTTATGCCCTGGCGGCCATTATCAGCCTGATGGTGGGCAGCTTTTTAAATGTGGTTATCTATCGCTTGCCTATCATGATGGAACGTGACTGGCAGCGTGAATACCAAAGCTATTTCAATCCCGATGAGCCGGCCCCTGAGACCGAGCGCTTCGATTTAATCAAACCCGACAGCACCTGCCCTAAATGCGGCCACCGCATTCGCGCCTGGGAGAATATTCCCGTACTCAGCTATTTGTTTTTAGGTGGTAAATGCAGTCAGTGTAAAACCGGCATCTCATTTCGCTATCCGGCGGTGGAATTACTTACCGGTATTCTTTCTCTTTGGGCAGCACTCCATTATGGCCCGTCCTCCCAGGCTTTAATCGTCATCGTATTAACCTGGTTACTGGTTGCCATGACCTTTATTGACCTGGATAAAATGATCCTCCCCGATCAACTGACCCTGCCTTTGCTATGGATTGGTCTGTTAGCCAGTATCAATCACATTTTTGTGTCACCCACCGAGGCGATTCTGGGCGCGGCCATTGGCTACCTGAGTTTATGGAGTATTTACTGGGCATTTAAACTGCTGACCGGAAAAGAAGGCATGGGTTACGGCGATTTTAAATTACTCGCTGCACTGGGCGCATTTACCGGCTGGCAGGGCTTGCTGATTATTATTTTATTATCTTCTTTTGTTGGCGCGCTCTTCGGTATCATCATCATGATCCGGCAAAAACAAGGTAAAGAATTGGCTATTCCTTTCGGTCCCTACCTGGCCATTGCCGGCTGGCTAACCCTGTTATATCAGGAGCCCATCAAAACCGCCTACCTGAGCTGGGCTCTGGGTTACTAGAATGAGTGATAAACGCCCTTTTCTGGTTGGTGTTACCGGCGGTATCGGCTCGGGTAAGACCCTGGTAACTGATACCTTTGCCAATTCAGGCATTGAAGTGGTCGATGCAGATGTTGTTGCCCGGGACGTTGTGGCGCCAGGCTCGCCTGGCCTTGCTGCTATCACTGCTCACTTCGGCGACACTATTTTAACCGCACAAGGTGAGCTGAACCGTGCCTCCTTGCGAGAGTTAGTGTTCACTAACGAAGAGCAAAAGCAATGGCTTAATCAGTGTTTACATCCGCGTATTCGAGAGGCAATGGCCGAAGAGATAAGCAACATCCGGTCTGAATACGGCGTGTTGGCAGTACCACTTCTGATTGAAAACGGTATGCAAAAAATGGTCGATCGTATCGCGGTTGTGGATTGTCCGGAGTCTGTTCAGTTGGAGCGCGCGCTCGCACGTGATGGCAGCAGCGAAGCTGCAATAAAAGGCATTATGGCGGCGCAGGTTTCACGGCAAAACCGCCTGGCCGAGGCCGACGATGTGATAGATAACAGTCGGGATAAGCAGTACACCATGGCTCAGGTTAAGCAGTTACATGAGCAATACCTTGGTATGGCGCGCGTCTTTACCCGTTAATACACTCAGGCATGAACCTAAGTGCTATAGCATAGCCTGTTGCATCCACATTCTGGCAAAGCGCCAAACCGCTTTACGGCGTCGGTGAGCCTTGTGCGGATCGTCATCGTACCAGCCTTTAAATGCACCGGCCGAAAAGCTTCCGAATAGCCCCAGTGGCGTTGCCAACAGTTGCTTGGAGGCAGCAATGGCATCTTCCTGACAATATTTGCCCAGTAATTTAATTTCTTTGTATTCGTGAACGCGTTGCTCGCGTTCCGCGATTGCACGTTTTAAAAACAGATTGGCCATATTAACTCTCCTGTTTACTTTGCTGTGCTTTGTCACTGCCCTCTTCAGGCTCACCTTTAACGGCTGCGACAAGTGGGGTGATAGAAATGTGTTTAAACGCGTCCTTCGCCACACGCCAGGCCACATACATCAACAGACCATTAACCAACAACAGGATACCTGCTACGAAAGCGGCGTGTATTCCGGCTTTAGCCAGTAAAACTGCCGAAGCTGCATTGAGAATTAACCAGCAAACACAACCAAAGGCAAAGGTTGCCAGAGTGGCAAGTGCGGTAACCAGCACAGACTGCCTTAGCAGTTTTGCCTCAGCCCCTACCATTTCCCATTGTGCACTGAACTGAAGCTTCTTGGCCTCGATAAGATCTGACACCGCGGCAATCACCTCATCCAGGGTAACATCTGGCTGCGGTACCTGCTCAGCAGGTTGCTCCTGATGCGGCGACGCCCCGTCGGGCACGTTACTGTCCGGACGTGGCGTTGCTGGTTCGTTAACAGATGACTGATTCATCCATCACCTCTGATTATTTGCTTTTTTTCAGCAAAGAGGCCACCAGCATACCAGCAGCAAAAGTAATACCCGCTGCCGCTACAGGGTTTTCCACGGCATAATTGCGCACTGAAGACCCTAACCATTTCTGCTTCATCAGGCGACGACGAGCAGCCAGATTATCCGCTGACTCTGAAGCTGACTCACGTAAGCTTTGTTCAGCAGTTGCCGCTTTTTCTGCGATCGTATCCAGCGAATCATGCAGTGTGGATTGCAGTTTATCTGTCATAGGGTGACCTGAAGTATCTGCACCATTGGCGGTAGATTTTGATGTAGCCATTATTCTCTCCTTAAATTAAATTGTACTTCAATGAGACTTTTGCAATGTGACTGTTGCAACTGCTGTTCCAGGTTAAAAAATCAAGCTAAGCTCATGATTTTTAGATATTATTAAAATCACACCCGCTATACTTTCAACTTTGTAAGTAAATTCTGCGCAGCGGTCATGTAATTCCTTCCTGTTTGTAAGACCAGATAACCGCCGTGGCTGGCGAATGCATTGGTAAATTACAGGCTGGGCTGGTACGCTAGTGCGAATAATTGACGAGGAACCGAATGTCAAATACAACAGTCTACGAATTCCCGCTGAAAGAAAAAGTTCGTAACTATCTGCGTATCGAACAGTTAATGGGACAACTGAAGCTGGGTGCTGCGGGCCTTGATAACGGCTTATCGCTGTATTTCTTTGAACAGCTGTTTACCTTACTGGACTTGTTTGAGCGTATCGACATTCGTACCGATATCATAAAAGACCTTGATGGCCACGAGAAAAACCTGGTGCATTGGTCGCAGCTACCCAACATCGATAACGAAGCCCTGCAACAAACCCTGAAAACCATTATTAACGTACGCGACCAGCTCAAGATCAGTAAGAAGATCAGCGCTGAACTGCGTGATGATAAATTTCTGGCGAGCATTCGTCAGCGCTTTGCGATTCCGGGCGGTACCTGCAGTTTTGATTTACCCAATTTACACTATTGGTGCCATCGTCCGATTGCCGCACGTCAGGAAGACATAAAACAGTGGATCATGTGCTTCGCACTCACCGAAGAGGCTATCAGCATTGCCCTGTCGTTTTTGCGAGAGCGCACCGCCTTTAGTGCAACGGAAGCTGCCAATGGCTTTTATCAGGGTGTAGCAGACGATCGTAACGAGTTGATTCGGATCCGTTGCCAGACCAACGAAGAGTATTATCCCGTACTGAGCGGAAATAAGTATCGTTATGCTATCCGCTTTATGTACTATAACCTACCTGAAGGCCGCTCCGGTGCGGTCGAAAAACCGGTTCAATTTGATTTAGCAGCGTGTTAATTGTGAAAGTAAAATGCCCAACCTGTCAGCAAGACGTGGAATGGTCACCAAGCAGTGAATACCGCCCGTTTTGCAGCAAAAAATGCCAGTTGATTGATTTAGGTGAGTGGGCTGGTGAAGAAAAAGTCATCTCCAGCCCGGCCCAGGAGTCTGATATCAACAACCTGGATCCCGAAGATATTGAAGCCATGCTGAGTGAACAACACAGCGACTTTTTTAAGCATTAGAGACCAAGCCCAATGATCGCAAACATTACTATTGTGGGCGGTACCCACGGTAACGAAACCAGTGGTATTCAACTGGTTAGAAACTGGCAGAAGTTTGGCGTGCCCGAAGCCTATAACGGGTTGAATATCGACTGCCATTTATCGAATATGGCAGCTATCGATGCCAATGTACGATTTGTTGAGGAAGACCTTAACCGCCAGTTTACCCCTACCCTGTTGGCCCGCCAGCCGCAGTGTCAGGAAGCCCGTTTAGCTCATGCGCTTAATCAACAATGGGGGCCGAAAGGCGAGTCAGACATCGACCTGCTCATCGACATCCACAACACCACCAGCGCCATGGGAGCCACTTTAATCATTCTGGAAGCCGATGAGTTTCATACCCAGTTGGCCCGCTATGTAAAACAGCAGATGCCAGAAGCCAACATTCTGGTAGAGGACGAAAAGCCGCCATCAGAGCATGCTTATCTGTGTAGCATTGGTAAGCGCGGTATCATGATTGAAGTAGGCGCACAGCCTCAGGGTGTATTGCGCGCAGATGTATACGATCTAACGGAGCGTATGGCCCTGGCGATTCTCGACTTTGTGAAGGCCTATAACAGCGATTCGGTACCGGAACTCCCGCCCTGCGATGTGTTTCGTTTTATAGAGAACATTACCTTTCCGCTCAGCGAAGACGGTGAGCGACTGGCCATGATCCACCCTGCGTTACAAGATAACGACTTTGCTCCGGTAAGCGCCGGAGAACCAGTGTTTTTGTCTTTTGATGGACAACCACAAGCCTGGCAGGGCGAGACCATTTACCCCCACTTTATAAACGAAGCGGCCTACCACAAACTACACGTTGCTTTCGCTACCGCATCGAAAGCCGAACTGTAATCTCGCTAAGCAATGCTGCTGGTACTTTTCAGGATCAAGGTACCAGCAAGTTAGTTATGCTTAACCTTTAGTTTAACTATTCATTATAAAACTGTTGATTTTATGTATACTAGTCCATACTCGCAAATACAGGGATATGCAAGCTGGTAAGCTATATACAACCAGTTGTTAGGTGGTTCTGTTAGATAAAGGAGTTCTTATCGGCTTTGGCTGTTTACAGGATCAGAGTTATGAAAGTTCAATGAGGTTGAGAATGATTGTCTCACTATCCCGCCATAAGTCCGAGCTGAACATATTAAAATCGCAGATCGACACTGCTCAATCCATCATTCAATCGATAAAGCGTTCCGTCCCCGTAATACAGTTCACTCCAAAGGGCGAAATCATCGACGCTAACGATCTGTTCTGTAACGCTGTGGGTTATTCATTAAACCAGATCCAGGGCCAACATCACCGGATGTTTTGTATCTCCAGCTATGCAAAAAGCCAGGATTACGCCAATTTCTGGCAACAACTCAGAGACGGGATACCACAAACCGGCACGTTCGAACGCAATAAGGCAAACGGCGAGGCAATCTGGCTCGAAGCCACCTATATTCCAATTGTCGAGGCGAATAATTGCGTAGGTTCCATTTTAAAAATTGCCAATGATGTTACAGAGCGGATGGACGAAATTAACTCATTAAAAGCAGTGAACGCTTCTCTGGACCAATCAATGGCAGTGATTGAATTCACCCCGAAAGGCGAAATTTGTAAAGCCAATAGCCTGTTCTTAAATACAATCGGTTATTCAATGGAACAGATAATAGGTAAACACCACTCCATATTTTGTTCCCAGGCATTTTTGGATGCTAATCCAAACTTCTGGCAACACCTAGGTAACGGTGAGCACAAGACCGGCTTATTTGAGCGCCTCACAGCGCATGGCAACTCTATTTGGCTCGAAGCCACATACAATCCCATTCTGGGTTCAGACGGTAAAGTAATAAAGGTTATTAAATTCGCTACCGATGTGACCGCTCAGGTAGAAGAAAAACAGTTAATCACCAAAGCAGCAGAGCTGGCTTTTTCTACGGCAGAGGAAACCGCGCAAATAGCAGAGCAAGGCAATGGTATGCTCAAAACGTCTGTCATAGCATCAGATTCTGCCCGGGAACAGGTAAGCACCACCAGTGAATTAATGAGCCGGCTTAACGAACAGTCTTCCAGTATCGAGGCAATTGTTTCAACCATACGCTCGATTGCTGAACAAACCAACTTACTCGCCCTGAATGCTGCTATCGAGGCAGCCAGAGCCGGCGATCAGGGGAGAGGTTTTGCGGTTGTCGCCGATGAGGTCCGTCAACTCGCGAGTCGAACCAGTGAGTCTACCATTGAAATCGAATCTGTCGTTAACGAGAATAAGCAGTTGTCAGGCACGGTCTCTGAACAAATGAAAAACGTCCGTCTTAATGTGGATACAACCAACGAACAGATCACCCAGGTGCAGGGGGTTATGGACGAAATCCATAAAGGCGCGGTAAATGTCTCGGTGTCGGTGTCATCGCTACTTAAGTAACAGCTCGGCCACTTTATTCCTGCCATCCCGGCCCACGAGCCGGGACCTCCCAAACAGTCTGACTCAGCTCAAATAGCCTTTTCGGGAGATCCCCGCTCAAAAGCATGCGGGGATGACCAATTTATTGATAACGTCATTCCGCTCCAAATATCATAGCCCCCGTCGGCCAAAAAAATCTCTGTCATCCCGGCCCACGAGCCGGGACCTTCCAAACAGTCTGACTCAGCTCTAATAACCTTTTCGGGAGATCCCCGCTCAAAAGCATGCGGGGATGACAAATTTGTTGATGACGTCATCCGTGCCCCTAAAGTACCGTCATCCCGGCCCACGAGCCGGGACCTCCCAAACAGTCTGACTCAGCTCAAATAGCCTTTTATGGAGATACCCGCTCAAAAGCATGCGGGGATGACCAATTTATTGATGACGTCATCCGTGCCCCTAAATTACCGTCATCCCGGCCCACGAGCCGGGATCTACCAAACACTGTCATGCAGTCTACACATCAATAGAAAACCAATGAGCTCCCGGATAGTTTCTTCGAAACTTCCGGGATGACGGTAGAGGTGAGTACGTGTGCGTTAGCGCGTTTTGGCTTTCTATTTGGTTCTTTGTATCGCGAAATACTTTTACCGGGCAGATCAAGTAAAAGCGTAGAGGCATCATGGATGATGGCTCCGGTCAGGAGGGCAGGACGCCCTCTCTGGCCGATAGGTTTTACCTGCCCGGTGACAGTATGCCCCTTCGCGATTAAAGAACTGGAGGTTTCCAAAGGGGAGCCATCTCCCCTTTGGGTGCTGTCGGCACCCCGACAAGATGCGGAGACTACTATATTTAACAATCAGCATTGTGAGTGAGTAAGACTGTTCGCCAATGATGTTTCAAAGCCACAATATCATGCAAGGGGGTCCCCGCTTAAAGCATGCGGGGATGACTTTTTTTATTCTGTCATAACGGCCAAAAAAATCTCTGTCATCCCGGCCCACGAGCCGGGACCTCCCAAACAGTCTGACTCAGCTCAAATAGCCTTTTATGGAGATACCCGCTCAAAAGCATGCGGGGATGACACAGAGGATGTGTTAACCCCTAAAGTTCGGGGATAACAAACTTGTTGGTAACATCTACTTCGATGTTATTAGTCTTTATGACCGGTTTGTCGAATTAAATCGATACCAGCTAGTTGCGGAATGGTGGTCTGCATTTGCTTTTCGAGCGCATCGAGCTTTTTGAAGTAATCACAATACCACCGGGCTTTTTGTGGCAAGGTGGTATCCACCGGCGGGCCGTCACCGTCAGACGTGGCAGCATAATGCGCAATGCGTTGATTAATGACCGCCATTTCGGTGCGATCCACCGCCAGTTTATCGGAGTCCATTGCGCCAAGCGTAGTCAGAATACTGCCCACCGAGGTAGTTAACGTTTGTGATAACGGCACCATCAAATCCGCCTCAGCCAGTTCATCCAACCCTTCGCTGGAACTTGGCCCGAGGTAATAATGACTGCGCGCGTAACGAAACTTCTTGCGCACCCGCTTTTTCATTTTATCCATGGCGGTATTGAGCTTTTCGTAGCTGTCGTGATCGCTGCCCAGTAACGACAAAAACATTTGCTGAACCGTATCGGTTGCTAAATCAATACCTGTGGTCGCCAGTAAGGTAACCTGCGGGACCACCGAATGCAGTCCTTTGGCATACTCGGTTACCAGCGTAGCCTGGCTATCATCGAGTGTGAGCCAGTCACCTGCCACAAATAACTGCTGCTGATGGTTGATCTGATATAAAGTGAGATATTCTTTGAGTACACGTAGCTGATCGTCATTTACCACAACGCCATAATTTAAATCGACATCGCAACTGTAATGCGCAACAGCCGGCGCTGAAAGACCAGCCGGTAACAAGCACATTATGCACAATAAAAAATGAGATACGCTTTTCATACCGATATTGTGAAACCAAAACCGTAAATGAAAAGTCGCTTAAGACCAGATTGCTAAAAATCAGGTTGAATACAGCTACCTACAACGGTAAGCGGCGAACGCTATAACCCTCGCGATAACTCATCGCAAATAACCTGCTATACATCAGGCGCGGCTTTTAGCGCCTCGCTCTAAGGCTTCGCTCTGCATTACCTGTAGTGCTTCGAGTTGCTTTTTGCCACTGGCAATATCTGTCATGTCGTAAATCATCATGCTGATATGTTCAACCTTGCCGGTTGCCGATACCAATGGCGATAAAATGATGTTCTGATACATGAATTCTTCACTGCCGGTGATTGGCCGGTAATTAGAAAACTTAAACAGATAAGGGCGCTGCTCCCATAGCATAAATGCCCGGGTTTTGAGTTCGAATACCGGCTTCGCCTTCTGGGCAAACCAGTCAGGGTTGATATCAGGAAAAATACTGAACAGGGTTTTATCACGCACCTCAGAGGGCAACTTACCACTGTGGCTTTCCATAAAACCGTTCCACATTTTTATTTTAAACTCGCGATCCAGCACAACAATGCCCACATCCACCGTTTGTAGCATGTCGATGATCCAATGAAACTCCAGCATGTCATCTACGGCTTCATTGGCCATCAGAAATCCTCCAGTAAATGAGCAAGTTTATAGTTAAGCGTTTCCATGGAGCTTTCGGTAAATAACAGCAGCAACTCACATACGGTGTTATACCCTTCAAGGCCGTAAGAGATTTCGATAGCCAGGGTTCTTTTCCATTTGAGCTTATTGGTGGCAATGATCTCGGTGATGTTTCGATGCTGGCCAAGTACAACCGGCTGCCCCTGGGCAAAACTCACATCCAGTTGTTCGGCAATACCGCTCAGGCAAGTACCGATTAGGATGCTCGCCGCATCCATTAACAACTCCAGTTGCTTCTGATCGTCGACTTCACCGGAAATATTAAGAATTCGCGCTACATCGTCCAGGCTTGAGTCACTCAAAATACACAGCGCCTCCCCCTGTACTCCAGGGCCCACAAAGCCCTGGCAAACCGCACTCACCCGCTCGTGGTTTTCGATATCACTGAGCAGCATGTGCAGTTCGGATACCTCTATCAGATTAACGTTAGGAATAGGCAAATGCACAAACACATTAAGCGTACGGGCCAGGTGATCACCCGCTCTGCCCATGGCTATATTAGTGATCTCCTGATAGCAGTCACGAATATCAGCATCCAGCGGTTCAAACTCTTTTGGCTCTTCTTCATCTGGCGCATTGATTAGCTGATGTTTACTTAACACAGCCAATAGCTCCGGCGCACTAACCGGTTTTCGAATGAAATCCAGCGCGCCGAGCTTAATAACCCGCTCCCGAGCTTCAGGCTGAACATCGCCCGACACCACAATCACATTGGTTTTCAAACCTTGCTGAGCAATGGCTTCCAGCGTTTGATAGCCGTCCATTTCCGGCATGTTTAAATCGAGGAGTAAAATATGCCCTTTACCGGCCGCCAGGCATTCAATGCCCTCACCGCCATGTTTGGCAAAATGGATAGCAACATCCCAGTCCTGTGGCAGGCATTTTGCCACCTGCTTGCGGGCTACCAGCGAGTCATCACAAATCAAAACTGAGTACATAGCTATCCAAGGGTTATAAACCGGCACAAAACAATCCAGTAAGCACCCTTTAACAAATAGCAGTCAGACGGTAAAAATCAACTAAACAGTCTGAATTTATGGGCTCAGGCCATGCCAGGCCTTACAGAAAAACAGGTAAAACAACAGCGGTAAGAATGCCATTAAGGCCAAGGCCTACTGTAGCCAGAGCCCCTTGCACTTCGCCCATCTGCAGCGCTTTGGAGGTGCCCACCGCATGGCAAACTGCGCCGAGCGCCACGCCCTGAGCATCTGGCATAGTAACGCCTAATAACCGATAGGTAAGCGGCGCTGCCAGCGCCCCCACGATACCGGTAAGGATTACAAATACCGCAGCCAGCGCCGGAATACCGCCAATAGCGGCCCCGGTTTCCATGGCCAGCGGGCTGGTTATCGACTTCACCAGCATAGTCATCTGAATCGCCAGCGGCGCGTTTGTGAGATATATCACGCCCCAGGCAAGCAGCGGTGCAACAATGCCCCCTACCATCACGCTGATGATCAACGGCATTCCCAGTTGCCGAATGTTTTGCCATTGATTGTACATCGGTACCGCAAGTGCCACCGTGGCCGGCCCTAATAACCAGTGTAATAATGATGCGAATTCACGATATTGAGAGGCAGAGATATCCGCTAACCACATCACCGCTGCCACAGCTAAGGTTGTAATGCTGAGTGGATGCACCAGCGGATGGCCCTTGGAAGCACGGAAAATTCTAAGCGCAACGCCATAAAAAGCCAAGGTAACCGCCAGCCACAACACACCATTTACCGAAGCCGTACTGCTCACAACTTCACTAAAGCGGCTAATAATCTGCTTAATTGCCAGCTCTGCTCTTAACATTAATCAGGCCTTTTGGCTTTCATAAGCCGTTGGGCAAACCAGGCCGTAAAGCCCAGAGCCACAATGGTGGTAGCCACCAGCGCCAGTGCAATGCCCAGCGCATTTTCACTGACCTCTGCCCAGAATAAGCCCACGCCAATCACCGCCGGTACAAACAAAACCGACATATGGGTTAGCAGTGGCTGCGCGCCCCGCCCTACAGTTACCGCCGGACGTTGACGCAACAACAAGCCGCCAAGCAGCAATAACAAGCCGATTAGCGCACCGGGCAGCGGTAAATCGGTCACCAATACAAAAAACTCACCCACCAGATAGCAGCCGATAATGATCAGCCAGCCGTAGAGGGTTGATTTAACATGCACTGTGGAAGCTCCGCAGGGAAGGAATNGTNTGATAATAACGAGGTTAAGTGCAAACCACTACCCGNCTTCGGTTGTAGTCACTTATGTGCAGGATTAATTAAAGAAATGCTGACAGACAGAAGCGCGTTATCCGATGGATAAGGCAAGCCCGCTTGCGGAAAAAGGTATTCAGGACTGCGACAACGCNGCATCCAGTTGCTGGNNACAAACNGGCATNAGNCGCCGGCTTATTTTTACCTTACTGCCATCCTGAAGCTCNACNTAGTTCACCCGGGAGTTGAGNTTAATTAACCGTTTTACAAACTGGGTATTCACNATAATGGAACGGNTCACNCGGNNAAAAGCNTGCTTNGGTAAACGNCTTGCCATNTCCGTTAAGGTAGACCGNACAATCAGCGTTTCTTCCTGNGTGTAAACACACATGTAATCGNCNGCCGCTTCTACATANCGNATGGTTTGCCAGTCTACATACTGCCAGTCTACGCCGCAGCGCATNGCAATTTGTTGAGATGGCCGNGAACNNTTTGATTTTACGCTGGTTAACTCGGCCATTANCCGNGNCGGNGAACACGCNCGCTGNCGAGCCANTTGCTCNCTAACCANTTGCCANTTNAGGGCCTGTATACGGGTCTGGTATTTAAGATACANCCGGTGAATTTGCCTGCGCTTNTCTTCCACGCTGGCAGATAAACAAAAAAACATNCCAACNCCNGCGTTAAACGCCTGTATCGCATCCTGATTNGAATGGCCGCACATTACACTGGTNACCCCGCGTAATCCGGTGTTNGTAAAAGGTTTGATGGTGGCCTGNTCGGTTACGACNATNCGAATATCAGGTGGCTGACATGANNTATTCGGGGCTACTGACGGNTGNCNGCTAACCAGCTCATTNAATGCNGCTTCGTTAATATCCGCTGTAAACTGAAACTCAAAAGGCTCCACAAAATGCTGNGATAAAAACTGATGAAAGGCATCAACATCCGCACTCGGNTTNCCAATAAATCGCACTACCATGTTATCTGACTGTATCGCTTCCATATCAGACTCCGAAAAAAGGNCTGTGAANAACACAGCCCAAACCCCAGGGAGGGAACTAAAACCATTACCCTACTGCTTCGCNGTTAAACTCTGTTCTTCNAGGTTGGTGCGNTTGGCAATNACCGCACCGGTATTATCTGCACCATGCTGCATCGCAAAGGTGTACATATCCATGCCATCACACACCAGGCCTCGGGCCAGACGACGGTAACTTACCCCGCTGTCCTTAACTGCTCGGTGCAGCTCAATGCGGCTGTCGTCTTTAATTGCCTGACAAACCGCGACTAATTTATCTTCCATGGCCTCNGGCAAATTGCCGGCCTGNGCGGAAGAAATNCCGCNAAATGTTGCTACTACTGCGGTACCTGCTAATAACGCTGAACGAATTACACTGTTAACTTTTTGCATGACACTATCCTCTACCTATCGCTGACTCTGTTGTGGAAGATGAAGCCNGACTCTTCCTTTCGCCCTTATACAGTAGGGGCNGAGCAGCAAAAGGTTGCCTGCAAAGCGTTAATCGACGTCTATTTGAGATTTTGCGACAAAAGGGATATAACTGCAGTTAAACGGTCCGGAATCCCCTATTGTTAATCGTGTGTATCACACACTTTGTAACATTCGCCCCTAGGCCGCGAGCAAGGAGTACGCGTCAGAGAGACGGATAAAGAGGCAACCAGACATCCCGCCCGAACAAAAAACGGGCGTTAAGAGCCAAAGCAGAAACAGGAAAGTCATGCTTACTCAGCAAGCCTATTACGATATAAAACACCTTATTGCCCCNGGCGATATNATTGCCTTTGGCGGCACCAGNNTGTTTTCCCGCTGGACCAAACTCACCACCCGCTCAGTAGTGACTCATACTGCCCTGGTGATCGACTCGCCCGATGACAACCGATCTACCTCTGCAGCGCAGGATCTCACCATGATTGAGGCAACCTCAATAAAGGGTAAAAAGGGCGTTATGCACAACTATGTGGAAGAACGCATCAAGCATTANNNNGGCGACGTATGGTGGCTCCCGTTACACNACGAGGCCAAGCAGCAATTACAAAACAACTGGCANGGGTTCCACGACTTTCTGGCTGGAGAACTGGGTAAGGATTATGATATCTGGCAACTGTTTGGTGCAGCCATCGATGTGTTTGACGACCACCGCTGGTTTAACTGGCTCACCTACAACCGTAAAAAGAGCAATCGCTGGTTTTGTTCGGAACTGGTAGCCGAAGGGTTAAATCAGGCCGGCATCGCCAATGAACTCAATCCATCGGAAACCACGCCCAAAGATATTTGCCAGTTTACTATCTACGCGCCTGAGTATGTGCAACTCAAGGGCAGAAAAAAACCAATTACGGGATTTAATACGCTGGATCCTCACCGCTGGGGAAATCTAGGGTAGCGCCGGACGCACAAATAGCAGGAGGGAAGCCTTAAATCAGAAAAGCGGTTTAGTAGGTTGCCATCACCCCCTACCAACAGTGTTATGCAGACGCTTAAAAAATGCTGTCCTGATGAACGCGAATAAACATCGAAGTACCGGCTTTAGAATAATCGATTTTGTATTCTTTACCGTTCAGGGTTTGCACAAAAATCAGCGTTTTTTCATCACCGAATACGTCACTGGCGGTTACATCTACCAATTCCATATCCATCATTTTTGCTTCACGTTTATTTTCCGGGATTTTTCCCGAGTATTCCTTAATACCCTTGTAATTCACCACTACTGCCGGGTCGTCGTTACCATTTAATATCAGCAGATCAAATTTACGTATTTTATGGATTAATGTGTTGCGGCCACTGACCAAATAGGGTTTTTCAGTCATTGTTATCTCCCAATTCAAATGCCGAACCAAGACGTTTTTATTTATAAGTAGCTGAAAGATAGCAGACCATTAATATATTTGCACTAAGCTATGCCGCGGCTCAATGGATTCAGCCATTCTGATCAGGTTCAGGCTTCAACAGATCGTTATTTTTAGTATTGTTCAGTATAAGAAAACATCAAGTAAACCTCACATGGGGTGACAAGCCCCTAAAAACTGCTTATACTTGCGCGCGCCTGGTATTCCAACCAGGCATTCTTAAGCGTTTACCGCATAATGGCCCTATAGCTCAGTTGGTTAGAGCACACGACTCATAATCGTTAGGTCCCTGGTTCGAGTCCAGGTGGGGCCACCATTTTCTCTCAATTCCGCTTCTTATTGCTTTTTTTCAAGCTGTACTAACAACCCCGGCAATAACTCCGGTAAACCTAGCCTTGCTAAAGCGTAATCGTGTGAGCATAGTCTGGAATTTCTGCCCGCCAGTGATGTTTGGCCAGCGCGTCTTTAAGAGTTTGTTTGGCGTTATCTTCACCATGCACTAAATACAGTCTTGGCTTGGGATCATTAAAATGACTTAACCAGTCAATGAGTTGTGCCTGACTGGCATGTGCCGAGAATCCGCCGAGAGTATGAATTTGCGCCTTAACGGCAATGTCTTCCCCGGCCATGCGGATATGCGTTGCACCATCCACTAAAATACGCCCCGGGGTGCCATTAGCCTGATACCCTACAAACACCACATGAGACTGGCTGCGCCATAAATTATGCTTCAGATGATGCCGGATCCGACCGCCGTTACACATGCCGCTGCCGGCAATAATGATCGCTCCACTGGCAATACGATTAACGGCCATCGACTCTTCGGTACTCACTGTATAGCGCAGAGTAGGCAAAAACGTGTGCAGACTTTTTTGGTCGGGGTTAACACCAGCACTTTGCTGTTCAATAGCGTGTTTATCTTCCCGGTTATAGACGTTTTGATAGCGGTGGTAGATTTCTGTTACAGCAATGGCCATCGGACTGTCTAAACATACCAGCTGCTGAGGAAGCTTGCCCTGCTGATACAACTCACCCAGGCGAAAAATAATCTCCTGTGTACGCCCCACCGCAAACGACGGGATAAGAATATTCCCGCCATTTTGCGATGCACTGGTGATGACCTCTTCAAATTCTTCGAGTGTTTCCTGCATAGAGCGGTGTTCACGATCGCCATAGGTTGATTCCATTAACACAACATCCGCCTCTGCAATCGTAGCAGGATCGCGTAATAGCGCCGCCTGTGAGTTACCCAAATCGCCGGAGAATACCAGTTTTCGTTGTCTGCCCGACTCGTTGGTGGTGAGTTCAACAATTGAGGAGCCCAGGATATGCCCGGCTTCACGCAAGGTGATGTCAACGTCGGGTGTAATGGTTATCTGCGCGTTGTAATCCAACCCCTGACACAGCGATAACGCTTTATCTACATCTTCCATGGTGTATAACGGCGCAAGCTCTGTTTTGCCGGCGCGACGACGACGCTTGTTTTCCCATTCAATATCCCGTAATTGCAGCGACGCCGCATCTTTTAAAAGCACCTCGATAAGATCCAACGTGGCTGACGTCATGTAAATCGGGCCACTAAACCCGTCTTTCACTAAAAGCGGCAGTCGGCCGGAGTGGTCCAGATGAGCATGAGACAGCACCACAGCATCAACCGACTGTACTGAAAACGGAAATGGATCTTCATTATGGGCTTCTTCTTCCCGTCCGCCCTGATATAACCCACAATCGAGTAACACTCTGCCCGACTGAGTTTCCAGTAAATGCATAGAGCCGGTGACACCGGTTACAGCACCGTAAAATGTTAGTGTTGACATGGCTTATTCTCCTTCATTGCCGGAAGATGGCGGAATTAACACCGCAGACAAGGTATTTAATCGCGTTGAGGCTTTATGCCAGGTTTTGGCGATATGCCAGGCTTCCTGCAAACAATCTACGGCAACCGACATTTGTGCCACTTCGATATGGTGTAGTGTACCGGCCATAATTAAATGATATTTTATGCGATCTTTTTCGTGCTGTAACGCCTCTTGTGTCATTGGTGTATCTCCCACCGACAAGTTGGCACTTTGCTGCATGTAATCAACTATCTGAGTGAGGTAGCTTTTTAACTGCGCCTCGAGTTCAGGCTCTTTAAGTGCTTCGCGATTAATCCAGAGGCTGGCGAGGGTATCACTCGCCTGACTGCAATCCAGCAAATACCCTTCAACCCGCATCATTGTTGCCAGTTGAGCGGTCGTTTCGTCTGATAACGCAGCGGTTTCCAATTCCACAATAAACCTGGAGATATGCCCGGACAGCGACCTGATCACTGTCACTTGCTGCTGAAAACGTTTGATATCATGATGACCGGGATACACCGCCGCCTGAAAGAGCTTTAACAATCGTTTTTGTAGCGCCACGAGTTCATTCAGTAACGCATTAATGGCAAGTGCCGGCGTCCGGGCAATGTTTTTATCAAGATATAACGGCTCGGATTCTGTTTCTTCGCGGCTGCGAAAACGTTTCTCCAGCCAATGGGCCAATTGGCCGATAAAAGGATACATCAACAGTATCCCCATAAAATTAAACAACGTATGAAACAACGCCAGAGAAAATGCGGGATCGGCATCCAGTTCCAGAGCGTCACTGATCTGATGGATTAGATAAAACAACACCGGTAGTATCAATAGCGCAATGACAGCCGTTACCAAATTAAACAGCACCTGAGCAGCCGCCGCCCGCTTGGCTGCCGAGGTTGCGCCAACGGCAGCAAAAGCCGCTGTAGAGGTTGTCCCAATGTTCGCCCCTATGGCCATCGCGCCCGCAGAGTACATCTCAATCATTCCACTGCCTGCCGCCGTAATAGTCAGGGCGATTGAGGCACTGGAAGACTGTGTAAGCACCGTAATCATAACGCCCACCAGCAAGTAAATGAGTATTCCACCAACCCTTCGGCCGCAAACTGACTGATGGGAAAGGACGGCATCACGCCATCAAAAGCTTCTTTCAACACGCCAATGCCAATAAAGAATAACCCAAAGCCCACCAGCGTTTGGCCAACGGCCGCCAACCTGCCTTGCTGCTGGGTTAGTTTAAACATCATGCCTATTCCAACCAGCGGTAAGGCAAAGGCTTCGATATTGAGTTTAAAGCCAAGTATCGCCACTAACCAGCCGGTCATGGTAGTGCCAATATTGGCACCAAAGATAACCCCCAGTACCTGGCGCATATTGAGCAGGCCGGCATTCACAAAGCCCAATGATGCAACGGTTACAGCGCTGGACGATTGCACAATGGCAGTCATCAGAAAGCCACTGAAGATGCCGCGCACCGGTGTTTTCGTCCAACTTGACAAAATATGTCGCAAGCTCGAACCTGCTACCGCTTTAAGCCCGTCTGTCATCAAGCCGATGGCAAGAATAAACAATCCCAGACCACCCAGACCAGCCCCCACTGTACTAATTACATCACTCATAACACTCTAAATACTGGCCTGTACAACGGCATTACGAACAACACGCTTAACGCCGTTTTGCACCAGATCAACCGTTATTCTTCTGTTAGTAATAGTGTAGTCGTAAATGCCGACCCCTGCGGTTTTGGCCTTACCTGGTTCAGGCCTCGCCTTAATGAGCAAAAAGCGCGTAGCTGAATAATCCTATTTCAAGAGATAAAAAAACGGTGCGATCAAAAAGCTGACCTTAAAAACAGGTGTACTATTGATGTAACGGATGAAAGGCTGACAAACCTTTTTATGTTGCGAAAATTAACCCAGCAAATTGCTGGCGTCTTAGGGTAGTAAACAGCATGACTGACGTAGGTAACTCATTACGCGAATATCGAATAATGACTACGGCAACTAACGTTAGTAAAACATAATAACTTACAAACAAAACTGAAGCGCATGTTGACTGGCGAAAAATCAACCACCCCATGTCAGAATATTTTACACACAGATATAAAGCTCAGCCGAAATAAAAACCAAATAACTGATAAATATGAAAGAATTAAACATGGCACAATAATAGCTTATACTTTAGTGTATTTTAATTCTCCTGAATTTAAGGAACAAAACATGAAAAAGTTGAGCCAAGTCGCTAAGGTAATGACAATTGGTGGCGCATTAGTATTCGGTTCATTATCAGCAAATGCCGCATCAATATCTTTTTCCTACGATGCAGCAAATGACGGTTCTGGTTTAACAAGTCAGTACATCGACCCGTTAACAGGTGGTTTACCAGGTTACTTCATCGAGAGTTTCGACCAGGCAACTGGCGATCCTATGTTTCCGGGTTCAACTGCTTATAACGATGCTGGCTTCGACCAGGAGTGTGCGGTAAACAGTGTTAACGGTGGCCCTGCTGGCGTTTTAGTCACACCACCAAGCAGTGATGTTGGTGTTCGTCAGGGCTCTGTCTCTGGTGTTGCTGCGGCACCTGCCAATGATACGACTTGTTTCGCTTACCTGACCAACAATGGCAGTGGTTCTGCGAGCTTTACTTTTGACTACAGTCAGTTACTGGCAGCCAACGCAGACACTGGTATTACCTATCTGGGTTTCTACTGGGGTTCAGTTGACAGATACAACGACTTCAATTTTTACTCTGGCGGTAACCTGGTGTCCAGCATTACGGGTAGTGGTCTACTCAGTGCTCTGGGTGGCAGTGCGGGTAACCAAACCGGTCCTGGTTCAAACGTATATGTGAACATTGACTTTTCATTCGCAGAGCAATTTGATCGCCTGGTGATCAACACTACTGGTATTGCAGGTGAGTTCGACAACATCGTTGTTGGTCTTAGTCAGCGCCCGGTTCTGGTTTCCAGCCCGGCTAGCAATGCTCTGTTACTGCTTGGCCTGGCAGCCATCGGTTTACGTTTACGCCGTAAAAAGTAAGTTACTGATATATTAAAAAAGCTGACTTCGGTCAGCTTTTTTTATGCCTCAAATTTACACTATGCGCCTTAAGAAAGTAAGCACTACCAGTTGAACGAAAAGAGCCCCACCCCAAATCAATGGGCTTGCCACCCATCCGGCAATGGTAAACGCCACCATTGCAATCCCGCCGTTAATCAGCGCAAAAGGCAATTGCGTTCTGAAATGGTCGTACTGACGGCAACTCGCACCGGTGGCCGACAATATGGTGGTTTCCGATATGGGCGAACAGTGGTCGCCAAACAAGCCACCGGATAACACCGCGCCAATGCTCACCAATAGCGGAGCTTCAATAGCAAACGCCGTAGGGATCACCAAAGGTAGCATGATTGCAAAAGTGCCCCAGGATGAACCGGTGGCAAAGGAAATAACCGCCGACAGCAGAAAAGCCACCAGCGGTAACAACCATGCCGGAAATCCGCGCTGCGCCTGCTCGGCAATGTAGGCCGCCGTGCCAAGCTCATGCCCCAATGAGCTCAATGTCCACGCCAGCACCAGTACAATGATCACTTGCATCATACCGCTCATGCCCTGCAAATAGAGTGTTACGCCTTCCAGGGCTGGGCGAACCTTATGCCAGGCCATCAGGCCAATAAGCGTACACGCCGCCAGAAAATACGCACTGGCAAGGGCGGCTCTGAATACCGAGCCTGGTACGCTGGAAAACGGAAAGCCAAGGGGCACGAGCATTAATAGCAGCACCGCAGCCATCACTAACAGCGGCAAAAACACAAAGCGAGCACGGGCGTTGTGATGGGTGAAAGCCTCAAAATCCTGACCCTGTTTCACGCCACTGCTTGCTGTCGTCGGCGCCTGTGTCGCTTTTATTTCTGCTTGTACCATGGTGCCAATATCGGCTTTTAGCCACACCATAAGAGGGATTACAGCAATCGCAAGCAGGGCATAAAATTGATAAGGGATAACCCCAATAAACACCTGCCAGCTATCGAGGGATTTACCAGCCTGATCGAATTCTTTTTGCAGTAAACCCATGATGTAGATCCCCCAACCGATGAAGGGCACCAGTATGGCAACCGGCGAGGCCGTAGAGTCGATAATAAATGCCAGCTTTTCCCGCGACACCCTGAGCTTTTCAAACAGCGGCCGAAATACCGGGCCGATGATCAGTGGGGTACCCAAATCAGAATAAAAAATAAAGATACCGCCACACCAGGCCGCTATTTGCGCTTTCGCTTTACTGGCGATCACCCCGATCATCTTACTGGCAAACGCCGGCCCGCCACCGGACTTCTCCATAAGCGCCACAAAGCCACCAATAAACACCATTAACACAATCACACCGGCGTTATAACTGTCGGTCAACGTACCAACCAGATGTGTTTTTATGAGCGTCGACAACACCTCAAGAGGATGCCAGCCGGTGAGCAAGACCACAGCGGTCAATCCCCCGCCAAACAAGCCAATCACCACGTGTTTGGAATATAATGCGAGAGCCAGAGTAACAATAATAGGTAGTACGGAGAGAAAATCAGGGCTGGTCAAAATGCGGGCCTGCTGAACAAATAGTTGCCGAATCAATAAATTATAATTTATATAAATCTATCTTATTCGTGTACCGCTCGCAACGAGTTGAGCTTTTCGCCGGTCTTTACGTACAATCAACCAATCTCAGCGTTTCAGAGTAGTTAAGTCATGCAAATAAACAGTGATTTTCGTCAGCGAGTGGTTATCCGGCCTTCAGAGTACGAGTTTATCCCCTCCCCCCTGAAAGGCGTGAGCCGCATGATGTTCGACCGTGCTGGCGAAGAGGTAGCCAGAGCCACCAGCATAGTGCGCTACCAACCCGGGGCGGGCTATAGTGGCCACACCCACGACGGCGGTGAAGAAATTTACGTATTAAGTGGTACCTTTAGTGATGAACATGGTGATTACCCTGCCGGTACCTATCTGCGCAATCCGCCGGGCAGTTCACACACGCCATTTTCTGCAGACGGATGCACAATTCTGGTTAAGCTCTGGCAGTTTGCTCACAATGACCTGGAGCAGTTAACCATTAAAACTCAGCAAAGTGAGTGGCTTCCCGGCCAGGCTGATGGCTTAAGCGTTCTGCCTTTACATGAGTATAATGGCGTTAGTACCGCGTTGGTAAAATGGGCGCCGAACACACAATTTGGCGGGCACGTGCATCCCGGCGGTGAGGAGATCCTGGTACTGGAAGGTGTTTTTAACGACGAGCACGGTAGTTATCCCGCCGGTAGCTGGATCCGCAATCCCCGGTACAGTCAGCATACCCCTTTTACCGGTGAGGAAGGCGCGCTGATCTACGTTAAAGTTGGCTACATGGGCGCTAACTTACTTGGTGATAAATTTATCACCGACAGCTAATCCAGCCATTATGTCATACTTGTCAGTGCATTAATCGGTGACTGTCAACTATGGCAAAAGCCACTACCCGCGCAGATAAACTCATTACATTTCAACAAGTAAATACCATTACAAATCAGGCACTATGCTTGCACTGACGTTTCTGAAGAGGCTGCGAAAATGCCTTATGGTTCAGGAGCAAACTATGTATCGGTTTTTACTTGTTATTTTATTGGGTGTTACCCTGTTAACCGGAGGTTGTGGCGGCGATGATAGCAACAGGCAAGCGCCATTTATGGTCAACGCTGACGGCGTTTCCACGTTCGATCTCAATCAGCTTCGTAACCAGCTTAATACCTTTCCCATCGGGTCATTAACCGCTCTGGAAGAAGAAGGGCTGCTGATGATGCGCGAGGAAGAAAAACTCGCTCACGATGTTTACACAACCCTGTATGCGCAGCATGGTCTGGCTATCTTCAGTAACATTGCCAGCAGCGAACTCACTCATACCGAGGCAGTTTTAGCCTTGCTGGAACGTTACCAACTCAACGATCCGGTCACCAACAATGCTGTAGGCAGCTTCAGCAACTCCGAGTTTACCTATCTGTATACGGTGCTTACCGAAAGTGGCGCTATATCACTGTTGGAAGGGCTTTATGTTGGCGCCCAGGTAGAGGAGCTGGATATCTACGATCTTATGCGCCTGAGTGAGGATATTGTAGATAATCCGGATGTCGAGCTGGTTTATAATAATTTGCTTAAAGGCTCAAGAAACCACCTACGCGCCTTTTACAGTCAAATCCTTAATAACCATGGCACTTATCGCCCTCAATATATCAGCCAGGCGCTATTTGACGAAATCGTTAACAGCCCGATAGAGAGAGGCTAACTACCTATTTTTACACTTTAAATTTGCAAACTCAGGGAAGATTCAGGTGCTCAGCGCAGAGTCTGCCTTGCCCCACCAGCCCCAAAACAATCGTAAATCAGAATCAAAAAACAACTCAATGATTCAGAAATGCGTTAAAAAAAAACTTTAACCTTCACTGCTGTGCAAAAAGAAAGCATTCAGACTGTCTGGCGCTATCAGCCGTAGCTCAGATAGTATACTGTATGACATGGAGTCTACCGCTAGAATTGGTCAGACTATCGCTATAACAACAATAAAATACCAAAAATAACGAAACACCAAACTTCTGTTTAGGAGTCATTAATACATGTCAATTGTGGTAAAAACTTTGTCGGAACAGGCTTACGAAATTATTCGTGAGCGTATCCTTGCCAACGATATGTTCCCGGCAAAGCCCATTCGTCAGGACGCCCTCTCCCAGGATCTGGGAGTAAGTAAGATCCCGCTGCGTGAAGCACTCACCCGGCTGGAGCAAGATGGCTTATTAGTCTCTCACCCTAACCGTGGATTTATTGTTCGTCCACTCAGCCTCGCCGAAGCCGAAGATGTTTTTCATCTGCGGACCACGCTGGAGCCTGAAGCGGCCGCTCAGGGCTGTAAAAAAGCCACCGAGGAAGATAAAGCCAGGGTTACCGAGATTTTTAAACGTCTGCAAAGCATGGCTAATGAAATATCACCGGAAGCGGTTACCGTAAACCGGGAATTTCATTTGGCGCTGTCGGCCCCCGCCGGCCGCAAAATCACCCAGGAGCTGCTGTTCAAGATCCACCTGCTATCAGAACGTTATGTTCGTAAGCACCTTGAGCCACCCGACCGTGAGGCCGATGCCTACCGCGAGCATGAAGAAATTTATGATGCGTGGATGAACAAGGAACCCAAACTGGTGAAAAAGTTACTTAAAGAACATACCCATAGCACCTTAGAAGATTTGCGTGGTGAGTTGTTCGAATAACCCCATCAGTTAATGATAAAAAAGAGTGGCATGGCCACTCTTTTCGTTTAACACCATAAAAATACGCTCAGTACAGGCTTCGCATCAGGATTTCACGTTGTTTAACGCTATAATCGCAGTAACAATAACAACGACAGTTTATTTGGAGCTCACACATGGAATGTATCCATGCCTGGCAAGGCCTTTTACTTTCAACCGCAGTTGCCCTCAGTGCCTGCACTACTACTCAACCAACCAATAACACTCCTGCCACTTCAGTCGATTTATCAACAGCCTATACCCTGAAAAGCGGCGGCAAAATACCGTTTTATCAGCAAGGCGTAAGTGTTGAGCATGCAGAGCTGCACTTTGCTTTCGACTTTGATAAACAACAGCTGTTTGGCAATACTACTCTTACTCTGGATGCCGCCAAACCAGCCAAAGCGGTGTCGGTGGATCTCGACAGCGTATTCACTATCGATGGCATCTGGCTCAACGGCGAAGCCATGAAGCCCGAGCAGTATGCTAACCAACAGGGCGAGCTGGTTATCACCCCGACTAACGAAGTAACTTTCCCGGTGTCGGTTCAGGTGAAATATCATGGTCATCCACGCACCCCGCCCAATGCGCCCTGGGACGGCGGCGTAATGTGGGATAAAACCCCAGACGGTTCGCCCTGGCTGGCTACCGCAGTGCAGGGCGAAGGTTGCGATATCTTCTGGCCGTGTATCGACCAGCCCATGGGAGAACCCCAGACGGCCGATATTTACATTACCGTACCTAACAACCTGGTAGCGGCGAGTAATGGGATACTTATAGAAACTACCCACTCCGAAAACGAGAGCACCTATCACTGGCAAACCCGCTCCGCACACAATACCTATGGCATTGCGCTGAATATTGCGCCTTACGAAAAAATCGAAGATACCTACCAGAGCATTTACGGCAACAGCTACCCCATTGTGTATTACCACTTGCCGGGCAATACAGAACAAGCCCAGGAGTTGTTCGATGAAATTCCTGCCATGCTAACGTTCTTTGAGCGGATGATTGGACCTTACCCTTTTGCCGATGAAAAAGTGGGCGTGGTGCAAACCCCGCACCTGGGCATGGAACACCAAACCATCAATGCCTATGGCAACGAATACAAAAAAGACGAATTCGGTTTCGACTGGTTACTGCAACATGAGTTTGCCCATGAGTACTTTGGTAACCAGGTCACTAACGACAACTGGGATCACATGTGGATCCACGAGGGGCTTGGCAGCTACATGCAGCCTTTATTTGCTCAGTACCTGCACGGCGATATCGCCTACAAAGCGTATTTAAATAACCAGCGCAAAGGCCTGATCAATACGCATCCCATCGTGTCCAATAAACCGATGGAAGTAGAAGAGGTGTACGAAAAAGGCGTGGGTCCGGCACTGGATATCTATTACAAAGGCTCGTGGATCATGCATTCCCTGCGTTACCTGATTGGCGATCAGGCATTTTTTGATTCCGTTACCACGCTGCTGTACGGCACCGTCACGCCGCAACCCGGCCAGTTCACTACTGTGTACCGCAATACCGGGGACTTTATCAAGCTGGTTAATGAGCTGACCGGCGAGGATTTTAGCTGGTTTTTCGATATCTATCTTTATCAGCCCAGGCTGCCCGAGCTTCACCAGCAACGCAGCGGCGATACGCTCACACTCACCTGGCTGGTACCAGACGACCTGCCCTTTCCGATGCCAGTGGAAGTATCGGTAAATGGCGAGGTTACTACCTTACAATTGCCTGCAGAAAATACCATTAAAGTATCAGAGCAGGATGTGGTGATTGTCGATCCGAACAGTAAACTCCTGCGCTTCGAGGCTCGCTACGACGCCGCCGCAAAATAATCCGCTATAAATAAAGTGCACGGCTCACCACAAAGCGTTAGCCGCGCACTCTTCCTGATTGCCAATTAGTCTTATAAAGTCTGTTTTATAACCGCTAATAACTTGTAAATACCGCCTTACGCCGGTAGATTTGTCCTTTAATAACAATCCACAACGCGCTGAATCATGGATGAACCTGCTGTACTAGTGACGCAAATCGCCAATGGCAACAAACAGGCGGAGCAAGCTCTGCTCAGTCACTTCTCCCGACCGCTGTATTCCATTGTGGCTTATAAGTGCGACGATCCGACCCTGGCGCAGGATATTGTGCAGGAAGCCCTGCTCATTGTGATCCAGAAAGCCCGGGCTTCAGCAATCGACAACCCCGAAGCTATAGCAGGCTTTGTACGCCGCGTAGCAGAGAATCTGCTGATTGCCACCTATCGCAAAAACAAGCGCCAACGCACCGATTGCAGCGACGAGATGGACCTGCACTCCCATACAGTCAACCATACCGAAAACCAGGTCAGCTCAGAAAAACTGCTGGAAACCGTCACACAGGTAATGTCAGAGCTCAGTGTAGCGCGCGACAGGCGATTACTGAGCGCCTACTTTTTTGAAGGCAAAGACAAAGAAGAGCTGTGTAACGAGCTGGATTTAAGCACCGAACATTTCGATAAAGTACTGCATCGGGCCAAAACACGTTTAAAACAAGCGCTGGCGCTCAAGTGCAAAGTTGAAATCAATAAACAATCGCTGTTTACCTTGCTGTCGGTGGCCGCCGTCATTTGCTGGCTGGGCACCCGGATATAAACACTCTGGTGCTGCTTGAGAGGGAACGCCCATTGGCGACACTACTAATACGGAGTTATTAACGTTAACCGACAAGGTTACAGAAGTTAAGTGATATGAATACACAGTACATCCAGGCTAATCATATAATTCAGCGCTACCTGCACGGCAAGCTTACCGCGGCTGAAATGATTGAGTTTGAAGAATATTTGTTGATGCATCCCGACATGGTGGAAGAGTTTGAACTCAGTGCAATCTTCAAAAAAACACTCGGCCAGGCGGCTAAAAAATCCCGTGCAGATTCATCAGCCAGCAAACTGCTGCGGTTGTTCTGGCCCCTCGGTGGCGTTCTGATTGGCAGCGCGGCCACCTGGCTGTTGCTGGGCTATCAGCAACCCAAACAGGTGGCAACGGCCATTAGTCCCGATGTGATCTACATTGGCGAGATGCGCGGTGCCAGCACCGCAGAATTACCACCTGTTGGCGCAGTAGTAGAACAAGGCAGTGAGCAGCAGATACTTGTGCTGGACGTAAGCATGGCTAACGGCCAGCTGTTTGACGTTGAGTTACAATCCCCCACCGGCCAGCCCCTGCAAAGCTGGCCGGCGCTTATGAAAAACGCCCAGGGTGAACTGGTTATTCTGGCCACCCTGAAAACTGCCAATGTACCATCAACTGTTATCGCTGTGCGCGAAAGTAACACCGCCGAAGTAGTATTAAGCGCGACTATTATTACGGGTTCGAACTAATGCACGCTGCCACCCATAGCATGTTTCCTGCCACAGAGCAGGCACTGCTAAGCCCGGTGGAATTAAATACCCTGGCTACCCTGATGCTACCAGGCTTACCGCAAAATAACAGTTCGCGTACAGCGCCCGAACAGGCACCGCAACCTTCACTTTCTTTTGCTCCACAATTGGAAGAAGACCCCGAGGACGACGCCGATCCAGCTTATCTCGACGATCCCGACTATACCCCGGACGACACCAACACACAGCCCATACCGGCAGGTTACACCTATATTTGCCAGTTTATCGCCCACGACATCATTGCCGACTCGCACTTTCATATCGGCGGACGCCACACCAGTGCACGGCTAAATCTCGACAGCATGTATGGTAATGATGGCTCGGGCGATCCTATCCGTAGTATCGAAGTACGCTATTTCGACAGCGAAAGCGGGCGTTTTTTAACCCAGGCTCACGATGTGCACCGGGTAGCCCCCGGTACTATTGAGAACGCACCGTGGGCCACCGCCTGGATGCCGGAACAGCGCAACGACGAGAACGCCATTGTGCTGCAGTTACACAGCCTGTTTCAGAGTTTACATAACGCCTTCATTAGTGCTTTGCCAGCAACTCAAACCGATATGGCCGAGCGCATCATTACTGCCAGGCGCTATACCGTGGCCGTGTTTCATCACATCGTGATCAACGACTTACTACCAAAGCTGGTGTTAGCCGACTGCCACGAGTACTTTTTTAACAAGCTCGGCCCGTTTTATTACGGCGCCAGCAGACCATACACTCAGGTGCCCGCCGAATTTAAGCTGGCCAGCTTCAGGTTCGGGCACAGTATGCTGCGCCCGCGCTATCATCTTAAAACCGAATATTCGCAGTCGTTTTCGCTGGATGAAATTATGCGTCGCCCGCCTTTTGAGCCGCTTGATGAGGCGCATGTTGTTGACTGGCCGGCGCTGTTTTTCGATCCGCTCGACAACGAGGGGCTGCAGCAGATTGCCAGCCCAATAGACCTGTTCATTACCAGTGACATGGCCACAGTGCCGCACCCAACCAACCCGAGAGCCGGGCGTAATATCGCCCAGCTAAACCTGCTCGCTGGCATAAAGCTCGGCCTAAATAGTGCTGAGAACATTCTCCGCATAATCACTACCGAGCCCCACTTTAAGCCGTTCGCCAAATATTTTAAGCAGCGACTGAATCACCGTAAGCTAGTTGTCACCTCGCCCGGGCAGGAAACCGATTTTATCTATGCGCTACTGGCCGTGTTGCAGGAGCAACAACGCACCCCGCTGTGGCTCTATACATTGCAGGAAAACCTCACCGACTACGCCGACAATAATCAGTACAAGCTGGGGCTGGTTGCCAGCGCCATTAACTGCGATGTATTACGCAGTGCCATGTATGAGTGCTACCTCAACAGCGAGCAGGATGGCATGGCCCAACTGGCCGACAATTTAACAACAACAATACAGCAGGCCTTTGCGTGCTTAGGCAAACCGCTTCACACCATGGCCGACATCACCACGTTTTTAACCACAAGGAGTCACAGTGATGAGTAACCAGGCAGCAAGTAAATGGTACGTTCCCAAAGGGTGGGTGATGAGATGGACGCTCCCCTAAACGGCGTCAATGCGCCAAACTGGTTAACTCACACTCAGTTAAAAGGGAACGTCCGTCATGAAAATTAGC